>JAEEZX010000005.1 GCA_016292045.1 Bacteroidaceae bacterium | reverse complement strand
GTATTTCCTGTACTACAATTCTGTCTATGAAATTCTGTCAAAGAACAACGCACTTTCTCAAATGCGGGTGCAAAGGTATGGCTTTTTTTCTAACCCACCAAATAATATCACAAGTTTTTTGCAAAAAAGTGAAAAAAAACTCTCCAGACTACATTTTCAATACATTATTTCGTCTCCCTGATGACGATTTCGTCAAAAAACGGGATCAGAAGCTATTTGGAAATAACAGGATAAAAAGACAACGGGACAACAGCCTTTCTTTCCCGTTCCTTATATACATCACATGGCGCACGCGCGCGAATAACGCTTACAAGTGACGCATTTAGTGTCAAATTGGCAATTTAAGCACTCTATTTTCAGCACATTCTTTGGTCATATCAGAGATTTTTGCTACTTTTACCTGCGAATATTGTATATTTGCGATGAAAGACACCTCATTTCCCACTTATAAATGGCTTCTTCCGTTGAGTTGGCTCTACGGTTTGGCGGTGTCCATACGCAATGAATTATTCGATGCAGGATGGCTGAAAAGCCGTTCGTTCCCCATTCCTGTCATCAATGTGGGCAACCTCACGGTGGGCGGCACAGGTAAAACTCCTCACACGGAATATCTCATCCGTCTGCTCAGCAGCAATTACCGCGTTGCCGTTTTGTCGCGCGGATACGGCCGCAAGAGTCGCGGCTATGTGCTGGCCGCTAAAGACACCCCTTCCACCATGATTGGCGACGAACCCTGGCAGATGAAGCATAAATTTCCGGAGGTATATGTCGCTGTGGATTCCAACCGCCGCAGAGGCATCTGGCGACTGATGACTGATGCCCAGACACGTGACGTACAGGTGATTCTCCTGGATGACGCCTATCAGCACCGCTACGTAAATGCAGGTCTCAACATACTCCTCGTCAACTGGCATCGCCCCATTGACAAGGATTACCTGTTGCCGGCCGGACGTCTGCGCGAACCGTTTACAGGCAGAGAGCGTGCGGACATCGTGGTGGTGAGCAAGTGCCCCGACGACGTGCAGCAGATAGATCTGCGAATGATGCAGCACAATCTGCGGCTCAGGCCCTTCCAGCAGCTCTATTTCAGCCGGTTCCGCTATGATGCATTGCGCCCGTTCTTCGAGCAGTCCGGCGCCGCTCCCCTGTCTCCGGAAGACCTCGGGGAATACAACGTGCTCATGGTGTCCGGTATCGGTTGTCCGACGCAGATGCGTGCCGAGCTCGAACCGCTCGTAAAGAGCATCAAGACACTCACCTTCCCCGACCACCACACTTATACGGCATCCAACCTGAAATGGGCAGAACATCTCTTCTCGCGCCTTCAGTCTCCGCGTATCGTCATCACCACGGAGAAAGACGCTGCCCGTCTGAAGGATATAGCAACATACAGCGATGCATCCGAACTCCACCGCTCAACGTACGTTCTGCCAATATCCGTGGAGTTCCTGCAGGACAAACAAGAAACTTTTAATAAAAATATCATAGATTATGTACAAAACTATTCTCGAAACAGTTAAATGGTTAAAGAGCAGGATGCAGCACTCTCCCGAGACCGCTATCATCCTTGGCACAGGTCTTGGTCAGTTGGCTTCCGAAATATGTGTAGAAATGGAGATTCCCTACGCTGAGATTCCCCACTTCCCCATCACAACAGTGGACGGCCATGCCGGCAAACTTATCTTCGGTTCGCTTGGCGGCAAGGAAATACTGGCTATGGACGGCCGGTTCCACTACTATGAGGGATACTCCATGAAGGAGGTGACGTTCCCCATCCGCGTGATGAAGGAACTGGGCATCAAGACCCTCTATCTCACCAATGCATCCGGTGGTGTAAACCCCAGTTTCCGCATTGGCGACATCATGATTATCACCGACCACATCAACAATATGCCCGAGAATCCCCTTCACGGAGAGAACATACCACAGGGTCCGCGTTTCCCGGACATGGGTCACGCTTACGATCCCGACCTCATCGACCTTGCAGATGCCATTGCCGTAGAGCAGGGTATCAAGGTGCGTCACGGTGTGTATGTAGCAACTCAAGGCCCATGCTACGAGACTCCCGCCGAATACCGCATGTATGCCCAGTGGGGCGGTGATGCCGTAGGTATGAGCACAGTGCCCGAAGTCATTGTGGCCCGCCACGTAGACATCCGTTGCTTCGGTGTGAGTATCATCACCGACCTCGGTGGTCACGGACAGGTGATGAAGGTAACCCACGAAGATGTCCAGAAGGCTGCCAACGAGGCACAGCCGCGCGTTGCTGCCATCATGCGTGCAATGATAGAGCGTTCCTGATGGAGATTTCCCAGTTGGGTGAATTCGGACTCATCCGCCGTCTCACCAAGGACATAGAATGCCGCCAGTCCTCTACACTGAAGGGCGTAGGCGACGATTGTGCCGTCATCGCTCCCACCGACGGTGAGGTGACTCTCGTCACCACCGACCTCCTCATGGAAGGCGTGCATTTCGACCTTATCTACACACCCCTCAAACATCTCGGATACAAGGCTGTCGTGGTAAACCTCAGCGACCTGTACGCCATGAATGCCACACCGCGCCAGATTACTGTATCGCTCGCAATCGGTAAGCGCTTCCAGGTGGAAGACATTGATGCCCTCTACGAAGGTATGCGTCTTGCATGCGAGAAATACGGTGTGGACATCGTTGGCGGTGACACCACAGCAAGCATGACAGGACTTGCCATCAGCATCACAGCCGTGGGCACAGCGCGCCGCGAGGATATCGTCTATCGTGGCGGTGCCAAAGAAACCGACCTCATCTGTGTCAGCGGCAATCTCGGTGCTGCATATATGGGTCTCCAGCTTCTGGAGCGCGAAAAGGCCGTCTACCTGCAACAGATGAAGGAGAGTGGCAGAAATGATATGCCTTTCGAACCCGATTTCGCGGGTCGTGAATACCTCCTCGAACGACAACTAAAGCCCGAGGCCCGCAAGGACATTCTGGAGCAACTGCGCGAGGCTGGCATCCATCCCACATCCATGATGGACATATCCGACGGCCTGAGCAGCGAACTGCTGCATATATGCCACGAGAGCCAGTGCGGCTGCCGCATCTACGAGGAGCGTATCCCCTTGGATTATCAGACAGCCGTAGCTGCGGAGGAATTCAACATGAATGTCACCACCTGCGCCCTCAACGGCGGCGAGGACTACGAACTGCTCTTCACCGTACCTCTTTCCGACAGGGAAAAGGCAGAGGCACTCGAGGATGTCAAGGTCATCGGTTACATCTCTAAACCCGATCAGGGCAAGATTCTAGTCACGCGCGACGGTGCAGAATTCGACCTCAAGGCTCAGGGCTGGAATCCTATGTGATATAGAAATGAGAGAAAACGTAAAATCACGCGTCATAACCTCCCGCATATTTCTTGCAACGTTTCTTCTTTTGTTTGCAACATTGCATCAGTATGCCCAAACGGATAATACGGATGCCGATGCCCCTATCGTCTTTGCATGCGACAGTGCGAAACAGGTCTGCGTTTCCCTATGGGACACCAACGGCGACGGTGAACTGAGCTATCGCGAAGCAGCTGCGGTGACGAAGACTGATTCCGTGTTTTCATTTCAGCAGCACATCTTTTCCTTTGACGAACTGCGCTATTTCACCGGGTTGAAACGTCTCGGAATAGCAACCCTCGCCGATGTGTATGATATGAGGTCAGTCACGCTTCCTCCCACACTGGAGGTTATTGACAAATTTGCTTTCTGGTCGTGCATCAGTCTGCGCCACGTCAGTCTGCCACCCACATTGCGCGAGATGCGCGAGGCATGTTTCTACCATTGTGAGCAACTGGAAGACATCACCATTCCATCGCTGGTAGACACCATCCCGGACCATGCTTTCATGTGGTGCAAAGGCTTAAAGAAGGTTGTTTTAGAAGAAGGGGTACGCTACATAAAACACGACGCTTTCACCCTCTGCCTCTCCCTGTCCGACCTGACACTTCCTTCCACACTCGAACGGGTGGAAACCCGTGCATTTTTTAACTGCAGGAACTTGAGTACGATATCGTGTTATGCCACAAAGCCGCCACGGCTTGATCCCGACCTGTTCAGTACCATCGTATACAAAAATGCGGTAGTCTTTATTCCTATCGGCAGCCTTGACGCCTACCGCGCGGACCCCGGATGGAAGCACTTTAAAAACATTACAGAGATTTTCTGAGCAAGAATCTCACTCCTTCATCTCCAGCGACTTTATCTTGCGCGACATGCGCTCGTTCCACTTTGTCAACGATGACATTATTGTGTCGCGCACCGTCTGCACTTCACTCTGTGTGTAGGTGTTGTTTAATCCTATAATATAATTGCTGATATCGGTATTCACTCTCACGACTCGACGTAACACCTCACTTTTCCATGGTTCCTGCCATCGGCTTAGCGTATCAAGCATCATTTCCACACCCGAATCATCTATAATTATGTTCATGCGAGCCATGCCTAATTCTATGGCACGCTTCATGTGGTCGTTGAGCATCGCCTCCTCCTTGACGGCAGTGGTCATCGCATGTTTCATGCTGTCGCTCATACGCTGCATGTTCTGCGCCATATCCTGATTGAGCGCGGCAATCTCCCTGTCCCTATCTTTCAGCTGTTGCCTCAACGAATCTATGGCTACGGCATTGGTGCTGTCCACCTCCTGCGTCTGCACGATAATCCTCGTGTGCCCCATACGGTTCTGCATCATATATCCTCCCATGCCCAGTATTGCCAGCAGCAGCGCAGCAATGATGCCGTACGCCGCGCGCTGTATCCATAGACGATTCGACGCAATGCTGCCCTTCAGCGCTTCTATGCTGCTCCAACGCCGCTCTATTGGACACAGACAGCGCGCGATGCTGCGCCGGTAGGCCCAAGGCAGGGGCATTTCCTGCATGATGACACCCAGGCTGTAGATGTCGTTGCGCGCATCAGGGGTCTGCCCGGTTGCCTGCTCAGGCGACATGTAACGCTTCGTGCCTGCCGACTGCTTGAGAAAGGCATGTGCATGGGTATCTGCCAATCCGAAGTCTATCAGTTTCACGTGACCTCCTCGCGTCACGATGATGTTCGAGGGTTTGAGATCACGATGCACAATACCGATGGAGTGTATGTATGCCACAGCATCCATCAGTTCGTCCATGAGACCTGCGGCCGTCCCGGGGCTGAGCTTTCCTGCCATCTGCTCCTTGAGCGTCGTACCCTCCACATATTCCATCACGATGCATTCGCCCAGACCATCCACCTCTTCCAGCCCCACTGTCTGCACGATGCCGGGATGCTGAGCTTTCATCAGCAGTTCAAACTCCTTGTGGAGCATCTCCACGTATTGGGTCAGTTCCGACAAGTCGGGCTGCAGTCCTTTCAGCAGCCACCAGCGTCCGTAACGCTTGCCCTTGGCCAGAATATTGATGTCACCCTCGCTGATAAGGTACACATCGGTGAATACGGGGCTTATTCCACCGAAGTCCCCTGTTGTTACACCAGATATGGAAGAATCCATCGCGTCTTTCATATCCTTTCGAATCTCACTCCTCCCCTTTTTCCGCACACGTATGACACTGCCGGTTCGTTCTCATGCTGCCATTCGTCCAGATAGAGCGGTTCGCCTTCTATGATAAGTCCGCAGAGGAATGTGTCCCCTGCTTTCAGGCGTGTATTCTTTGAATCAATGATACCGAAGTGCAGGCTGCCGTTGTATTCCACATCACATACTCTGTCGGGCTGCCATGTCAGTCTAAGCCTGTCGCCCTTCTTCATGGATGTACTCACCGTCAGTCGCCTGCCGAGCACCGGGGCGCTCACCTCGCCGCCTCCCGATGCCAGTTGCTCCTGGAATGCATCGTAACTGGTGTATCCCACAAAACGTGCCAGTATGGCGAGTGTGGAACGGTGGGGCTGCGCGACATCTTTCATGCCACCCCATATGCGTCGCAACGTGTTGCGGCTCAGCATCTCGCCCGTTCTCCTGCGTATGCTCTCGCTCAACAGGTCGAACTCCCTCGGTGTCTGATACTGCCGTCCCGTAGACACCTCCACAGCTCTGCGCAGCGCTGTCAGTTCCTCGCTGCTCACTGCGGAATCTGCTTTTTCTCCGTTTTGTCGCCCGTTGATGTCGCCCATTGCGTGCATTTTCTTTGTTTTCTGCTGCAAAGATAACACTTTTTTCGAAACTTTTCACTCATAACTCTTAACTTTTCACTCACATTTTGCTCTTGCAATACAAATGGGCCGGAATGGGCTCACCTCCTTTCGGAAATATATCATACCTTTGACACAAAATAACAACTGAAGATAGCGTTTTCTGGACTTGGGAAGAGTGATAATATGGATTCGGAGATATTGATTCTTATAGCAATGTCGGTCGGTGCGATTGCAATATTCGTGCTGTTGTTTGGCTCAAGGAACTGATCTCTTCAAAATAATATAAACCTGACATCTATCCTCCATCTATGCTTTGGCTAGTCCTTAAACACTATCATATCTGCCAACTTCAGGAAGTAGTCGTTCGACCAGATTTCAATATCACGCTGATTGAAGATAAAACCTCTGACATCCTGCTTCACAGATTCTATATCAGTCGTTGACAACTTCTCGCGTAGCATCTCCACAAAACGTTCCTTTGTAATGTCCTCATTATTGAACTCACGAATGCGCTTCTGCAGATGCCCAAAGTTCAACGGCACTCGGTTGGCTACATACCATTGGAAATCATACCAGTCGCGCCCCTTCACTCTTGCCTTCCAGTTACGATAAAGCAAGGCATGCATCTTGCCGGCATAAAGGTCCTGAAGAGCTACACAACGCACCACAAACGGATAGGGACGAAATAAGGGCAAGTCTTCTGTCTCGAAACCCAGTGGCGGATCTGTGTCCATTTCTATTTTCACCTTGACAGTCTTCTTGGTCTGAAACTTGATATCAAACACCTCAGTATTCTCCTTGAGAAATGCAGATTCTACACGTCCAAACATCTTCTTATCCTTCTTCTGAATAACCACCTCGTGTCCTGCCAGATGAAATTCCTCTATGATATAGGGAAAGAAGTCTTCCAAATGAACATCGCTGTTTTTCTCTCTGAGTGTAAAGTCCATGTCTTCAGAGTAGCGAGGCAACTGATGAAAGAGTCTCAGGCATGTTCCGCCATAAAAGGCTGCATGCTTGAAAAACCCTCCACGACTGAGTCCCGCAAGAGCTATCTTCTGCATCACCTCCTGTTCCACATTGGGCGTGGAGGTGTTTTCCTGCTGCTGATATTCAGCAACCATCTGATCGTATATATTCATAGATGCCTGATGAGTTTAATAAGATTTTGTAAGATTTGAGTCTTTCGTCCCTTTGTCATACATTGTTCAATGATACTTGTATCGAAGTCTCTGAGGGAATCTGTGTCAAAACGCAGGTATTCTTCCAAATACTCCCAGAGTCCCTTGACAGATTGGGGCGGTCGTTTTATGTCATGAATGATACTGTCACACAGGGCTTTTTCCGGACTTGCCATAATACATGCGATATCATTGGCTTCATCTATACGCAAACCAACGGGGAAATATTGGGGCGAGACATGGAAGTATTCAAATGTTCCCAACTTGTTCTCAAATCGCCGTGTATGTAGTGTGGTCATTGAACTCATGATGTGTACTTGTTCAGGAATGAGCCCATACCATCTTAATGCCCATTGTAAGGAAACGTATGACGGACCATAAATATGATTGGCACAAAGCCGTGCGTCAATCGCCCTTCCTGTCACCTCTCCACTGACGACATAGAGTCCTCGCTTCAGTTGAATAATATCACCATTCTTCTCTAATGCACGAATTTTGTCAGCAGGTGAAGACAAACCACTGTAGCAATCGTATAGCGTTTGCGTGCGAATTGGGATGTTTCCGAACTTAAGTAATGGTGACTTCTTCATCGTTGTATTTTTAATTCTGCCGCAAAATTATAAAAAACGGTACAGAAATTCGAAAAAAACTCGAATAAATGTACGAAGTTTAATGATTTTTGCACAAAATCGGACAAAAACTTATCGTTTACTTAGGTTTTTTCTGCATTAGCAGGGTTTTTATTGTTTTTTTCAATTAAGCAATCCGCATGGCAAACACAGGTATTTGCTACCATTAAAAGGGTAAAAATTTTGGAAACTGCAGAAAAATGTCGTATCTTTGTACCGTGATGCAAAAGAGACAGAAAAGCATCACATTTTTACGGATAGGGCATCGGGAAAATTTTTCCTAGTTAAGAAAAAAGTTTCGAATAGCATACGCGTAAAAAGCACAACATAAGGAATAGATTTAAACAGACAAAAAAAAAACGTTACATCCTTATAATTTTTGGCTCTGTTTTAACTTTTTTCACCCCCCTAAGTGAAATGGGCCAAAATGGGCTCGGCCACTTTCAGAAATTAATCATACCTTTGGTACGAAATACTAATTTTAAACACAAATAGTCATGAAAACAAAACTACATTTTCAGAGATTTTTCGCTGCATTGCTGCTTTTTTCAGTTTCTGCCATTTCTTGGGCTTATGATTTTGTGGTGGATAACATTTACTACGACAAAAATTCAGATGGAAAGAGTGTCACCGTGACATACAAGGATGATTACTATCATTCCGGTAAAGTCACCATCCCATCTTCTGTTCCATATTCTGGTAAGACTTATAGTGTAACTAGCATCGGCGAATATGCTTTCTCTAATTGCTCTGGCCTTTCCTCCATTGAAATTCCCAACAGCGTGACGAGCATCGGTTGGGGTGCTTTCGAGTATTGTTCCGGTCTGACGTCAATCACTATCCCCGAGAGCGTGACAAGCATCGGTGCTCAAGCCTTCGAAGGTTCCGGCCTCACTAGGGCGGAGTTTGCCAACATAGAGAGTTTGTGTAAAATATCGTTTGATGATTTTACAGGCAATCCTCTGTATTATGCAGAACATCTTTATATAGATGGGCAGGAGGTAAAGGATGTTGTGATTCCTGAGAATGTGACGAGCATAGGGAAATATACCTTCTTTGGTTGCTCCGGCCTCAAGTCTGTCACTATCGGTAACAGTGTGACGGGCATCGCAAATTATGCCTTCGAATGTTGCTCCGGCCTGAAATCTGTTACAATTGGCAACAGCGTGACGAACATCGGTCGTGAGGCTTTCTGCGAATGCACCGGCCTCACGTCTGTCACTATTGGAAGCGGTGTGTCGAGTATTGGGCACTATGCCTTCTGGAAGTGCTCTAGCCTTGAGTCTGTCACTTGCTTGACAAAAAGTGTTCCTACAACAGGATCCTACATCTTTGAAGATGTCCCACAAAAATCTGCCACGCTATACGTACCAACTTCTGCATTGAATGCCTATAAAACAGCGAGCCAATGGAAAGAATTCGGAAAAATCTTAGACATAGCCACGGTCATCAATTTTGCAGATGCCAATGTGAAAGCAATCTGTGTAACGAACTGGGATAAAAATGGAAACGGAGAACTTGAGAAAGATGAGGCTGCAGCTGTGACAAGTCTGGGCGAAGTGTTTAAAAATAACACCGCTATCACGTCATTCGACGAGTTGCTGTATTTCACCGGACTTACTAAAATCAGTGAGAATGCCTTCTACGGTTGCTCCAAACTTAATTCTGTTACTATTCCAAATGGTGTGACGATTATATGCGAACGCGCTTTCGTAGATTGCTACGGCCTCACATCTATCACCATTCCAGAGGGCGTGACCAGCATCGGCTCCAATGCCTTCTATAATTGTTCCGGCCTCAAGTCTGTCACTTGCCTAGCTGAAAGTATTCCTACAATGGGAACTAATGTCTTTTATAATGTCCCACAAAGTTCTGCCACGCTGTATGTGCCGACATCTTCTGTGAATGCCTATAAGACAGCAGAACAATGGAAGGATTTCGGCACAATCTGTTCACGTGTGTATATAGAGATAGATGTCACTGCTCAATTCCCCATTGACTGGCAGGGATGGAACGGTGCCACGGGATATGTAGGTGGGGCAGCTCCCAAGGTGACCACTAATGACGGTCGCACAACTCCGGCATGCGAGAAGTTCAACGGTAGTAGCGCAGAACAGGGTACTGTATTTAAACGCACAATCACGGGTCTGGTTAATGGAACCTACCGCATCGAACTCTTCGGAGCAGCAGCCTCCACAAAGGGGCGTGATACGAATATAGACTCGAACATGACTGCCTCCGACGAAGGAGATGAAACGGCTGTGTATCTCTATGCCAAGACCGCGAGTGGCACCGTGAAACAGTATATACCCGTGCACTGGGCAACAAACTTTTCTGAAATAGCCACAGCCGTACTCAACGAGGTGATAGTAACTGACGGTACGGTGGAGACAGGTATGGTGAGCGACAAAAAGTTTACCAACTGGCATGTGGTGCAAATCAAAGGTGTCACGGCTTTAGTGGATGCCATAGAACTTCATGAGAAAGCTTTGTCGGAAGCACAGGAGGCTATCAATGATGCGGCCTATGTCAACGTCATAGGCTCCGAACGCACAGCACTCTCTCAGGCTATTACAAGCTATTCCGTTGTAAGCGAACAAACTGCGGAAGCCTATCAGGCAGCAGTCAACGTTTTAGAGACGGCTACGAAGGCTCTTACCGATGCCAAAGAAAGTTATGATGCATGGGCAGACATCAAGAACCATAGTTTCCCTTACGCATTAGAAGAGAAGAAGGCTGCTGCGGAAGCTGCCGCCGCAGTCTCACCGGCAAATGCGGCCGATGCTGTAAGCAAAACGGAGACGATGCTGCCTCTCTATCGCCGGTATGCCGAATCAAGTGCTTTGATGGAAGGTATAGAGGGTGCTACGGACATGACATCGTATATCAATAATCCAAAAGCCAAGCAAGCTATAGATGCTTCTGTATGGCAGACTGTGTTGGGCAAAAGTTCCGGTGGCAGCATCAGCATACGTGACGACCAGCCATGGACTGACGGCAGCGGTGACACCAACCACAAATATTTCGATGGTGGCAACTGGGGTGCATCGGCATGGGATGTTACATTCCAACAGGACATCACGCTACCGGCAGGCAAGTATCAGCTGACAGCTGTAGGACGCTCTGAACGGGATGTCGCTCTGACGCTCTTTGCTGGCGATGAGACGGCAGAAATGGCGCATATCAGCAGCATTGGCGGTCTTTTTAATAATGGATGGGAACAGACCTCTGTAGAGTTTGAACTGAAAAATGATGCCACAGTTGGCATTGGTGTGAGAGGTGTGACACCCGCTTATCACAACTGGATGTCGTTCTCTGATTTCCGTTTGGTACAGTTCAAGAATTATATTCTTTCCGGGAAGTGCGGTGAAAATCTTGACTACGTGTTAACCAGTGATTATGTCCTTACGATTTACGGCACGGGGACAATGTATGATGGCACTAATATTGACAGCAAGCCATGGTACAAATATCGTGAATCTATTTCTGCTATAGTGATTGACAATGGTGTAACGAGCATTGGCAAATATGCCTTTTATAATTGCTCCGGCCTCACATCTGTAACCATTCCTGAGAGCGTAACGAGCATTGGCGAGAGTGCCTTCGAAAGATGCACCGGCCTCAAGTCTGTAACCATTGGAAATAGTGTGACGAGCATTGGTCGTGAAGCCTTTTCTTATTGCTCCGGTCTCACTAAGGCGCAGTTTGCCAGCATAGAGAGTTTGTGTAATATTTCGTTTGGTGACAATTCTGCCAATCCTCTCAGTTATGCAAAACATCTTTATATCGGAGGGCAGGAGGTAAAGGATGTTGTGATTCCTGAGAGCGTAACGAGCATTAATCGCTATGCCTTTTCTTCTTGCTCCGGCCTCAAGTCTGTAACCATTCCAAATAGCGTAACGAGCATTGGTGAAAATGCCTTTTCTTATTGCTCCTGCCTCAAGTCTGTAACTATCCCCAACAGTGTGACGAGCATTGGCTATTGTGCCTTCTATAGTTGCTCCGGCCTCACATCTATCACCATTCCAGAGAGCGTAACGAGCATTGGTGGCTATGCCTTTTCTTATTGCTCCGGCCTCACATCTGTAAGCATTCCTGAGAGCGTAACGAGCATTAGTCGCTATGCCTTTTCTTATTGCTCCGGCCTCAAGTCTGTCACTTGCCTAGCTGAAAGCATTCCTACAATGGGAACTAATGTCTTTTATAATGTCCCACAAAGTTCTGCCACGCTGTATGTGCCGACATCTTCTGTGAATGCCTATAAGACAGCAGAGCAATGGAAGGACTTCGGCACAATTAAGGCCTATAGCCCTGACGCTACCTCCATTGCTCTAAACAAGACGGAAGCCACACTTGAAGTTGGTGCACAGGAACAGCTGACGGCTACCGTACTTCCTAAAGAAGCAGAGCAGGCTATCATCTGGGTCTCTTCAAATTCCAGCGTTGCGACCGTGGACAAGAATGGCTTGGTGACCGCCGTAGCTGTTGGTACTGCCACCATCACCGCCACCACTACCGACGGCACGAACCTTGAAGCAAGTTGCACAGTGACAGTAATACCGCAACGCATCTATATTGAGACGGATGTCACCGCTCAGTTCCCAATTGACTGGCAAGGATGGAACGGTGCAACGGGTTATGTTGGTTGGGCTGCTCCCCAGGTGACCACCAACGACGGACGCACAACTCCAGCATGCGAAAAGTTCAACGGTAGCAGCGCAGAACAGGGTACAGTGTTCACACGCACACTCACAGGGCTGGTTAATGGCACCTACCGCATCGAACTCTACGGAGCTGCAGCCTCCACAAAGGGGCGTGATACGAATATAGACTCGGATATGACCGCCTCTGACGAAGGAAATGAAACGGCTGTGTATCTCTATGCCAAGACCGCGAGTGGCACCGTGAAGCAGTATATACCCGTGCACTGGGCAACTTCTTTCTCGGAAATAGCCACTGCTGTACTCAACGAGGTGATAGTAACTGACGGTACGGTGGAGATAGGAATGGTGAGCGACAAGAAGTTTACCAACTGGCATGTGGTGCAAATCAAAGGTGTCACGGCTTTAGTGGATGCCATTGCACTTCATGAGAAAACCTTGACAAGGGCACAGGAGGCTCTCAATGATGCAGCCTATATCAATGTCGTTGGCTCAGAGCGCACAGCACTCTCTCAGGCCATTGCGACCTATTCCATTGTGGCCGAACAAACAACGGAAGCCTATCAGGAAGCAATCAACGCGCTCAATGCCGCAACGAATACATACACCATTGCAAAAGAAAGCTATGATGCATGGGCAAACTTCAAGAATATCAGTTTCCCCTACGCATCAGACGCGAAGAAAAATGCTGCAGAAGCTGCCGCAGCAGTATTACCGACAAATGCCGCCAATGCAGTAAGCAGAACAGAAACGATGCTGCCTCTCTATCGTCAGTATGCCGAATCAAGTGCTTTAATGGAAGGTGTCGAAGGTGCGACGAACATGACATCGTATATCAAGAATCCTAAAGCCGAGCAGGCGATAGATGCTTCTGTCTGGCAGACGGTATTGGGCGAAGGTTCCGGCGGAAATATTTCTATTTGGACCAACGAACCTTGGACAGACGGCAACGGTAGCACCAACCATAAATACTTCGATGGCGGCAACTGGGATGATACGTCCTGGGACGTTGCTTTCAAGCAGAATATCACTCTGCCCGCAGGTCGATACCAACTGACAGCTATCGGTCGTTCTTCCGGAGATGTCACCCTGACACTTTTCGCAGGCGAGGAGACTGCAGAAATGGCCCATATCGGTAATACTGGCGGTCTGTTCAATCGCGGCTGGGAACAGACCTCTGTAGAGTTTGAACTGACAACTGGCGCTACAGTGGGCATTGGTGTTAGAGGTGTGACACCCGCTTATCACAACTGGATGTCGTTCTCCGACTTCCGTCTGGTGCAGTTCCCTGGCGGTGATACCGGTGTAGATTCCATGCAGACAAATGATAAAGATGCTGAGGACGATGACTCCATCTACGACCTCAACGGACGTAAGTTGTCTAAAAAGCCCGAAAACGGATATTATATCCAAGGCGGTAAACTCTATCGAGTGAAATGATTTGTTAATATCATAGGTTGATTAAAAGAGAAGAATCTCCCGCTACGACTCGCAGCGGGAGATTTTTTATGCGGCAGAATTATAAGGGGACACTAATTTATGCGTGTCCCCAATGTCCGTTGTGTCCGTTCATGCAGCTTCCAAACGGTGCATCACGGGAGAATGAACGACATACACCCCTCGCCTAACGCTCTTGTAACCACGGTCTTGTACCAAGCGGCGAACTGTGCGAGGACATAAGGCGCGAAGAATCGGTATCTGCTGGAAATCTGCAATACTCTTCTCCTCGCCCTCGTACATCGTCTCATATTCGCGGAAAGCCTCATCGCGTGCGCTATCCACTTCCTGCTGGACACGAGTGATGCCCTGCGTCTTGTAGTTATTGCGCACAATCTCCTTGTAGGAATGCGTCCCGCTGTTGATGGCCAACTGTACTGCATAAGCGCAATCGATGCTGATCTTCACCCACCAACGCACCGTAGAGATGATGTCGCCCAGCACCTCTGCCGATTCGTCGTTGGCAATATACAGGAGATACGCCAATCCCATGGCCCTCTCGTCGGCACGCGAACAACAGTCATCGATAATCTCCGTGCCATAGGATGCGAGATGAGCCTTTATCTCATTTCCGAGAGCAATGATTTCAGGCACACAGAGCGCTCTGCTGCGACGCTCCTCCAAAAGGCGGTCGTCCAGTTCCGCTGCACTGATACTGCCTTCGACATCTGCGCGATTGTCGTCCACATCGATCTCGCGCTCCCGATACCTGTTATCGAAATCGCGCAAGCGGTCGGCAGCCGTCCACATCAGACGTTTCTGCTCCAGCGACCAGTAGGGAGCCTTGTATGCTCCGTCCGACTGTTCGTTCTTACGTTCGCCCAATATGGTGAGCGAACCGCGAGAGAGCGTGCCGTCGGCATCACAGCGGCGGAAGATGCGGAACATGGGGTCGATGGTGCCTCCCACGTTGCAACACAGCCTCATCGAAGGTACAAAATATGTTTTGTCTGCCGTCTTGTGCATATAGGGGGCTCCTGTGCCGTCGTAGCTCTTCTTCATCATATCGAGAACAAGGGCATAATAGGGATTAGCTATCTTCTTGGCAAACTCACCGCACTCCGAACACGATATGTAGATGGCATCTCCGTCGTTTATCTGCGCCTGCTGCAACAGAGCAAGAGCGGTGGGAATGCTGTCGAAGAGGCGCACCTTCTCCTGCGGAACGGGTATTCCCCGACGTTCCGTTTCCGACAGCATGGTGTAGGCGGCAGCCTTTCGGGCGTTCTCTGTCTTCTCCCGCATCTCACGCGAGAGGAAGAGTTCCTCCAGCGCTTGCAGCACGAGGCTCTTGCCGCATCCGCTACCGCCCATCTGCCACGACTGCCCTGATATCCAGCGCAAAGCGCCGTCAGAGTAGAGCACTCGGGCATGCTGTCCGAGAAACGAAAGGATGGGAAACGCCAGAGTGAGAGCCTGATGAGCGCTCATCGGGTCAACACCTCCGACAAGAGCCTCCGTGAAAGGATCGAGCTTATCGGGAATGGGATTGATGGCAAGGATATCACGAACGGAACACTTGCCGGCATCAAGAGTGATTTCAAAAGGGTAATTTGGGGTCATAATATTATAAGGGTTAAAGGTTAAGGGTTGCTTTCGCTGCGCTCAGCCTCATTGCTTGCGCAAAGAAAAAGGTTATAGATTAATTGTCAATTCTCAATTCTCAATTGTCAATTTTCAATGGTTTAACTCTCTTGGAGTGAATGTCACTGGGATTTCCTCCACATGTTTGCCGACGGTGATTATGACCTTTGTGAGGTCGTCAGACACTTGGGAGCATTTCGCCATGAGATAGCCTCGCATGGTGGCATAGAGTTGTTGACGGTCCAACGTGCGAGTGAGTTTCTCGAAGAGGGCACGATCCTCAGGAGAAGCATCATCGGCCCGGATGCGCCGATAGAATGCGTTCACGCCAATCACATGGGCATGAAAACGGTTTTGACCGGCAATCTCGCCAGCACCCTGCTTCTCGTAGGTGTGGGGATTGCGAAGCGTCACAGCGTAGGCCTTGCCTATTCGTCTGTTTCGCCTGATGTAGGTCCGACTGGTTTTGTCGGGGCGACCGCTCATGGCTGAGGCGGTCCAACTTGGGGTTACTTTTGCCATAGTTTAACTGTTTTGGGTTTAATGTTTATTATTAGGTTTTAGCGGCTCTGCAGCGGCTCTGCAGCAGTTATGGAGCAGTTCTGACCGCATTGTTTCCGAAAAATCGCTGCAAATATACGACAACAGGATTGCGGTCTACGAATATTTTCATAACTTTTTTCAAACTTTTTTCGCTGCAAAGATACAACATAAAAAAAACGAAATGTCACTTATTCGTTGTAACACACTGAGGATGTGAAAGTAAAACCCCAAAACTAGAACCCTAAAAATGTCTTATACTGAAATAGGTTGACACATTTAGAAACCAAATAAAATGTGTAAGACTTATGAACAGACTTCATGAAAGGATTCCTCTAGAGAAAAGAAATGAGATTATCTCCATGTACTTAAATGGTGATAATAGTATAAG
>JAEEZX010000072.1 GCA_016292045.1 Bacteroidaceae bacterium | reverse complement strand
TCCCGGTAAAACAATCATTAACGCAAAGATACACTCCATTGATTGCGGCAAGTGCTTGACGACAACACAGGAACATGCTTTCAGCGATAAAGCAGAGTGTGAAATCTGCGGACTGATAAAGTTTGATAACAATAACAGCAACAATTCCGAACTGATCGATTACTGGCAAGCTGAAAGCACCAGTCCGAGAACCGTTGCGCTCACAGGTCGCTCGTTCCTTTTTGACGATTGTTGGAACACCGTGTGCCTGCCCTTCCCGGTCGCGTTAGAGGATTCTCCCTTCGCGAACGCCACTCTCAAGGAACTGGATACCGAGGGAACGTACGACGAACATCAGACCGGCTTCGATACCAGCAACGGCACGCTATACCTCTACTTCAAGGATGCTACAAGCATCGAAGCGGGGAAACCCTATATGCTGAAGGCCAATCCCGACGTCATTATCAACACCTCTGATGACTGGAATGCCTTTGCCAATGCTGTCAACGGTGGCAACAACTTCAGCGGAAAAGTCGTTATGCTCAACAACGACATCAGTATAACCAACATGATGGTGGGAACAAGCTCCAATCGTTTCGAAGGTACGTTTTCCGGTAATGGTCATACGCTGACCGTTAACCTGACAAGCGACGAAAACTACTGCGCACCCTTCCGTTACGTTAAAAATGCCCATATCCGCGACCTGAATCTGGCAGGCACTATCACAACGAGTCGCAAGTTTGCCGGCGGACTCATCGCAGAAGCAACCGGTTATACCTATATCGACAGATGCCGCGTCAGCACAACTATCAATAGCATCGTCAGCGGTGACGGCACACACGGAGGATTCGTAGCTGTCATCCAAAATGAAACCACCATCAAAGACTGCCTCTTTAACGGTAATTTGCTCGGACCTGCCACCAACAAATGTGGAGGCTTTGTAGGATGGGTAGAGTATGATACCAGTCATTTCCATGACCATGTCTTCCTCTATAACAATCTCTTCTCACCTGAGGAGGTAACCCTAGGTCTCGATGCTACCTTTGCCAGAGTGAGATCGGATGATTGGAACATACGGGGCTCTCTTGGAAGTTGTTACTATACCGAACACAGCACTTCAAAAAAACAGGGCAAAGACGCTACAGACATGACTCCACCTGAACTGGCTGATAAGCTTGGCAGCAACTGGACCGTTACCGATGGCAAGACCGTACCTGCCATGAAGGACTACGCGGATGCCATCAGCGACCCTGTGTTCCGAAATGTTATCATCAACAACATACACACCGATGTCACGAGCGAGGACGGCAAGGTGAGCTTCTTGGGCAACTACGACCCCATGGTGCTTACCGGCGGCGACAAGAGCAACTACTACCTCGGCGGCGGCAACAAGATGTACTGGCCGAGCAAGAACAAGACCATCAACGCCTTCCGTGCATACTTCCACGTGGATCTGGACGAGGGTGAGGAGGTGCAGTCGTGCAGACTCGCCTTCGATGAAGAGGAAGCGACGGGCATAAATGCAGTTAAGAGTGAAGAGTTAAAAGTTAAGAGTGAGGAGCAATGGTACGACCTCACCGGCCGCAAACTCAACGGCAGACCCACCAAGAGCGGATTCTACATCCACGGCGGAAAGAAATACTATGTGGAGAAGTAAGAGGTAAGACGTTTCGGACAATCGGACAAACGGACTGACGAATTTTTTTTATTTTACAAAACGCGGAGTATAGAGCTCCGTCGTACCGGAAGGAATAACAGAGCTGTCGAAGGAACTCCAGTCTGGCAAGGTGAAAATGCGGTGTAGTAGGTCACAATAGTAACTCAGCGAAATGCTCTCGCCCTCTCCGTGGCCTCCAATGGTCAACGCAATCCAAGGCTGTTCACCTTCCTTCTCCACTGCTGCCACACCGCGCACCTCGTTGCCCACAGTGGCACATATCAAATCCTGACTGCCGGCATACGGAACCAATTCATCCTGCAGATAAAGCAAGACGGTCATCGTCTGTTCATAACTGTGATAGTCAGGCGCCTGCCATCCCGGGCGTGAGTCGCTGCCGGGCTCTATCACCGGAGTCGTCGGTGTTTCGGGGGTTGGCTGTTCGTCATCGCCTTTGGAGCAGCTCCCTGCCACGAGGGCAAGGGCTGCTATGATGCAAAGAAACTTTTTCATTGTTCTATCATTTCAATTTTACCATTGTGAATATAAAGCCCGGAGCGCTTGGGCTGTTCCGGCAACAGGCGTCCGTCAACAGTATACCACCTGCCGTCATCATAACGTCCGGCCTCCGTGAAGTTAACGGCCTTCGGCTCCTCCGGAGTGCCCATCACGACATCGTCCTGATAGGTGATGCCGCTCTGCGTTGCAGCAATGGTCTCTCCGTTGCGTTCGATGCGGAAGATAAGGGAGCCTCCCTTCATCTTATCCGAATGGGATGCCTTGGTGACGGCCCCGATATTCAGATAGAATGTTCCGTCGGCGTCAGCCTCGGCCACTCCGCACAGTTCGCCATCGTTGTAGACGGTGAGGAGGTCGCCTTCCTGCAACTCGATACCCTTGGGCACTGCCACGATATTCATTGTTGCTGCAGCACGGCTTTGGTATATCGGAGCATAGTTGTCGGACACCACTCCCGCATAACGTGAGTCGCCGTAATACTGCGGATAACTGAAGACAACTTCTTCCGAGCCTTTACGCTTCAACATATAACCTCTTCCCTGCTCCATGTATGCCAACGTGCCTTTCCACACCAACTGGCCGGCACTGTTGCGGCTCAGCATAGCAAAAGCATCCTGTGACTTCACCACATCACCTTCGCTGCCATATGGCACATAACCGCTCAAGGCCTGAGAGATGGGCAGGTTGATAGGTGACACGTAACCGATGCGGTTCCATCCCTTCTGCACTACGATGCCGCGTTTGCTGCGGTTGCCCACAATGATGGCCTTCTTGGCGCTCTTAGCATAAATACGATACATGAGTGTCGGATCCACCTTCACCTTCTGACGGTCTTTGTCCCACTTATAGCCGGGTGACGTCTTCGAGGCACGGCAGTAGTAAGCCCTTGCGGCAGCAGGTGTCACGACCTCGATGACATCTCCGGTTTCCCAGGGAGCTGTCCCATAGAGCAGCTGGCCTATGGTGACGGAATCACTGGGCACGATATATGCAGACACCCAGTTCCATCCCTCTTCCAGTTTGATTGTCTGTATAATGTCAGAAGAGTTCGTCAGAACGAGCGGTTCACGACTGGTACCGACAATACTGTCTACTAAGAACACCACATCACGTCCCTCTTTTTCGCGCAGCAGATAGGTCATACCCTTCGATGCGTCGTAGAAGCGGAAACTGAGGGGCACGGAGCGGTTGGGATAACCGTACACCGTGAGGAAACAGAGCGCCTCGTTGGCATTTGCCGTTTGATCGACATCCACGTGGGCCACTCCCATCACTTCCTGTGACGGACCTGTTACCGCCAACATATCGTTGGGATCTACGGCCACATGTCCGTCTATCATGACACGGGCAATGATGTGCATCTGCTCATTCTTCCGCTTCAGCTCGCTGTCCACAGCCCAATCGGGAGCCTCTCCGCTGACATGAATCGAGACTGGCAGCGGCTCCGTCATTCCGTTCTCTCCTACGAGCGAAACCACTTCGTTGTATGTGCCTACGTTGATATACGGTGACACTTCGAACAGGATATCCTCCTCGTCCAGTGCTGGGATGACACCCTGTGTCTTCGATGCCTTAATCCACAGCGGCAGATCGCGCAGCTCGAACGTCTGCCTCTCTCCACTCAGATTGCGGATCGTCGCAGCGAAGGAAGTCTGCCTGCCGTAGTCGGCCTCCACCTTCGCACGCTTTATGTTCCAGCGCAGCGGGTTGCGATAGACGTAGAGCTGCATCGTCAGCGGGCTGGCCATCGTGTTTCCGTTTTGGTCGGCAACATCACGCACAGTCACAAACACATTGCTCTTCTCTATCTGATTGTCGGGCACATCAAGATTCAGCAGCAAATCCTTGCCGTCAGCCACATAGCTGAAGCGCACGTTGTCCTGCTTGCGTGTGCTTGTCATGGGGGCATGCTGCGAACGGTCCGCATAGGTCTCAATCACATCCTGCGGAACGATAGTGTCGTTGCGCAGGGTAATGATGTTGCCCCGTGCGTCCTTGTAGCGCTTCAAACTGATACCGGTGGGCATCAGACGCTGCGTGCCGTCGTCCTGCAGACGGGAACGTCCGAATTCAAGCCAGACCGTCAATGCCGTCTCACTACCCGAGGGCGTCTGAAGGGCATAGGTCTGCAGCATGTTCTGCGGCAGCACACTTTCAAACATAGCCACCTCATCAATATTTCCGGTCAGCACGCGCTCACATTCCGTGGACGAGGTATAGGTGGCACCCAGGGCAAGATTGTTGCCCATGATACCGCCCAAGGTGTCGACGGCAAACGTCTGTACCAGTTCCTTGTCAATATAGATGTTGCCCACGTTACGACTGCGCGATACCGTCATGGCGTAGTGGTGCCAGGCATTATCGTTGACGGAGATATCGGTTGCTACTTCCCGTCCTCCCGAACGGAAGACAGGCATGCCGTTGCGCAGACCGATATTGAAATGGTTGCGAGCATCCGGCTCCGTTTTTGCTTCACCGTTAGCCATCAACGTAGCATCCCTGTCGCCTGTGCGGAACCAGAACATCAACGTGTAGTCCTGGTAATCGGTGCGGTTGAAGCAATCGGGCTTCAGGCGCAGTCCCTTGCTTCCGTCAATACGAACGGAAATGCCGTCGGGACGCCGCCAGGTGTGATTGGACAAATCCAGGTCGTTGCCTCCGACGGTACGATCGTAGCTGTAATCACCCGTACCCTCGTTAAGGGCATAGTTGACAACCAGTCCGTGCTCGTAGCCGGTAAGGGTCTTCTGTCCGTATTCACCAAGCTCTGCCGAAGAGAGACAGCGGTTCCAAAGACGGAACTCCAGCATCTCGCCCCGGTACGAAACGAACTTGTCGTCCATATCGAAATCGAAGCCAAGGCAAAACGCATCGTTGCACTGGCTGGCACCCTCGACACTGCCTTGTGCCACCAGAGTGTTACCATCGTAAAGACGGACAATCATATCGTCCTTGTTTTGCTGCACGGTGAGCGCCACCTGACGAATACCGTTGAACGCGATGGGAGTACTCGTAATCTGGTTTCCACAGACAACAGCCGTCAGGCGGCGGTCGGATGTGACACCCAGTCTTACGCCCGTTTCATTGTTGCCGTGACTGTAGATTATCATATCCCTATCCGTCAGGGCCGGATTAATCATCATATCCACAGTGAAGCTCTTGCCCGACAGGTTGCAGTCTGCCTGAGACCAGGCCATAGTGTTGCCGCCGAAACTGAGCTGAGTGGAGAGCGAGATATCACCTCCATTCGGAGTGCCCAACACTTCAAAGTTGTTTATGGCACTGAGATAGTTGCCGGCAATCGGCTCCGAGAAGGCTATCTTGATATCGTCCCCAATACCCAGAATGCCGTTCTGGGGCTGCGGCGTACCGAATGGTACGGGGCGCCGCGTATCCTTGATGCCGCTCAGGATGGGCGACGAAGCCGTCAGGAATCCGTTGCCATATCGGCAATAGACCACTGCCCGCAGGTCGTAGCGCTGCTCGATGGGATCCGTCTCACCGAAGAAACGTGTCTGTATGGCTCCATCGGAAGGAATACTGTCCACCATACCGCTGGCCTGAGCCATCAACTGACGGTCGTTGTAGAATGAGCATACATTCACCCAGTCCTTGTCGCCCTGTGTTGACAACTTGTATTGCAGCTCGATATGGTCGAAGCCTCGATAGTTCACGTCGAAGCCCTCGATACGCACAGGCAGGAAGTAGCTTTGCCGCTTGGCGTCATAACTGCTTTCCGTATTTATTACCCATTTGTCACCTGGCGTGGCGATCTTCACCTTACCGGCCGAAGGCACAAAGTGAGCAGAGATTAGTGTTGTGAATACACGTGCAATGTCTTCCGTGTCGTAAAGACTGATACCGATGTCCTCGTAGTCGAAGTCGGAATTGGGCAGCACTTCCAGCTGCTTCGTCACCACTTGTCCCGGCTGCAGCACAATAGTATAGCCGTCGCCGTTCAGGGCGTTGCCGTCCATAAACACCTTGGCACCCTTCTTGTTGCGACTGTTATCCAGAAAACACTTGAAGTACGTGGTGGCCTTGTCGGGCATATCGCTCTCGTTTGCCAGATAGAGTGTGAAACGGGCTGGCTCATCGAAAGGCACGTTACTTACCGACGCCTGCTCCGTCCAAATGCGAAGCTTGTCTATTTCCGTCGTCTTTGCATCAAGAACGGTGCCCGGATTATAGTATTCCGTCACACGCTGGTCCTCATAGGGCTGACTGGTGGCACCGCCGCGGGTGCGATACACAAAGCCGCTGTATATCGGCGTGTTTAAGATATCCATATAACTGGTGGTGTTTGAACCCAGACCTACCCATGTGCCGTAGCGCACCTGATTAAGCTGGTTGGCAGTGAGCTTATAGAACACATTGTTGATGGTGTCTCCCACGCCCAGATCCATGATGTTGCTCTTCGTGCGGAGAACATCCACATTCAGACTGCTCTTCGCCGACATGGCAAGGGTAAAGCCCGTCTTCTTGCTCCACGCCTCCTTGATGTCGTTCTTGTCATTGAGATTTATTGTCGCGATGGGACGGAACTTCAGGGTCGTCTTGGCACCCAATACGGTAAACGACACTTTTGCCACATTATTATCATCGTAGAAAGTAGAAGGTCCACTTGCTATCTCACCGCTGGTGAACAGCTTGTCAAGCATCTTCATCAACGGTTCTACAGAACCTGCAATACCTCCGATATTCAAGTTGTTGGAGATAGGCCAACGCAGATAACGCGAACGGTCGGCCGTACAAGTGAAAGTCTCGCTGTACTGCACATTGGCAAGACCGTCCACATCGTAATTCTTTATCAGGTCTGTGGCACCGAGCTTCTCCTCCTCGTTCTTCACCAGGAACTTCAGCCACGCATATATTTCATCGTTCAACGCACAGATGCTGTCGCGACACTTCGTCTTGTCTGTACCCTTTGGCACAAACTGCTCATAGGAACCTTCCAGACCGAAGTCGTCGTCTGTATCACCGACCGTGCTGAGATAGGTCGGAGCCTTCTGCTTGTCGGCCAGTGCCTGAGCATACTCGGGGGTCGTGCCCTTGGGCAGGAGCAAACCATTGCGCACCTTCAGCAGGTTGGGCAAGAGTTCTGTTTTAATATGGAACTGCGAATATACAAATGTGGAAGTGACTTCTGCACCCACGCCCATCACCTCGTCTCGTATCAGATAGACAGGGCTTCCTGTTGCATCCTCGCCCTCGGCAAGCACCTTCATCGTGCCCGTCTTCACTGTTACCTTATCACCGCTTTTGGTTGTAAACGTACCGCCCTGACGCGTACTCATCAGCTGATAGATGCTGTCGGGCACCACGCGAACAGCCACAGCATCCTGCATGACGAGATTATCAGTTAAACCGATGAAAAGGTCGGCCTTCGGACCTACCCATTTCTTGTCCGACGAAGTTTGTATGCGCTCCGTGATATCGATACCATAGCTGTAGTTCCACGACCATCCGAAGTTCGTGGCCAGAGCTATCGAGAAATTCTGCGTTTTCTCCACATTATTGAGAGTTCCTGCTTCTGTGCCTGTAACACCAGTCATTCCGATAATACCCTGATAGTAGTTGGCACCCGTACCTGTTTCACTGGTAAGAGAAAGTCCTGCCGATGCATCTATGGAAGCCGAATATGCATAACTTAACTTCGTGCCAGCCTCCAAGTAGGCCGAACTGCCGGCACCTGGCGGGTCGCGCAGGATATCCACGAGATGCGGAATACCCTTGGCGACGATACGGTTGCCATTGGGTTTGGCAACGTATGCCATCACATAGCCCTTGACCGAAGGCACGTTGAAATATGCGTTGTCGTAGAGAAGCGTGATGCTCACGGTCTTCCTCGCCTGATCGCCCTCCTGTGTAAAGGTGGTGTTCTGCGGAGTGAAGACATAAGAACCGCCTCCAATACTGTCGAGCGTCACCTTGTCAACGGCATCGTTGCCCACCAAGCCGTTGTTGAAAGTCACCTGCCCGCCTTTCAGATTCACCACATCAGCCTCACGACGGCTGTCATTATTGTAGTGGTAGCGCTCCACAGCCTGCAGCATCCATCCGTATGGCGAACCGGCCATGAACACCGGTGCGCCGAAAGCATAGCCGCTCTCCTTGTCCCAGAGCTGCACCATCGACTTGTTGCCGATGTTGTCCATACTCTGGTACTGCTTCACACCCATATAGTTCTCACCGCCGGGGTTAAACTGCACAATGTCAAGCGAGGGTATAGCATGATAGATGCGGCTATAGAGGGCCGTGTCGCCCAAACTGCGGGCGGTCAGGTCGAGCGTCTCACCCACCTTGCCCTCCTGGAAGAGGGTGCTGTAGCCGGTGGCCGACACCTCTGTCACCTTATACTTTACCGGATAAACCCACGCCTCATACTCGCCCGTCTTTTTGTCGGGACGGATGCTGATACTGCGGCGGTTGCTGTAAACGACTGTGGTATCCTTGGACCCGTGAGCGAAGGTCTCACTGCGTTCCTTCTTTGTGGGATCCTGCTGGTCGAAGACGATATACGACGTATTGTCACCCTCCAGCATGAGCACAATCTTCAGGCTGTCACCCAGATTATTCCTTGAGAGCGACTGTCCCAGAGGCAACTGTCCCTGATCATTGCCGCCCACCACGCGACCGTGCAACAGCACACGCGTCTCATCCCACAGACGCACAGAAGCCACATCCTTTGTCCAGTTGTAGTCGCGCTGGTCGCCCGTCTGCGAATCGGGGTTCAGCAGATAACCTTCGTTTTTGAAGCGGTGGCCCGCCTTCACAGCCTGCACACGGTGCGTACCCTTGGGAATGCTTAGCGCGAAGGCACCCTGATTGTCAGTGGTGATGGGCTGCTGGTTGGCATCAACCACCAGCACTCCGTCGCGTCGGAACTGCACGCCCGGAACGGGAATCGTGGAGCCCTCGTAATAGATGTTTCCGCTGTATATGTAGTAAGTATTAAGCGTGAAAACGAAATTTGACTGTAGGTTCACATCCTCGTCAAAGCTAACGGTCTGCGGTGTGAACGTGCCGCCGTCGCCCATCGAGGATACGCTGATGCGGTAGCTGCCCGCATGCTGATAAACGAGGCCGCCTATCTGGAAGTAGCCTGTGGAGTCGGTGACAGCAGTGACAATTGCTGCACCTGCGATGTCACCTATGGGCTCGGCTTTGACGGTGAGACCTCCCAAACCTGTGCCGTCAGCCAGTCGCACATAACCGCGCACCATACCCGTCGGGGCGCACTGACCCGTACTGGTCTGTCCGTTCACCGACAGCTCTTCGCATTGCAGCACAGATTCCACACGATAGTCGTAGACATGCTGCGGACGCGGTTTCTTGTCAATATAGAACAGTTGGGTGAGATTCGTGCCCAACGTGTCCCATGCCGCCTCCGTGCCGTGCTCACGACGCATCACACGATAGAAGTCGCTGTCTCCGCCCGTATTCTTCCAGGTCAGTTCCACGGTGTTCTGCAACTGGCGGGCAGAAAGGTCCGTGATACTGTCGACATTGATAAATTTATAGCTGGCGGCATCGCCCGTTTCCTGCTTCGTCACCGCATAGACAATACTGTCGGCATCGCTATTATAGAACCGGAGGGGCGACGAACCGCGCTTTATCACCAATCTGAAGTCGTAATCAACACACTTGCGCGTCAGTTCCATCTGATAGCGACACTTGCGTATGAGCGATGTGTCGGATGAGAGGTCACGGCACTCGGTGGCCACCACTTTGCCCGCACTGTTCTTCATATCAATGTATAGCAACAGACGGGCACGCGAGTCCCAGCTGTGATAGAACGAGACGTCGTAGTTAGACACCAGATCACGGGTGCAGACACCGATATTTAATTTCCTCAACGTTATCAGCTCATACTTATTACTGCTCATGCTACCGTAGCGTTGCAGGATATATTCGTCGTCTTTTCCATCCAGGCATACATACATCTTAAAAGCCAATCCTTCGAAATTGCGTCCGTCGGTTCTCGCCGTGCTGAGCATGTTTGCCAAGTTGGCGAGCGTAACCTGCTGGCCACTCCCCACCGATATGCTGCCGCTGCAGTCGTTGCTTTTCAGGATATCGTTCCATGCTTCAACAGTAGGCAGAACACGCTTAAAATATTTGGGCACAGGCTGCCCTTCGTAAATCTTCTTGGGGGATTGCGTGTTAAGGTCAAGATCCCATGTCCAGCCCGTTTTCCACGCCATCCAGCGGCCTTCACCACCAGCCACGATTACACCCCAGGTGCCTCCTCCCTGTTGGTCGGCTTCTGTGCGCGTGGAATAAGCACGGCCATCCATGCCCAGTGTATAGCCAATTTGGGCTTGTTTCATATTGTCGGCGTTGGGCCGAGTTGCAACAATCCTGTCCCATGATATTTCCACCCCATGATGTCCGTCTTTGTTCCAATCCGGCATTTTCCGGACGCCGACATTTGTCAGCATCTGCAAATAGGGCTTTTCGTCCATACTGACCACCACGCGCCCGGTTTCCGTGCTCCAGCCCCATATCGAAGTGGCCATACGACGAATGCGGTAATAAACCGTATTGCCGGTATAGCTGTTGAGGAAATCCTCGTCCGTGTAACTATAATAAGCCTGCTCCGTCTCATAGTTAAGCTGAGCAATGGTCTTCCACTGGCTATCGTCATCAGCACTGTTACCCGAGAGGTTGCGCTGGATCTCCCAAAAGTCGCCTTCCACGATGTCCTCCAACTGTGGATTATCCACTTGCCAAGTCAGTTTCATCTGGGCATTCGGCTGCAAGGTGGCACAGAAGTTCTTAGCCTGATGCAGGGGCGGTATCTTTATGTTGTCCGACTGAATGTCAAGAGTATTGCCATCGTTATCCACAATGTTGCACTTCAGGTAGAAATCTTTCAACGCATTGCCGGCAGGCAGATAGATATATCCTGACAGTGCCGTGCTGTTGACTGTCATCGACTTTTTCTCGTCCGTAGCCCGGTCGGTATAATATGCCGTGATACTGTTCACCTTGCGAGCGGTGATGCTATAGGGCAGGATGGTTTCGCCCACATGTCCTTTTTCAAAGGCCAGCATCGGCTCCATCAGCATCACGTTGACTGCGGGAGGCGGCGATGTGGTGAACTCGCCCAGAGAAACTTCCATGGGATCGCTCCTACTTAATGCCTCTTCCCACACCACGCTGGCGCGCAGGCTTATCTTTTTCCCCTGCCATTCGTAAGGCACCTTCCAGTGGATGGTCATGGTCTTGTGGTCGCTGTCATCCAAATCCGACCCCAGCATAAACTCCGACCATTGTCCTGACGTCAGTGTCCAGTTGTCGTAGTCTTTGCCGTAATGGTCGCGCATCAGGACGAACGTACCGTAGTCTTCTGCCCATGCCATCGACTTGTCTTCCCAATTGCTACCCTTGCTTTTCCACCAGAAAATCTTTTTGGTCACTCCATCGACAGTGGATTCTATATATGTGTCACCGGTAATATAGACATTACCCGACACACGCCAATAGTCAAAGGTGGGCAACTTGAACACAATGATGTCCTTACCACCCATCTGAGCGGTGTAACGCTGTTTGTCCTTAATAAACGACGCCGCCTCCGCACATTGAGGCTGCAGCAGGCTAATGATGCCCAGCAAGAGAAGCAAACGTTTCAGCATATCTTTCGTTTTATCTGTTTTACATTTACTGTTTGGTAAGTTTCACCGTTGCAGAATAATAGTTTCCCGCTTCCAGAAGAGCCTTCTTCGTTCCTGTGTAGATGTCATCACCCACAACCGCAGTGAAGTGATAGGTGGTACTCATGGACGTGTTGGTGTTGCGCAGCACTACGTAATAAACACTTGTCGGCTCTGCCGGAGTAAGCACCAGAGGATGCTCGGGAGTGTTGCAATACTGCACATTGTCATCCACAGGTTCGTCGTATTGCTCACAGAGGCCGTCGGCGTATATTTTCAACGTACCAGCCGACAAAGGCAGACTGCTGCCGTCGGTAAGATTAAAGCACGTGACAGAAGCCTGATTCTGGAAATTAAGCGTGGCCTGATCGAGTGTTACGGCACCGTCATCAATTGACACCACACTGGCCTGCGTCATCGCGAAGTCGTATTGTGTCGCTATGGTGGCTATCGTACCGTCCTGACCGCTATAGTCCTCATGGTTGCTTTCAGGAAAACAGAACAGCAACTGAGTGCCGACGCCCACATCGCTCACCACACCACTAAGCACTGTGCCTGGGCCGTCGGATTGGGCTGTCAGCACACCAGCCTCCTGCCACAGATTATTATTGTCCTTTCGATAGACCTTTACCTGTTCACCACGCTTCCACATGGCTTTCAACTCATCACCGTCAAGCACCAGTGCACGGGTGGCATTCCCCTGCGTGGCATTAACTGTCAGCATATACCTCTTCGGCAACTCTTCCCCGCTGTCCGAAAAAGGCGGTGAGACTGGCAAGTCACCATTGCCCGTAGAACAGGCCGTTGCAACAAGCATTATCAGCACCACAAGTCCCCAAATATATCTTTTTCTGTTCATATCTTAATCTTGTTATTCTTCATTCGTCATCCCATGCATCTTTTTTCACCATACCGTAACTGCTGCGATTGGCATTCACCATCACGCTGCCTTGGAGGAGCGCCGTTTGCTGTTGAAGTTTGATCGTTGTTAATGTCGGTCTCGTATAAAACTTCTTCATCTTTCCCTATTATTTATACTTTTTGTTTTTCATGAAATGTCAGGCAAATATAGAGAAAAAAATCACATTTCAATTTTTTACATTAAAATATTTCTACCAAAACCTTGAAATTTTGCTTTTTTCTGTTTTAATGGGAAAGTATTTGTGTCATGAATGTCGCAAAAAAAAGCAAAGGCACTCGCAATGAGTACCTTTGCAGTGTAATTTGGATTTTGAATTACTTATTCAGGGTCCAGGTGAAGCCGTCCTTCGTGTCCTTGACCTCGAAACCGAGTTCGGAGAGCTTGTCGCGGATGGCATCGCTCAGAGCCCAGTTCTTTTCCGCCTTGGCCTGCTGGCGCTGCTCCAGAAGCATGTCGACAACGGCACCGTAGGCTGCCTCGCGCTCCTTGCTGCCCTCGCTGCTGTCGGCCTTGAGACCCAGGATGTCGAAAGCAAACGTGCCGAACACATCCTTCAAAGCGGCAGCCACCTCGGCGGTGATGCTGGCATGCTTGTCGAGCACGCTGTTGATGAGACGGCAAGCCTCGAAGAGCTGGCTGATGACCAGAGGAGATGCCATATCGTCGTTCATAGCCTCGTAGCACTTGGCCTTGATATCCTCCACCTGCTTCATCTCCACCTGCGGCTGTCCCTTAGTCTTCATGCCCTCGGGGAGACGGCCCAGAGCCTTCCAGCCGTCCATCAGACGGGCAAGACCCTTCTCGGCTGCCTGAAGTGCCTCGTTGGAGAAGTCCACCGTGCTGCGGTAGTGAGCCTGCAGGATGAAGAAGCGTATCGTCATGGGCGAGTAGCCGCGCTCCAGACGCTCGTGCTCGCCGGAGAAGAACTGCGGGAGGGTGATGAAGTTGTTGTACGACTTACCCATCTTCTTGCCGTCGATGGTAATCATGTTGTTGTGCATCCAGTAGTGCACCATCTGACTGCCCTGCGAAGCCACCGCCTGCGCTATCTCACACTCGTGGTGGGGGAACACCAGGTCGAGACCGCCGCCGTGGATATCGAAGTGCTCACCCAGGTATTTGCGACCCATCGCCGTGCATTCGCAGTGCCACCCGGGGAAACCCTCGCTCCAGGGAGAAGGCCAGTGCATGATGTGCTCGGGCATAGCTTTCTTCCACAGTGCGAAGTCGGCCTGATTGCGCTTTTCACCCACACCGGAGAGCTCGCGGCTGGCATCCTTGATATTTTCGAGGGAACGACCGGAGAGTATGCCGTACTTATGTTCCTTGTCGTATTTCTCCACATCAAAATACACCGAACCGTTCGACACATAGGCATAACCGTTGTCCATTATCTCCCTGACAAGCTGCTGCTGCTCGATGATATGTCCCGTGGCATGCGGCTCAATGGAGGGCGGCAGACAGTTGAGGGCATTCATCGCCTCATGAAAGCGGTTGGTGTAGTACTGCGCCACCTCCATCGGTTCGAGACTCTCGAGACGGGCCTTCTTGGCTATCTTGTCCTCACCCTCGTCGGCATCGTGCTCCAGATGGCCCACGTCGGTGATGTTGCGCACGTAGCGCACCTTGTAACCCAGATGTGTGAGATAGCGGAAAAGCAGGTCGAAGGTGATGGCGGGACGTGCGTGCCCCAGATGCGCATCGCCGTAGACCGTAGGTCCGCAGACGTACATACCCACCCTGCCCGGTGTCAGCGGGCGGAAGAGTTCCTTCTGGCGGGAAAGTGTATTATAGATGAGAAAATTCTGTTCCATCGTTATGTGTTTCTTCTTTATTGCGTCGAACCGCCTGCGATGTCGAGCAGTTCGTTAGTGATGGCGGCCTGACGTCCCTTGTTGTACTGTATCTGCAACTCTTCGAGCAGTTCGTTGGCATTGTCGGTTGCCGTCTGCATGGCCACAGTGCGTGCTGCGTGCTCCGCAGCCTGTGCGTCGAGCATCACGGCATACATCTTCGTTGCCAGGGAATCGGGCACAATGCTCTCGAGGAGCGCCTCACGGGTGGGTTCCACGATGTTGGGCGACTCCGTGTCCTCCGCTCCCGAAGACAATGTCAGCGGCAGGAATTCGTCGCGCGTCAGCACCTGCGAGGACATATTCTTGTAGTGCATATACATGAGAGTGGCTCCGTCCAGCTGCCCTGCGAGGAAGTCGCTGCAGAGCGTCTGCGAGAGACGTGCGGCGTCGCTGTACTGCGGTTTGTCGCCCTTCGTCGTATAGTCCCTCACCAATGTGAGCCACTCGCTGTGGGGCTTTGCCCATTTCAGGAGCGCCTGCTCCAGTTTGCGGCCGATGACGTAAACGCGCACCTTGAGTCCTTCCCTGTGGAAATCCTCCAGCGCCGAGGTCACATTGCGCACCATGTTGGCATTGTAGCCTCCGCAAAGACTCGTGTTGCTGGCGATGCACATAAGGGCGACGGCCTTCTTCTCCTCACGCTGCACACACAGCGGATGCTCCGCGACGCCGCTGACAGCCATCTTCATGATGCTCTCCAGCTGGCGCTGATACGGCAGGGCTCCCTCTATGGCCGTCTGTGCCTTGTGCAACTTGGCCGTAGCCACCATTTTCATGGCGGAGGTTATCTTCAGCGTGCCCTGCACACTGCCGATGCGTCCCTTTATCTCTTTAAGCGATGGCATTGCTGATGTCCTGTGCTATCTCGCGTATAGTATTTTCTATGGTTTCATCGATTCTCCCTTCAGCAAGCGGCTTAATGACATCATCGGTGTGCGCCGCGCGCAGCACTTGAAGGAAGCGGTTCTGGAACTCTGACACCTGATCCACTCTTATCTTGGCCATAAGACCCTTCGTGCCGCAGTAGAGGATGGCAATCATCTCACCGGCAGGCATCGTGGCGTATTGCGGCTGGATGAGCAGCTGGTTGTTCTTGCGACCGCGGTCGATGGTCATTGCCGTGACGGGATCCATATCGCTGGAGAACTTAGAGAAAGCCTCCAGTTCGCGATACTGCGCCTGGTCGATTTTCAGCGTACCGGCCACCTTCTTCATGCTCTTCACCTGCGCCGAACCGCCCACACGGCTCACGGAAATACCCACATTGATAGCGGGTCGGAAGCCTTGGTTGAAGAGGTCCGTCTCGAGGAATATCTGACCGTCGGTGATGGAAATCACGTTGGTGGGAATATAGGCCGACACGTCGCCCGCCTGCGTCTCTATAATAGGAAGCGCCGTGAGCGAACCGCCCGCCTTCACCTTGCCTTTGAGGCATTCCGGCAGGTCGTTCATCTGCTCTGCCACCTCCTGCTGCTCGATAATCTTCGCAGCACGCTCCAGAAGGCGGGAATGGAGGTAGAATACGTCACCGGGATATGCCTCGCGTCCGGAAGGACGGCGCAGGATGAGCGACACCTCACGATAGGCAACAGCCTGTTTGGAGAGGTCGTCGTAAATCACCAGGGCGTGACGGCCTGTGTCGCGGATGTATTCTCCGATGGCGGCACCGGCAAACGGTGCGAAATACTGCATCGCAGCGGGGTCTGCAGCCGAAGCTGCAACGACGCAGGTGTAGGGCATTGCGCCCTTCTTCTTCAAAGTGTCCACAAGCGCTGCCACCGTGCTGGCCTTCTGACCTATTGCCACGTAGATGCAATAGACGGGATTGCCCGACTCGTAGCCGCTCTTCTGGTTTATTATGGTGTCGACGGCGATTGCTGTCTTACCCGTCTGACGGTCTCCGATGATAAGCTCGCGCTGTCCGCGACCGATGGGTATCATGGCGTCCACCGACTTGAGACCCGTCAGCAGAGGCTGCTTCACCGGCTGACGGAACACAACACCCGGGGCCTTGCGCTCAAGGGGCATCTCGCATGTCTCGCCCGTGATTTCACCCATACCGTCGAGCGGATGGCCGAGAGGATCTATCACGCGGCCGAAGAGCGACTCGTTCACCTTGATGGAAGCGATGCGACCGGTACGCTTGGCTATCATGCCCTCGCTCACCTTCTCGGCACCTCCGAAGAGCACGGCACCCACGTTGTCCTCCTCCAGGTTCATCACCACTGCCATGACACCGTTCTCAAATTCCAGCAGTTCGCTCATCTCCGCGTTCTTCAAGCCGTAGATACGAGCCACACCGTCGCCCACAGTCAGGACGGTACCCACCTCCTCGAACTTGCTTCCGGAGTCTATGTCGTGCAGTTGCTGAAGGAGCACCTCACTCACTTCGCTAGCTTTGATATTATTCATACGATTCTTGCGTTTTTATCAATGAAATGATTCTTTATCATCTCAAATTCATGCTTCGCGGAGGCATCCAGCATATGGTCGTCCAACTGGAATATGAAACCGCCGATGATGTCGGGATTCACGTGCTCCTCGAGTATCACTTCGGAAAAGTCCTTGCTGTGCTCCTCCACCATCCTCTTAAGCCTGTCGCCGGTGGCCTTCGAGAGCGTAGTAGCTGTGGTCAGCCGCACTATGGCGATGTGTTTGTGCTGACGATACAGCAGCACAAAGGAATGTGCGATGAAGAGCATGAAAGCCTCCCTCTTGTGGTAGAGCACCAGAGCGGCAAATTTCCGCCACACCGTGCTCACCTCCTGCTCACCTTGCTTTACGGCCTCGAGCAGCACGACGAGCTTCCGCTCCTTGGGAAGCAGCGGGTCGGAAAGCACCTCACGCAGCTCGGCCGTGGCACGATACGATGCGATGAGTCGCAGCACCTCGTCGTACACCTGCTGCTCCACACCCTCCTCGAGGGCGTAGTCGAGCAACGCCTTTGCGTATCTTTTGGCTATGACTCCGATGTACATCGCGCTACTGTGCCCGGTTCTCTACTTCGTCCAGGAGACGGTTCACGTACTCCATCTGCGCCTCATCCGTACTGAGACTGTGGCGCAGCACCTTCTCCGCTATCTCCACACTGAGCCCTCCCACCTGACGGCGGATATCTCTCACAGCATTCTCCTTCTCCGCCTGTATCTGCTGACGGGCATCCTCCATCACTTTCTGCGCAGCCACCGTAGCCTCCTCACGCGCCTTGGCGATGATGTCCTGTTTCATGCGTGCAGCCTCCTCCAGTATCTCCGACTGGCGACTCTGGGCCTCCTGCAGCATACGCGTTGTCTCCTGCTGCACTTTTTCCAGTTTCTCGCCGGCCTCCTTGGCTTTGGAGACACCTTCGTCGATGTAGCGCGCACGCTCGTCCACCATACCCGTGATGACAGGCCAGCCGAACTTGGTGAGCACAAAGAGCACCGCACCGAAGGCCAACAGCATCCAGATGAACAGCCCGCTTTCAGGAACTAATAGAGACATCTTACGATTCCCGTTAGTTTGTTTTCTTTAGCCTGCCAGAAGGCACACTACCACAGCAAACAGGCTCACACCCTCGACGAGGGCACCGATGATAATCATCGCTGTCTGCACCTTGCCGATGCTCTCAGGCTGACGTGCCATGCTGTCCATTGCGGCACTGCCGATCTTGCCCAGGCCCATACCGGCACCGACTGCTACCAAACCAGCACCCAAAGCTGCTGCACCCTTTGTGGAGAGAATCTCCAGAAGAATCATTCCTAACATAATTGTTCGTTTTTTATTGTGTTACACTTTTTTTTTCTAACAACTTGTCAACTCGTCAACTATTCATGATGATGTGCTTGCGACAAACCGATATAGATACTCGACAGCATTGTGAAGACGAATGCCTGAATGAATGCCACCAGCACCTCCAGCATGTCGAGGAAGATGGCCAGCAGCACGCTCACCACGCTCATACCGTAGTTGCCGCCTCCCGGCATACTCACCGCCGTGAGAAACACCACGCTTATCACACCGAGCAATGCGCAATGTCCCGCAAGGATATTGGCAAAGAGACGGATGGTGAGGGAGAACGGCTTCGTGAACAGACTTATAAACTCTATTACCGCCATGAGAGGACGGAGCCATGCGGGCAGTTCCTTGTTCCAGAACACTTCCTGCCAATACGCCTTCGTGCCGAAGATGTTTGTGATGACAAAGGTGAACAGCGCCAGCGTAACCGTCACCGCGATGTTGCCCGTGATATTTGCCGAACCGGGAATGAGTCCCAGCAGGTTCGTAAGGAAGATGAAGAAGAACACGGTGAGCAGATACGGGGTGTAGCGTGCCGTATGTTCCGGCACATTGGCCTTGATGACATCGTTGTATATGTAGCTTACCATCATCTCCATCGTGCCGATAAAGCCCTTGGGAACCGGAGCCGTGACATCTTTCTTCCTATACCACCGCGCTGCCCCTATCACCATCAGACAGAGCAATACGCTGGCGATGAGCAGGCCGGCCACATTCTTTGTGATGGAGGCATCGAAAAGAGGCCTCTCACCCGTTGCCACCTCTATTATCTTACCCGCGTACGCGCTTCCCTCGGGAGCAATGGCCAAACCTTCGTAGGCCTCGTGGCCGTGATGGAAATGGGATGAGGAGAACGCATGCCACCCCGTGTGCTCGCTGTAGACCAGCACCGGCAGCGGCGCAGACACAGATGTCTCTCCGATGTCCGTCAGGTGCCAGTAGTAACTGTCACCGACATGATCGAAAATCATCGCCGTCACATCCAATTGTCCTGCCTCTTTCATTCCTTCGCGCAGATTTTTATCTCGTCGTTGTCCACTTCCACATAGCCGCCCGTTATCTTCAGATGCTCCTCACCGGTGGCTGTTGCGTAGCGCACCATACCCTCCGTCAGCGTCGACACTATGCTGTCGTGCCCCGGCAGAACGGTGAAGCGCCCGCGACCGCCCGGCACTTCGCAAAGTGTCACGTCGCCGCTGTAGAGCGTCTTAGCCGGACTATAAATGGTCAGTTTCACTATTTTCTCTAAACTCTCAACTCTCAACTCTCGACGCTGCTTCCTTCAGCACGCGAGCCTTCTCTATAGCCTCCTCTATTGTACCCACATTGAGGAATGCCTGCTCGGGGAGATCATCCACTTCACCGTCGAGAATCATATTGAAACCCTTGATGGTGTCTTCGATGTTCACCATCACACCCTTCAGGCCGGTGAACTGCTCTGCCACTGTGAACGGCTGCGAGAGGAAACGCTGCACACGACGTGCTCTGTTCACCGTCTGCTTGTCCTCATCAGAGAGTTCGTCCATACCGAGGATGGAAATTATATCCTGCAGTTCCTTGTTGCGCTGCAGTATCTGTTTCACACGCTGCGCACAGTTGTAGTGCCCCTCACCCACGATGTTCGGGTCGAGAATACGGCTGGTGGAATCGAGCGGATCCACCGCAGGATAGATACCCAGTTCGGTAATCTTACGCGAAAGCACCGTAGTGGCATCCAGATGGCTGAACGTCGTTGCGGGAGCCGGGTCGGTCAAGTCATCCGCAGGTACATAAACAGCCTGCACGGAAGTGATTGAACCGTTCTTCGTTGATGTGATGCGCTCCTGCATCTTACCCATATCGGTGGCCAAAGTGGGCTGATAACCCACAGCGGAGGACATACGGCCCATCAGGGCACTCACCTCACTGCCGGCCTGTGTGAAACGGAAGATATTGTCAATAAACAGCAGGATATCCTTCGATGTGCCGACAGCCTTGGAATCTCTGAAACTCTCTGCTATCGTCAGTCCGCTCAGCGCCACAGATGCACGCGCCCCGGGAGGCTCCGACATCTGGCCGTACACCAGCGTTGCCTGACTCTTCGCCACCTCGTCGTAGTCAACCTTCGAGAGGTCCCATTTCCCCTCTTCCAGCCCCTTCTTGAACTCTTCGCCGTAGCGTATCACACCGCTCTCTATCATCTCGCGCAGCAGGTCGTTACCCTCACGGGTACGCTCTCCCACACCAGAGAATACGGAGAAACCGTTATGTTTCTTGGCGATATTGTTGATGAGCTCCATGATAAGCACGGTCTTACCCACACCGGCACCGCCGAAAAGACCTATCTTACCGCCCTTCAGATACGGCTCCAGAAGGTCTATCACCTTGATACCCGTATAGAGCACCTCCTGCGAAGTGGTCAGTTCCTCGAACTTGGGCGGCTCTCTGTGAATCGGCAGAGCACCTTCTTTGGAGAGCTCTTTCATACCATCTACCGTGTCGCCCACTACATTGAAGAGGCGTCCCTTCACCTGGTCGCCAACAGGCATTGTGATCGGCTGTCCTGTGCATACTGCCTCCACACCGCGACTCAAGCCGTCGGTTGAATCCATTGCCACGCAACGCACTGTGTTTTCGCCTATATGCTGCTGCACTTCCACAATGAGCAAACGGCCGTCAGGACGCGTCACGTTCAACGCTTCGTTGATGGCTGGCAACTCCACCCCCCCCTCGCCTTCACTTTTGAAGGCCACATCCACCACAGGTCCTATCACCTGCGACACATACCCTTTATGCTGTGTCATATCTGTGTTTTTATCCGTTTTTCTGCGCAAAGATACGATTTTTTATAAAAAAAACGCTGTCGCAGGGATTTTTTTTCTACCAAACGTACTTTTTTTATTTATTCTTGCCTGATTTACTTGCGTGTCAATGCCACACAAATGCTGTCCTGAAAGTCACGACCGGTGCGAGCCCGCACAATGCCCTGATTGATGATGGCATAGCAGAGGAAATGACCCTCTGACGTGCGGCAATAACCGGCAAGCGAGGAAACACCTTCAACTGTGCCCGTCTTGGCTCTCACGTTTCCGTGGGCAGAAGTGCGAATCATACGTTTTTCCAAGGTTCCATCGATACCGGCTATGGGCAAAGCCTCAATGAAAGGTATTCTGATGTTATCCCACTGCCAGGCATAACGCAGAACACGGACAAGGAGTTCCACCGTGACATAGTCGTAGAGCGAAAGACCGCTGCCGTCAGCAATGAGATAGTCCTTGGGATTGAGCGCGAGATCTGCCATCAGACGCTCCACTTCTGCTACGGCCTCCTTGCGACCGGCACCAGAGCGCCCGCTCTTACCTGCCAACTGCAGAAAGACGCTCTCTGCCATCAGGTTGTCGCTCTCCTTCAGCATCGGCTGCAAAACATCATTGAGCGTCCACACGGCAGTGTCATTCAACAACGGTTCGCCGTCCACATCCGGATTGGTGATTTTGTCGTCCCAGCACCATCCCCAACCGGCCTCCCGGACGTAGGGTGAGTAGCGATGCTCCGCCCCGAGACTCTTGAGAGCCGTGACGGCCGTGATGACTTTCTGGCACGAAGCAGGGCGCAAGCGCTGTCGGTAGCCCACCGCATAGATGAGCGAATCATCCGTGAGATCCCACACGGCAAGACCCAGTTGGGACGTTTCGAAAAGAGGGTCGGCACAAAGACTGTCCAGAATCCCGATTGTTTGACTCTTCCAGTCGCTCTGTCCGCAAATGGAGAGGGTGAGGGCCGTAAAAAAGACCGTAATAAGTGTTTTTTTCGTCATATCGGCGACAAAGATACCAAAAAAGTTGTAAATTTGCATCAGAAAACGTATAAAATCATGATACGCAAGTTCGATTTTCTCATCATTGGCGGTGGTGTGGCCGGTATGAGCTACGCTCTCAAAGTTGCAGACGCTGGAAAAGGGCGCGTTGCACTCATCTGCAAGACGACACTCGATGAAGCCAACACGGCAAAAGCACAGGGCGGTATCGCCTCAGTGACAAACCTTGAAGTGGACAACTTCGAGAAGCACATCAAGGACACCATGATTGCCGGAGACTACATCAGCGACCCCGCTGCTGTGGAACAGGTGGTGAAGGGAGGTCCTGCCGGTATACGCGACCTGCTGAAATGGGGCGTGAATTTCGACAAGAAGGAAGACGGAAACTTCGACCTGCACCGTGAGGGCGGCCATTCGGAATTCCGTATCCTCCATCATGCCGACGACACGGGATTCGAGATACAGCGCGGGCTGATGGCAGCTGTGAACCGCCATCCCAACATCACAGTGCTTGAGAATCACTATGCCGTGGAAATCATCACGCAACACCATCTGGGCCGCGAGGTGAACCGCCACATGACGGACATCGAATGCTACGGAGCATACGTGCTCGACCCCGATACGGGCAAGGTGGATACATACCTCTCACGCGTCACGCTGATGGCCACAGGAGGTACGGGAGCCGTCTATGCCACCACCTCCAATCCGAATATCGCCACAGGCGACGGCATAGCAATGGTGTATCGTGCGAAAGGTGTTGTGAAGGATATGGAATTCGTGCAGTTCCACCCCACTGTGCTCTACAATCCCGCAGAGACACATCCGGCCTATCTCATCACAGAAGCCATGCGAGGATACGGAGGCATACTCAAACTGCCCAACGGCGAGGAGTTCATGCAGAAGTATGACAAGCGTCTCTCCCTGGCACCGCGCGACATTGTGGCGCGCGCCATCGACCGCGAGATGAAGATACACGGACTCAAGCACGTCTGCCTGGATGTGACCCACAAAGACCCGGAGGAGACACGCCATCATTTCCCGAACATCTATGCGAAGTGTCTTTCCATCGGTATCGACATCACAAAGCAGATGATACCCGTCTGTCCCTCTGCCCATTATATGTGCGGAGGCATCAAGGTGAATCTCGACGGTGAGAGCACCATACACCGCCTCTATGCTGTGGGCGAATGTTCCTGCACAGGATTGCATGGCGGCAACCGCCTCGCATCCAATTCCCTTATCGAAGCTGTCGTATATGCCGATGCTGCTGCACGTCACTCGCTGTCGGTCATCGACAACTACACATTCAACACCTCCGTGCCGGAATGGAACGACGAGGGTACGATGTCCAACGAGGAGAAGGTGCTCATCGCACAGGATATGCAGGAGGTCGGACAGATTATGTCCAATTACGTGGGCATCGTGCGTTCCGACCTGCGTCTGCATCGCGCCTGGACACGCCTTGATATCATCTACGAAGAGACCGAGGAACTGTTCCGTCGCGTCAAACCCACAAGGGATATCTGCGAACTGCGCAATATGATTAACGTGGCATACCTCATCACGCGACAGGCATTGGAGCGCAAGGAAAGCCGCGGGCTTCACTATACTATCGACTATCCCAAGCACGCCTTGGATTAAACAGCAGCTCTTGAAGAAAAGTATCTTTGGCAATCTCATGCTCATGGAGGGGCTCTCCCTGCTTCTCACCATGGCTGTGAGTCTCTTCTACAGAGAAGGTGACTGGTGGGCATTTCTTGCTGCTGCTCTTCTCAGTATGCTGCTCGGAGGCACATGCCTTTTGCTCGGACGCCGTCAGCGCGAGGAACATTTCACGCGTGCCGACTCATTCCTCGTAGTGGCACTCTCATGGGTGGTGTTCTCACTGATTGGCATGATACCCTTCATTATTTATATGAAGATGGACCTTGCCTCCGCATTCTTCGAAACCATGAGCGGATTCACCACGATGGGAGCCACCGTCATTTCCGACATTGACGGAATGACGCATGCCACACGATTCTGGCGCTCCATCACACAATGGACAGGAGGTCTGGGTATCGTCGTCTTTTCCATCGCCCTCATACCTCTCTATGAGATGAAAAACAGCAATGTATTCTCCGCAGAGGCAACAGGCATCGGACTTGACCGTCTGCGCCCGAAAATCGGTTCCACAGCACGCCGCCTCCTGCTCATCTATCTGCTTCTCACGGGTCTTTGCGCCCTCTGCTATTGGGCGGGACCTATGAATCTCTACGATGCGATATGTCACTCCATGACCACCGTTGCAACCGGCGGTTTCTCCACACATTCCGAGAGTATCGGCTATTTCCACAGCACTTACGTGGAATATGTGGCAATCTTCTTCATGATAATATCCTCCATCAACTTCTCCCTGTACTATTATGTCACCATACGTCGCACGCATGTGCTTCTGAGGAATGAGGAGTTGCATGCCTTCCTTTGGATTGTCTTCTTCATGACATGTCTGTTTATGCTGCTCTTCCGCTGGGCTCCACAACATGGTCTTGTCACCGATTCGCTTCTTCCGGACGGATTTGAAGAAACCTTCCGCACCGCGCTTTTCCATGTCACCACTGTTATCACCACCACAGGATACGCAGCGCAGAAGTTCGACTATGTCGCCTGGGGGGCTCCGTTCTGGCTGCCCACCATATTTATTATGTGCCTGGGTGCCTGTGCAGGAAGTACAGCCGGAGGCATCAAAGTGATACGCTTTCTGGTTTGCATCAAGAGCATGTTCAACGAATTCCTGCTCCAGCTGCATCCCCGTGCGGTTCTTGCCGTACGCATGTCGGGAGGAGTGGTCCCCGTGGAACGTGTACGCCGCACCCTTGTGTTCATCGTCATCTACTTTGCCCTCGTGGCGCTCGGCATATTTCTCCTCACCTGCATGGGTATTGATGTCGATACGGCCATCGGAGCCTGCATCTCTTCTTTGTCAAATGTCGGTCCCGGCACGGGAATTTGCGGCCCCGCAGACACTTTTGCCACAATTCCGGCTCTCGGCAAGTGGATTCTGTCGCTCTTCATGCTTATCGGCCGTCTGGAAATATACACTGTGCTCTTCCTCTTCCTTCCCTCTTTCTGGACAGAGAGACAGTAATTAACGTGCCATATCGGAAAAACTTTAAACCTTAAACTTTAAACTTTAAACTAAATTTCGTATCTTTGCAGCAAAATTGATTTGAAGTGATGAGTCTTTGGAGTATTATATTGATTGCCTGGGCAGCATTCTGTGTTTTGGTGTACATCTGTGCATACGTTGACTACGCATACTACAAATACAACCTGTCTGAGAAATTCAGCCAACTTATGGATGCCATCACAGAAGATGAGTAGCACCCGCACATAACGACACAAAGGAAGACAACGTATGGATTTTGATATTCACCGTCAGACGCAGCAGAAGGAGAAAGACTTCGAAAACGCCCTGCGACCGCTCTCATTTGAGGACTTCAGCGGTCAGCAGAAGGTGGTGGACAACCTGCGTATCTTCGTGGAAGCCGCCCGATATCGTGGCGAACCCCTTGACCATACGTTGCTGCACGGCCCTCCGGGACTCGGCAAGACGACGCTTTCTGGCATCATTGCCAACGAGTTGGGAGTGGGCATCAAACTGACATCCGGACCTGTGCTTGACAAACCGGGTGACCTTGCAGGCATACTGACATCGCTTGAACCAAACGATGTGCTTTTCATCGACGAGATACACCGTCTCTCCCCTGTCGTTGAGGAATACCTCTACTCCGCAATGGAGGACTATCGCATTGACATAATGCTGGACAAGGGGCCGTCTGCCCGCAGCATACAGTTGGACCTCGCCCCGTTCACCCTGGTTGGCGCTACCACACGTAGCGGCCTGCTTACGGCACCGTTGCGTGCACGCTTCGGTATCAACCTGCATCTGGAGTATTACGACAGCATGACGCTGCAGCGCATCATTGTTCGCTCTGCCAAACTGCTCGGTCTCTCCATCAGCAACGAGGCTGCCCGTGAGATTGCCGGACGCAGCAGAGGCACGCCACGTATCGCCAACGCACTCCTGCGCCGCGTGCGCGATTTCGCACAGGTGAAGGGCGACGGCAATATCGATATCACTATCGCCCGCATGGCACTTGAGGCACTCGGTGTAGACCGCTACGGATTGGACGAAATAGACAACAAGATACTGACGGCCATCATCGACAAGTTCAAGGGCGGTCCGGTCGGTATCACCACTATCGCCACAGCTGTAGGTGAGGATCCGGGAACGGTTGAGGAAGTGTATGAACCCTTCCTGATCAAAGAGGGATTCATCAAGCGCACACCAAGAGGACGCGAAGCCACCGAACAGGCCTACAGCCATCTCGGACGCACAATGGGAAGCAAAAACGGCAATCCCCTGCAAGGCGACCTCTTCGATTAGCGTGCTTCGATAACTATACGGCAAATCCTGTCCTGAAACTGGCGACCGTCGTACACCGGTGTGTCTTCGTTGATGATGCTGAAGGCATACCAGTGACCGTTTTCCGAATGAATATATCCAGAAAGCGATGACGAACCTATCGTCGTCAGCGTGCCCGTCTTGCAGAACACACGATTCTTGAATTTCGGGGCACTCATTCTGTTTATCAGCGAACCGCGACGCACACCGCCCTGCGGTGTCGCAAGAGCCTCATCAATGAGCACATGGCGTATTTCGTCATCGTGCCACGCATACACCATGAGATGCGCCAGGAAACGCGCTGTGAGACGATTTGCCGGAGACAGGCCGCTACCGTCGTTGATTACAAAACCCGCAGTGTCTTCCTCGGGCATCTCCTCGCGTATGAACGTTTTGAGCGAAGAGGCTGGGAGCTGCGCACTGCTGACATGTGCGGCACCCCACCTGTAGAACATATTATCCGTGTGCCATAGCACCGACTCTGCCTTGATATTACTGCTGTGAATGAGCATCGGAGCTATCACCTCCCGCAAGCTATGACGCTCTGCTGCGATAAGAGTGGCCCCGCTCTCAATAGCGTTGAGCCAGGCACGTCGCATAAACGGCGAAGAGAAATCCCCTTTTCTTACGACTCCCGAACGCTCCATTTTGATACCGGCCAAAGAGAGCGTATAAAGCAGTTGGCGACGCACAAAGTTCTCGCCCTTGAGCAACAGAGGAAGCTTTCCGTAGAGAATGTCCCAGGCAGAGGCTGTGGAGTGAGGACGCAATGTATCGTTACGGGCCAAGTCAAGCACCACATCGCCCACGATACGTTGAATACCCCGCTGCTTGAGAGCATTCACCATCGGTTCGAACGACTCAAAAAGAGGATCGTCGTCACCCTCAAAGATAAGACTGCCGTAGAGCGTTCCGCGATGTATCGTGCCGTGACACAGCAGACGGCTTACATAGTGGGCATCCGTACCCAGACGTTTGAGAGCCGTGATGGCAGTGAGCAGTTTCATACATGAGGCCGGAGCCATAAGACGGTCGGCATGCAGTTCGTACACCATCTCGTCGGCAGTGATGTCATAGAGTGCAATAGCCACCTTGGAGGAATCCACCTGCCAAAAGGGAAGGCTTCCGCGCAAAGGGCTGTCTTTCGGCATCACGAAAGCCTTCTTTTCCGGTTCTGCTTCCTCTTTGAAAAACTCCTTACACCAGCCCCAGACGCTCCATCCCAGACGTAATAATAACAAGAGCACGACGCACCATAAGGCACGTCGCACACTCTTCTTCAAACGTCTCCGTTTTTTTGTCTTATTGCTTTTTATAATCTTTCTGTGTTTAGAAGTTGCGGAATGATGTGTTGCCGTCTTTTGTCACCGCTATGCACTCCATCTCCACAAGCCATGTGGGACGGCACACGGGAGCCAGAGTAAACACGGTGGGAATGTCCGGCATGCGTTCGCGGAAGAGGCGGCTCACCAGTTCATAGTCAGAGATATCACGCAAATAGACGATGATCTGCATCACGTCGTCGTATGTGGCACCGCCCTCTTCGAGCAGTTTCTCCACATTCTCCCACATGCGCTCCGTCTGTTTCTTCACATCGCCCTCGTACACCACCTCGCCTTTGTTGTTGATGCTGGCTGTGCCCGAGATATAAATGTGACTGCGGTCGCCGTACTGCATTTTCGTACCGCGCTCGAACGTGACACCATATTCGTCCGTACGGTTCAAGTGAGTCTGGGCACGCAGATAGGTCTGCTGCTCACGCTCAAAACCTTTGGCCGCATAGCATCCGAACTGTATGATGGCCTTGGGATTTGCCGGATTGCCCCCGATACCTGTAGATGCAATATAGTGAGTGCCTCGGGCCAAACCCTCACGCTCGAAATTCTCGCGACGGGCCACCACAAGTCCCTTGTAAGAAGTATCCACATCACGCACGAAGAACCAAGTGCGGATGCAGTTGGCCTCCATTGTGGCATCGCGCCCGGCAAGCATCTGTTCGTAGTCTTCCAGGAGTGTGCGTGTCTGAGCGTAACTACTGCCTTCGGGCACCGTCATACCCATCGTCCACAAGTGCTTGTAGCCGTTGTGCGACACGACCGTCGAACCGAGTTCGTCTGCCTTGCCCGTCACCTCCATACCGCTTGCGAGATAAATCCATACAGCCACCTTGCTGCCGTTGAGGGGCGGCTGCTGTATGTATGATGTGGTGCAAGATTGGGCATCCTTCATCATTATCGGCTGCTGATTGGTGGCATCGGAGAGGAAATAGCGCTTGAACACCATCTGCGCCCCCTGCATACCGGGAAGCGCCATAAGCTGCTCCTCCGCCTGTCTTATACGGGCATACTGTTGTTCGAAGACATCACCTCTGGATGTAACGTGCAGCATTACATGCCATTCGCCCACTCCACCATCGGGAGTGAAGGAGGCAATCTGAGCCGTCACATCCAGCTGTTCGAATTCTATCTGTTCATAATTCATGGGTGCAAAGATACGATTTTTTTTGATTATTAACGCCCTAAGGCGCGAGTGATTTTATCCAATGGTCAATAAATGTTCGCAAAAGGTCCGTGTCAACGCCAAGTCTGTGCAGTATTTCCACGTGATTCACGTGTAAAATATTCTCCCCGCCCTCGGCAAGAATCTGATGAAGAAGGCTCTCTTCGGGATTACCGGATGCCACACGCTTTATATCGGGATGCGACTTGGAAATAACATCCACCAGCATCGCCTCACTTTGATTTTCCGTAAGATAGAGGTCACGAGCCGCCTGAGCGCCTTCACCATGACAGCGAATGCAGGCTGCATCGAATACTCCTTTCTGAATACTGGCGTAATGAGAGAAACGGGTGAGAGGACATTCTATGCGTATTGTGTCCTTTGGCTCATAGGCCGACACATCGACGGAAAGAAGCGTCAGGACGCGCTTACGCAGAACGTTCGTAACGGACAGTTCCACCGTGTTGGTTGTGTCTGCTATGCCTGACAGTACCACACGGAGCCTGCCGTCCTTCACATCGCTTGCTGACAGCACCCTCTGACTAGATGCATACTGACCCGAAACGGGATAGGCTGCCAGCGAAAGGTTGTAGCCTGCGGGCAACGGTTCCCATTGTGATACGGATGCTGTGAGACTCGCAGTGCGTCCGGAAGTCTGTATCTGGTATACCTCCTCCACGTCACCGCTGTCACAGGAGCAGACCAGGGCAAGCAGACTTATAATATACAACAGATGCCTCATACCTTCAGAAAGAGTATTGCAGCTGCACGGTTGCCATATGAGTTGCTACGCCCAAGTCGTCGTTGTCACGGTCGAGCTGCGTGGCATGTCCCCAGCGCCCCGTGTACTGATACATACCGGAGAGTTTGAGATTGCAGCGATTGATATAATAGTTGAGCACCACAGCCGGAGAGTTGAGAAAACCGTCCTTGTCTGTGCCGTTACGGTCGAAGATGTCCCAACGCACACCGGCCTGCAGGCAAGGCATGAAGAAATAACCCAGCTGTGCATATCCACCGAAGAAATTATACTTCTCCGCTATCTTCTGGCGCTCCGTGAAACCTACATGCATCCAATAGCCCTCAAAAGCCACATACCAGCGGCGGTAGAGCATTGAGAATTCCACACCCAGACGTGAGTCGTTGGTGCTTTCGCTTTCGCTCTCCACATTCAAACTGCCGCTGATACCAAACTCCATATGACGTCCGTTCAGCATGTGGGTGTTACCCTGCGTCTTGGGCATCTTGCCCCAGGGCATGAAAGTGATACGGCCTGCATAGAGAAGGGCCGGAATGTGCCAGTCGTCAGAGAGCGTTTTGGTCGCTGTGTTAACACCGCTGCCCGTACCGTTCCACAGGCCCGCCTCATAGCTCATCAGCCACTCTTTGCGGAATCCGGGAGCCGTTTCCTTGACATTCGATTTCTTGCTCAGTCTCGCAATACCGTGAAACGACACACCGAGGTCAAAACCCGTACCCACAGACGGATTGACGGCATTGAGTGAATAAGGCATGATGACGCTGGATATCAGTGATGTGGGAAGTATCGGGAACAGTGTCTCGCCCAGAGTCGTCAGATAGGCGTGAGTGAACGGTGTCTTGAATTTACCCGCACGGAAGCGTGCTGCATCACTGATTTTATAGTCCACCCAGGCCTGCTGCAGCACATTGCCTCCGCTTCCTGCTGCATTCACGCAGATATTATAATCGAGCCTCCCGAAAGTGGTACCCGTGAATCCGATAATAGCGTAGGGAATCGCGAAACCAGAATTGGCGACATTGTCCTGATTATAGGCCTTGTCCAGTCCCTCGTCATCATAGTAGTTGAACATGCCGCGTGTCTGCAGGAAGAGATAGGGTTTGAAGATAAACTTCCCGTCCTTCGACTGCAGTGTGAAACCTCGGTCATCGGCAATACCGGTCACACCGTTCTCCATATCAATATCTGCGGACTGATGCTCCAGTTTCCATACGTCAGTATTAAGCTTGTCGTACTGGATGCCTCCTTCTGCATGCATCTGTGTTGAAAAAGCCAGAAGTGCGGCTATGAATAGTTTCTTTTTCATTATCTATTATGTTTACAGTGAACCTAAGAATGCCAACAAGGCACGTCGTTTCTTCCAATCCATCTTTGCGTAGAGCATTTTGGATGCCTCTCCTTCTCCGCCGTGCCACATGATTGCCTCGTTAAAATTACGGGCACGTCCGTCATGCAGGAAATACGTGTGGCCGTTGACCACCTGCTGCAGTCCTGCTCCCCACAAGGGTGTCGTGCGCCACTCGTTACCCCGGGCAAGACCCGAAACGTAGTTGTCGTTGAGTCCCACGCCCATTATCTCGCTACCCATATCGTGAAGCAGGTAATCGCTGTAGGGATGTATCTCCTGACCTCCGAGCCACGGGAGCGTCGTGCCCTTCAGCAGTGTGGCTCCACGGGGACGCGTGTGCAATGTGGTCACATGACAGAGATGACACTTTGCCTCGTAAAAAGCAGCCTGTCCCATGCTTATCCATTCGCGCTGCGTCAGTGTCTGCGACTCCGACCTGTCCCACTTGCTGTAAGTCACCTTCGCTGTGGTGCTGCCCAGACGACGGGCAGGCACACCAAGGCCGTGCAGGTAGTAATCCACATCCTCCATATCCTCAGCCGACACTTCCAGTTTGTCGTAGAGCAATCCCATCATACTGCCTTCCTGCATCTGCATCTGTCCCTCGCATATCTCTTCCGGATAGCGGCTGTTGGTGACACCCATATCCGAGGAGAACCCGAGCTCAACGGTGAGATCCTGGTGCTGCGCCTTGTTGCCGGAGAGGCCGATGTCATAGACACCTTTCTCCGTGACATAGTTGCACCTTCCGCTGATACCGTATTCCGGGTAATTGCTGCGCTCTGCCAGCTTTTTGATTTCTTCCCTGTCAAGGGCCATCATCTGTCCCATACCCACATGACGAAGAGGGACACGCACGCTGCAGAAGAGTTCATCGGGATCTATCGGGTCGGAGGTGTTGCCGTAGTTGGCATACCATTCGGTGATGGTGTATTCCGGATACACCAGCGAATACGGTTCTCCGTCGGGCATATTGAAATTCTGCTCATGCCAGGTGCATTTGAGTTTTCCCTCTGCTGTCACTCCGTATATCGACTGGTCGTGCAGCACACGTCCGTAGTTCTGGAAGAACACTCCGTTTTTTCGTGTGACATACACTAACATACTGCTGAAACCGTACTCTCCGGAACCGTATTCTCCTGTCTCCCCGTTCTGTGTCCACACACCCGGTTTCGTACGACCCGCTCCGCGATGACAACTCTCGCAGGAATATCCGGCATAGACGGGTCCCAGACCTGTCGACTGCGTACTCTCGTTCTTGTAGAGACGGTCGCCGCGTGTGAAGCGCACGAGATTGGACGATATATCTGTCACCCACGGAGCCTCATTGTCGTAGGCACCGCTTCCGCTGTAGAATGTCGTTGACGTTCCTGCGGAGAGAGCACGGTCTTCCGGCACCTCAATGGATAAAACGGTGATGCCGTCGTCGTTCTCACACGCAACGACGACGGTCATCAACACCGCAAACAAGGAGGCTTTATACCTTTCTATTCTCATTCTTTTTCATTTACTCGGCAGCCACTTTTCTGGGTGAGCCGTTCTTGAAGAGCAGGAACTCCAGCGTGTGGAAACCGCGCACGCTCTGCGCTGTCTCTATCGCCTTGTCGTCCTCGTCGTATTCACCGTCCCAGTTGAGGGCAGAGAAGTTGCCGTTTTTCAGAATATTCACGATAGCGTCCTGATCCAGAGGCCATGAGTCCATATTGGGGTCGAGACCCAGATCGGCAACGGGACCGAAGAGGAATGCCTCACTCGTCTCCCAGGGAGCACGAGCATCAAGCCAAGCCTCACATGCCTTCTCAAAACCGGCATTGCTCGGGTTGGCGGCAAATGCGCGGATGGCGTTGTTCAGGGTGACAGTCTTCTCCTTCAGGCTCTGATATGTGGGAAGCACCACGGCGCTGACATACTGAGCGGCTATCTGCTGAAACTCCGCCTCGTCGATATTTGCGCTGATAAATGTCCTGAGATCCTCGTCAAGCACCGCTGTCAGTTCTGCGCACTTCTCCATTGCTACGAGCACCTTGGGATCACCGATATGATTGCGGAACGGGTCGGGAATGGCCCAGATGGCATCTGCCGCATCCGTGATAGCGTTCTTCACCTTCTGGTAAAGCTCGGCATTGCGATTCTCCACATATTTGGCAATAGACTTGTTTGCTGCCGTCACATTGCCGTTTTCATCCGACAGGTTGCCGAAGAAGGCGTTCTGTATGGAATAGATGTTGTTCTTGTAGTCCTGACGGCTGTGGTAGCTGTACCACGACTCCACTGCATAGAGTGCCTGAACGGTCTTGCCTTCCTTGTAGAGATTATAGGGGTCACCGATTTTTGCCACACCCACCTCGTTGGCAATATCCACGCAACCGTCGATTATCTGTATGATAATGTCCTTGTATGTGGGGAATGCATCACTCTTTGTAGTGAACGTTGTCTTGTAGGCATCGGGCTCATCATTCCACTCTTTGTAAAGACGGCTGGCATCTTTTGTCAGCAACGTTGCCACATTAATCATGTAGTTGTTCCAGTTGGTGCTGTTGGCCTGCCAATACTCGATGTCTGCTGCCGCAACCTGCTGGTCCGGCTGGTTGTTGGGGTCGTCATCCTCGCTGCACGAAGTGAAACCCGCACAGGCCATCATCAATGCCACAAAGGCATACTTGAAGTTCATTTTCATAGTTTTATTTCGATTTAGTTGTTGTTTTTCTTACGTGCTTTGCGTGCTGCGGCGCGGGCCTGCGATGCCTTGTCTCCGAAGAACCATCCCGTGAATGCGATACCCAGAGCGAACTCGTTCTCACTGTTGTAGGCACCACCTCCGATGCGACGTGTGGTGTAGTCGGCCTTCACCACGAGATAGGGCAATGGACGGTAGTTGACACCTGCTGTCCACATGCTCACCCTGAAACGCGGGTCGGACAGTTCGGGAGCCTCCACCTTCTCCTGCGGATTATAGTATTCGTAGCGCACGAAGGGAATGATGTCCGGCATCTTGGCGCTGCGCACAAAACCTTTCAGACGCAGACCCGCCTCACCTCCGTAGCTCACAGCCACCTCGCCTACGGGTGTCATGCGGCTGTAGGGCGTGTTCTTGCCCAGCGAGAGGTTGTTGGCCACTCCCACCTTATAACTGTTACTAAGATGTCCGCGCAACACGTTCGCACGCGCAATGACCCAACGGTTCACATACTGTGCATCCACGCTCCATATCACCAGCGGTGCGCTGAAGTTATAGCCTGACACCTTGCTGGGATCGGCATTGCTCGTGCAGTCGTTGCAGTAGTACACGCTTGCTCCGAGACGCAGACCGGGGATTCCCCTGTAGTTCAGGCGGAACACGTATGCAGGAGATGTGAAGTTGTCCACTTCGAAGAGACCTTGCTTACCGCCTGCCACCCATGTCTTGCGCTGGAAGCCGTTGACATTGAGACCGGCCACAATCTGAGCCTCCCAGTCGAACGATGCCCATCGCTTTCCGAATTGGCCGAAGAAACCGATACCCGTCTCGTGCCACGTGCTGGGAATGATGGTAGTTTCGCCTTCCGGACGCACCGTGCCGAAGAAACTGATTGGTTCGTGGTGGGCGTTCGTCAGTCCCACAGGCACTATCATGTGACCCACACGTGCGTTGAAATACTGGTTCAGATGGTATGTGATGTGGAATTGTTCCAGAGCCACCTCACCGCCTTTTTCCACCTCTGTCTCATATTCGAACTGATTCTCACCCTCCTCGATTTCTATTGCCGTACCCGTGCCGCCAGCCTCGAATTCTATCTCCACACCGAGGTTCCAATGCCTGTTGAACTTATAGTCACCGGCAATCACGAAGCGCGGTATGGCTATCGTGTTGCGCCTTTCGTGCGTCGCTCCCATGGAAGCGTTGCGCATGCGATCCGTCTTGTAGTCCTTGAATGCAGCTACAGCCTCACCGTATCCGCCCAGGCGCCATCTCTCGTAGCTGTCCCATTCCGTGCTGTCCGCATTCCACTGTGCGGCTGCTGTCTGAGCCATCATGAGACCCGCGACAGCAGCCATAACCATATGTTTCATTTCACTCATTTGCGTTGTGTTTGTTTTCCGGCTGCAAAGGTACGGCGATTTCCGCTGTTCTGCAATACGCAAAATTTGTGATTTTTTCACACTTCCCGATACCTACTTTTGGGTATTTACAGCCCCTCCCTGCGCATTCTCTAAACTCTAAACCCTCAACTCTCAACTAATTTTCGTACCTTTGCACCCGAAATTAAGTATCTACTATGATTGAGAAGTATCATGCAGGAGACCCCTTGAGCGATCTCATCAGCGACGACTACCGAATGCTGCAAATCCTTTCGCGCTTCAATCTGGCACTCGGTTTTGGCGACCAGAGCGTAGCTGCCGCCTGTAAGTCATGCGGAGTGGACACAGGCACTTTCCTGGCTGTGGTCAATTTCGTGAAATCGGGCAACAATGCACATTTGAACGAACTGGTAGAAGGAGTCAATGTAGGAGCTCTGCTCGACTATCTAAAACGCTCTCACACCTATTTCGTGGACTTCCGCCTGCCCGCCATCCGACGCAAACTCATTGAAGCCATAGACTGCTCCCGCAATCAGATAGCTTTCCTCATTCTTAAGTTCTACGACGAATACGCTGCCGAGGTGGGCCGCCACATGAATTATGAGAATGAACACGTGCACCCGTACGTGGAGACGCTGCTCTGCGGTAAGATACCCGAGGGCAACCGCCGCTTTTCCGAACTCATCCACCAGCATCAGGACAATCACGAGAGCATCGGGAAGAGCAGTGCCGAACTCAAGAACATCATCATCAAATACTACCCCTCCGACTCCAACGCCCCCCTTCTCAACGAGGTGCTCATGGACATCTATATGATGGAGGAGGAACTCCTCACCCACTGCCGCTTGGAGGATACTCTCTTTGCCGAGAGTGTGGCAAGCCTGGAGGAAGAGGTGCGCCAGCATCCTGCCCGCATCGATGATGATAGCGAAAGCTCGGACGACGCATCCGCCAACGGACTTTCCGAGCGCGAGAAGGAAGTCATCGTAGAGGTGGTGAAGGGTCTTTCAAACAAAGAGATTGCGGAAAACATGTTCATCTCCGTCAACACTGTGATGACCCATCGTCGCAATATCTCACGCAAACTGCAGATACATTCCCCTGCCGGTCTCACCATCTACGCCATCGTCAACGGACTGGTGAAACTTGACGACGTGAAGTTATAGTGTGTAGCGTCCGCCTGCACCCTGCCGCAGCACTCCCTTCATCTCCATACTGAACAGGAGGCCGCTGAGGCTCCCTATCGGCAATCCCGTCTTTTGTGCTATCTCGTTGACGGTGCATCCGTCCGCATCTCGCAGCGCATCCACAATCTTGCGCTCCTCTGGAGTCATGTCGGGGAACAGCGTCTGTTGCACACCGTCCTGCATCGTCTGCATGCGGAGCAACTCGTTGGGCCAGCTCATCTCCCTGAGCAAATCGTCCACACTGAGCATCATGTGTGCCTTCTGGGTTTGTATCAGACGGTTGCACCCTTCCGACATCTCATCGCCCACGCGTCCCGGACAGGCAAAGAGCTCCCTTCCGTAGCTGTCTGTGATGTCGGCCGTCACCATGCTGCCGCTCCTGTACGCTCCCTGTATGATGATTGTGGCATCGGCCATACCTGCCACTATGCGGTTGCGCTGCAGGAAATACGCTCTCTCCACATGTGTCCCGCTGGGGAATTCCGTCAGCAGTCCCCCGCCCTTCTCTATCATCTCCGCAGCCGTCTTCCTGTGAACCGAGGGATATATCTGGTCGAGACCGTGTGCCAGCACGCCTACAGTCGGCAATCCGTGTTGCAGCGATGCCCTGTGTGCGTGCACATCCACACCGTAGGCCAGTCCGCTCACGATGAGTGTGCCGGGACTCTTCTGCGCCAGTTCGCTGATGAATTCCTCACAGAGACGGCGTCCGTACTCCGTGATTTGCCTCGTGCCCACCACTGCCAGCACATGCTCAGGATTCAGATTCGCACGTCCCAGCAGGAACAGCGCTACGGGAGCATCCGGACAAAGTCGCATGCGTCTCGGATAGCGCTCGTCGCTGATGGGTATGCATTGTATGTTGTGGCGCTCCGCCCACTCCATTTCCTTCTCTGCACGCTCTAGGAGCGGCTCCACCCTTTGCTTCACGGAAGGATGCTCGCACGCCGCCTTTGCACTACCGCTGTCGGCCAGCAGTTCACAGCGCTGCACGGCACTGATGCGGGGCATCATCGAGAGAGCTATGGCATATAGTGCTTCTTCGTTCATCGCTGGAAATGCTGATAGTCCTTCACTGTGCGCCAATGGCCTCCCCACGTGAATCCTCTCTTGCGGAACGCCTTGTAGCATATATCGCTCTCCGTGATGGTGTGCGCCACCTTGGGTATGGGACCGCCCTTCCTCTTCGGCTTCACCATCGGATTGTCTTTCGGGTTTATGTCTATCGCCATTCCCCGTGCGTGTCGCGAGAGTGTCTTGGTGCCGGCCACCTTGCGATAGCAGAACGATGATGTGTTGTTGGCAGCCACCGATGCCTCGTCATCGGCTCCGAAATCATCGATAAGACGCACAGAATGTATGGGATAGTGTGCGTCGTATAGCTCCTCGAATATCGCCAGCAGGTCGTCTGCTATCTGTGCGTTGCATACGAGTTCCCCAGCCTTTTCCTCACCCTGCATATTCCAGTGGCGCAGTGTGAGATAGCGCAACTGGGAGCGCTTCACCGGGCATCCCTGCGGGTACGAGCCTCCCTGCTTCATACGCAGGAACACCTCGTCGGGTATCTCCCTCACGGCAAATCCCTCGCGCCCGCTCGCCACCGCCACAATCATCAGCATCATGGCGACGCACACGGCTTTTAATACGTTGTTTTTATGAGTCTTTCTCATTTCCGACTGCACTGTGCCTATTTATGTTCTGTGCATCTTATTATATCCATCCACTTGTCCATCCAGCCTGCCAATGGTGCAGGACTGCTGAGCAGGCCGCAGTTGTACTGAAGGTTCAGCATACTGTAACGCATGCGGTGACGGGGCTCGTATGTCTTCGTGTATACCGCGAGGCTGTTGCCGCTGATATTCTCCTCGGCCTTGACCTCAACGGGGATTATCTCGTCGTCCCACTGGATAATAAATTCCACTTCTGCCGTACCTGGCGACATCCAGTAATAGGGTTTCTGGTCGTCCATGAGGGGCAAAATGGACTGCAGGACGACATTCTCGGCCATAGCCCCCTTGAACTCTGTGTAGTTGGCGATAGGGTCAGTGACAACTGTGGCAGGCAAGCGGGCCATACGACGCAACAGACCGCAGTCGCAGGCATAGACTTTAAAGGCATCGGTATCTTCGTAGGCCGACAGGGGCATACCTGGCTTACTGATGCTGAAGATACGATGAATCATGCCGGCATCCTCCAACCACATCAGGGCATCCTCGTAGTCCTTGGAACGGGCACCCGTCTTGATGACCTTCCACACAAACTTCCGGTTCTCCTTCGACAACTGGGCGGGCAGCGAGTGCCAGACGGCATGAATGCGGGGAATCTCGCGCGGCTCGGCATACTTGGCGAAGTCCAGCTCATAGAGGTCGAGGATGCCTTGCAAAGCCATTTCAACCTCACCGATACCCTTGTCTTCCAGCAGTGCCACGATGGCCTCGGGCATACCGCCACAGACTTGATAGCGACGATACTCCGCGCGCAGTTTGTTCATGATGATTTCGGGCAGATGACGGATTTCATCCAACGAATCGATATACTCGTAGGTACTTGCATCACTGGCCCATAGGAATTCCTTGAACGTGACGGGGAACATATTGATGATTCTGACCTTTCCCACCGGCACCGTCATTCTGCGTCGCTTGACGGCCACACCCAACAGCGAACCTGCGGCAATGATGTGATACTGCGGGGCTTCATCGCAGAAGTATTTCAAACTGTTCAGCGCCTCCTCGCATTCCTGTATCTCATCGAAGATCATCAGCGTCTCGCCCGCAATGATGGGCTGTTCACAATAGAGCGTCAACTCCTTGATGAGTCGCTGCGGGTCCTTGGATGTTTGGAACACGGATTTCAGTTCTGGCTGGCGGTCGAAATCGAACTTGACACAATATTTGAAGCACTCCTGTCCGAATGTTTCCATCGCCCACGTCTTACCAATCTGGCGGGCACCCTTCAGCAGGATGGGTTTCCTGTCAGTTGTCTCCTTCCATGCCTTGAACTGTTTAATGATGTCTCTTTCTATTTTCATGCCTTTTTACACAAGAAAGTTCGGTTTTGTGTGATTTTACCACACTTTTGCCAACTTTCGTCTGCAAAGATAAGTATTTTTCTTTAAACAACAATGTTTTTTCCCATTTTTTATTATATCGACAGTAATTTGTAAACTGTCTGCCATACTCTAGGCATACTCTAGGCAGCTCCTTGCCAGCTCCTAGGCAGCTCCTAAGCTGCACCTAAGCTGCTCCGTGAGTATGGCTAGTACGTAGGTAGGACGTGGGTAGGGCGTGGGTAGAGCGTAGGTAGGACGTGGCTAGGGCTCTACAGCGGCTCTGCAGCGGCTCTGCAGCAGCTCTGAGAGCATCGTGAACGGACATTACGGACATTGATATTTGTGTGTCCCCACACATAAGGAACTGGTGTGCCTGCCACTCTTTCCCCCGAAAAATGTGTAAAGCGAAACAAAAAAGCGGAGCGACATTTCTGCCACTCCGCCTTTATTGATTGTATTCAGAAGGCCATCAGACCACTGACTTCTTACATCTTACTTCTTACCTCGGAGCTTTGCTCCTCGTTTACCATTCATCCCAAGCATCGGGATCGTTGAGCACCCCACGAGCTTCTCCACGACCACCTGGGCTATATGCTTTTTCACCGCCTGACATTTGAGATTGATCCATTAAATTCGAACGAACATTTATCGCAACTACCGTGTTC
>JAEEZX010000071.1 GCA_016292045.1 Bacteroidaceae bacterium | reverse complement strand
TTTGCAGCGGAAAAACAATTATCAACCCATAAAAGAATACCACTATGAAGAAACTGATGTTCTTATTTGTGTCGCTTTTGACACTTACAATGACAAGTTGCGGAGATGACGATGAGGAGAAGGATGAACCTATTATAAACCATTTCCATGCATGTAATCCCGCATTTACGTATTTCTCAGCAGAAGGAGGTTCTGTGGATATAAAATGGGAAGCTGCGAGTGTTCCCACAGTATATGAATTCTATTCCGCATCGTGGTTCGTGAAAGAAGGTCACGAGGCAGATTATAGGAAATATGTTGACGGAGAAGACACAAAACAACTAAACTGGACAAAAATCTTCGAACCTGCTTCTTGGCCTGGAGAAAAGATGGAAACCAGCATAGATGGAAGCGTTATATCCGGTGAATGGTTTACTGTGGAATATGTGGATAAGCCCACGTATATCATGGGGGCTCATCCTGAAATAAAGGTCACATTGTCTCCCAATACAACTGGAGCAAGAAGATATCTTCGCATTTATCCTCCTGCTCCCAATATTAGCGATGCCTACATCTTCCAGGACTGCGAAGAGACGGAGGAATAAAAGCCAAGAGTCAAGAGTCGAGAGTCTAAGGACGAAAGTCTAAGGACGAAAGACTAAGGACTAAAGGTCAAAAGCCACTTCACAAAATGCGTGAGGTGGCTTTTTGTATTTCGGACAATCGGACAAGTGGACTGGAATATTTTGTGGTCCCCGAAAGAAATTAATCCTCTGTGATGTCCTCCTCGTCGTCCTCGTCGGCATCTTCCCAGGCGAAGTCTCCGAAGAACTCGGGGACTTCTTCCGTAAAGGTGTCGAGGGAGCGGCGGTCCTTCTTCGTGGGACGGCCTGTACCCTTGGCACGGCCCACAAAACCGCTGATGCGGCTTATTTCCAGCAGTTCGTACTGCTCGGGCGGCGTGACATTCTCCAGGACCTCCGGCACCAGTTTTGCACCGACACGGCGCTCAATGGTCTGAAGCACACGGAACGACCATGTGACAGGCGGTTTGCGCACGTCGATGATATCGCCCACATGAATCACACGGGAAGGCTTGACCGTGACACCCTTCATGCTGACCTGACCCTTCTTGCATGCTGCCGCAGCAATGGTGCGCGTCTTGAAAATACGTGCGGCCCAGAGCCATTTGTCTATGCGTGCTTCGTTCTTGTCCAAAAGGAGAGGGATGTTATTCAGTTACTTCCTGCGGCTCCATCGGAGCTTCTTCCTGCGTCTGCTCAATGAGATACTCAAACTCCGAGGGAGACAGTCGCGGAGAGGCAACGCCCTCCGGAAGTGATTTCAGTTCAAGAGGATAGCGGGCCCCGGTGTGATTGATGAGGTCCTCGTAGGAGACCGTCAAGACGAAGTCCTTCTCCGTGACCTTGTTGTAGTCCATCGCTCCGATGCGGAATGTGACATCCACCTGAGAGGGGAACGTACGTAAGACTTTATCAGCGGGGAAGTTGACACCGACAATCGGAATGGTGATAGTCTTCTCCGTGTAGTAGTCCACGTGGGCGGTCATGTGAATCTTTTCGGGGTCGTATTTCACACCGCGCATAGGACGCAGGTGTATACTTTCAACAAAGTCGTTCTCTATGCCGCTGACGTGAATCTCGTCGGTGAAGGCGTATGTCATGGTGTCGAGCACCAGTGCCGGGGCGTAAACGACTACGCTGTCGGGAGAGAATGTCACACCGTGGAGATAATACGACTCCGTGGTCTCGACCGAACCCATGAGACGAACCGGCAGACGACGGTGCAGGCCGCGATTATAATAGAATTCCAGTGTATCAGGGGTGATACGCTGTATGACTGTAGAGGTCAGAATCTGGGTGTTCAGGGCATGCTGCACATCGCTGATGGGCACATAGCCGCATCCTGTGGCTCCTCCGTTGTCGTAGAGCGAAAACTCAAGCGTGATGGGCTGCATGTGGTGGCGCATGTAGTTGATGAGCTGGGTGCCGCGGTCGCGCAGCGTCACGTGAACGGACTCGGGAAGCGGAGTGGTGAGGGTGACACCACGGGGTATGCCTACAAGGGATATAGGCACATTGAACTCCATCTCAAAGGTGTCGTTGAGGCGTTGCAGGAGCCAGAAGCCCGTAGCAATGACAAGGGCACCCGTGAAGATGAAGAGGTCGCGCATAAAGTCGGTGGAGAACACCGCCTTTATGTGCTGCCACAGTTCACTTGGTCTGAGACTGTGCTTGGGCATATACAGAGTTGCGATCTACGCGGATGCGCACACCGTTGGCAATCTCCACTTCGAGTGTATTGTCGGCCTCGTTGATGCCGCGAACGATGCCGTAGATGCCGCCTGCCGTCACAATCTGGGTGCCGACGGTGATGCTGTTGCGCCAGTTTTGGATTTCTTTCTGTTTTTTCTGCTGTGGACGAATCATGAAAAACCACATGATGGCGAAGATAGCCACCATCATCAAAATCATGGGCATGCTGCTCTGCTGCCCTGCTGCCTGTAGAAGTGTCATATTTATTTATTTAGTGTTAGTTTCTTGGAAATGGCATCCAGCGTGGCGTTGATATAACGCGACGAACCGGGTGCGGAATAGTGTTTGGCAATCTCAACGTATTCATTGATAGAGACGGAGAGGGGAATGGAGGAGAAAGACTGTATCTCGCAGAGCGCAACCTGCAGGATGACTCTGTCCATCAGGGCGATGCGCTCCATTTTCCATCCGCGGGTGCTCGTCTCGATAAGTTCCAGGAGCTCTGTCTCGTGTCGGAGGCAGTCCCTCAACAGCTGCAAGGCGAAATCCTTGTCGCTCTCGTCCCGATACTGGGGCAGGAGAGGCATGTCGGGCGTGGTGTCCTCCTTGAAGCGGTTTATCGTCTTCAGCACGAATGTGTCGATGATATTCTTGTCGTCGTTCCAGTAGATGCTTTCGTCCTCGAGGAATTCATCCAGCTGCTCGTTGTCGACAACGATGTTCTTGTAGATGTTGCGCCACAGCTCACGGTCTTTCTCGTAGGTCGTCGGTGTGCCGGCATTCAGATAATCGTCCACAACATCCAGTGCAAGTCCCTCATTCAGGAGATTGCGTACCAGCTCTTCTTCTCCCGACCAGTCGATGCACTGATGCTCCTTGTATGCTTTCAGTGCGAGGTTGTCTTCCAGCTGCTTCATGAAACGGTTGTTCACGAGCCGGGTGGAAGGAGCTTTAATACCCAGGCGCTGGGAACGGGTCAGTGCGGCGTCGTAGTTGCGCCTGACGAGGCGTCCCATCTCCAGCAGAAGACACAGCAGGGAGAGATACAGGTCGTAGGCCTTGTCGAGCGATGCCGTCAGGTCCTTCTCAAGCGTGTCGGCGGGACGGTTTGCGTTGGTATAGTGGGCATAGATAAGTTGCACCACCTTCTGTCGTATAAGTTCTCTGTTTATCATAATAATATGGCGCCCGCGATAGCACAGAGGGCGATAAGTCGTATAGGATTGATGTGATAGACGCGTTGTCCGATGAATGCAAACAGGAAAAGGAAGACGGAAATGAAGAATTGCCATGCATCCTCGCCGGGAGACGAGAAGTTCTCACGGGTCATCAGCAACAGTGACGCAGCGATAAGCAGACCCACCACAGCGGGGCGGATGCCGATGAAAAGACTCTCCACGACGGGGTGGTCCTTGTATTGCAGCAGGAACTTGGAGATGATGAGCATGAGAATGAACGACGGCAGCACCACAGCGAAGGTGGCCGTGAAACTGCCGAGAATACCCATCCACGCGGGGTATCCGGCCTGCACCATACTGCTGTAGCCCACGTAGGTGGCCGTGTTGATGCCTATGGGGCCCGGTGTCATCTGCGAGATAGCCACGATGTCGGTGAACTGACCTGTCGTCAGCCAGTGGTTTGACGTGACCACTTCGCCCTGTATCATGGAGACCATGGCATAGCCGCCGCCGAAGCCGAACAGGCCGATAATCAGGAATACTATGAACAGTTGTATCAGTAGCATGACGGAAGTGCTATTTTAAAAGTTGACCATAGGTGTAACCGCCGATAGCTGCCAACAGTATGACATAGACGGGAGACACTCCCAGAAGCCAGATGGACAGGGCGCAGACAGCAGGAATCCACATCGTGGAGAGTGTGATCTGAGCTGCACGGGCCATACGGAACACCGGTGCTGCGATGAGAGCCACCACAGCCGGGCGGATGCCGCGGAAGATGCTGTTCACTATCGCGTACTCACGGAAACGCTGGAAGAACAGCGCGATGAGCAGTATGATGATGAACGAGGGCAGGGCGGTGCCCAGTGTGCATACCAAAGCACCGCGTGTGCGATACAGTTTATATCCGATGAAGATGCTCAGATTCACGGCAAAGATTCCCGGGCACGACTGTGCTACGGCAATAAGGTCGGTCAGCTCCTCCTGAGTGACCCATTTCTTGCGGCTCACCACCTGCTCCTCAATGAGAGGAATCATGGCATACCCTCCGCCGATGGTGAAGCATCCTATCTTGGCGAATGTGATGAAAAGTTCCAGCATCACTTTTTTTATTTAGTCTTTATGTGACTTCAGCCACTCGCGCGCATTGACGAAAGCCTCTATCCAGGGAGTCACCTGATCCTCCTGCACACGTTCCGTGGGATACACACCGCACTGCCAGGGCAGGAAGGCACGCTCCAGATGGGGCATCATAGCCAGATGGCGACCGTCTGCGGAGCAGATACCGGCCGTGGAGAAGTCGCTGCCGTTGGGATTGGCGGGATAACCGTCGTAGGAGTATTTCAGCACCACGTTGTAGTCGCTTTCCTTGCCGGGCAGGGAGAACTTGCCTTCTCCGTGGGCCACCCAGATGCCGAGCTTGCTTCCCGACAGGCTGCCGAGCAGGACACTCTTATTGTCCATAACGCTGAGTCCCACGAAATTGCTCTCAAACTTGCGGGAGTCGTTGTGAAGCATACGTGCCTCGTTGTTGCAGCCGATGAGGTTGAGCTCCATCATGAGCTGACATCCGTTGCACACACCCAGTGAGAGGGTGTCCTTGCGGGCGTAGAACTTGTCCAGCGCCTCCTTGGCTTTCGGATTGTAGAGGAAGGCTCCGGCCCATCCCTTTGCGCTGCCCAGCACGTCGGAATTGGAGAAACCGCCGCAGAACACGATGAACTGAATCTCCTCCAGCGTCTCACGGCCGGTGACGAGGTCGGTCATCATCACATCCTTCACATCGAAGCCTGCAAGATAGAGCATCCAGGCCATCTCACGCTCACCGTTGGTGCCCTTCTCGCGTATGATGGCGGCCTTCGGACGGGGAGTGTTGTCTTTCTCCGGCTTGATGCCGTACTGAGAGTATTTGCCGGTGAAATTCTTTGGCATCTGCCACTTGAGAGGCTGTTTCTTGTAGTTGTCGAAGCGCTCCTTTGCCTTGCCGTTCTTGCTCTGGTATGTGTCCATGAGATAACTGCTCTCATACCACACATCGCGCAGAGAGTCGATGTCAAAGGTGAACGTCTCGCTGCCTTTCTTCACGCTGACGGTGCGCTCTGCAGAGGGTTTGCCGATATATACGTAACCCACACCGGCATCCTCGAGAGCCTTCTTCACTTCCGTGCGGTTGGCGTCTGCCACCTGGATGACAATACCGGGATTCTCGGCAAACAGTATCTTCACGATGTCCTCTTCCTTTATCTTGTCGAGCTCTACGGCGATACCGTTCGTGGTGTTGGCGAAGCACATCTCAAGAAGACAGGTGATGAGACCGCCTGCGGAGATGTCGTGACCGGCGAGGATGAGACCCTTCTTGATGAGTTCCTGCACGGTGTTGAAAGCGTCCCTGAAGTATTCGGGGTCGGTCACAGTGGGAACGTCGTCGCCCACCTTGCCCAGGCTCTGCGCGAAGGCGCTGCCACCCAGACGCAGCTTGTCGAACGAGAAGTCGATGTGGTAGAAACCGGATGCCATGTCTTTCTGCATCACAGGGCTTACCACCTTGCGTACGTCGCTCACCTGGCCGCCGCTTGTCACGATGACTGTGCCCGGAGAGATGACCTTCTGGCCGGAAGGATATTTCTGTGTCATCGAGAGGGAATCCTTTCCTGTGGGAACGTTGATTTCCAATGCGCAGCAGAAATCCGAGAGAGCCTTCACCGCTGTGTACAGACGTGCGTCCTCACCCTCCTGAGCACGGCAGGGCCACATCCAGTTGGCGGAGAGCGACACGGTGTCGAGGCCTTCCTCAAGAGGAGCCCAGATGATGTTTGTCAAGGATTCGGCCACAGCCAGTACGCTACCCTTTGCGGGGTCGGCAAGTGCTGCCTGAGGAGCGTGTCCCAAAGCTGTTGCGATGCCTTTGTGGAACTGATAGTCGAGGGCCACCACGCCGCAGTCGGACAGCGGCAGCTGCAGTTCGCCCTGACACTGCTGGCGTGCCACCTTGCCGGTGACGCTTCTGTCCACCTTGTTGGTGAGCCAGTCCTTGCAGGCAACAGCCTCCAGGCGGAGTACATCCTCAAGATATGTATTTAGATTCTTTGCATCGTAAGCGGCGTCTTTGTAGTGGTGCTCCACCGTTTTGTCCACCATCACCGTCTTGGGCGAATGGCCGAACATCTGGCTCACCTCCAAGTCGAAGGGACGGCGTCCGTCAGCCTGCTGGAATGCAAAGTGTGCGTCGCCCGTTGTCTCGCCCACAATATAGAGCGGGGCACGTTCGCGCTCGGCGATTTGACGCACGTGGTCGATATGTTTCTCGTCAATGAGCAGTCCCATGCGCTCCTGACTCTCGTTGGCAATAATCTCTTTGGCAGAGAGGGTGGGGTCGCCGATAGGCAGTTTCGACATATCGATAAGGCCGCCGCACTCTTCCACGAGTTCTGAGAGACAGTTCACATGTCCTGCGCTTCCGTGGTCGTGAATTGACACCACGGGGTTTACCTCTTCTTCACATAGCGCGCGCACGAGGTTGTTTGCACGCTTCTGCATCTCCGGGTTTGCACGCTGCACGGCATTCAGTTCGATGCCGGATGAGTAGCGTCCTGTTTCCACGCTGCTCACGCTGCCGCCGCCCAGTCCGATGCGGTAGTTGTCACCTCCCACAACCACGACTTTGTTGCCGGCCTGCGGCTTGCCTTTGAGGCAGTCGCGCTTTGTGCCGTAACCCACACCGCCTGCCAGCATGATAACCTTGTCGTATGCGTAGAGCGGTTCGTCGGGCTCCTGGTGCTCGAATGTCAGCACGCTGCCGCAGATGAGCGGCTGGCCGAACTTATTACCAAAATCGGATGCTCCGTTGGAAGCTTTTGTGAGAATCTGTCTGGGAGTCTGGTAGAGCCATTCGCGCACGGGCAGGAGACGCTCCCATTCGCGCTCCTCCTTTGTGCGGGGATAGCTTGTCATATACACAGCCGTACCGGCTATCGGCCACGAGCCGACACCACCGCCCATACGGTCGCGTATCTCTCCGCCGGTACCTGTAGATGCTCCGTTGAACGGTTCTACGGTGGTGGGGAAGTTGTGTGTCTCTGCTTTGATGGAGATGACGCTCTCAATGGGTTTCACGCGGAACCAGTCGCTCGTGGCGTGGTTTTCGGGTGCGAACTGCTCCACTACGGGACCTTCGGCAAATGCCACGTTGTCCTTGTATGCAGAGATGATATGGTGAGGATTTTCCTCTGTAGTGCGTTTAATCATCTTGAAGAGGGACGATTCCTTCTCCTCTCCGTCGATGATGAATGTGCCTCCGAAGATTTTGTGTCGGCAGTGCTCCGAGTTTATCTGTGCAAAACCGAACACCTCGCTGTCTGTCAGCGGTCTTCCGAGTTGGCCTTCCACCTTGTGGAGATATTCAATCTCCTCAGGTGAAAGTGCCAGTCCTTCCTGCTCGTTGTATTCCTCGAGGTTCGTTATCTCGCGGATGGGAGCAGGTTCAATGTTCACGGTAAAGATATTCTGATCGAGAGCCTTGTAGAGACGCTGCAGCATCGGATCGTAGTCTGCGTTTTCGTCAGCCACCGGCCAGTATTCTTCAATGCGGCGGATACCGTTGAGCGCCATGTTTTGTGTTATTTCCACTGCGTTGGTGCTCCATGGTGTTATCATTTCGCGTCGTGGACCTACAAAATATCCGTCGAGCCGCTGCTCTTTGAGTGCTTCTGCCTCTCCG
>JAEEZX010000070.1 GCA_016292045.1 Bacteroidaceae bacterium | reverse complement strand
TCGAGAGGAGATTATGCGTCAGCAACCAATAGGCTCGAGGTGTGGTTTGAAGATGAAGCCAACTCAGGAAGAAGGGGAAGATGACATTGACTTAGGCGATGTCGACACCCCACCAACAGATGATGGTGACTCAACAACTGGCAATAAGAAGAAAGATGAGGATGATTCTTATGAGAAGCGACTTGCCACGTTGTATTCTCGTATTTTGTTCTTTGCCTTCCTCACAAAGGAGCGTGTTATGTCACTTCAAGACATCTTGAACGTTATTGACAGCAATCAGAATCACAAGCGAATTGCAAACCATCTTTCGATTAGCAAAGCTACGCTAAAGTTGCTTTTCAAACATCTGAATCCAAACGTCCTTCGCGAGCTTGACTACAAAATACAGAACATCAACGATCTTGCTAATGATGAGAGCAAGACACCCATAGAAAGAGTGGAAAATGCCATGAAGAAGTTTGGTCGTTGGTCAGAATCTGAGGTGGTAACTCCTGTTGATTTAGCAAGAAAAGTGCTCAAGCAGATTCCTCGTGAATGTATTGGCGCAGATGCCAAGTTCCTTGATATTGCCTCGAAAGAGGGCGAATTTGCATCGGCTATCATTCAGGAGTTTGGCGATACATACAAAGATAAAATTTACTCGATACCAACGTCATCCATCGCCTATGAGTTTACCCGTAGAGTATATGAAGCATTGGAGATGCCGGTAGAAAACATAAAAACAAAATATAACTCATACGACCTCATTGGCCCACGTGGCGAAGAGATCATAAACGAATTGAAGAATATGGGAATAACAGTAGCAGTAGGTAATCCACCGTATCAGGACGAAGGTGGTTCTGGCGGTACTAATGATGCGCCAATCTTTCAGGATTTCAGCGATGCCGCAAAGATAATATCACATACTTTTTCCTCGCTTATCATTCCATCGAAGTGGTTTACCGGTGGAAGGTCTAATTTGCTTGACCCGTTCCGCGAAAGAATGCTTAATTGCGGTCAAGTTTCATCGTTGACAGCCTACAACGACCCAAGCGAGGTGTTCCCCAAAGATGTAGAAATCAAAGGTGGCGTGTGCTTCTATTTGATGGATGCTGAGCATGACGGTGATTGCAAATACTCTCTCGTAAAGGGCGAGAAATCAGAATCGGAGTTGCTTAATCTGAAAGACCTTGATGTGATTATCCGTGAGCCGAAACTGGCTAAGATAGTTGACAAGGTAATGACACAAGCCCGTAAGGAGAACTTAGGTGTGGTTGAGTCGATTATCTCAGCAGACACCCCCTTTGGTATTCCTACCAACCCTAAAACCAGCAAGAAGAATCCATTCGATGTAAGCGACATACAGACGGATGAGTTCAATGTAAAGTTGTACTATTGGGAGAACAGTGTCAGAAAGATTGGCTTTGTTCGTAAGTCAGACATTCGCAAGAACGGTCAGGATGTAGATGCCGTAAAGGTGTTCATTCCAAAGGCTGGTGGCTCTGGTAACGACAAGATTGTGCTTGGTGAACCTATTCTGGCTGAGCCGATGTCCGTTTGCTCTCAGACATTCGTCTACGCAAAGTTCAATTCTGTTGATGAAGCCAAGAACTTCATTAGTTACTTGAAAACCCGTTTGTTCCGCATTCTGGTGTCATCTATGAAGATAACGCAGGATGCAATGTCTGGTGTCTATCATTTCGTACCTATGCAGGATTTCTCTCATCTTTGGACTGATGATGATTTGTATAAGAAATATGATTTGTCGCCAGACGAGGTGAAGTATATTGATTCGATGATTAAGCCCATGAACTAAAAGTAGAATTCACTATGGCAGTAGAATCACATGATAAAAAACTCTCCGAACTCCTGACTTGGGTAGGTCAAGGTAAGGCTCAGCTTCCGGAATTTCAACGCAGTTGGGTTTGGGATGACACAAAGATATGTAAACTCATCGAGAGTATTACGTCTGGTTTCCCTATGGGAGCGGCAATGTTCTTAGAGGGGCATGGTGATTCTGTTCGCTTCAAGTGTCGCTATTTTACAGGGGTAAAGTGTTCGGATGATGTTTCACCCGACTGGTTGGTACTGGACGGCCAGCAACGACTCACAACACTCTATCAGGTGTTCATGTGCAAGAAGGCCGTGGAAACACGTTTGGATACGAGTCGAGACAAAACCATTTTCCGATACTACTACCTTGACATTAAGAAGTGTCTTGACCCAGAGGTAGACAGATTGGAAGCGATTGTGTCCATCTCCGATAAAAAGCAGATTCTTTCAGACATTGGCCGCACAGTTGTTCTTGACTTGTCCACTCAGGAGAATGAATTTGAACATCTGATGTTTCCCCTCAACTTGGTTTTCTCTCCTAATGAGATAGATGATTGGCGCTATGGAATGGAAGAGCATTTCCAAAATGATTCTGAGCATCGTCTTTTGTTCAGGGATTTTTCCCAGAAGATATTGCGTCCAATTCAGGACTACCAAATGCCGGTTATCCAGTTGACGAAAGATACACCCAAAGAAGCGGTATGTCAGATTTTTGAGAATGTCAATACTGGAGGTGTGCCTCTAACAGTATTCGAACTTGTTACGGCTACATTTGCCGCAGACGAATATGACCTGAGAGCAGATTGGAATATTATCCGAAAGCAGTTTGCTGACAAGAAGTTGACGACTCTTAAAGATATTACAGGAGCGAATTACTTGGCTGCGATGACCTTGTTGGTAACATATAAGAAGAGCCTTGTCAATAGTGGAGCCGTAACGTGTAAAAAACGTGATATATTACGCCTGGAACTTACGGACTACAAGGCAAATCATGATGCGTTAGTTTCTGGTTTTGAGTCTGCAGCAGCGTTCCTTTCCCAACAAGGTATATATAGCGAACGCGACCTTCCTTATTCATCACAGCTGGTTCCGTTGGCTGCCATCTTCGCTTATGATAGCGAGTTGAAAGAAAAACGTCCTCTCATGCTTAGTCAAAACCTTGACCTTCTGGCTAAATGGTATTGGTGTGGTGTATTTGGTGAACTTTACGGTGGTGCCAACGAAGCGCGTTTCGCTCTTGATATAGCCAATATATTCGATTGGATTAATAAAGGTTCCCAGCCCGATACCGTTACTCGTTCCAACTTTCAACCCACACGTCTTCTGTCAATGCAGACACGTAATAGTGCTGCCTATAAGGGCGTGATGGCGATGATAATGCAAGATTCTCCACTTGACTTCATGAGTGGAAACAAGATGGACATAGCTTCTTATCTAGACGAAGATACGGATATTCACCACATCTTCCCACAAGCCTATTGTGAAGGAGCCGGATTGCCGATGCGTAAATGGAATTCGGTAGTCAATAAAACGCCTATCTATGCCTCAACAAATCGCTCTATTGGTGGTCGTGCTCCTAGTGAGTATATTAAGACTATGAAGAACAAAGGCTTGTCAGATGAGCAGGTCGTTAACGCAATTTCTTCTCACAAGATAAACTATGACCTTCTTGCTTCAGATGACTTTGATGCATATTTTGTTGACCGAGCTATTAAGTTGCTTAATCGCATAGAGAAGGCAACTGGTAAGTCTATTGCTGGACGTGATAGTGATGAGACTATTCAGGAATTTGGAGTCGCACTTTCGTAGGCTAGGATGATATGCAAATATGATTCGCACCAATGAAATACACGATTGGCTATTTCACTAGCAAAGCAAACGATAATATTTGGAGCGAGCTAGAACCGTCAGATTCAGAAACAGTTGAGCCGTCTGAGTCTCAGTTTGTAAGAGGGCTGAAGAAAGCAATTAGTGGTGATGAACATCTAGAGGATTCTATATACGTTTTTCGTATGAAATCTGAATGGAGGAATCTCTTGATTTGTTTTTTTAAGCAATGGAGCCGATTATTGCCACAGATAAATGAGGTTATTAAATTTATATCACACATAGACGATGGTAAGTATTTAGGTGTATCATTGAATACCAAGCTTGAATTATTAGAAGAGGTGAGGCTCTTGTTTTATATGCAGGAGCGTGAACAAAATATATCAACAAAACGCCTGTATTTAGAATTTAAGCATCAATATGGAGCTCTATTGAAAATCTACAAACCGTTTACTTATTCAATCAATGAACGCATTCGTTTTGGGGAATATAATCGGAAACAACGAGTTTGTAGGTATTGTGGAAAAGATTTTACCGAAACAACCTTCAAGAATGATTCACATACAATATCGAACTGTTTAGGTAATGTCAATTACTTTACAAGAGACGAATGTGATGAATGCAATCGTTTTTTCGGTGCCACAATAGAGCAAGAGTTTTTAAATTATATTTCTATTTATAGAACGTTGTCTTCTTTACACACGGGATTCCCTAGCTTCACGACCAAAACGAAGAAATTTGCTCTAGGGGTAGACGAACTTACAAAAAAAATAGATTACAAAGTCTTAGATGAAAATGGGTTTAAGATAATAGAGTCAGATAAACAAATAGTTTTGAGACATGATGGCGGTTTTATAAACTTTCATTGGGTTTACCGTGCTCTTGTCAAATTTGTTATTGGCATGTTGCCAAATGAAGAACTAAAATATTTCAAGGATACAATAAAATGGGTAAATGGGGAAAAAGATTATAGCAGTTTGCCAATGGTTAAAAAAACCATATTTAAGGACCCGGTACAACACCCATATATAAATATGTATTTCAGAAAGAATAATTCAAACAAATATCCTTATTTGATAGCAGAGTTTCATGTCAATCATTTAGAATTCGTTTATGCAATACCAGGTTGCCAAAGAGATAATTTTGAGGTAAAGAACAATATCATAGATGACTTTCTCAAATTAATAAAGAACGACAGCAAATGGCGGAGCTTAGTTATGAATCGCCCCCAACCTGTTCACATGAATTTTGATGCGATTTTTTATAAGAATACAGACGAGCATAATATGACAACTGATGGCAGAGATTCTGTATAAATATTGCTACGACGAGAATGACGAGTTAATCTGTATTGATAATATCAATAAGGAGAATCGTCACGAGCACAAATACAAATGCCTCTGTTGTGGACGAGATATGATTGCTAAGCTGAGTGGAGGAGGCGCGAGAAGCAAAAGGTCTCATTTCGCTCACGACAAAGGTTATTCTTGTAATAGTGAGACTTATCTGCATAAGTTGGCAAAGATTAGGATAAGAGAAAAATTCTACGCAGAAAGGGAGCTTATTGTCCATCTTCATGAAGTTTCGAAATGTGGCGAGAATGGCAGGTGTAAGATGTTTGATGAGCATCTCTGCTACAAAGAAGTCAACGAAATATATAACCTTTGCGATTATTATGACACTTGTGAAGAAGAAAAAGGAATCAATGGAGTTGTTGCAGACTTGCTTCTAACAAAATCTGATAAGCCAAATCGGGATCCTGTGCTCATAGAAGTGTATGTTAAGCACAGGTGTTCAGAAGAGAAGGTAAGTAAGGGGCTGAAGATATTTGAGACAAAGCAGATTAAGTCTGAACACGATATTGATGACATAATAAATAATGGTATTTTAACGAGCTGTCCATCTTTCTCCAAAATTTTTGACAGCGGTATTGGATATAATATCAAACTATCGAAAAGATACGATACAAATGTATCGCGCTTTGTCCTTTTTCCAACATGGGGTTCTAAAATCGTTCCGATAAGTTGTAATAAGAGGGGTGAAGTATCCGACAATACCTCTTTGGTAGAACTCAATATTAATAATCAAAGTCTACTCAAAAAGGGATTTGACATTTGGACAATCCCGTCACCAAAAATGATTGGACTTTTGTATGTGGCACATCGGGCATCTCAATACAAAAATTGCATCTTGTGTAAATACTTAACGAGCGATTCGAATTACCAATGGTTTTGCCCCCTATACAAAAAATATGGCACACCTCAAAGTCCGAGAGAATCTTATGGCATGCGCTGTGAGTACTTTCAAATATGTGCTCTCTATCGCGATATAAGCTTAGAAGATTTGTACGAATGTATAGAACTGGTAAAGGAAAAAGAGGGAAAATGGGAGATGTAAGAGGGAAGAGGGCTGAGGGCTGATGGCTGACAAGTGATGGGAGAGGGAAGAGGTAAGAACTCAGAGCGAAGAACTAAGAAGTAAGAGGTAAGATGTAAGAGGTAAGAAGTAAGAAGTAAGAGGGAAGAGGGCTGAGGGAGGAGGACAAAAGACGAAGACAACAGACTAAAGACAACAGACTAAAGACAACAGACTAAAGACAAAGGGCTAAAGACAAAGGGCTAAGGACTAAAAATGTAAGTTTGGGAAACTTTTTGCCAAGAAAACTTGCAAATCTTTTGGTTAAATGAAATAAAATTCGTATCTTTGTGAACTGAAAAGGCAAATATTTGGTAGTATGAGTTCACAAAACAACATCTTGGAGACTATGCTGAAAAGTAAAAGGACGGTGTTCACCGTTCAGTCTTTGATGATGCTTACAGGATGCAGCGACAGCCAGAAACTGACAAAGTCCCTGCAGTATTATGCCAAGAACGGCAAAATACTCAATCCAAGACGGGGTATATACACCAAACAGGAATTCGATGCACAGGAAATGGCTTGCAGCCTGTTCCGCCCGTCATACATATCGATGGAATATGTGCTGCAGCGCGCAGGAGTGGTGTTCCAATGGGATGAAACTGTCACCGGCATCAGTTATATAAGTAGGACTGTGGAGGTGGATGGCAGACAATACAGTTATCGCAAGATAAACCCGGAACTGTGGGTTGGTATGGAAGGGATTGAACAGAAGGACAATATCGCGATAGCAACACCTGAGCGGGCATTCCTGGATATGATGTATCTGAGTGCCGGAAACTGCTACTTCGATAACCTGCGACCGATATCTGTACAAAAGGTACGAAAGCTCCTGCCGACATATCGCTCCGCAAAACTAAATGAACGCGTGGCAAAGCTGTTGAACATCAAACTGTGACGGACAAATGGATAAACAGAAACACAAACTATATATGGCTCAGATTCTGAGTCTTATCTTCAAAGACAAAGAGCTGTGTAATATGCTGGGATTCAAAGGTGGAACGGCTTTGATGTTCTTTTACAATCTGCCAAGATTCTCCACCGACCTTGACTTCAATCTTTTGTGTGCAGACAAGCAGGATATGGTATACGATAAGGTGCGTCAGATTCTATTACGTTTCGGAAACATCGACGACGAAGCAAAGAAGATGCATGGCCCAATCCTTGTGCTGAACTACGGGAAGGGGGAAAGAATGTTGAAGGTGGAAATCACAAACCGCCAATACGATAATCACTATGAGACAAAAACACTTGCAGGTACGGATATACGGGTGTTGACGGTTCCCGATATGTTTGCCCACAAACTGTGTGCGATGGGAGAAAGGTTGTCGCCACGCGATGTTTTTGATGTGTGGTTTTTCCTCCAGGAGATGCACGCAAGCATCAATGAGAACATCATCAGGGAACGGACAGGAAAGTCCGTAGCGGAATATGCCGCGTGGTGTGCAAAACGTGTGCAGGAGGCAAGTCCCAAATTATTGATGCAAGGTCTGGGAGAAGTGGTTGATGATGGCAGAACAAAGAATTTTATTAAAACGAAACTGATAGACGAAACCGCTCAGGCATTGGAGCTGTTCGCTGCCTTCCCTCAGATAGAAGGTAAGAGGTAAGATGTAAGAAGTAAGATGTAAGAGGGCTGAAGGATGAGAGTTAGAACTCAATCAGCACCCGGCCGTTGATGCGGCGGTTGGTGAGGTAGTTGGGCACAGCATACTGATGGCCCTGAGTGTCGGTCACCCAGAAATAGCCCGACACATTATTGAAACCAAAGACATTGAAGCAGTCCACACCAATCCATATATTCCTGATGGCATTGAAGCGGCGCAGATGACGGTCCTCGTTGTTGAGGGCACGGAAATTCATACCGATATCCACACGCTTGTAGGCCGTAGAGCGGAAGACGTGCTTCTCAAGTCCCGTGTGGGGCGCACCGTAGGGCAGACCTCCCGCAAAGCAGGCCTTGAGGAAGAGTTTCCAGCGCGTGGTGTGGGGGAAGTAGTCGGAGAAGAACATATTCACGTTCCACCGCTGGTCAGTGGGCTGGGGGACAGTCTTGCCGTCGATCGTCATCGAGGCCTTCATCAGTCCGAACGATATCCACGAGTCGCTGCCAGGCACCATCTCGCCGTAGAGCTTGAAGTCGGCACCCACCACATAGCCGTCGGCCACATTGCGGCCGTAGTACACTATCTTCAGATTGTCCACATTGTAGGGGTTGAGGTTGCCCTGATTCTTATAATAAGCCTCTGCCGTGAACTTGAACGGGCGCTCGCCCAGGCGGAAGCGGTATTCCCATCCCAGCACCACCTGGAAGCTGCGCTGGCTCTTGATGTCGCGGTTGAGACGCACGACGGTGCCGGAGGGCGTGGTGGTGGTGTCGCGCAGTTCCTTATAGAAGGGACGCTGATAGTAGAGACCCGTTGCCAGGCGGAACGTCATGCGGTCGTTCTTGGCAGGAGTGTAGCCCAGCGACACTCTGGGGGAGCAGAGCCACTCCTTGTTCCAGCTCCAGTAGGAGAGGCGCAGGCCGTAGTTGACGGAGAGGACGCCCAGATCGCTCTCCTTGCGCCATGTGTCCTGTGCGTAGAGCTCCATCTGGTGGCTCGAGATATCGTTGACGCTCTTGAGGTTGTATACCACGTTGAGACGGTCGTCGCGGTGGGGCATGCTGTAGCCTGCGGAGTCGCGGTACTCCCATTCGCGCGAATTCTCCTCCACAGCCTCGTGCTTCCACAGCACACCGGCCTTGATGCGGTGCTTGTCGCTGTTGCGCTCCCAGTCGAGGCGCATGGTCTGCTGGTTGGACTTCAGGAGGTTGCGCGCGTGTGTCATATAGGTAGCCACATCCAGCTGCGTCTGTGCAAGGGTGTTGTCGAGCCAGTACTGACCCTGTATGTCGTAGGTCTCGCGCTCCTTGGTGGAGAAGGCGCTGAAGGATGCCGTGAGCCACGAGCGCTCACTTGTGCGGCGCTTCACCTGCAAGGTGCCGAAGAGCGTGCGGAAGAGGTCTTCCTCCTGACCGTCGAAATACACCTTGAACTCGTGCGCCTCGTACATCGTGCCGAACTTCGTCTCACGGTCCTCGGGAATGAAGTTGTACTTGTTCTCGGAGATATATCCCAGCAGGCTCACTTCCCATGCGGGACTCAGTCGCCACGTGAGATACATCTGATAGTCGAGGAAGCGGGGAGAATACTCACCCTTGGTGTCCATCGTGCCCAGGAGGTATTTCGACGTCTTGTAGCGGAATCCGTTCTGGAAGGAGAAGCGTTTGTTGCCGTAGCCGAAATAGGCCGTAGCGCCCAGCAGCGACAGTTGTCCGCTGCCCGACCATCCCTTGGGTTTCTTGTAGGTGATGTCCAGGACCGACGACATCTTGTCGCCGTAGCGGGCCTCGAAGCCTCCCGCCGAGAAGTCCACACGCTCCACCATATCGGGATTGATGACGGAGAGGCCCTCCTGTTCGCCGCTGTGGATGAGCAGCGGACGATACACCTCAACGCCGTTGATATACACGCAGTTCTCGTCGAAGGAACCGCCCCGCACGTTGTACTGCGAGGAGAGCTCGTTGTGGGTGGAGACGCCGGCCTGCGTGGTGATGAGTTCCTCTACGGCATTGCCCGTCGTCGACGTCATCCTCGTGAGGTCGGTGATGTTGACGCGCTCGTTCTGACCCATCTGTATCTGGTTTTCCTTCACGGTGACTTCCGCAAGGTCGCCTTCCATCGGCACCATCTGTATGTTGAGCGTGAGATGGCCCTTGGGCTTCACCAGCAGACGGCGGCGCGTGCCGTAGCCCATCATGCTGTAGACCACCCATACGGAGTCGGCGCTCTGGAACGAGAAACTGTATTCGCCCTTGAGGTTTGCCGTAGCACCGGCCATCTGTCCCTCGACGCGTACCAGACACAGGGGCACTCCGTCGCCGCTCTTGTCGGTGACGCGACCCTTGAGAGTCACCTCTTCTGCCACCATCATGAGGCAGCTGCACAGCATGAAAAGAAGAATCTTCGTGCGCATACCAGTGTATAAACGAAAAAAACAGGCGTTTTCTTGTCCATGTCCCTCTTTTTTTTTACTTTTGCCGCAAAATTCTTTGCAATATGGATTTTAAAGACCTTATCAAACAGCGCCGCAGCATACGCACGTTCACTCCCGAGGCCATCACACCAGAGGAGGAGCGCGCCCTTCTGCGTGCCGCTCTCATGGCTCCCTCCAGTAAGGGCAAGCATTCGTATTTTTTCAAGGTGGTGCGCGACCGCGAGCAATTAACCGCTCTCTCACAATGCCGCGATGCCGGCACACAGCTTCTTGCCGAAGCTGCTATGGCCATCGTCGTGATGGCAGACCCATCCATCACAGACATATGGGTGGAGGACTGCGCTTCCGCCACTTCCTACATACTCCTCCAGGCCGAGGACATGGGTCTGGGAGGCTGCTGGGTGCAGGTGAGAAATCGCGGTAAGGAGGACGGTACACAGGCTCAAGATATAGTTAAACAGGTGCTGTCTATTCCCGCTGAGTATCAAGTGCTTTCGATGGTGGCTCTCGGTCACAAGGCAATAGAGCGCAATCCCCAGAACGAAGACAAGCTGCTTTGGGACCACGTATTGTAATACTCGGTCGCGGCAACGTCGCCACAGCTCTTGAGGAGGGGTTCCGCACCACTGATGCCGAGGTGCTCCAACTGTGGCATCGAGGCGAGGAGCTGCGTCGGGACGCCGACCTCTATATCATAGCCGTCAAGGACGACGCTGTGGAGGAGGTGGCCGCTCTCTGTCCTCAGGATGCCTATGTGGCCCACACGGCGGGCAGCATCCCGATGGATGTGATTTCCCAACGGCATCGCGGCGTGATATATCCCATGCAGAGCTTCACGAAGGGGAGGAAGACGGAGTGGGACAGAGTGCCCTTCTTTGTGGAGGCCGCCAGTGAGGAAGACTACGAATTCTTCGACGCTGTAGTGAAGCGCCTCTCGGCGAATGTGCGCCACCTCTCTACGGAGCGCCGGCATACGCTGCACCTGGCAGCTGTGTGGGTGTCGAATTTCACCAACCACATGTGGACCGTCGCCTCCGACATACTGGAGAAGGAGGATATCCCGTTCTCCGTGATGCTGCCTCTCATCGAGGAGACGGCCGACAAGGTGCACGCGATGTCTCCCCGCAAGGCGCAGACGGGGCCGGCCCGCAGAGGCGACACAGGTGTGATGTCGGCCCACGAGGCTATGCTGCCCGAGAAGCTGCGCAATCTCTATCGTATCATTTCACAATCCATACACGATGATCAACTACGACCTGAAACGAATTAAGCTCATTTGCTTCGATGTGGACGGTGTGCTCTCCTGCAGCACCATTCCTCTGGGCGAGGACGGCATTCCCCGTCGCACGGTAAATATCAAGGACGGCTATGCAATCCGTCTCTCCGGACTCATGGGTGTGCCGGTGGCCATCATATCGGGTGCCAACGACTCACGTCTCATCACGCGCTTCTCGCTGCTGGGTGTGGAGGATATCGTACTGGGCGCTGCCGTCAAGATGAAGGTGTATGAGTCGCTGCTTGCGAAATACGGCCTCACGGACGAGGAGGTGCTCTACATGGGCGACGACATCCCCGACTACGAGGTGATGCAAAGGGCGGGCTGTGCCTGCTGTCCCCGCGACGCTGCACCCGAGATAAGGGAAATCAGCTGCTATGTGTCGCACACCGACGGAGGTATGGGTTGCGGTCGCGACATCATCGAGCAGGTGCTCAAGGCCAAAGGGCTATGGATGGCCGACAAGAAAGCCTTCGGATGGTGAAAAAAGAGAGAGCCATACAGCTCTCTCTCTTTTTTACCGTATCTCAATTTCTTCCTTGAGATCTATCTCTGCTCCGTTGGCGTCGTAGAATTCGTATTGCAGCAGCGCCAGTTTCTGTGAGGGTATCACCTTCACTCCGAAACCGTATTTCATCTGCCACTTGCGATACAGGCTCCACAATCCCTGTTTGATGTATGCGTCCACATAGGGATGCACATGCAATGTGAAACGGCTCACGCCCAGTTTGTTCACGAGGAAACCGATTTTTCCGTCCAGCACCTTGGTGAAGAGCAGGCTCGACTTTATCTTGCCCTGCCCGTGACACGTGGGACACACTTCCTCCACATCCACCTCCTGCGCAGGACGTATGCGCTGGCGCGTTATCTGCATGAGTCCGAACTTCGTCAGCGGCAGTATGTTGTGCTTCGCGCGGTCGTTCTTCATATCCTCGCACATGCGCTGGTAGAGCGCCTCGCGGTCCTCTGCGCGTTTCATGTCAATGAAGTCGACGATGATGATGCCTCCCATGTCGCGCAGTCGCAACTGCCTGGCAAGTTCGTCGGCAGCACCCAGATTCACGTCGAGGGCATTGGCTTCCTGGTCGTTGTCTTTGTTCTGTGCTCTGTTGCCGGAGTTGACGTCCACCACGTGCAGCGCCTCCGTGTGTTCGATGATGAGATAGGCTCCGTGCTTGTACGACACCGTCTTGCCGAACGAGGACTTTATCTGCCTCGTGATGTCGAAGTTGTCGAAGATGGGGAGCTGTCCCTTGTAGTGCTTCACACAATCGGCTCTCTCGGGCGCGATGAGCGTCACGTAGTCCTTAATCTCCTGATAGGTGCGCTCTTCGTTTACGTATATGTTCTCGAAGGCGGGGCTGAAGAGGTCTCTCAGCAGTCCGACGGCTCTGCCGCTTTCCTCATACACCTGCACGGGCAGTTCCTTTGCTTTCTGCACGTTGCGCAGCGTGTCCTCCCATCTGCGGCACAGGATTTTCATTTCCTGGTCGAGTTCCGATGCCTTCTTGCCCTCCGCCACTGTGCGCACTATGACGCCGCAGTTTTCGGGCTTGATGCTCGACACGATGGCCTTGAGTCTGTTTCGCTCTGCTGAAGCCTTTATCTTGGTAGATACGTTTACCTTGTTCTCGAAGGGTATCAGGACGAGGAAACGTCCGGGGAATGTTATCTCGCAGGTGAGCCTGGGTCCTTTGGTGGATATGGGCTCCTTCACTATCTGCACCAGTATCTCCTGTCCCTGCTGCAACGTAGTCTGCACGCTGCCGTCCTTGGGCAGAGCGGGCAGCACCTGTGCCTTGGAGTGGGGGAAGAGGTTCTTCTTGTCGGAGAATATCTGCTTGAGATATTTTGCGTACGATGCGAAATTCGATCCGAGGTCGAGGTAATGGATAAAGGCATCCTTCTCGTAGCCCACGTTAACAAAGGCCGCATTCAGCCCGGGCATGAGCTTGCGTACCTTTGCCAGATAGATATTACCTACGGAAAACGATTCGGAAAGTCCCTCTTCTTGGTACTCTGCGAGTTTCTTATCCTCAGTGAGGGCTATGTGGATCTGCTTTGGGCCAACGTCAATGAATACTTCGCTGGTCATATCCAAAGGATCTTATTTGCTCTTATGACGATTCTTGCGGAGTCTCTTCTTACGCTTGTGTGTGGACATCTTGTGTCTCTTGTGCTTCTTACCGTTTGGCATAGTTTGTATGTTTTTAGTTTAACAACCAGTTAAATAGTCACCACATTCCGAAAAATGCGCGGCAAAGGTACAAAAAAGTTCTTTCATTTGTGTCACTTTTTTCTCTTTTTTTTGCTTATTTTCGTCATTTTGCCTTCAGAGGAGATTTTTCAAGGACAAGCTATCGGTTATTTCGAAAAAATGTCGCACCTTTGTACCGTTTATGAACAGGGAACGCGAGATATACAGGATGACGCTGGTGGGCAGCATCAGTAATATGCTGCTCGTCATAATCAAATTCGTCGCAGGCATACAGGGGCGCAGTTCGGCAATGATTGCCGATGCTGTGCATTCGCTCTCCGACCTTATCACGGATGTCATCGTGCTGGTCTTCGTCGGCATCAGTTCCCGTCCGCAGGACAAGTCGCACAACTACGGCTACGGTAAGTTCGAGACGATGGCCTCTTTCTTCGTGGCGCTGGTGCTGCTGGGCGCAGCAGGAGGCATCATCGTTTCCGGCGGTGAGAAACTGATATCCTGGCTGCGCGGCAACCATCTGGAGGCTCCCGGCATGCAGGCTCTCTGGGCTGCGCTGGCATCCATCGTCGTGAAGGAACTGCTCTATCGATACACCGCATCGCGCGGCATGGCGCTGCAGTCGCAGGTGCTCATTGCCAATGCGTGGCACCACAGGAGCGACGCTCTCTCCTCGGTGGGCACAGCTATCGGTATCGGAGGAGCTATCTGGCTGGGTGAGCGCTGGACGGTGCTCGACCCTCTGGCTTCCGTCGTGGTGGGTCTGATACTGGTGAAGGTGGCCTACGGGCTTCTGGCCATCAATATGGCGGAACTGACGGAATGCTCTCTGCCACGTGAGACGGAGGAGGAGATACTGCATATCATCGTGTCCGAACCGGGCATCAGCGAGCCACACCATCTGAGCACACGCCGTATCGGCAGCCGCATTGCCATCGACACCCACATACGTCTCGACGGCAAACTCTCTCTCAACGAGGCCCACAGCAAGACCACTGCCATCGAACGCAAGCTCAAGGAGCGCTTCGGCGAACAGACCCATGTCATCATCCACATGGAGCCCGTGAAGAAGTATACCAATAATATATAACTATGGAAGTAATACAGAGTTTCACAATAGACCACACGCAACTGAAGCCCGGCATATACGTGTCGCGCGAGGATAAGGGATTCACAACGTACGACCTGCGTATCACAGAACCCAACAAAGAACCCGCTGTGGCTCCTGCCGCCATGCACAGCATGGAACACCTGATGGCAACGTGGTTTCGCAACTCGAGGGTGAAGGACGATGTGGTGTACGTGGGACCGATGGGTTGTCTCACAGGTATGTATATCATCATGACGGGCAATTACTCCACAGAGGATATGCGACAGCTCACCATCGAATGTCTGGAATGGATACTCACGCAGACGGAGGTGCCCGCCACAACGCCTGAGACATGCGGCAACTGTCTGCTGCACGACCTGCCGATGTGTCACTGGGAGTGCCGGAGATATCTGGACCGTCTGAAGAACGATTTCCACTCGGAATACACCAAACTGCAGATCACACTCAGCGACGGACGGACCTTTGCGGACGCGTAGTTTCATTGAACATTGACCATTGAACATATGAAAACACTGCTGCTAAACACAATGCTCGTAATCGCAATGGCGGTGGGAGCACAAAACGAATGGGTGACAATACAGAACGGACTGCTGTGGAAGACAGAAACAGGAGACGTGGTGCAGGCACACGCACCGGGATTCCTGAAGGTGGGGGAGAGATGGTATATGTGCGGAGAAGACCGCAGCGTGCCGTTCAGTCCCGACGTGAACCTCTACTCGTCGACAGACCTGCAGCACTGGAGATTCGAGAACAAAATAATAAAGAACAGAGTCACCACAGAGGAGCTCGGTCGCAGCCGTATGATAGAGCGCCCGAAACTGCTCTACAATGCAAAGACGGGGAAATACCTCGTGTGGTGTCACTACGAGAGCAGCAACTACGGAGCATCGGAGGCCGCCTGCTTCGAATGCGACTCCGTGAACGGTGACTACCGCTTCGTGTGGGGAGGCAGACCGCTGGGCATCAAGAGCAGGGACTGCAACGTATACCAGGACACAGACGGGACGGCATACTTCATATCCACAACGGAGGAAAACCAGCACCTGGGACTCTTCCGGCTGAGCGACGACTACCGCGAGGCTGTGGAGCACACACAGCTGTTCCCCAGGCAGAGCCGCGAAGCACCCGCAATAGTACGACTGCCGGAAGGACGCTATTTCATGTTCAACTCCGCATGCTCGGGATGGGCTCCCAACCAGTGCAAGATGGCGTACACGATGAATCTCAAGGAAGGATGGACGCCGCTGGAGAATATCGGCAACCCGATAGCGTATGACACACAGGCTGCTGCCATACTGGAGATAAAGGGCACGAAGGCCACTACGTATCTCTACGTGGGCGACCGCTGGCAAGATCCAAGTCTGCCCGCAACGAAGACGATAATTTTCCCCATATCGTTCGACGGCACGGAATGTAAGTTCGAATATCACGAGCGCTTCGATATCAACTTCGAGACAGGCGAATGGCGCGAGACACCGACGGAAGGCATCTTTGCCGACAACACGAAATGGAAGACGCTGGAGCAGGACGACGAACACATCACCATCGATATGGGAAAGAAGCAGAGCATCAAAGGCTTCATCGCCAAGCCGCGCGAGAAGGCCGGCGAGAGGTGGCTCATCAGGAGATACCAGTTACTCACAAGCAAGGACGGAAAGACATGGGACACAGCATCCGAGGGCAGATGGCTGCCGTATTGGACAGAAGTGGATTTCGAGAGCCGCGAATGCCGATATATCAAACTGGTAAGTCCGGATGCCAGGATGCGTTCGGTGGAAGAAGTGGTTGTGGTTAAGGGTTAGAGGTTAATGACAAAAAAACTCAATAACCAATTAATTTCTGACATTTTCCCAAAAGTATCAACTTGTCAACTTGTCAACTTGTCAACTTGTCAACTAAATTCACTATCTTTGCAGCCGAAAATCTAAAAAGTAGTGCTCTGAGAGAATGACGACGGCATCCATAGTGACGTACGACCACCATCTGCTGGATATAGAACCAGTGCTGAGAAGTCTGATTGATTCTCCTATTGATGTCATTTATATCATCGACCACTCGGAGCATATGATGGATCTCGAAAGAGAACTGAAGGAGTATGAGGCATACTCCATAGCAAAAAATCCGGAACTGAAAGGTCGCATCAAAAAGGGATTCAGGATAGAATACTTGCGTCACAAGAACAACGGATACGGAGGCGGGCACAACGTGGCCATACGCAAGGCACGCGAACTGGGAAGCGAATTCCATCTGGTGGTGAATCCCGACGTGTGGTTCGGCAGGGAAGTGGTGCCCGTGCTGCAGGCCTATATGACGGCATACAAGGATGTGGCGCAGATGATGCCGCAGATAAGATTTCCCAACGGAGATCCGCAGAATCTGGCGAAACTGCTGCCGGCGCCGCGCGACATCATCGGACGTCTGATAATGCCCAGAAGCACCACCAGCGAACGCAACGACCGCTACGAACTGAAACCCACGGGGCTGAAGAAGATTGTGAATGCACCGTATCTGTCAGGTTGCTTCATGTTCCTGAGAATGTCGGCGCTGGAGGAAATAGGCGACTTCGATGAGAAGCACTTCTTCATGTATGCGGAGGATATCGACCTCACAAGAAGGCTGCACCGCAAATGGCGCACGCTGTATTTCCCGAAGGTGGTGGTGTTCCATAAATTCAACAGAGCCAGCCACAGGAGCATGAAACTGTTTCTGGTGCACGTGTGGAACATAGCGAAGTATTTCAACCGCTACGGATGGCTGCGCGACACAGAGCGCGACAGAATAAATATGAAAGTGGCTAAGCGATATTTCGCTGCTCCAGACCGTAACCCCGAACCTTGTCCTCGCGCAGCAGAAGAAGGCTGAGCACAATGGCAAGGAGTCCGAAGAGGGCAAAGACAATCATCGTCTCCGTATAGTCTATCACACCGGTGGAAGGGTCAGTGTGCTGCTGGTTTATCTTACCAATCCAGATGGGAACAAGGGCAAGGCCGATATTCTGGATATAGAAGATGAGAGCGTAGGCTGTGCCCAGAAGTTTCATTGGAATAATCTTGGGCACAGAAGGCCACATAGCAGAAGGCACCATACCGAAAGCTATGCCCAGCATCACCATCATGAAGATGACAAGAGGCCAGTAGTTCAAAGGAAGTGCAATCACCAAATGCACGACAAACAGCAACACCGAACCGATGAGCATCAGAGTGGCTCCGCGACCGTATCTGTCGTAGATGCGACCGAAGAAGGGAGTGAGGAAAATGGTGCCGAAAGGTAGCATGGCGGGAATGAGGCCGGCCACACTCTCGGAGATGCCGTATTTGAAAATCATGAGTTTGGTGGCAAACTTGAGGAAGGGGAACACTCCCGCATAGAACATCAGACAGAGCAAGGAGATGTGCCAGAAACCGCGTGAGACAATCAGCAGTCGCAAATCGGAAAAGCGGAAACCCTCTTCTGCCGATGTCTCTGCGGAATCCCCGGCAGCCGCCTCGCGGTCGAAACGCTTGTCGAGCACGCAATAGACAAGAAACAGCAGCAGGCCGATGAAGAGAAGCGATGCACCAAGTCCCACGCTGTGGTGCGCTTCGCCGAGCCACTGGGCAAAGGGCAGGGAGAAGGCCAGAGCCGTAGCGGTGCCGATACGGGCGAGAGCCACCTGAAGACCCATAGCGAAGGCCATCTCGTAGCCGGTGAACCACTTGACGATAACCTTTGTGGCTGTGATGCACGCTATCTCGGCTCCAACACCGAATATAGCAAAACCCAGGCTTGCCACAATGACCTGAGTGGAATATACGCCAAGAGAGAAGGGAAGGGCAACGGAACCCTCGAAACTGCGGCTCACAGCCCACCACTTGATGAGGGCGCCTCCGAACATAAGCAGCGAGGAAAGAACACCCGTGAAACGGATGCCGAACTTGTCGAGCACAACACCTCCGAAGAAGAGCAACAGGAGGAAGACGTTGAAGAAGCCGTAGGAACCGGAAAAGAATCCGTATTCGTCGCTGCTCCAGGAGAGGCCGCCAGTCTCAGGGGAGGATGTGAGAAGCGACTCTAGAGGAGACATGACATCCGTGAAGAAATAGGCGAACATCATCGTGAGGCTCACGAGGACGAGTGTCACAAAGCGCATCTTCTTAACCATCAGCCCTTATCTCTAAACTCTACACTCTAAACTCTAAACTTTAACCTCTTACCTCTTACCTCTTATTTCTCTTTTGCTGCTCCTCGGCCATCTTCTGCAGAGCCTCCAGACGGGCAGCCATACCGGACATCTTCTTGGGGTCGTTCTTGTGCTGGTCGCGATAGGCGTTGAGCTTGGCCAGAAGACGCTCGTCGTCGGTGGTCTTACGCAGGAACCACATGATGAGAATGCTGGTGAGGCCGGAGAGGAAATAGTAGTAGCAGAGGCCTGAAGAGTAGTTGTTGAACATGAAGAAGAACATGAGAGGCATGAGATACATCATATACTGCATCATCTTCATCTGCTGGGCCTGTTCGCCACTAAACTGGTTCTGCTGCTGACGCATGGATATCCACGTGTTGATGATATTGGTGATGCAGAAGAGCAGACAGAAGATGGAGAGATGGTCGCCGATGAGCCACAGGTCGGCATTCCAACGAATGAGTTCATCATAGGAAGAAAGGTCGTCTGCCCAAAGGAAACGCTCACCGCGAAGCTGGATACAGTTGGGCACGAAATTGAAGAGCGCAATCCAGATGGGCATCTGAATAAGCATGGGAAGACAGCCGCCCATGGGCGATACGCCGTACTGGGAATAGAGCTGCATCATTTCCTGCTGCTTCTTCATGGCGTCCTCCTGCTTGGGATATTTCTGCGAAATCTTGTCTATCTCGGGCTTGAGAACACGCATCTTGGCAGATGACATATAGCTCTTCTTGGTGGTGGGATAGACTAATATCTTGACGATGATAGTGAGCAGGAGAAGCACAATGCCCATAGAGAGACCCAGCGATGAGAGCCAATAGAAGAGAGGCATGATTATCCAGCGGTTCACCCACTTGAAGAGCGGCCAGCCTAGATATACGAGGTCCTCCAGTTCGGGATTTTCGGAGGTGATGGCGAGCTTGTTGTGGTTCTTGAGGATGTGGAAATCGTTGGGTCCGACATACATCTGGAGACGTGTCTGCTCCGTACCGTTGGCGTTGAAAGGCACAGCGAGGGTTGCATCGTACTGCTTGAGGTTGCCCGTTCCCTTCTCCTGTGGTGCAGAGTGCAGCGTAGCATCGGTGAAGTTGTCGGATGTCAGGAGCACGCTGGAGAAGAACTGATTCTTGAAAGCTACCCATTCCAAAGGTTCGTCGGGACTCTCGGTCTTATCCTTCGTCTCGCTGAGGTAGTCGGTGTCGCCGTCGTTCTCGCGGAAGGTGAGAGAGGCGTAACGCTGCTCGAAGTCGAAACCTTTCTCCTGCTGCGCCGCCATGCTGTGCCACTGGATATAGAGCTTGTCGGCATTGGGTTGAAGCAAAGAAGACAAGCCCTTGGAGGACAGCGTGATATTGACCATATAGCTCTCGGGCAGGATTTCGTAGTGGATGTCGAGATGGCGCTCCTCAGAACCCATACGCATGGTGACGGCACGACCGCTGTGACCTAGCACACGGAAAGTGTAGTCGCGCGTGTTGATGTTCTCTCCCTTGCCGGAAAGCATGAAGGAGAGTTCGCTGCTGTCGGGGCGCAGAATGCTTATGGGACGGCCCTGACGGTCCTTATAACCGGTCAGACGGGCACCCTCGATAGTGCCGCCGCGAGTATTCATCAACAGTTCCATGAGACCGTTGGAGAGCACGAAGCTCTCGCCCGCCGTGCTGCGCTGGTCGAAGAAGAGGGCATCGGAATCCACTGGCGCTGCAGCTTCTGCGGCCTGTGCGGCCAGCTGAGCCTCCACTTGCTGCTTCTGCATCTGTTCGGCGACCCGGGCGATGGAGTCTTCCTGACGGGCCATCTCGGCAAGCTGCTCAGCGGAGGGTTGGCTATACCATGAGAAACCGATGAGCACAAGGGCAATGAGAATAAAACCGGTAATTGTGTTCTTATCCATAAGTATAATGTGTGTTTCTGTAATATGAATACATTTTCGGGCGACAAAGGTACAAAATAATTTGCAAATATCGGGAAAAAGATGTATTTTTGCATGGCGAAATATACGACAAGCGCAAAAAAACGGTTGTAAAATATATAAAAAATTGCAATATGAATGTGATAAAAGCAATCATACGTGTATGGTCGGGTATGAAACTTATTGTCCGGATAGCAATAGGTCTTGTGATAGGTGCAATACTGGGACTTGTGGCTCCGGAACTGACTGGCATCGAAATCTTGGGACAGATATTCGTGAGTGCATTGAAAGCTGTGGCACCGGTGCTTGTTGCCGTACTTGTAATGGCAAGCATTGCGAAATCGGGCAGCGGACTGGGAGCAAGATTCAGCACAGTGATATTCTGTTACCTTACCAGCACATTTCTGGCAGCACTATGTGCTGTGGTGGGAAGTAAACTGTTTCCCGTGAAGATGGCACTGAATACTGCTGTAGAGGGCACAGCTCCAAGCAGTTTGCTTGACGTGTTTTCCAATCTGTTTACCAATCTTGTGAACAATCCGCTGGTATCTATATCGTCAGCAAATTATATCGGAATACTGTTTTGGGCAATACTTCTGGGCATAGCGCTCAAGATGAAGGCAAAGCCCGTTACCATTGATGTGATTGCAGATTTTGCAGAAATCGTGTCACAGACGGTGAGATGGATAGTGAAATTCGCACCGTTCGGTATTATGGGTCTGGTGTTCACATCGGTGTCGGAAAGCGGACTGGAGGTGTTCACCACATACGGACAACTGGTGCTGCTGCTTGTGGGCTGTATGCTTTTCGGCACGCTGGTGTTCAATCCTCTCATTGCATTCCTGATGACACACAAGAATCCATATCCTCTGCTCTTCACCTGTCTGAGGGAAAGCGGCATCAACGCATTCTTTACACGTTCTTCCGCTGCCAATATACCTATCAATATGAGGCTCTGTCAGAAATTGGGACTGGATGAGAAATTCTACTCTGTATGTATTCCTCTGGGTGCCACTATCAATATGGACGGAGCTGCTGTTACGATAACCGTGATGACGCTGGCTGTTGCCAATACGATGGGAGTGGAAGTGTCATTTTTCTCTGCGCTCTTCCTCTGCATAGTCTCTACGCTGGGTGCCTGCGGAGCATCGGGAGTGGCAGGCGGTTCGCTGCTTTTGATACCTATGGCATGTTCATTCCTGGGAATAGACGGCGATGTGGCTATGCAGGCTGTAGGTGTGGGATTCATAATCGGTGTGGTGCAGGATTCTGTGGAAACAGCACTCAACTCAAGCGGTGATGTGTTCTTTGCAGCCACAGCAGAACTCTATGACAAGATGCATAAAGAAAAAAAAGAAAACAAATAAATAAGGAAATATTATGAGCGATTTTAATTATGTGAAGAACTACGGCGGATATAACTCCGCAAGTGCCGTTGAAGTGCAAAATACACTCCTGAGAAAATCTTACCTGTGGATGGCTTCTGCGCTCGTACTCACCGGTCTTACATCATATTTCGTGGCTAATTCACCCGGAATGTTGCAACTGATATTCGGCAACAGAATGGTGTTCTTCGGTATAATAATAGCAGAACTGGCGCTGGTGATAGGTTTGTCGAGCACCATACAGCGCATCTCTGTGGTGACAGCAACATTGTTGTTCGTACTTTATTCCGTGCTAAACGGTGCGTTGCTTGCAACAATCTTCCTCGTATTCACTATGAGCAGCATTTCTACAACATTCTTTGTCACAGCCGGCACATTCGGAGTGATGGCCCTGTACGGCAGTCTCACAAAAACGGATCTCAGCCGCTTCGGCAACATACTGCTGATGGCGCTCATCGGACTCATCATAGCAGTTGTGGTGAACATGTTCCTCAAGAACACCATGATGGATATCATTATCTCCGGTATCGGTGTGCTTATCTTTACCGGTCTGACTGCATATGATGCGCAGAAGATAAAGGCTCTGACTAATGGTGTGGAGGAAGATGACGAGACACAGAAACTTGCTGTGATAGGAGCTCTGACGCTCTATCTGGACTTCATCAACCTGTTCCTTTATCTTCTGCGCTTCTTAGGTAAGCGTAATAACTAATAGGCGAGGCTGCCAAGCAGTAATCCTACTGTCGTTGCCACAACGGCACCAGCCACGATACCCGCAGCATCAACGTGATGATGTGGGGGAGGAGGAGGGCAGTGCCTGGGAGTGGCGTAGTACACAGGTCTCGGTGCCGGACGATGGTGTCTGTGATGATGTATAGCCGGACTATGATGAACTACGGGCGCATGATGAACTGCGGGACCGCCGCTATGACGGGGAGCTGGTTGTGAATACATCACACGACCTGAATTGCGATTCATCTGGCGACCCATACTGCGATTCTGACCCATTACTGAAGTGGTACCCATAATGAACATTGTCATTAAAATGGTGAGCATGTGTGTTGTCTTCATAGCTTTACAGTTTTAAGTTTTGAACGCTGCAAAGGTACGACAAAACACATGCTCACGCAAGAGGAAATCACTATACCTTCAATGGAATTCGCCTTTCATTGAAAGGGATTTCCCCCCGGGAGAAAAAACGGCTACAAGCCTTTTCTTTTTTCCAAGCCTGATTCCAGAGCTTCAAGACATGCAGAGAATGCTTCCTCGAAGGTGTCGCAAGTCTTCTCTGCAAAGAGGGAAGCAATCTGAACCTTTACCTGCTTGTTTTCCTTTGACTGGGGCTTTACGACGCTGAGACGTATTGTCAGTTCGTCGTCTTCTGCCAAGTGGCGGGAGAAGCGTGAAAGTTTCTTATCTATATACTCCTCGAGTTTCTTTGTCATCTCGAAATTCACAGCTTGAATGTTTTTTTTCATGATGTTTATGTTTTAAAGGATTAAACAATATATATTACAGCAGAGAAAACGCTGCACATTATTTTTCTTGTAAATGATAGCAGATGATACGATAGAAATTACAACCGATGAAATTGCCGGCAACAATACTCAAATAGAAGACAAGCACCTCACCCCCGCGCACCATATAGAAGTCAACCGGTACGCAAAGATAATAGAATGCGTCTGCCACACAGTGGGGGAATCCGCACATGATGAATAAAGGCACACCGAAAAGGAGAGGGAGGTTTTGTCCCTTGCGGGCAAAGTTGACCGCTGTGGTCATAATCATTCCACAACCGACAGCCAACACACCTCCGAAGAAAGGACCGGTGGCAAGACGTCCCTCCAGAAGCTTCTGTGCCGTCTCCTGCAAAGGCATTGGACTTGCGCGTGCTATAAGAGCCACAATGAGGCATCCTATTATATTACCTAATAATATAAAGAAGAGTTGACCGACTTCGCCTTTCTTGATGAAGCCTGCCGTACCAGTATAGAGCTTTAATCCGTAGTGCACAACAGTCAGAAGACCGAAGGCAAACAGTACAGCTCCGATAATGCTCTTTTCTGCCAGATAGCCAAAACCGGCAATACCAATTGCTACACCCGCAAAGATTGACGATTCGAAGATTCTTTTCATGGTTATATATACCTGATAGGTAGCAAATAATGTCTTTTTCACCCACAAATATAAGAAAAATAATTCGTATGACAAAGGTTATAACATTTTTTTTTGAAAAAAAAGTACTGCACGGGGGCATTTTGTCATTTAATCGGTCACTTTGTCTCTATGAAAATATAAATAGACGTTATAAATGTTAAGGGAAAATATTAAAGTGTTAAAGTAACTGACAATTAGTCACAATGGCACGGGAATTGCTCGTATGAGGGTAGAGGCTTGAAAAGATAAAGCCGATGATAAAGTAAATGTTTAACAAATTAAAGATAGGAGATTATAATTATGTTACCTATGTTTTCAAACAACTACCGCAATGCGATGAATTTCATGCCTGCATTCTTTAATGATTTCTTTAATGATTCATTACCGGAAATGAGACAAGTTCACACCACATCTCCAGCCATCAATGTGACGGAAAGCGACACAGATTACAAGTTGGATCTGGCTGTGCCCGGAACAACAAAGGCCGACTACAAGATTAACCTGACGGAAGACGGCAATCTGATGATATCGCTCGAAAAGGAGCAGAAGAAAGAGGATAAAGGCGACGAGAAACGCAGATGGTTGCGCAGAGAGTTCTCTTACCAGAAATTTTCACAGGCATTCACTATTCCTGACGATGTTGAGCGCGAGAACATTTCCGCCTCTGTAACAGATGGTGTTCTGACTGTTGTTCTGCCCAAGAAAGCAAAAGAGGCATTGCCTTCGAGCAAACAGATTGAAGTGAAGTAAAAAAACATCGTAATACTGCCACTTTCACGGCTCTCCAGGAATGGGGAGCCTTTTTTGTCTTTAAAGAAAGACAATATCTGTTGTTGTTTCAGAAAAAAGTTGTACCTTTGCACGCAGAACAAAAAATATCATCAACATGCGTGATTTTGAGAACATAAAAGTTGCTGTGGCAGGAACAGGCTATGTGGGTCTTTCTATTGCTACACTTTTAGCACAGCATCATCAGGTGACAGCTGTGGACGTGATACCGGAAAAGGTTGAGAAAATCAATAATGGCGTTTCTCCCATCGGGGATGATTATATAGAGAAGTATCTTCCCAAAGTGATACGTAAAGGAGACGGTGTCGGTCTGCGTGCTACGCTCGACGGAAATGAGGCATACAAAGATGCGGATTTTGTGGTCATCGCAGCTCCCACGAACTATGACAGCGAAAAGAATTTCTTCGACACATCACATGTGGAAGAAGTGATAGATCTAGCTATCAGCGTAAATCCAGATGCTATTCTTGTTATCAAATCGACGATACCGGTAGGATACTGTCAAAGCATCTACAAGCGTTACGGTAAATCACTCAGGCTGATATTCTCACCTGAGTTCCTGCGCGAATCCAAAGCCCTGTACGACAATCTGTATCCGAGTCGTATCATTGTTGGTGTCCCCAAACTGTTTGAAGTGGATAATCTGGAGCAGTTGCAAAATGCTGCACACGTATTCGCAAGCCTGCTGATTGAGGGTTCTGCAATACCGGAGCAACTGAATCCTGCCAGCACACTTCCATTGGAAAAAGAGACAGAGCGTGTGCTCTTCATGGGACTCACGGAAGCAGAAGCGGTGAAACTGTTCGCAAACACTTATCTGGCGCTGCGTGTATCGTATTTCAATGAGTTGGATACATATGCAGAGGTAAAAGGACTGGATACTGCTGCAATTATTCAGGGTATCGGTCTTGATCCGCGTATTGGAACGCACTATAACAACCCGTCGTTCGGATATGGTGGCTACTGTCTTCCCAAAGACACAAAACAGTTGTTGGCCAATTACCAGAATGTTCCCCAGGATATGATGACAGCTATCGTGCAGTCGAACCGTACGCGCAAGGACTATATTGCAGATGCTGTGTTGAAGAGAGCGGGATGGTTTGCATACACACAGAACAACACATACATACATCCTCAAGACGGTAAGGTGGTGGAACCGCCCACGATAGGTGTATACCGTCTCACAATGAAGTCAAATTCCGACAACTTCCGCCAAAGCGCCATTCAAGGTATTATGAAGCGTATCAAGGCGAAAGGTGCAAACATCATTATATACGAACCGACACTACCGGACGGCACAATGTTCTTCAGCAGCCGTGTGATTAATGATTTGGACAAATTCAAGCAGATGTCGGATGCAATTATAGCAAACAGATTCGATGACTGTCTGAAGGACGTAGAGGAAAAAGTATATACACGAGACATCTTCCGCCGCGACTAAACTGCATGAAACGCTTAGGAAAGTACCTGTTTTTACTGCTTACAGTATTTCTGCTTTTTTCCTGTTCTTCCGTTTCCCTGGATGAAATAGAAAAGGAAGAAACACAAGAGGAGAAACATACAGACGGCAAGAAAGACGGTGATGAAAACAACTCGGATGATTCGCAGTCGGTAGTATTGACGGGTACAGGAGAGGTGTCGACATTGTTGCAGAATCTAACGGAAATTCCGTCGACATTGTCAAGGGGTGACTTCTTATGCGGAATGCTCGTGCTGGATGTAGACAACGTAACAGATGAAGAAAATTATACAGATTACCTGGTGGTGACTCTGCTATCAAATACAGAATGGATGAATGTACCGTCAGCTTATGCAGAAGGAGAACTTGCAGAGCATGCACAGGTACTTGCTAACCAATGCAGAGAGGCCGGTGTCGACACGTGGTTCATTCCCACAAAAGAGCAGGGAAAAATCATAAGGGAACTTTGTAACACTCTCTCAAGCGAAAACCGATATCTGTGTGCCGATGCCAAAAGTACGTACGCATCCGGAAGTAAAGTGATATCCAAAGCAGGTGCTAAGAAACGCTATGGATTAAGACTCGTATTGGAGGTGTTCTTTGAAATTGAATAAAAACATTAATTATAGATAAAAATGATGAACAAGGATTCAAAAATCTATGTTGCCGGCCATCGCGGTATGGTGGGAAGTGCAATAGTACGTGAACTGCAACGTCAGGGATACAACAATATTATCACAAGAACGCACAAAGAGCTGGATCTCTGCAATCAGCAGGCCGTAAATGACTTTTTTGCAGAAGAACGCCCGGAATACGTTTTCCTTGCTGCTGCGAAAGTTGGTGGCATTGTTGCAAACCAGAGCGCTTTGGCCGATTTCATGTATGACAACATGATTCTTGAAATGAACGTTATTCATGCAGCATGGAAAAACGGCTGTAAGAAATTGGAGTTTTTGGGTTCCAGCTGTATCTATCCCCGCATGGCTCCACAACCGATGCCGGAGAGTTGTCTGCTGACCAGCGAACTGGAGAAAACCAACGAGGCATATGCTCTGGCAAAAATCAGCGGTTTGAAGTACTGTGAATTCCTGAACCGTCAATATGGTACAGATTATATCTCTGTGATGCCAACAAACCTCTATGGCCCGAATGACAACTATCATCCAGAGCATTCACATGTGCTGCCTGCACTTATCCGTCGTTTCCACGAAGCAAAAGTAAACGGTCTTAAGGAAGTGACCTGTTGGGGAGACGGTTCGCCATTGAGAGAATTCCTTTATGTGGACGATCTGGCAAATCTGTGTGTGTTCCTGATGAACAACTACAGCGGTAACGAAACTGTGAATGCTGGTACTGGCAAGGAACTTACCATCAAGGCTCTCACAGAACTTGTCGCCAAAGTGGTAGGTTACGAAGGAGAAATAAAGTGGGATACAACCCGTCCAAACGGAACTCCCCGCAAACTCCTCGATGTATCTAAGGCTACCAAACTGGGATGGACATATAAGACAGAACTCGAGGACGGTATCCGTCTTTCATACAAAGACTTCCTGGAAAACCCAATGAGAGCTGAGAGATGATATATCCCCTGCTGTTTGAAAATAATACCAAACATCTCGTTTGGGGTTCCGAGGAGTGGGCCGTCTCTGCTGTGCCGGGTTCTGAGAGCATTATTGCTAACGGAGAATTGAAAGGACACACACTGACGGAATATATCAGTCATGATCCTGTTACAATACTGGGAAAATCAGTAGCGGAAAAATATGACGGGAAACTACCGTTGCTCGTAAAATTCATTGATGCCAAACGGGACCTTTCCATCCAAGTGCACCCCAACGACGAAATGGCACAGAGGGTGCATGGCAAAATGGGTAAAAGCGAGATGTGGTACGTACTGAAAGCAGAACCGGGTGCATATCTCTATGCCGGATTTAAAAAGAGTATCAGTCCGCAGGAATACAAACGACGTGTAGCAGACGGCACAATTACGGAGGTTCTTGCCCGTCATGAAGTGAGTCCCGGACATGTGTTTTATCTGCCGGCAGGCAGAGTACATGCTATCTGTGGCGGTATAAAACTTGCAGAGGTGCAACAATCAAGCGATGTAACATATCGCATCTTTGATTATAACCGCCCGGGCTTAGACGGTAAACCACGTGAACTACATACGGAACTTGCTGCTCAGGCAATCGACTACGAAGTGGTGTCGGAGTATAGGACTATTTATTCCAGAAAAGAAAATAGAGCGAATCTGGTAATAGACAGCCCGTATTTCACAGCAAGAGTGATTGAGACACAAGACGTCTTTCATCGAGACCTTATCAAGTATGACAGTTTTGTTATCTCAATGTGTCTTGAGGGAACTTGCAATATTCGTATCAGGGAGACTGAATCGTCAATAAAGATGAAGGCCGGAGAGAGTTGTTTTATTCCCGCTGCAATTGCAAACTATGATATTGAACCGCTGAACGGCGGGGTGAAATTGCTGGATAGTTTTATAAACAGTAAGAAGCGCTCCCTCACAGATGTGGTGACGCGCTTCCTACATATATAATTCAGCAAAAATATTCTTATAAGGAACAAATGACAAGGGGCACGGGATTATTTTACCCGTGCTCCTGTCGTAGAATATTTTATACCATTACTTATAATATATATCTTGCCGTTCTCGTAGAGCTTGCCTTTGATTTGGGACACAGTTTTGTTTTCCAAGAGGGAAGAGACACCTGTCGGATCATCCGATTGTTTATACAGGCGGAAGTTGTCCACCTTGAACCAGGTCTCTGCCGGAGCATCTGATGTGGCAGCACCCAGAGATATTGTGGATTCCGCATCTAAAGAGAAGTCGAGACGTACTGTTTGAAGGGGAACATTGTCACCGACACCGGGATCACACTGGTCCTTGAAATATGCAATATTGTTACCGGCAAAGATGCGCTGATTTCCCAAACGGACGACATTGCTGCGATTGGATGCCAGCATGTCTGCTGTCAGAGCGTAACGACCTTTGGGAAGAGTGACCTGCTGAGACAGCGTAACAGCAACGGACGAACCGTTCCACACGCCGAAGAGTCTGGTTCCGTCTGTTGGGTTGTCGTCATTACCGTTTGCATTGTTTATTCCGTACCAGGCAAGAGAGGTGTTTGAAAGCGCCCAGTTGGTGGGAATCACCTTGGTGCCGACATTCGCCTCAAAAGAGGGATTCTTGATATAGGTTGCGGTAATGTCTTCACCCAACTCCTCGGGTTCTTCACTAGGATAACGCTCGTTGAAAGCCTCTTCGCTCATATAGTCCACCATAGTGATGGTGGCACGTTTGGTTGACTGGTTGGATGTCGTGAGACCGATGCAGTCGATCCAGTCTTTTCCGAAGTTGGAGATAGCCACTTTGGGTTCGTCCACGGGAAAGTTTCCGTTGAGCTGCGGCTGCTTGGAGAGATCCCACGCAAACACCTGATAAGTCTGATTGTCACGTTCCAGTTCAAAGTACTTGTTGGGCTGCACCTGTGCACCGACGTTGTAACCGTTCATCCACCAGGCGTATGTATCAATTGCGTTGGCAACAGAAAGTCCCTGTCCCTCGATGACATACCAATACTCTGCTCCCTTTACAAAATATTTGTCTGCGGCATCCAGTTTCATTGCATAGGACACATTGCGCTGTCCTGTGGACTTTCCCTGCAGGGTGAAACTGTTGGCCGTTTCGTCATAACTGATGGATGAACACTGATCCGGGTTGTAGCGAAAGTCCGTACACTTGAATGAAAAGTGTACGTAATCAGCGAAAGGGTCGGGCACCTCCTTCGTTAGTCTCAGATAGTAGAGACCCGGACAAAGTGTACCGAAATCAGCCTGTATGCGGAATGTGACCGTCTGCTTCGGCTGGCCGTTTCCGTCTTTGAGGAGAGACTCGTCCAAGAGCCATTCCTTATTATAGAAACCGTTCTCATTGGCTGTTGCTACAGAAGAAGGAACGGTGTATTCCTGAATGAGAGTTCCGTCTACGTAGATGGCTGCCTTACGACCTTTGTCCGCAACGTTGAAGCGACACATAAGACCTACATTCTCCGTAATACCTTCGCTGTTGGTCAGTATGTACTGAATCCAACCTCCTGCTTTGGCATCGCGATAGACCTCGTCGTTGAATGTGCCGACAGTAGAGTCGTCGCTATATTCTGTGACGCCGGCCTCCGACTGCTGCTCACCTGTACGGATAAAGTCGATAGTGCGGGCATCCAGAGCAGCTGCTTCGCGCTCGTCCTTTGCCCATGAGGAGTTGTCGTATTCTTCCTGAGTGGCCTGATACCAGTAGTTCATCACACGGCTGTGATGCAGGGAATAATACGGTTCGAGAGTCAGTTTGTCCCACGCTTCGCTACCTTCACGACTGGCATCAATGGTAAAGGTGAGAGGCTTGCCGGCAACAGGAGTGATGCGGGCCAACACCTCGGAACGCTTGCCAATCAGCAAGGGGGCTGTTGCGAGATTCTTCTTCGTCGTGTAACTGTCCTCAGCATGTCCCATACGTTCTCCCTCAGCATACTCATGAACGAGTGCCTCATAAGAGGGGTCGTCAGGGTCGTTGGACGTAGTGCGCGCACCAAGAAGTATCGGACCGTATTTGAATGCGATATATTCCTTGAGATTCGGACATTGTTCATAACGCACCGTCATCGGCAGATTGACCTCGATGACATCTCCGGCACTCCAGTTGTCAGTTATCTTGGCATAACCGTCGGAAGATATACTGAATGCCTTATCGCTGCCGTTCACCTTAATGCCGTATCCTTCTGCCACCCAGGAGGGCTTGCGCACAGCAAGAGTGAACGAACCGCCCTTTGTGAGAGTAATCTTTGTCTTAGCTTCCTGGGGGAACTGTGTCTCCTGCTTAAGAGCGAACTTGTCGCTGTTCAATTCGGAGGCGGTGAAGAGATTTATGTAGAGCGTGTTGTTGTCTGTGGAATGCGTGTAGATGAAGTGGCCGTATTTGGAGTGATTCTCCATACCTGTGCCCACGCAGCACCACATATCCTGATTCACCTTGCTGTAGATGCGATAGGCCTGGGGTCGGAGAGGGGTGAAGTAAACATATCCGCCTGTGACGGGATCCTGTGTGGAGAGTATGTGATTGTACATTGCATCCTCGTAGAAATCCACATACTTGCCATCGTGAGTGGCATCGAAGAGCGACTCCGAGAGCTTCAGCATGTTGTTGGTGTTGCAGGACTCCGGACCGTTGCACTCGTTCACATAACGCTGTGATGCCGACGATGCCATAAACCATTCGTTCATGGAGTTGCCGCCGATGCAGACGGTACGGTTGGCCGTCACATCCGTCCAGAAATTACGCGCTGCAGTTGCGTAGCTTGTCATTGAGGCATCCAGCTGTGCGATGCGCTCGAAACCGATATACTTGGGCACCTGGGTGTTTGCGTGACGGTTGTCGAGGAAACTGGTGTTCAGCGTCTGCATCCCGTTCACCATCGTCGTGTGGCTGTATTTCTTCGCTCCGGCAAGATACTTGCTTTCTCCCGTGAGCTGATAGGCGTCGGCCAGAACCTCATTCACGCCGCCGTGCTCCGTGTCGAGCACGCTCTGCATTGTCGAGGTGTTGTATTTGGCCACGAGGTTTATCGCCCAGTCGCATATCTTCAGGAACATTGCGCGGGCATCTTCGTTCTTACCATATATATATGCGTCGCGCAAACCGGCCATCACCTTGTGCTGCACATACAGAGGCACATTTCCGCGAGCGCCGTTGAACTTATCCATACTGCCGGAATACATATTCGTCCACAGGCTGTTGTCGGGATATCCTCCGATGTAGCCATACAGGCCGCTTGTGTTATTGTTGAACACATCCTGACAGTCTTTCATCACACCGACCATATAATCCATACGTTCCTTCAGCTGAGCCTTCACAGCATCGTCGTGACAAGCGGCATAGGCCAGAGCAAGAGCCGAGAGATAGTGACCGCCCACATGTCCGTCCAGACGGAACGAACCGCTTCCCCAGTTTTCGAAGTTGGGGTGGAGCGAGGTCCAGTTCTTGTACTGGCCGCTGTTCAGTCCTGCCTGACGAACGAAAGGTGTCAGGAGTCTGTCGACATCGTAAGACATCAGCATCTCGATGTTGAGGTCCAACGCCGTCTTCAGCGGTCCCTCGGAAAGCGTCACTTCCGAGAGTTCGAAATGCTCCGGATAGAGACTGTTTTCACTCCTGGCGCTCATGGAGAAAACCAGCGCCAGGATAATTAGCAATCTGTTCTTCATAATATTGTAAAGTTAATTTAAATTTTCTATAAACTGTAAACCTCATCCACACCCTTAATGTCGTACAGATGACGGATGATACGTGTGAGCTCTGCCTGCGAATGCACGAAGAACGTTATCTTGCAGTCGACAAGAGCGTCGGTCGTTGTCGTATTCAGGGCATCGATACCCAGATGGAGCACATTGGTTATATGGTCAATCAAGTCTGCCAGCAGATGGTCTCTGTCAATGGCGTGAATTCCGATGGTGACGGGGTAGAGCTTCGAGGGCGATTCCTTCAGTTCTACGGCTGCAATACTGTCGCCGTATTTGGATGCCAGACGTATGGCCTCCGGACAACTGCGGCGATGTATCGTCACGCGGGAGTTCTCGTCCCTGATACCGATTGTCTCACCTCCAGGAAGAGGACGGCACAGCGGACAACGCATAATCATGGGATCCTCTATTGTGGCCAGATAGCGGCGGATGCGACTCTTGGCGAAATACGTGCAACTGTGCTTCAGCCAGTCTTCCTCGACGGTGATGCGCTCGTCGGTTCCTATTCCTACACAATCTCCCCGCTGCAGCTGTGTTTTGATGCTCATCAGCTTACCGTTGATTCGGGCGTAGAGCGCGTGCAGGCCGGTTTCCTCGCTCTGTTTGAATGCGAAATCTATCGCTGTGCTTCCTGCGGGAAGGATATAGCTGGTGCCGTCTGTCGTGAAGACCATCACGTCGTCGTAGTACAACGCATCGGAAATCTGCTCCAGGAGCTGCGAGTCGTTGCGCTGCTCGGCAATATCCTGCAGCACCTTGCGGAAGCGCTTGATCCAGTCGCCGATGTTGTTGCCCAGTTCGGCCATACAGCCTATCTTGGAGGCTGCCACCATATCGTAGCTGCATATCTGCACATCTTCCCAAACGCCTTCCTTGGAAAGCAGCATCACACGCAGGCATTGATACGAATTCTCCTTCGCCTGGTCGATGAGATTCATGAACGAACCGGGTTTCTCCTTGAAGTAATCCGTAAGAATATTGTAGATGCGCAGCGCCTGAGCCTTGTCGGTCATCATGTCGTCCACACCGTCGTCGAAGGTGACGCGAACGTAGTAGCGATTGTCAAGATGCTTGAAGTCCACACCCTGTTGTTTCATCCTGCGATAGATGGAGTAGGGCTTTCTGTAATATACTACAACTTTGGCAATTATACCCTTGTCCTTCAAGAGACGCTCGCAGCGATGTGTAAACTCTTCCTGCCTGGCGAAGTTGGCCAGTTTGTCCTGATAGAGAGCTTCCTCCAGTTCCTCGTATTCCTGTTCGCAACGGAAGCGGAAGGAGAGATTCTCCAGTTCTGTCTTCACATCGAAGAGGCCGAGACGGTTGGCCAGCGGGGCATAGAAGAAGTCGGTCTCTCCGGCTATCTTCATCTGCTTCTCGGGCTTCATCGACGAGAGCGTGCGCATGTTGTGCAGGCGGTCGGCCAGTTTTATCATCAGCGCCCGGATATCGTAGTGGAGCGAATCCAGAAGCTGTTTGTAGTTGTCGCCCTGCTTGGTGATGTTGTACTGCTCTTTTTTCTTCTTCGTCACGATGTCGACAAGAGAAGCCACATCGCTTCCGAAGCGCTCCCTTATTTCATCTACAGTCACATCCGTATCCTCCACGACGTCGTGCAGGAATGCCGTGATGACGGAACTGGTGTCCAGTTTCAGTTCCTCTGCCGCAATCAGGGCCACAGCAATAGGATGTATGATATACGGTTCACCACTTTTGCGCTTCTGCTGGGAATGCTTTTCCTGGGCAAAAGCAAAAGCGTCCTTTATGCGTCCCAGATCTTCCTCCGAAACTCTGGGGGCCATCACTTCGAATACTCTCTCCGAAGACTGACGAATGATAAGATTGTAGTCGTACATCGTATAAAAACAGTTTTCCGCGGCAAATTTACGATATTTTTTCTAAAAAAACTTATTTTTCTCCCCATTTTCGTCCACAAAAACGAAATATCCATTTGAAATGGGGGATAAACGGCTCATTTGGGATGTTTTCAGAGCGTTGTTTACTGCATCTCATCAGACATCGAGGTGAGACCGCTCATACATACAATAAATTTTTACAAGAAAATGGCCTTTCTAACACTCTGGTCGGACTCTGCGTGGACTCTGCGTGGGCGCTGACCGATACATCTCGGCACTAACGAGATATTTTATACACCCCAAATGCAATGTTTTTCTCGAAATTTTGGGCAGAGTTTATAGCCAAATTCGAATAAAAATATTTTACAAAACGGCAATAGGGGAGAAAAATGCGAAAAAGCGTCTGAATTATATAGGAATAGGAGAGAGTTTCATTTTTATGAAAATTTTGAGGGCCAAAATGGGATTGTTTCGATTTTTTTTCGTACCTTTGTGCGGAAGTGTTTAAATTATTAACATAAATGTTACGGGATTTGTCGGAAGACATTTTCCACAACCAACAAAAGAAAGACTATAATGAAAGCATTTGTATTTCCCGGTCAGGGAGCACAGACACCAGGTATGGGCAAGGCCCTTTATGAAAGCAACGACAAGGCAAAAGAACTGTTTGAACAGGCAAATGAGATACTCGGTTTCCGCATCACGGACCTGATGTTCGACGGCACAGCAGAAGACCTGCGCCAGACAAAGGTGACACAGCCTGCGGTATTCCTCGACAGCGTCATCAAGGCCGTATGTCTGGGTGAGGAGTTCCAGCCCGACATGGTGGGCGGCCATTCTCTGGGCGAATTTTCCGCTCTGACGGCTGCCGGAGCCCTGTCGTTTGCCGACGGTCTGAAGCTCGTGAGCAAGCGTGCTATGGCTATGCAGAAGTGCTGTGAGGCCAATCCCGGTGCGATGGCTGCCATCATCGGTATGCCCGACGAGGATGTTGACAAATATTGCAAGGAAGTGACAGCCGAGGGTAAGGGCATCGTCATTCCTGCCAACTACAACTGTCCCGGCCAGCTGGTTATCTCCGGCAACAAAGAGGCTGTGGAGCGTGCATGCGAGGTAATCAAGGAGGCCGGAGCCAAGAGAGCTATCATGCTTCCCGTGGGCGGTGCATTCCATTCTCCTCTGATGCAGAATGCAAAGGACGAACTGGAGGCTGCCATCAAGGCCACAACATTCCACAAGCCCATCTGCCCCGTATACCAGAACGTGGACGGCAAGGCACACACCGAGCCCGAGGAAATCAAGCAGAATTTGGTGGCTCAGCTGACAGCTCCCGTGCTGTGGACAAAGGAAGTGCAGGCAATGGTTGAGGCCGGCGCAACGGAGTTCGTGGAATGCGGTCCCGGCCGCGCTCTTCAGGGCATGATTGTGAAAATCTGCAAGGATGTCACTGTAAGCGGTATTGAATAAATAAAACGAAGAACCTAACATCGAATGGTAATATATCAGGTTTTCACACGACTCTTCGGAGCAGACGGACAGATGCTGGTGCCCAATGGGTCGAAAGCGCACAACGGCTGCGGCACGATGGCCGACTTCACACCGAAAGCTCTCAGGGAGATAAAGGCTCTGGGAGCGACACATGTGTGGTATACAGGTATCATCGAGCATGCCACAAAAACGGATTACTCTGCATTCGGCATTCGCCGCGACAACCCCTGTGTGGTGAAAGGTGAGGCAGGAAGTCCCTATGCCATCAAGGACTACTATGATGTGGATCCCGACCTGGCTACGGATGTCACCAAGAGGATGAAGGAGTTTGAGCATCTCATTGCAAGAACACACAAGGCCGGCATGGGTGTCATCATGGACTTTGTGCCCAACCACGTGGCACGCGAGTATCGCAGCGACGTCAAACCGAAGGGCGTGAAGGACCTGGGAGAAGGCGACGACACAACGCTTCATTTCTACAACCAGAACAACTTCTACTATCTTTGGGACCGTCTCCATATGGACAACCTCAACGAGGAAACCGGCTATCGCGGAACGTACATAGAGGTGCCGGCAAAGGCAACGGGCAACGATATGTTTTCCGAGTGGCCGTCGACAAACGACTGGTATGAGACAGTGAAGTTGAATTACGGTGTGGATGTTGCAGGCGGCCGCAAGTGTTTCTTCGACCCGATTCCCGATACGTGGCTCAAGATGACGGACATACTGCTCTTCTGGGCAGGAAAGGGCATCGAGGGCTTCCGCTGCGATATGGCCGAGATGGTGCCTGTGGAATTCTGGCACTATGCCATTGCAAAGGTGAAGGAAAAGTATCCCGACATCATCTTCATCGCCGAGATATACAATCCGGATGCTTATCGCAATTACATCAGCTACGGCGGTTTCGACTATCTCTACGACAAGGTGGGAATGTACGACACTATCAGGGGTGTGATCAACGGAGATTCTGTTCACAATATCACTCATGCCTGGCAGGCTGTGGACGATATCAGGGTACACATGCTCAATTTCCTGGAGAACCACGACGAGCAGCGCATCGCATCCGATTTCTTCGCCGGCGATGCCAGAAAGGGTAGGGCAGCTCTTCTGGTGAGTGCCTTGATGGATAAGAATCCATATATGGAGTATTTCGGTCAGGAACTGGGCGAAAAGGGTATGGACGAGGAAGGCTTCTCCGGACGGGACGGCCGCACGACCATCTTCGACTACTGGAGAGTGGACACCGTCTCACGATGGAGAAACGGAGGCAAGTTCGGAGACAAACTGCTCAGGCAGGACGAGAAGGACCTGAAGGAGTTCACCTGCAAGGTGCTCAACAGCAAGAATGACGAAGAGGCATTGAGAGAAGGAGATTTCTACGACCTCATGTATGTCAACGGTCATCTCCAGAGACAATACGCATTCCTCAGACACAAAGGAAAGGACGTCTGTCTTGTGGTGGCCAATTTCGCCGAACACGACTACAGGGCATCTATCAATCTGCCGGAGCACGTTTTCGAGTTCTACGGAATGGAGAGATGCGACAGCCTTTGTGTGAAGGATCTCATCACCGGTAAGGAAATGGAAATCGCATGGACTCCGGAGAAACGCGTTGAGGTGGATTTGAAGGCATATAACGGATTAATCTTGAAATTGAAATAATATGAACCATCTAGTGATTATGGCAGGCGGAATAGGCAGTAGATTCTGGCCTATGAGCACGCCGAGTTGTCCCAAGCAGTTTGTCGACGTTCTTGGATGTGGGCGCACCTTCATTCAGCTCACGGTGGATCGCTTTGAGGGCGTTGTGCCCCCGGAGAATGTGTGGGTGGTGACCAGCGAGGCATACAAGGACATCGTTGCCGAGCAGTTGCCCGAGATGCCCAAGGAGAACATTCTGCTGGAACCCTGCAGGAGAAACACCGCTCCTTGTATTGCGTACGTGTCCTGGCGCATCAAACTGAGGGATCCGAAGGCAAACATCGTGGTGAGTCCGTCGGATCATCTGGTGCTCAACGTGCCTGAGTTCCAGCGCGTCATAAAGTCAGCTCTGCAGTTCGCCTCGGAGACGGATGCCATACTCACTCTGGGTATGAAACCCACAAGGCCGGAAACCGGCTACGGATACATTCAGGCAGACCTCTCTGCATCTTCCGAGAGAAACAAGGAGGTGTTCCGCGTGGATGCCTTCAAGGAGAAGCCGGAACTGGAGAAGGCAAAGGAATACGTCGCCCGTCCCAATATGTTCTGGAACGCAGGTATCTTCCTGTGGAATATCAACACCATCATCAGCGCCCTGAGAGTGTATGCTCCCCAGATAAACAATATCTTCGAAGGAATGCAGAATGTTCTCGGTACGGACAAGGAACAGGAAGCTATCAACAGGAAGTTCCCCGAATGTGAGAATATCAGCATCGACTACGCAATACTGGAGAAGGCTGAGGAGATATTCTGCTTTCCGGCATCGTTTGGATGGAGTGATCTGGGCACGTGGGGCAGTCTGCGTGAGAACACCGCTCAGGATGCCAACGGAAATGCCGTAATGGGCAAGAATGTCTCTTTATATGAAACCAAGAACTGCGTCATACACGTCTCCGAGGAGCGTCGTGTGGTGGTGCAGGGACTCGACGGATATATTGTGGCAGAAAAGGACGACACGCTGCTTATCTGCAAACTGGCAGAAGAACAGAGAATAAAGGAATTCAGTGCATAAGAGGTGAATAGGAGAGAGAGATACGAACGCGTAACAGCCTGGTTTGAGGAAACGATGCCAGTAGCCGAACCGGAGCTCCACTACGGGAGTCCGTTCCAGCTGCTCGTAGCCGTGATTCTCTCCGCACAATGTACGGACAAGAGAGTGAATCTCGTCACGCCCCGTCTTTTTGAGGACTATCCGACGGCGGAGTGTATGGCGCTGGCTTCGGAAGAGGTGCTTCTCGATTATGTCAAATCCGTATCATATCCCAACAGCAAGGCCAGACATCTTTCCCAGATGGCGCGCATACTTGTCGAGAGATTCGGAGGAGAAGTGCCCTCGGACGGCAAACTGCTGGAACAGTTGCCCGGAGTGGGACGCAAGACGGCGAACGTCATTCAGGCCGTGATTTTCGGCAAGGCACGTATGGCAGTAGATACACACGTCTTCAGGGTGTCGCACAGGCTCGGTCTTGTGCCTGAGACGGCATCTACACCGCTGGCCGTAGAGAAGGTGCTTACAAAGAATTTTCCCGAGGAAATCATTCCGAAGGCTCATCACTGGCTCATCCTGCACGGTCGCTACACCTGCACTTCCAGAGCACCCAAATGCAATAAATGTGGCTTAACATCAATATGTAACTATGCAAAAAATAATAATTCTTGACTTTGGTTCCCAAACCACACAGCTTATCGGCAGAAGACTGCGTGAACTGGACACTTTCTGCGAGATAATGCCGTACAACAAGTTCCCCAAGGACGACAAGGACGTCATCGGCGTTATCCTGTCCGGTTCTCCGTACAGCGTCTACGACCCGGAAGCATTCCAATGTGACTTGAGCGAGATACGAGGCAGGCTGCCGATTCTCGGTATTTGCTACGGCGCTCAGTATATGTCGCACATCTGGGGCGGAAAGGTGGAACCGGCCGGCAGCCGCGAATACGGCAGACAGAATCTCACGAAGGTGGATGCCGGGAGCCCCCTGTTCAAGGATATAGATATGGGAGCGCAGGTGTGGATGTCGCACGGAGACACCATAACACGCATCCCCGAAGGTGCCCGCGTAATCGCATCTACGGCAACAGTAGAGAATGCCGCATACGAGATTGACGACAAGGTGTGGGGCGTGCAGTTCCATCCTGAAGTGTTCCATTCATTGTGCGGCACACAGTTGCTTAAGAACTTTGTTGTCGACATCTGCGGTTCCCGTCAGGAATGGAGTGCCGCCAACTTTGTTGAGACAACGGTGCAGGAACTGAAAGCCCAGCTGGGCAACGACCGCGTGATACTCGGTCTTTCCGGCGGCGTGGATTCCTCCGTAGCTGCCGTGCTGCTCAGCAAGGCTATCGGCAACCGTCTCACATGTATCTTCGTGGATCACGGAATGCTTCGCAAGAATGAGTTCAGCGACGTGATGAGAGACTACGAAGGACTTGGTCTTAACGTTATCGGTGTGGACGCATCTGAGAAGTTCTTCAAGGATTTGGAAGGTGTGACCGAACCGGAGAAGAAACGTAAAATTATCGGACGCGACTTCGTGGAGGTGTTCAATGCCGAAGCAAAGAAGATAACGGATGCCAAGTGGCTTGCTCAGGGTACTATCTATCCCGACCGCATCGAGTCGCTCAACATCACGGGCAAAGTGATCAAGAGTCACCACAACGTGGGAGGCCTGCCCGAGGAGATGCACCTCTCGCTTTGCGAACCGCTCAAATGGCTCTTCAAGGACGAAGTGCGCAGGGTAGGGCGCCAGCTGAATATTCCGGAGCACCTCATCGGCAGACATCCGTTCCCGGGTCCCGGTCTCGCTGTCCGCATTCTCGGAGCAATCACTCCCGAGAAGGTGCAGGTACTGCAGGAAGCAGACGACATCTTCATCCGTGCGCTGAGAAACTGGAAGACCGACGACGGCGATATTCTCTACAACAAGATATGGCAGGCAGGCGCAATACTTCTTTCCGACGTCAAGAGCGTCGGTGTGATGGGTGACGAGCGCACCTATGAGAATCCCGTTGCTCTGCGTGCCGTCACTTCTACGGATGCTATGACTGCCGACTGGGCACATCTTCCATATGAACTGATGGCTCAGGTCTCCACAGATATTATAAATAAGGTGAAAGGTGTTAATCGCGTCTGCTACGACATCTCTTCAAAGCCGCCATCGACAATTGAGTGGGAGTAATATATAAACAATGAATCATTAACAATTTTATTTACAATACTATGACAAAGATACCTTACAAGATTTATCTCACAGAAGATGAGATGCCAACGCAGTGGTACAATATCCGCTCAGACATGAAGCAGAAACCCGCTCCTCTGCTGAATCCCGGTACGGGCAAGCCTCTTACTCTGGAGGAGATGCAGCCCATCTTCTGCACCGAACTCATCAAGCAGGAACTTGACAACGACACAAAGTGGGTTGAGATTCCCGAACCCGTGATGAACTTCTATCGGATGTTCCGTCCGAGTCCTCTTGTTCACGCAGAATTTCTGGAGAAAGCACTCGGCACGCCCGCTAAGATTTTCTATAAGTTCGAGGGTAACAACACATCCGGTTCACATAAGTTGAATTCTGCAATCGCTCAGGCTTATTATGCTAAGGAACAAGGACTTAAGGGTGTGACAACAGAAACTGGAGCAGGGCAGTGGGGTACAGCTCTCTCGATGGCTTGTCAGTATTTCGGACTTGACTGTAAGGTATATATGGTGAAATGCTCCTACGAGCAGAAGCCTTTCCGTCGTGAGGTGATTCGCACTTATGGCGCCAGCATCGTGCCTTCTCCGAGCGACACCACTAACGTCGGTCGCAAGATTTTGGCCGAACACCCCGACACAACGGGTTCTTTAGGTTGCGCTATCAGTGAAGCCGTTGAGGTGGCCGTTACTAATGAAGGATATCGTTACGTTTTGGGCTCTGTGCTCAATCAAGTGCTTCTACATCAAACAATTATAGGTTTGGAGACTCAGGCTGCCTTAAAGAAGTATGGAATCAAACCCGACGTACTGATTGGTTGCACGGGCGGTGGTTCAAATCTCGGAGGTTTCGCTAGTCCGTTCCTGGGTGAAATGTTGCGCGGAGAGGCTCAATACAAGGTCATCGGTGCAGAACCCGCTTCCTGTCCGAGTTTCACACGCGGTATATATGCATACGATTTCTGCGACACAGGTATGATTTGTCCTCTGGCCAAGATGTACACCGTAGGCAGCCAGTTCATTCCGAGCTCCAACCATGCAGGCGGTCTTCGTTTCCACGGTATGAGTCCCATACTGAGTGAACTGTATGATCAGGGTCTCTTTGAGGCACGTGCTTACGAGCAAACGAACGTATTTGAAGCAGCAGAGATTTTCGCCAAGGCAGAAGGTATTTTGCCGGCACCTGAATCCAGTCACGCTATCAGAGCTGCCATCGACGAGGCTTTGGAATGCAAGAAGACCGGTGAGGAAAAGGTAATCGTATTTAATCTATCTGGCACAGGATATTTCGACCTTTACGCTTACAAGCAGTTCAACGACGGTACGATGAGTGATGTCATCCCAAGCGACGAGGTTATTCGCGAGGCTCTTTCCAAACTTCCCAAGGTTTGAAATAAGAATGCCAGTTATGTTTAGTAAAATTTGTAAATAAATATAGTCCTACTTCATATGGAGCAAGCAGAAAGTTTCAACCTTATACTGGAGAATGTCATTAAGGAGAACTGGAACAGATATTCTCTCTCTGATTATGGTGAGAATAATTTTCAGTATAAAGACGTTGCCCGTATTATAGAAAAGATACATATAGTATTCAAGGAATCAGGCATCAAGTCCGGTGACAAGATTGCGCTGTGCGGCAAGAATTCTTCTCGCTGGGGAATCTCGTTCTTTGCTTGTCTCACATATGGAGCTGTGGCTGTTCCCATTCTACACGAATTTCATCCCGAGCAGATTCATCAGATTGTAAACCATTCGGAATCCAAGCTCCTGTTTGTTGACGACAAGATTTACAAGAATCTCACGGAACAGGAAATGCCGGCCTTGTCGGGTATCGTCTGTCTGAAGGATTTGAGCATACTGCTGTCGCGTGACAAGAAATTAAGTAATGCACGCGAGCATCTGAACGAACTCTTCGGCAAGAAATTCCCGGAACGCTTCTCACCCGAGGATGTACATTATTATAAAGACAGTCCGGAGGAATTAGCTGTTATCAACTACACCTCCGGCACTACGTCCAATTCAAAGGGTGTGATGATTCCTTATCGTGCTGTGTGGAGCAATCGTGAGTTTGCAAAGGATGTTTTGTCGAAACATCTGAAAGCCGGAGATCAGATTCTGGCAATGCTGCCGATGGCGCACATGTATGGAATGGCTTTCGAGTTCATCTTTGAGTTCTGTCAAGGTGTACATGTTAATTTCCTCACCAAGGCCCCCACTCCACAGATTCTTCTCTCTGCCCTCAAGGACATCAAACCCGGCCTTATTGTCGCCGTACCTCTTATAATAGAGAAAATTGTGAGAAAAGCGATATTGCCGAAGGTGAAGGATCCCAAAGTGGCTCTTCTGCTTAAAGTGCCCGTGCTTGGTGACATGATTCGCGAGAAAGTGCGCAAAGGTCTCTCCGAAGCTCTTGGAGGACGTTTCTACGAGGTCATCATCGGTGGTGCAGCTCTTTCACAGGAGGTTGAAGAAGTACTTCATGACATCGGTTTCAACTACACCGTCGGTTACGGTGCCACAGAGTGTGCTCCCATCCTTGCATACAGAGACTGGGAAACATATGTGCCCCGCAGTTGCGGTCAGCCGGCACCCCGTATGGAACTGAAAATAGATTCTCCCGATCCTGTAAATGTTCCCGGTGAGATTCTCGCACGAGGTATGAATGTCATGCAGGGTTATTATAAAAATCCCGAGGAGACGGAAAAGACACTGCGCGACGGCTGGTATCACACAGGCGATTTGGCTGTGATGGATGCAGATAACAACATCTTCATCAAAGGACGCTCCAAGAATATGCTTCTTGGTGCAAACGGACAGAATATCTATCCGGAGGAGATTGAGGACAAGCTCTCAACATTGCCTCTCGTTGCCGAATGTGTAGTCATACAGAAGGGTGAAAAGATTTACGGCCTCGTATATCCTGATCCCGACAAGGTGAAGGAACTGGGTCTCTCTGCAGATAACGTTAAAGATGTGATGGATGAGAATCGCAAACTGCTCAATACCCAAATTCCTGCTTATGAACAGCTTGCAGGCATCAAAGTGATGGACAAGGAGTTTGAGAAGACTCCCAAGAAGTCCATCAAACGCTATCTCTACACCAACGAAGAAATATAATAATAACCTTAAATAACACCATATTACACAATGAGATCACTATCCCCTCATTTCAATCAGTGTCTTTCTGACAGTATCCGAGAGTTTTGGGAGTTGCCGGCCCTGAGCGACTACGGCATCAACACCTTACAGTACAAAGATGTGGCCCGCAACATCGAGAAGTGGCACATCCTTTTCAAACAAGCCGGTATCAAGAAAGGTGACAAAATAGCTCTCTGCGGCCGCAATCAGAGCCACTGGGGCGTTGCATTTTTTGCCATCATCACATACGGAGCTGTAGCAGTACCCATTCTTCATGAGTTTCATCCCAATCAGGTGCACGACATCGTGAACCACTCCGAGAGCCGCATTCTATTTGTTGGTGATTTGGTATGGAAGAAGCTGGACGTCAGCCAGATGCCAAATATTCTCGGTGTCATTAGCAATACAGACGACTCCCTACTCTTCTCCTCTTCCGAGAAACTGACCACAGCCCATGAGCATCTCAATGAACTCTTCGGTCAGAAGTATCCCAAAAAGTTCCTTCCAAACAACATACACTATCACGAGGACAAGCCCGATGAGCTTTGTATCATCAACTACACCTCAGGAACCACCTCCAACTCCAAGGGTGTGATGATTCCATATCGTGCCGTGTGGAGCAATATGGCATTTGCTTACGAGGTGTTCGGCGAACATGCCAAAGCCGGTGACGCGATTCTTTCAATGCTGCCGATGGCTCACACTTACGGTATGTCGTTCGAGTTTATCTATGAGTTCACTGCCGGTGTGCACGTCAACTTCCTCACCAAGATGCCAACCCCCGGCATCCTGCTTAAAGCTCTGGCAGACGTGCGTCCTGCCGTATTGATTGTGGTGCCTCTCATTCTGGAGAAGATAGTGAAGAAAGCCGTTTTGCCCAAGGTGCAGGACCCCATCATCGGCCGTCTCATCAAGACACCGGTTATCGGCCGTATGATAAAGCGCAAGATATGTGAAGGTATCCGCGAGGCATTCGGCGGCCGCTTCTATGAGGTCATCGTGGGCGGAAGCGCCATGAACCAGGAGATTGAGGAACTGCTCCACGATATTGGATTCAACTATACCATCGGCTATGGTGCCACAGAGTGTGCCCCCATCCTTGCTTATGAGGACTGGCACTATTTCGTAAAAGGTTCGTGCGGTAAAGCTGCTCCCCGTATGGAGTTGCGTATTGACTCTCCTGATCCACATCGCATCCCGGGTGAGATTCTCGCGCGTGGTATGAATGTCATGCTCGGCTATTATAAGAACGAGGAAGCCACCCGTGAAACGCTGCGCGACGGTTGGTATCACACAGGCGACCTCGGCATCATTGACCGCGACGGCAACGTCTTCATCAAGGGACGCTCCAAGAATATGCTCCTCGGCGCCAACGGTCAGAACATTTATCCGGAGGAAATAGAGGACAAGCTCTCTTCTCTCCCGATGGTGGCCGAGTGCGTTGTCATTCAGAAGGGCGAAAAGATTTACGGTCTTGTGTATCCTGATATGGATGCCTGCGAGAAGCAGGGGCTCACGTCCGAGGCAATCAAGGACCTCATGGAGGAAAACCGCAAGACACTCAACCTGTCGCTTCCTGCCTACGAGCAGCTGGCAGGTATCAAGGTGATGAAGGAAGAGTTCGAGAAGACTCCCAAGAAGTCTATCAAGCGCTTCCTCTACACCGACGAAGAAGTATAATCATATAATCGATTACAACATTGCAAGATAAGATAAGAAATTTCTGTATCATTGCGCATATCGACCACGGAAAGAGTACGTTGGCTGATCGTATGCTTGAGATGACCTCCACTCTGAAGGTCACTCAGGGACAGATGCTCGACGATATGGATTTGGAACAGGAACGCGGCATCACTATCAAAAGTCATGCCATCCAGATGTCGTATAAGGACTACACACTCAACCTTATCGACACTCCGGGACATGTGGACTTCTCCTACGAGGTGTCCCGCTCTATAGCTGCCTGCGAAGGAGCCCTTCTTGTGGTGGATGCCACTCAAGGAGTGCAGGCTCAAACCATTTCCAATCTGTATATGGCTATCGACCACGATCTTGAGATTATTCCCATCATCAATAAGTGCGACATGCCGAATGCTATGCCTGATGAGGTTGAGGATGAGATTATCGACCTCATAGGTTGCAAGCATGAGGAGATAATACGTGCTTCGGCCCGCACAGGTGAAGGAGTGGCAGATATTCTTGAGGCCATCGTGGAGCGCATCCCTGCTCCCGAGGGCGACTCCTCTGCCCCACTCCAGGCTCTCATCTTCGACTCGGTCTTCAATCCCTTCAGGGGCATCATAGCTTATTTCAAAATAATCAACGGAACTATCCGCAGCGGTCAGCAGGTACGCTTCATCAACACAGGCAAGGAATATAAGGCCGACGAGATTGGTATCCTCAAGATGGATCTCTCTCCCCGTCAGACACTTTCTGCCGGTAATGTAGGCTATATTGTGTCGGGTATCAAGACAGCCACAGAGGTGAAAGTCGGCGACACTATCACCACCGTTGAGGGCGGCACATCGGAGGCTATATCCGGTTTCGAGGAAGTGAAACCTATGGTCTTCGCCGGTGTTTATCCCATTGAGACGGAGGACTTTGAGAATCTCCGTGCTTCTCTTGAGAAATTACAGCTTAACGATGCCTCGCTCACATTCCAGCCGGAATCGTCGGTGGCTCTGGGGTTCGGTTTCCGTTGCGGTTTCCTCGGACTGCTACACATGGAAATCATCCAGGAGCGCCTTGACCGTGAGTTCGACATGGATGTCATCACTACAGTGCCCAACGTATCCTATCTTGTCTATGACAAGCAGGGCGAGGTGCACGAGGTGCACAATCCTGCAGGAATGCCCGACCAGACGCTCATCGACCACATCGAGGAGCCATACATACGAGCTACGGTAATCACTACAACAACGTATCTGGGCAACATCATGACGCTCTGTCTGGGTAAGCGGGGCGAACTCGTCTCACAGAATTTTATCTCAGGCGGACGTGTGGAGATAATTTTCGATATGCCTCTCGGTGAAATCGTCATCGACTTCTACGACAAGCTGAAGTCCATATCCAAGGGTTATGCCTCCTTCGACTATCATCCTATCGGTTTCCGTCCCTCCAAACTCGTGAAACTTGATATCCTGCTCAACGGCGAACCTGTGGATGCACTCTCTACTCTGACGCATTTCGACAACGCTGAGACTTTCGGCCGTCGCATGTGTGAAAAACTCAAAGAACTCCTGCCCCGCCAGCAGTTTGATATTGCCATTCAGGCTGCTATTGGTGCTAAGATTATTGCCCGCGAGACGGTGAAGCAAGTGCGCAAGGATGTGCTTGCCAAGTGCTATGGCGGTGATGTCTCGCGCAAGCGCAAGCTCCTTGAGAAGCAGAAACGTGGTAAGAAGCGTATGAAGCAGATAGGTAATGTGCAGGTGCCTCAAAAGGCATTCCTCGCAGTCTTGAAACTGGATTAAGAAACACAAAGAACACATAAACCTTAATTCTCTATGGCCAACAGATTCACTCATGAAATAGCACGCGAGGTGGCACGCGATTTAGCACGCTCCTATTGCACTCTTTCAACAGAGGGCATTGACACGTTGGCGCGTCTGCTTGTGCCTGCCAAGTATAGGAAGGGAGAAATTGTGCTTCCCGAAGGCGAGCCTTGTCGCTATATGTACTATGTACAGAAGGGACTCGTGCGTCAATACTACTACAAGAACGGTAAGGAGATGACAGAGCATTTTTCTTACGAAGGCCGCATTGTCATGTGTATTGAGAGTCTGCTCACGGGCAATCCTTCCCGTCTTATTATCGGCACGCTGGAGAATACTGTACTCTGGGCCATCCCGATGGAGACGCTGCAGCGCATCCTTCCCACCGACCTGGAGATGAACCGTCTCTACCGTCGCATCCTCGAACACGCTCTCATCTCCTCGCAATGGCATGCCGATGCACAGCGTTTCGAGTCGGCAGCCGACCGCTACGACCGTCTCCTCAAACAGTATCCCGAACTGCTGCTGCGTGCTCCCATGCACATGATTGCGTCCTATCTACAGATGACGCCTGAGACCCTTTCCCGCGTGCGCAAGAATCATGATTAGAGAAGTACACACTCCTTCCGATTTGATGCGTCTCATCTCCGAGGTGGGTTTCCTCCCTCTTTTGGACAGTGGCATCAAAGGTTTCTCCGCTGACGAAATCGGTGGTGAGGAGTGTCGTTATATTGTATATCCCGACGGAGGCTGGGACTGGCCTCTGTGGAAATGGAAGGGTCCGGTAGTTATTGATATGCCTTGCGCCTATGGTAAATTTTTCAATCGCAAGGCCGGTTTCGTCTCTATGGAATGGTGGCCGCATTTTATCAACTGGCGTCGTCATCTCTTCCCTGCCCCCGAGCCCGACAGTATCGAGGAGATGATACTCCTCACTCTGCGCGAATCGGGTTCTCTCATCACTCGTGAACTGCGTGCTGAGTGCGGTTTCACGGGTCCTAAGATGCGCAGCAAGTTCGATGCCTACATCACCCGTCTTGAGATGGCTTGCCGTATTGTCACAGAGGATTTCGTCTATCCGCGCGACCGTCACGGTAACTCCTACGGATGGGGCTGGTCGCTGCTCACCACTCCCGAACGTCTCTTCGGCCATGAGGCTTGCCAGGCAGATTGCTCTCCCGAAGAGTCCTTTGATTTGATGATGCAGCATCTCCGCGAGATGCTCCCTACGGCCACCGACCGCCAACTCCGCCGACTCATCGGTTAACTTTTAACTTTTAACTCTTAACTTTTAATTTTTAACTCCCAAAGCTGTTCACAGCTTGGATAACGGCATCCACATCCTTGTCCGTCATATAAGGTGCGATGGGCAGCGACAGTTCTTCGCGCGCCATCTGTTCCGTAATGGGATATATACCCACGACGATGCCTTTCAATGCTTCCTGTTCGTGAGGAGCTATCGGATAGTGTATCATCGTCTCGATGCCTTTCTCCTTGAGCCATTTCCTGAGAGCATCGCGCTCTGCGCACATCACTGGGAACACGTGCCACACGCTCTCCTTCGTCTTCAGCATCCTCACGTGCTTATTGCTGATTCCCGTCCTGTATTGCTCCGCTATCTCCCTTCTGCGTTCGTTGTCGGCCTCGAGTATGTTCATCTTCACACAGAGCGAAGCGGCCTGTATCTCGTCCATACGGCTATTGCATCCGATGTGTGTGTTCACGTATTTCTCCTTCTGCCCGTAGTTTGCCATCTCGGCAATGATGCGTGCCAGTTCTTCGTCATCCGTCGTCACAGCGCCTGCATCTCCCAGCGCCCCCATATTCTTGCCGGGATAGAAGCTCCAACAGTTGGCATCCGCCATCGCCTCCTTCTCTCCGTCGAATATTCCGTGAGCCTGTGCACAGTCGTCTATCAGAACCAGATGCTTCTCGTCGGCCACCGCGCGCAGCCCCCGCATGTCGCATTTTCCTCCGTACAAATGCACGGGCAGCAGCGCCACAGTACGTCCTCCTTTCACTAGCGAGAAGGCTCCCTCTGCCGTCATCAGCGCAGTGTCCTTATAAGGCTCGCATAGCACAGGTTTCAGTCCCGCTTTCACTATTGCGAGTATCGTTGCTATGTATGTATTGGCCGGCACTATGACTTCGCACTCCTCGTCCCATCCCCTCAGTTTCTTATATGCTGTCAACGTCAGAGTGAGTGCGTCAAGACCGCTACCTACGTTTGTGCAATATTTTCTGCCACAGCGTTTTGACCACTCTTGGCTAAACCTTTTATTCCACTCTCCCAAGAGATACCAACCGCCCCTGATCACGCGGTTCACAACTTCGCTCAGCTGCGGTTCGCAGCGCCCGTTGAGCCGTGCAAGACTCAGGTACGGCACCTTGTAACTTACACCCTCGCGTACCTTCTCGAGGTCTATCTCGTATGTGTCGTAACATACAGCCCTGCCCCCGAAACCTTCCTTCTGGAAGATGAGTCCCTCGTTGAGCACTCTGCCGTTTTCTCTAACGCTGGTACCCAGATCCACATACGCAAGCCCCTTGTAATGCTCCGAGATGAGATACTTGAACAGCAGATCCAGCGCTCCGCATTCACGCCCTTTGTCTCCCGATGCTATGTATTGTACGTGTGCCGTGAGACCGGTTTCAAACATCAGTGTGCCGGCAACCATCTCCCCGTCCTTCATCACGCTGTAGAGGCGTATCTCCTTGGGGAACATCGCCATCAGCTTGCTTATCTCCTCGTAGGAATGCACGGGGGTGGCGTTGTGGTGCTTCATCAGCACCTCCTCCAGCAGCGTCCAGTATTCCCTTAGCTTTTCTTCGTCGCCCTCTCCCACGCGCTCCACGTAGCATCCGGCATCCAGCGCCTTCTTCACGCCTCTCTGACGCAGCGTACGCATCCTCAACGGATGCGACAGTTCCACAGCCGATGACACCATACGCCATTTCAGCCTTGCTCCTTCGCGCGACAGTGCGTAGAGGTCTTCCTCGCTGGGTAGGGTGCTGTAGATATGTGGTATTGTCTTGTAGACGATGTGTTCTGCACCGAGTGCGGTGTGATAATGTGCGATAACGGCCTTCATGATACGCATTGTCTGCTCCACAGTGTTGTCTTGCGAGAGTATAAGTCCTCCGTAGGTGAGTCCTTGGTGACTCCACACCGTGTGGGTCATATTTTCCCAATTGGCGGGAAACAGCGCTACGAGTTTCTTCTCCTCGTATATCATCAGCGAGCAGTCCTCGAAACGGTCCGCATGATATTCCATGAAATCGCGCTTGAGGATGAAGGTTCCGTTCTTAGATGCTTCCACGAAGGCATCCCATTCCCCTTTTCTTCCTGCGTCGTATGCTATTGCCTTCATCGTGCTTTTGTCAGGGTGAGAAATTCCTCGTAGTCGTGTATGTAGTCGGCGGCATCGTATCTGTCGGATGCCAGCGACACGCAGCACGCCCCTTTGTCGAAATCATACAGCCTGCACCACACCAGGGGCGGTATCAGTATCCCCACTCCCGGGTCGTCCATCCTGAGTTGCTGTTTGTTTGTGCCGTCGTCTATCTCTATACTCCATCCTCCTCCCAGCGGAAAGAGCACCATCTGGCTTGTGCGGTGTGCATGGTCGCTGCGCTGCTCCCCCTCTTTTATATTATATGTCCAAAACACCCTTTCCACCTTGAACGGCCAGTGCTTTTCGTTCTCTCCGAAACTGAGGCTTCCCCTCTGGTCGGAAATGGTCGGCAGGGCGATTATTTGGCAGTTTTTCACCATTAATGGCGTTTCTTTATCCATAAAATTACGTATTTCTACCACAAAGATAAAAAAAAGTTTTCATTTTCCTATGTTGTTTCCCAATTTTTTCATACCTTTGCACCGCATTTAAGAAAAGGCACCTCGGTGGAGGCCGCCAAAGAGTGCGGGAAAGGAAGTTTGGGTGAGTGGCTGAAACCACCAGTTTGCTAAACTGACGTGCGGGTTACCGTACCGGGGGTTCGAATCCCCCAGCTTCCGCAGAACTCCTTGAATGCAGCAACAGAATGGCGCTTTCGTCTAGCGGCTAGGACACATGCCTCTCACGCATGGAACACGGGTTCGATTCCCGTAGGCGCTACCAAAAAGACCTCGCGAATTTCGTGAGGTCTTTTTCGTTATAAACTTATTAACTCTTAATAAAACTTTTCCCCAGCCGGTTTTTCTACGGTCTCTTCTGCTTTTGCTTCCTTAAGCAGTTCCAGAGCTCGACAGAGTTGATCTGGGCACGATGTGCGTTTTGTGCCACAGCGTATGCCATTGAGCCTTTCTATCACATCGTCTATCTTCTGACCTATCGCCAGTTTGCTGATGCCTTGCAGATTGCCGTTGCAACCTCCCACGAAAAAGACCTGCTGGATGACGTTGTTCTCGTCTGCTGTCACATCAATAAGTGTTGAGCAGGTTCCTGTTGTCTTGTACTGAATGTGTTTTCCCATTTTAACTTTAAAATTTAAAAATTAAACATTAAAATTTGAAACTGACTCTAAACTCTCACTTTCTCGCCTCATCAAAAAATCTCACCATCTTCTTCAGATTCTCTTCGCTATACATCCCCATCCCATGACCGCCTTCAGGCACGAAGACGGCTTCCGTCTTCACTCCCGCCTTCTTCAGCACCTTGTAGAATTCTTTTCCCTGACAGAATGGTACCACATTGTCCTTCTCTCCATGAAAAATTATCACAGGAGGATCGTTGGCATCCACATATGTGGTGGCACTCAAACTCAGATATTTGTCTGGTTCTTCTGCCAGTGTTGTGCCAAGTAGTATGTCCTCGGGGCTACGTTCACCCATTGTCATGTGTTCGCCACAGTCCATTGCCGTCAAGTCTATGGGGCCAGACCAGTCACACGCAGCATTAACGGCGCTACTCTTCTTAGAGTATTTTCCCAATGACCCCTCAAGGTCGATTTCTACGCCACACACCTTTGCATGCTTCGCACCACTGGTCACAGCCGTCACTGATGCCAAGTGTCCTCCTGAGGAAAAACCGCAGGTTGCCACAAACGACGGGTCGAAATGATACTGTTTGGCTGCTCCGCGCACAAAACGCACCACAGCCTTTATGTCGTGCAGCTGTGCCGGCCAGCGTGCATCGCTGCTCGAACGGTGGTTGGGGCACACCACAGCATATCCGGCATTCAGCAGCGCGTTGACGATGGTGCCCAGATCGGCAGCACCCTTTCCGTTGTTGTTGAACCACGCGCTCCCGTATATATGCACCACCACGGGATATGCTTTCTTCTTCTCTTTGGGCAGATATATGTCGCACGTGTGGTAGGCGTTGTCGTCGCCAGCGTAGTTCACGTCCTTCCATTCTTGTGATGTCTCCAACGTATGCTTCACCTGGAAACCGCCGAATCCGCCTGCCGGTTGTGCGTATGCCACCGACGAGACAAATATGGCAAATATTGTAACAAGCTTCTTCATTATTATAATCATTAAAGTTGTCGTTATGGTTAATTCCGGAAAATATCCATATCCTATTTCCAAGCCTTTGCCCGATTTTCTAACCATCTATCGGTCTCTTGTCGGTACGCGAGGCTTTCTTTGACTTATTGCTACAAACGAAATTAGCGGAGGAAATAATCCACAAGGAAATAGGTGCCCAAAGCACAGGCCCAGCCTATAAAGGCACCCAGCGTGATGCGACGGAACCACCACCAGATGGTGACATCCTCTGACTTCATCAATGCCAGACCGGCAATACTGCCTATCGGAAGCAGACAGCCGCCGATGTTGCCCGAGAGAGCCACAAGGTGCCAGTACTGACCGTTCTGCATGAAGTTCTGAAGATAAGGCGTCACAGCCTCTTCTGGAGAGAGCACAGGATAGATGTTTACAGCACTTAGTACGAGAACTATATTATCCATCACGGCACTCAGGAGACCCAGCACAACACTTAGGAGATAGGTGCTGTGGATGTTGGCATCCAGCCAGCCCGACACAGCCCTCATAGCGCCAATCTCAATGAGAACATCAACGCAGAGGCAGGCACCGATGGTATACATGATGATCTGAATCACCTCATATTGTAAACTACGACCCGTAGAGATGGTCTGAGGCTGCTCCGTGCGGATGCGGCTGATGTTGATTACTTCAGCAGCCACCCATATCACACCCAGCACACACAAAGCACCGAGGAACGGCGGCAACAACGTGATGCGATGAAACGTAGGCACAAACCACAATCCGGCAAAAGCCAAGAAAACAAGGATGGCCCTCTGCCATATCTTCAGCACACTGTCCTCACCGCGGAAACTGTAGGTAGGACGCTCTATGTCGAGGCGGTCGGGCAAGGCACGACGGATGAATAATGTGGGAATCACTGTAGCTACTACAGCCGAGAGAGCCAGCGAACCGGTATAGTTGGTGGCTGTCACTGCGCCCTTCGTCCAAATGAGCAGAGAGGATATGTCGCCTATCACCGTGAACATGCCCGCAGCATTGGCAGTAATGACAATGGCAGCACCTACGTACATCCTCTGATGCGGCACACGAAGTATGCGGCGCATCACCAGAAGCATCATCACTGTGGCGGAAAGGTTGTCAATATGAGCGCTGATAGCAAAGGTCACCAGTACGGTGAGCCAGAGCACATGGTTGGTGTTCTGACTGCGGAGCCAGCTCTTGAGGAAATTGAAACACTCGTTGTTCACCAGCACCTCCACAATGGCCATAGTGGCAAGCACGTAGAGCACTACGCCGCCCATCTGACCGAAATACTGCAGGAAGATGTGGGATGCTATGAACTGCTTGGAAGCCTCCAGCGTATAGGGTTCACCAGCGAGATAGTCGAGAAACTCCTGCGCGTGCAGCACCTGAATGAAACTGGTGCCCATACACATGAAGAGCACCCACCCCACTACGCCACAGAACATGGCAACGGTGGCTTTATTAAGATGTGTCACGTGCTCAACACAAATGAGCACGTAACCCAATAGCATCAATACGACAATAGCAATGGTCATCTGTTGTATAATTTCTTACCCTTAGTGATGACGTAACCCTTCTGCCTGGCATTCACGCGACGACCATTAATGTCATACCACACATCGTCACTTTGAGCGTCTTGAACATTGAGCCCTTCACCCTTGAGCGTTCCAATGCTTGTGGGGTCCTCGCCGTTATATAGCTTGGCGACATCGTCGGGAGAGAGAGAGTAGTTGTAAGCTCTCATGTCATTGATTCTGCCGCTGAAATAGGGATCTGCCGCAAACTGGCTGCGTCCGATATAATTGAAGATGGGATTTATGTCGCCGGGCACTATGCCAACTGACTTTTCAGCCACTTTGGCACCATTGACATAAAGGGCTGCACCGCCTTCGTCCACCGTAGCGACAACATGAACCCACGTATTCTTCGTCAGAGGTGACGTGCTGAGAATCTGCTCTTCGCCACCGTTCTTCAGCACGAAACGCATCTCACTGCCATTGCTGGGCGTAAGGAACATATACTGGTCCTCGCCGTTGCCGAAGTCGAATATACGCTGCCAGTTGTTACTGCCCGTCCAATATACCCACGCTGCGAAGGTGAAGGCATCGCGGGAAGCAATGGTGCTGGGGAGCTGCAGGAATTTCTTGCTACTGAGAGAGATGGCTCTTGTGCCCTCAATCTTGCCGTCCGCATAGGTGGCGGCACCATAGATGGCCGAATGGTTGCCGTTGACGGAAGCGTCCTGCAAACTGTCGCCCGTGCACCACCAGCCGAGAAGAGCCTTCTCATCGGTGACGGAAGCCTCCTGAGCCTCAAGAGGTGACGCGCCGCGATTAAGATTATTAGTAAAGCGCGTACGGATACTATATTCGTAAACCTTACCGGGAACAGCTGTATTGTCCGTGAAGGATGTGCCGAGGAGGCCAGAAGCAAGGAGCTGCCACTCCGTCTCGCCCTTCACACGACGTAGCACATTGAAACTGTAATTGGCTGTAATATAGGTCTGAGTGCGGCTGTTGTAGGGGAAATTCCACTTGAGCTTAACACTACATGCCTGAGGTGTCACTTCAAATTCGCTCGCCTGCTGAGGAGACGATGTCGGCACGCTGGCCAAGTCTGTGGCAAGGAAGCGCCACTTCTGATAGTTGGCACCGGTGACGGGAGCCACTTCGAGAGTTGCACCTGTTGAGGTGGAACCGTTCTTCGGCTGCAGACACATCGCATTGTGGCGGCTCATGATATAGAAACTGCCGTCGCCAGCGTAGCGCAGATACCACTGCTCGTTGCTGCCGAAACCGCCGGCATATGTAATCACCCGAGTACCCTTCGTGAGTCCCCAGTTCTCTACATCAAAATAAATGGGATTGGCGGCTCCGTTGTCCAGCTTGATGACATGATAGCTGATATCGCCGTTCCATTCTCTCTCGTGAGGCTTCACCACCCAGTTGGCCGCGTTGACATAGTTGCCAAGTCTGCCGGCAGATGTTATTGATAACGTAAGATTAGCCTTGTTTGCAATCCTGTAACTGCCGTTGATGACGGGCTGAATATCCTCTCCTGTCTGTATGTTGACCAATTCCTCACGGCTGCGTTGCAAATCCGAACCGTAGCTGCCGTTGGGATCGGCTTCCACTGTAAGAACGTATTCGCGCATGGGACCGTAACCTCCGTACCACACGTCCCTGTCCTGAGACACGAAGCGGTAAGTCGTTGTGGTGGCCTGACGCTCGGAAGCACCTGTGAATCCCTCCACTGTACCGTCGTTGTGACGATATACGCTGGCTGCTGTCCACTTATTGCGGTTCTCGCTGTATGCCAATCGCACACCGTTGCTGGAAGCCTTCATAAACTGGCTCCTTGTATATTCGCATGTGCCCCACCAGATGCCGCGCTGCAGTCCGTACTCGGCGCCCACCATGCATTCCATCACATTGTGAAGCTCGTCGTTGGTGGCTATCTGTCCTCGTGCCACCACAGCGGGGAAGAATGCAGCATACGTGTTGAACGAACCGGCCAACTGGTGAGTATTGCCCTCACCGAGTTCCGCCCTGAAAGTGTTCCAGTAGTTAAGAGCCTTGTCGTTGTTCAGCGTATTGCCGCCGACGAGATGTATGCCGAGGTCGCGATAGTTGTAGTCACTACCGTTGAGCAGACGGCATATTCTCGTGAAGATGTCCTTACGCAGACTCTCGTCGGTGGAAATCTGTCCGTGATAGTCGTAGTCGGTCTCATTGACGGGAGATACGCTCACCACGTTGATTCCCGCAGCCTGATAAGCCAGACGGTGCACATCGATACACTTTGCCCATTCGGCCGCACATCTGCTCTTCTCTGTGGACGTGCTGTTCGCACATTGGAACTCATCTGCCACAACTCCGTGGTCGTCATTGATATTGACCAGAACATTTTCTTTGCAATAAGTCTTTATCAAATTGACTCGCCTGTTCAGATAGTTCCGCTGGTTGGCGCTAAGCTCTCCGCTCATATTCGAGTCACTGGGACGGAAACTGGCACGGACGATATCGATAAGGTCCTTACCGGCAAAGAGCAGTCCTCTGCGCAGATTGCCTTCATCGAGCCACGCAAGATCGAGGCCCCACTCAATCGGTAGGTACTGACCTTCGGTATCCCACTGGAAAGGCACCGTATTGTCGGTGGGGGGAGTTGCCACTATATTGGACGAAACGCTAACGACCTGTGCACCTGCCTGTTGCGCGAAACATAGGATTAGGGCAATTAGTGTAGTCTTTTTCATGGTTCGATATATTTAAGTTTCAGTTTCAATATAACAAAAAAGAGAGACACCATTGAGTGGCGTTTCTCTTTAGTGTGAGGTGCCTGGCGGATTCGAACCGCCGTAGACGGTTTTGCAGACCGTTGACTAAGCCACTCATCCAAGGCACCATAGTCTTCTGCTATTTTGCGAGCGCAAAGGTACAACTTTTTTTACGCAGTACCAAATAAATCAGCACTTTTTTTGCAGAAAACGCGTATTTTTTTTCGCTCCTCCTACTCCTCTTCGCTCTTTGGGTGCTGATAGAAGCCTACAGAGATGGTTCCGTTGACCGTAGTGACGGTAACAATGCCTACTCGCTCCACGTCTGTGGGATTGTCTTCTGTGATGCCCAGCTGCGAGCAAATGCGGTACACGCTGTAGCCGTCGTTGACAATCTTGCTGTTCTTCTTGTTCGTCCTTACGGTAATCCAGGAAGCCTCGCTGTTCACCTCATAGGCATCAGACGTGATGAATACAACGCTGTCCTTCACAGCTCCTTCCTCCAGATAGTACTTCTGGTCAACTGTAGGATGCAGGAACGAGAGTATCTTTATCTCCTGTTCGGGAGAGCAAGCCGTCAGCGACAGAAGCAGAAGAGAAAGCACAAACGCCCCCCGAATGAACATTCGAGAGGCGCCCGTAATAGTTTTTACCTCAGCGTGCATTACTTCAAGCTAAGAATGAGGTCCTTACCCTCCTCAACTACGTTCAGCTTGTCCTCACGAGCCAGCCAACCCATAGCCAGGTAGAGTTCCTTGTCAGTCTTAATCTTTGCAACCTTCTTCAGGTCCTTGGCGTTCATAGCGCCGTTCTCACTCAAAGCATTCCATACTGCACCAGCAGCGTTACCAATCATTGCGTTCATAATCAATTTACCTTTTTGTGGTGTTAAAACCTATTTCTGAATAATTTCTATACACTTTTTTGCTTCATAAAAGCGATGCAAAGGTACGATATTTTCTGCAATCTACAAAGTAGAAGCGGATAAAAAACAGGAAATTAACCGTTTTTTCACTTAATTTAATGATATATATCAATAATCTTCCTTTGTCAGCGTCACGGAAAAGAACTCTTTCCGGGTGGTTGCACTTGCATAATGATAGACAAATGTCACACCCTCGTCCTTGTATTTCTTCAGCGGAAGGCTGTTGGAGAGGTTGTCGCACAGAGCGTCTCTCATCTCATTCATCACCGTCTCCGTATAGATACCGGCGCTGTCGAGTTCGCCCCCTACAGAGAACCACTTATGTATGCTTCTCGTCTGGCGGTCGTAGGTGATGCTGTCGAGCACCTGACAGCGGTCCTCGCGCTTCGGACAGTATTTCTCCGTGTATTCGTCGCACTCGCGCTGGAAGCGCTCGTCCTTCGACAAAGACGTGCACGAGCAGATAACAAAGACGGCGACCAAAACGATCGCCGCCAGTGTGTTATGCCTCAGGAGCCATATTGGTGTAGACGGTCTGCACATCGTCAAACTCCTCCATCTTCTCAATCATCTTGTTGATGGTCTCGCGCTGCTCGGGAGTGACCTCTTTGAGGTCGTTGGGGATATAGGTGAACTCACCGCCGACATCCTCCAGACCCATGCCTTCGAGCTGTTTCTGTATCTCGGAATAGCTCTTGGGGTCGCCGTAGATGGTCACTGTGCCTTCCTCCTCGTCCTCTTCCCAGTCTTCATCCACTCCGAAGTCGATCATCTCCAGGATGAAGTCGTCCATATCCATGCCGTCCTTCTTCTTGAAGGTGAACATGCATTTGTGGTCGAAAAGGAATGCCAGAGAACCCATCGTACCCATGTTGCCGCTGAACTTGTTGAAGACGCTGCGCACATCGGCCACAGTACGTGTGGGGTTGTCGGTCAGAGTGTCCACGAAGACAGCCACACCGTGGGGGCCGTAGCCCTCGTAGGTCATTGTCTTGTAGTCGCTCTGGTCCTTACCCATTGCGTTCTTGATGGCACGCTCGATGTTGTCCTTCGGCATGTTCTCGCGCTTGCACACAGCGATGACGCTTCGCAATGCGGGGTTGTTCTCAGGCTCCGGACCGCCAGCCTTCACGGCGATGGCAATCTGCTTGCCCAGACGGGTAAATGTCTTGGCCATGTGGCCCCATCTCTTCAGCTTGGTAGCTTTTCTGTATTCAAATGCTCTTCCCATTGGATTTATCTCAGCTCTGCTCCGAGCTGGCTCTTTATATTGTTAATAATCTTGTTCATAATAGCATCGATGGCCTTGTCGTTGAGCGTCTTCTCCGCATCCTGCAGGATGAAGTTGACTGCATACGACTTCTTGCCCTCGGGCAGGTTCTTACCCTCGTAGACATCAAACAGCGTCACAGCCTTCAGCAGCTTCTTCTCGCTCTTGTAGGCCAGTTCCTCTATCTGTCCGAACTCCACCTGCTCGTCCACCAGCAGGGCGAGGTCGCGGCTCACGGCAGGATACTTGGATATCTCCGTGTAGGTGACGCTCTGTCCCTTGACGAGTTTCATGAGGAGTTTCCAGTTGATGTCGGCGAAGTAGACGGGCTGTGCGATATCGAACTTCTTGAGTATGCTGTGCGACACGATACCCATCTTCACGAGTGTCTTACCGCCTCTGTTGCGCAGTTCGAGACTCTTGTCGAAGATGTCTTCCTCGCCGGCGGCAATCACCACCTGCCCCATCTTCAGTCCCACACGCTCGAGGATATTCATCACGTAGGCCTTCAGTTCCCAGAACGAGCTGTCCTCGTCGGGATGTGCCCACGAACCGCTCACTCTCTTACCCGTCACCCAGAGTCCCATGTGGTAGTCCTCGTTGTAGGCATCCAGCACGTGCTTTATCACCTCCGGGTCGCGGCTCGAGCTCACGCCGGGAACGATATCCGGACAGCGGCGCTCTGCGTGATAGTAGTAGCAGTTGCCCACCTCGAACATCTTCATGTCGGGCATGCGGTATGCCGTGTTGCGGGCTATGCTCTCCAGACCTCCGAAGAGCAGCGTCTGGCGCAGCACGTTGAGGTCCTGCGAGAGAGGATTCATCAACCTGACGGCATTCTCTGCCTTGTAGCTCTCGAGCCCGTCGTAGTATGCACCCTTGTGGAGCGAGTTGTTGAGGATTTCGTGGAAACCCTGTCCCACGAGCTGCTCGCCGATGAGGTTCTGCATCTTGTGGCTCTGGTCCTCGTCGCCCTTCACGGAGAGAGATGAATTGATGGAGGTGGGTATCTCCACATTATTATATCCGTATACGCGCAAGATGTCCTCCACCACGTCGCAGGGCCTCTGCACATCCACGCGATATGCGGGCACCACGAGCGAGAGACCTTCCTCCGTCTCCTTCTCTATCTTCATCTCCAGACTCTTCACGATGCTCTTTATCGTCTCCTTGCCGATGGCCTTGCCTATCAGGCGGTCGCAGAAGTCATAGCTGAGCTCCACCTTGAAGTCGGGCATCTCCTTCGACACCACGTCCTTTATCTGCATCGACACCTTGGCGCCGGCTAGTTCCTTTGCCATCAGGGCGGCAGCCTTCAGAGCGTATATCTGTCCGTGAGGGTCTATGCCGCGCTCGAAGCGGAACGAAGCGTCCGTCTGCAGTCCGTGGCGGCGTGAACTCTTACGTATCCATGTGGGATTGAAGTAGGCCGACTCCAGCAGCACGTTGCGTGTTGTCTCGTATGTGCCGCTACCCTTGCCGCCGAACACACCGGCGATGCACATGGGCTCCTCTGCGTTGCAGATAGCCAGATCCTGACTGGACAGCTTGTGCTCCACACCGTCGAGGGTGACGAAAGGAGTGCCTTCGGGCATAGCCTTCACTACCACTTTCCCACCCTTTATCATATCGGCGTCGAAGCAATGCAGCGGCTGTCCGTAGGCCATCATGATATAGTTGGTGATGTCCACGATGTTGTTGATGGGACGCAGGCCTATCACGCTCAGGCGCTCCTTCAGCCATTCGGGCGATTCCTTCACCTCACAACCTGTGAGCGTAACGCCCGCATAACGGGGACAAGCCTCCGTAGTCTCCACCACGATGTCTATGTCGAGACTCTCGTCGTCCACCTTGAAGGCATCCACCTCCGGACGGTGCAGCGCGGTCTTCCTGCCGTTCTGCACGAGCCATGCATAGAGGTCGCGTGCCACACCGTAGTGCGAGCAGGCGTCTGCCCTGTTGGGTGTGATGTCCACTTCGATGACGAAGTCCGACTCCAGATGGTAGTATTCTGCGGCCTTCATTCCCACAGGGGTCTCCGTCGGCAGCACGATGATACCGTCGTGGCTTGTTCCCACTCCGATTTCGTCCTCTGCGCATATCATACCGTTCGACTCGATGCCCCTGAGCTTGCTCTTCTTGATGACAAATTCCTGGTCGCCGTCGTACAGTTTCGTACCCAGGGTGGCCACGATGACCTTCTGCCCTGCTGCCACGTTCGGAGCGCCGCACACAATCTGCTCGGGCGTCTCGCCTCCGAGATTCACCTGACACACGTGCATATGGTCACTGTTGGGATGGGGCTCGCATATGAGCACTTCACCCACCACCAGACCTTCCAGTCCGCCGCGGATGCTCTGCACCTCTTCCACGCTGCCCACTTCCAGACCGACGCTTGTCAGCGCCGCAGCCACCTCGTCGGCTGTCATGTCGAAATCGACATAGTCCTTAAGCCATTTGTAGGATATATTCATGCTTATCTATTTTGTTGCCTTAACTCTTAACTCTAAACTCTCAACTAAAATGGAACACTCTCCGGCAGCGAGTCGAACGGATTCTGCCCCATTGCCGCTGCCTCTTCCTCGGGCGAGAGCGACGAGGACACCAGTCCTCCTCCGTCGTCGTAGGGGATGAAGCGCTCGTCGTCCGAATCGCTGAAGCGTGCGTACTCCTTCACGAAGCGCAGCAGGACATCGCCCACGGCACCGTTTCTGTGTTTTGCGATGATGATTTCCGCCATACCTCTGAGGTCGCGGCCCTTCTCGTCCTGGTATATCTTGTAGTATTCCGGACGGTGTATGAAGCACACCATATCGGCATCCTGCTCTATGGCGCCCGACTCACGCAGGTCGGCCAGCTGCGGACGCTTGCCCTCGATACCCTCGCGGTTCTCCACGCCTCGGTTCAGCTGCGAGAGGGCGATGATGGGTATGTCGAGCTCCTTTGCCAGCTGCTTGAGGCTTCGGCTGATGGTCGACACCTCTTCCTGTCGGCTGTTGTACGACATACCGCTGGCATTCATCAGCTGCAGGTAGTCTATCATTATTATCTTCACATCGTGCTCCTCCACCAGGCGGCGTGCCTTGGTGCGCAGTTCGAAGACGCTCAGCGACGGCGTATCGTCGATATATATGGGCGCTCCCTGCAGCAGCGTGATGCGCTTGTCCAGCTGCGACCACTCCACGCGTGTCAGCTGTCCGCTCTTTATCTTCTCGCCGGGTATCTCGCAGATGTTCACGATGAGACGGTTCACCAGCTGCACGTTCGACATTTCCAGCGAGAACATCGCCACGGGTATCTTGTGCTCCACAGCCATCTTGGCCATCATCGAGATGACGAATGCCGTCTTACCCATTGCCGGGCGGGCTGCAATGATGACGAGGTCGGAGTTCTGCCATCCGCTTGTCATCTTGTCCAGTTTGCCGAATCCGCTGGTGAGTCCCGACAGACCGTCCTCTCTGGCCGCTGCCTTGCGCAGCAGTTCGAATGCCTGGTCGATGACGGGGTCTATCTGCGTGTAGTCCGAACGCATATTCTTCCTCGAGAGCTCGAAGAGACGTCCCTGAGCGTTCTGCATCAGGTCTGCCACATCCACTCCCGGGTCGAAAGCCTCCGTCTGCAGCATGCTCGTCAGCGTGATGATTTCGCGGGCCAGATATTTCTGCTGTATCACCTGTGCGTGATACTCGATATGTGCCGAGGAGTTCACCGACAGCGTGAGACCAGCCACATAGGGCTGCCCTCCCACTTCGGCCAGATACCCTTTGGCATCCAGCTCCTCCACCACCGTCACCACGTCGATGGGACGCTGGCGGGCGGCCAGGTCGCGTATCGCTTCGTATATCTTCTGATGGCGCTTGTCGTAGAAGCTCTCGGGGTGCAGTATCTCAGCCACTTGGAAATAAGCGTCCTGCTCCACCATCAACGCACCCAGCACCACAGCCTCCATCTCGAGGTTCTGCGGCTGACGATGTCCCAGATTGTCGATAGTTGGCACTTCGACAACCTTCACCTGCGACTTACGACGACCCTCTGCCATACCTTTTTCACAATTTTCCGCGCAAAAGTACAAAAAATAATTGAAGATTGAAGATTGAGGGAGCAAGTTTTTCTTTCTTCTTTATTTTTTTTCGTACATTTGCACTGCAAATCAACACAACACACAGTGCCGACGGAGCACTTTTACATCGTAAAACAACACATCAAACGTATTATGAAACGCTTTATTTCCCTTTTCGTCCTTCTGCTTTGCCTCACCGCCGTCTACGCCCAGTCGAAGCAGCAGCAGCGTGTGGCCTACATCATCGAGCAGATGAATTTCGACCGCGCTACGCTCCAGAAAGTGAAACCCACCATCACAGCCTTCGTCGCAGCCCTCCACGACAACAAGGACAAGCACGACGCCGTGCAGGACAAGTACGCCGTTGCCGAGGAGAAAGGAAAACTCACGGAAGCGCAGGCAGAGGAACTGATGCAGTCGAAGTTCAAAAAGGATGCCGGTGAACTGGAGATTCGCCGCAAATACTACGACAGCCTCAAGGCCATTGTGGGCGCAGTGAAGGCCCGCCAGATTCTGGCTCTCTCCAACGACAAGCTCAGCAAGAAGAAGTGAACCGCTGGCTCCTTGCCATACGGCCGCGCACTCTCACGGGTGCTGTGGCTCCTGTGCTTGTGGGTCTCAGCTCCGCTTATCAGGCTACGGGCTTCATACGTCCCGTTCCGGCTCTGCTGTGCCTGCTCTTCGCCCTTCTCATGCAGGTCAACGCCAATCTCTTCAACGACTGGTGGGACTGCCGCAAGGGTGTCGACACCGATGTGCCCCGCATCGGACCTCTGCGTGTCTGCGCCGCCGGTCTTGTCTCCATACGTGCCATGCTCGCAGCCATCATCCTGGTCACGCTCCTCGCCGCTGCCACAGGGCTCTGCCTTCTCTGGTGGTCGGCGCAGCTGTCTTCTCCCATGCCCTTCGGCCTTTCGGCTCCTATGCTGATGCTGCTTGTGGGCATCTGCTGCCTTGTGGGCTTTGCGGCCTATTCCACCTTCTTCTCGCGCTGGGCGCTGGGCGATGTCATGGTGGTGGTGTTCTTCGGCCTCGTACCTGTGGTATGCACTTATCTTCTGCAGGATGCACCCTCTGACAACACTCTTCTTTGGAACCGCAGCCTCGCCATGGGACTTGCCGCCGACGCCCTGCTTGTGGTGAACAACTATCGCGACCGTCACGGTGACCGCCTTGTGGGCAAGCGCACACTCTGCACCCTCATCGGCATCCGCGCCTCCGAGATGCTTTATTTCCTGCTGGGCGTCGCTGCCGTTGTCCTGTCCGTCGACTGGTGGCATATCGGCGACGTGCATATTCTCGCAGCCTCTGCGATACTGCTTCTCCCCTATCTCGCCCTCCACAACGCCACCTATCGCAAGATGGTGCGCATCAGCGAGGGGCCGGAACTCAATTCCGTCCTTGCCGACACCGCCCGCAACATCCTCATCCTGGGCCTCTGTGTCTCCCTCCTCTCTATTATGCCGGGTTGAACTTCTCCTTCGGCTGTTTGCAGCGCGGGCACTTCCAGTCGTCGGGCAGGTCTTCGAAAGCAACGCCGTCGTGCTCTGCGGGGTCGTAGACGTAGCCGCACACTGAGCAGACATACTTTCCGGATGTTTCCTGCTTCGAGAAATCCACTTCGGCCAGAACGGTCGGCACGGGATTATCCAGATCCATCACGCGTTTGGTCTCCAGGCTCTCATAGCCCTGCGGCGTGTGTGTGCCGCAATATACGGTGGGCTGATTGCGTATGAATTCGCGCACGCGGTTGAGCGTTTCACGGGCTGCCGGCTGGTCGTCGAAGACAACAGACAGTTTGTTCTCGTAGAGCGCCTCGTCCACATAGGTGATGTCGCCGTGAATCATGTAGAACAGACCGTCCGTCTCCACCACGATGATGCTGTTGCCATTGGTATGTCCCTTGGCTTTGATGTAGTAGACGCCGTCTGCTATCTTCTGGCTTTCGGGGAAGTTATGGTATGCTCCGTTGGTGAAGCTGACGGGCACGAGGTTCGTGAGTCCCTGTAGCTCTGCGGCATCCATTTCCTCCGCGTTCACATAAATCTTAGCGTTGGGGAAGCTCTTCAGTTCGCCGGTATGGTCAGCATGCTTGTGGGTAACCAGTATCTTCGTCACCTGCTCGGGCTTGTATCCGAGCGCCTTGAAGGCATCCATATAGCTACTGATGTCCTTGCCGATGTAGATGAGCGAATCTTCGTTCGGCGCTTCCTCAGGGAATCCGGCAGGCAGACCGGTGTCCACCAGAATCACTTCGCTGCCCGTGTCAATCAGATAGTTCTGCAGGCTGCCGCGATAGCGCACGCTTTTGTCAAACTTTTCCATTCCCTCCTCGCCTCCGAACACGAAAGGCTGGGTGTAGAATCCGTCTCTGCGGAATTTCACTGCCTTGATTTCCATAGTACTTATATTAATTTGTTATTTAACGATATCCGGATGCTCTGTTAACTTATGCCTTGAACACTTCTTTGCCGTCAACGATGGTGGCGATGATGTCAGCCTTTGCAACCTTCTCGATGTCGTCGTGGAGGAAATCGCAGTCGAACACCGTCATGTTGGCAATCTTGCCGAACTCGACAGAACCCAGACGGTGCTCCTGACGGAACTGACGCGCCACGTTGATTGTCATGGCACGCAGCGACTGTTCGCGGGTGATGGCTTCTTTCGTATTGCGCGGAGAAGTTAAGCCGCCGGTCACTTCCTTCGGGTAGTTGCGTTTTTCAGCTGTGTAAATGCTGAGTTTGATATCCATCATCGGTGAGACGGGATAGTCGGAGTGGAACACCACGTTGGCACCTGCGTCATAGAACGACTTGATAGGATAAGCCTGATTGGTCAGTTCCTCACCCACATAAGACACCTCCTGCTCATAATTACCGGGGAGCTTGGCTGTCCACAGCGGCGGAACGGCAGGAACAGAACCTGTTGCCGCCATGCGCTGTATATCCTCGTCGGTCACGAAGTGCAGGTGTGCCAGCACGTTGCGCTGATCCCTGTCGCCCGTAATCTTTATGGCATCCTCGATGCAGCCCAGCATATAGTGTGTAGCACCGCCGCCCTCGGAGTGAACGTGCACAGGCATACCCTCCTTGTCGGCCTCCACAATCAGCTCCACCATCTTGTCGTGGTCGTTGAAACGCTCATTGCCGTGATAGCCGGGCTGGTCGAGGTAGTCCTGATTCTGCCATCCTGTGTGTGCCTCAGTCACACCGTCGAGGAAAGCCTTGGCACCTATGATGTGGAAATACTCACCACCCATCGTTGCACGTTGCTCTGCTATGTGTGCTATCTCTGCCTTGGGGTCGGCTACGTTGTCCGTCACGTACATATAGGCATAGGTGCGCAGCTTCAGCTTGCCTTCTTTCTCAAGCTCACAGTACGCCTGGGGAGCATCCTTGTGGAGCACATTTGCGCCGGCATCGCCCACGGCAGTGAATCCGCTTCTGAGGGCCATCTCCTGCCAGGCCAGCAGATATTCCTTGATATCCTTTACGGTAGTGGGGAGCTTCGGAGCAACCTCGAACACGGGACCCTCACAGATGTAGCCGTCGGGCTCGCCGTCCTTATCCACATGTACCAGGTCATAGCCCCATTTCTTTGCGTATGCAGCATCAATGCCCGCCCATTCCATCGCCTTGCTGTTGAGCAGCATGGAATGTCCGCCGCTTGTCTGCATAATCAGCGGCTTGTCGGAGCATATCTCGTCGAGATAGGCCTTGCTGACATATTCCTCATTTTCCACCCATCCTGCGGCCACGTAGAAATTGCGCTGCGGGTTCTTCTCAATGAATGCCTTGATGATGTTGCGATACCTTGCATAGTCGGTGGTCAGTCCTCCCTCCATCAGGTTTGCCTGTCCGATAGAGCGCTCTCCGGCAAAGCTGCCGTGACAATGGGACTCCATAAAGCCCGGATAGATGAAGTTCTCGCCGTAGTCCAGCACCTGTGCGTCGCTATTGGCGAGTTTCTTCGCTTCTTCCGCGCTTCCGATATAGGCAAATACGCCATTTTTCACCAGTGCAGCCTTGGCAAACGGCCGCTTCTCATCCATTGTGATGATGTTGCCGAGAATCAGTGTCTGTTTCATATATTTGTATTATTTATGTTACGGTTTAGTCATTATCGGAAATGATGTGCAGATCGCACTGCGGGAACGGAATCGAGATACCTGCGGCGTTGAGTGCGTTGTACATCACTTCAGGTGCGCGGTCGGCATATGCGATGCGCTCGGCAGCCAGGATGTATTGCTTGACGATGATGTCTACACCGCTGTCGCCAAACTCTCCGAACACCACATATATACCCTTGCCGGGCTCCACGATTTCTCGTCCGTAGGCATCTTTTGTGCGCATCACCTGCAATGCCTCCACGAGGACTTCGCGCGCACGCTGCAAATCGGTTCCGTATGCCACGCTGACATGCAGTTTGAGGAGCTCGTAGGAGTTGCTCTTGGTGAGGTTCGTGAAGCTCTTGGCAAACAGGTCTGAGTTGAGGAAGGATACGGTGACGCCGTCTACGGTCTCCACCTGTGTGCTCTGGTAATTGATGTCGGTGACGGCACCGCGCACGCCGTCGCACTCAATCCAGTCGCCCACTCTCAGGCGTCCGCCCATGAGCTGGATGCCGTAAACGAAGTTGTTGATGATGTCCTTCAGTGCGATACCGATACCGGCAGACAGACCGCCTGCGATAAGTCCCAGCGAACTGGTGGGCACTCTCAGGGTGATGATAAAGATGTAGATGTAGATAAACCAGATGAACACGCTGATGAGGCTGTTGCCCAACGAGAGGTTTATCTCATTTTTGCGAATGGTCTTTCTGTTGTACTTGCGGAGAAAACGGTCGTACTGCGTCTTCTGCCAGATGGCGTGAACGGCCTCGTTCAGGTAGCGGAACACGAAGAAGAGTGCCGCAAGCAGCAGCAGGTCATACAGCGACATCCTAAATCCGTCCGCTCCGTGATGCCGGATGAGGGGCTCCACGAAAATCTGACGGTACAAATCATTGAACTCGAAGATATTCAGCGTCCATCGGATGCACAGGGGGAAGGACACCAGTACCATCAGCGGGACAACGACATCGTGTATCAGGTCGTAGAGCCATGTGGCGAAAAACAACAGGTTGTCCTTGGCCTCACCCAGTAAATAGGAAATCTGCGCCCTGTATTCGGCCATCCGCCTGTCCAGCCGGCTCCTTTTGTACCAGAGCAGCAGGTGCCACACAGAGACGATGGTGAGGATGGCAGTCAACAGAAAAAACCACCACAGCAGGATGATGAGTGCAAAGAAGATATATCCGGCCCAGCTGACGAACATGGCTGTGGCCGTTACCGCCAGCGAGCACCAGCCGATGACGGCGTCGGGCCCGTCCGACTCCCCTCTGCGTCGCAGGTTGCCTGTCAGCTGCCACACCGTCATGAAGAGCAACAGCGGCGGGAAGATGAAGTTCAGGAAAGCATTGGGCAGGAAAAGCACGCGACAGCTGATGACAAAGATGGCGGTGAAAATAGTGGACAGATAGTTTCGGAAGCCGTTTCTGAGCTTTTTGGGTTTCAGGCGGATGAGTTGCGCCGTCGTGATGGCCATGAGCAGCCAGATGAATGTGTGCATGAGACTGATGGCCTTCACTCCCCTGTCGTCGAGAGTGGTTTCATAGCTGAGGATCATAAACAGGACACAGCCCAGGAGAAGGGCGATATACCGTTTCTGTTCTTTGGCCACTTTTCTGTCCAGCGGTTTTATGAACCGGTATGCAAGCATCATCATCAGCGCGGCAATGCCCCACAGGACGTAGAAGCCCAAGATGTACATCACCAGGTAGAACAGCGTTGCCGAGTTGATGATACGGCTGTCCTTGACCGTAGATTCATCTTCGGTCGACAGCTGATCAAGAAAATCCAGGACAAAGCGCTCTTTCATCGCAATCTTGGCCTGTCGCCAATATACTGCGGGATTCATCAGGATTTGTATCCAGGGTGTCTGACCTTCCACAAACACGTTGCGCTGCAGTATCTTGTAGTACTCCTGTGCATAGTCGTATGATTCCTTCATGCGGAGCCATGCCTCGATATAGTAGGTGCTGTCGGCCATGACGATGTCGCGCGTCTGTGCATATATTTTCAGCAGCCGGGAAGCATAGAAGAGGCACGAGTCGCGTTCCAGCTGTCCTTTCTCGCTCAGGACGAACGGCGAATTGCTTTCCACGTTCGTTGTGTCCTGTGCTGCAGCGGATTCTTCGGCTGCTTTCTCCTGCCCGGCCGCAAGAGCGGCATTGTGCGCCAGACGGGCGCCCGTCGTATCGGCAAGACCGGCAAGGCTGTCGAGCGCCAGCGAATCCGTCATCGCTTCTATCGCTGCGAAGATATCCGACTGTTCATAAAGCTTCTGCTCCAGCAGACTTTCGTTGTTCACCAGATGGGCGTCCAGCGAGTCGTTGTGATAGGCAAGGCTGTCGGGCACCAGGTCCACTTCCGTCAGCTCGGGCGGGAGTCGCCGGAGCGATTCTATCAATCGGGCACAGCGCTTGATTTCGATGTTCAATTTCGTCACGATGCGGTCGTAGGGGGTGCGGTTCCGGTTGAAGTCCCCGTACTCCTTTGTCACCCGCTCCAGGGCATAAATGATATCGAAGGTGTAATCCTGTTTCTGGGAATACAGCATCAGCGATTGGTCGTTGCATTTCTTGGCAATCTCCACCATCTGATAGTGCTGCTTGTCGTAATATGCCTTCAGCTCCTCTTGCGTCTGTGCGATCTGGTGGTAATCGTGACTTAATTCCCGCCGCAGATTTGCCAGCGTGATATCCAGATTCATCCCCGTAAAGACGGAGAATGTTGGCAATGCTGCTACAAACAAGGCTGCCAGAACACAATATATCTTCCGTTTTGTCATGGTTTTCCTTTAATTCGTATGGTATTAGATAGTCTTTTTACTCTATATTTTAGGGTTTTCCGTTGCAAAGATACAAAAAAATTAAAAGTGCAGAGTGAAAAGTGAAGAGTTTTTTTCAAACTACCTTGCAAAGTCCTTGCAGAGTACCCACAGAGTACTTACAGAGTCCTTATTAGTGAACTCTTACGCGAGAAGTATTTGCCCTTTTGAGGCGAGTTATATGCAGTTTTTTCAGAGTTTTCGCGACAAATAAACGCATTTTTCTTCATTTTCACTCAAAAAAACACATTTTATTTTCAACAAACTTTGAGCAGGATGAGTGCATTTTGCCGCCATCCTTATCGTTTTTTGAGACATTTTGCCGTGAGAAATTGCTGCATTTGACTAACTTTGA
>JAEEZX010000069.1 GCA_016292045.1 Bacteroidaceae bacterium | reverse complement strand
GACCCCCCTCAGTCCCCCAAGGGGGAAGAAATGATTGAGGGGGGTCTCTTAAACCCAATGCCCCATTATGGTGCTCCCCTTGGGGAGTTAGAGGGGGTCGATTATGCAACTAACAGAACACTTCACATTGGAAGAAATGCTTCGCAGCGAGACCGCTGAGAAGAAAAAGATAGAGAACCGCATCAACGCGGAAGAAGTGAACAACCTCCAGAAGCTTTGCCAGAAGGTGCTTGAACCTCTGCGTCAGCATTTCGGCAAACCCATCAGGATTAACTCCGGTTTCCGCTGCAAGGCACTGAACGATGCCGTAGGAGGCGCAAAGAACAGCTACCACACCAAAGGCCGCGCCGTAGATATCCCCTTCGTTCCCGGCTACTACGCCTTCCTGCGCGACAACGTGAAAACAACGGAACTCATTAACGAGGGGACTTGGCTACACGTTGCGCTGTAGCGCAAATGTAAAATGGAGAATGTAGAATGTAAAAGTTAAAAGTTAAGCCGCTGAAAATCAGCGGCTTTCTTGTTTTTGCGACATATGCGACATATGCGACATCAATATTTTGTGCCCTTGCAGGGCGGCGGGCTGCGTCCTAAATGAGAAATGATAAATGATAAATGAAAGGCGAAAGACTAAGGACAAAACCAAAACGACAAACAAAACAAACATCTTGTCCACTTGTCTACTCGTTTACTCGTCCACTTTAGAAAAAAATCACTACCTTTGCAACGTAAATCCATAAAAACACACATATGACACTACTGGAAGCCATAGAAGCACGACACAGCGTGAGGGCATACAAAGACAAGCCGCTCGACGACGACACCGTGAAACTACTGAAGGAGAAAATCATCGAACTGAACCGCGAAGGAGAACTGCACATGCAGCTCATCACCAACGAACCAAAAGCATTCCGGGGACCGCTGGCACGCTACGGGAAGTTCAGCGGGGTGAACAACTACATCGTCGTGGCCGGAGAGAAAGCAGACGACCTGGACGAGCGTGTGGGATACTACGGAGAGCAACTGGTGCTGTACGCACAGACGCTGGGACTCAATACATGCTGGGTGGGACTCAGCTACACGAAAGTGCCGGGGACATACGTGCTCTACTGGAAAGAGAAGATAGCGTGCTACATCGCCATAGGATACGGCGAGACACAGGGCGTCAGCCACAAGATAAAGACCGCAGAACAGGTGAGCAACGCCGGCGCAGAGAGCCCTGAATGGTTCCGCAAAGGAGTGGAGGCCGCACTGCTCGCCCCCACCGCCGTGAACCAGCAGAAGTTCTCATTCGAATACGCAGGCATGACAGGAGGCCGACATCGCGTGATAGCCAGGAAAGGATTCTCACTGATCGGCTACACAAAGATGGATATGGGCATAGCAAAGTATCACTTCGAAATGGGAGCCGGAAAGGATAACTTCGTATGGGCGACACAGTCAGAAAAACAATGAAAGCAGTTTTTTTCCTTGCGGCACTTATCAGCATACTGCCCCTTCAGGCGCAGGTGGTCGGTGAGCTCCCGAATCAGGCATGGGACGAATCGGAATGGATATGTGTGGCAGATGCCCCCGAAGTGCACGGACGTGTGGATGAACACACACGGGCAGCAGACGGTGCCAACTGGTTTGTGAGCACGTTCACGAATGAGGGGCGCGTGGTGAAGGCTCTGTGGATGACCACGAGCCTCGGTGTGAACGAGCTGTATGTGAACGGCGAGCGCATCGGACGCGAAGTGCTGCGCCCCGGTTTCTCCCACCACAGCCGCACGAAATATGCGTTCACCTACGACATCACCGCACAGCTGAGGACACAGAAAGGAAAGGCGAATACTCTGGCAGCGCAGGTGACGCCGGGATGGTGGGCAGACAAGATTATCACGCCCAGCGGGTCGGACGGCATGTACGGGCAGAAATGCGCCTTCCGGGGTGTGCTCGAACTGACATACGCAGACGGTAGCAAGCGCTGCTACGGCACAAATGTCAACGGATGGAAAGCGGGAATAGCAGGTCCCGTGAGGCATGCAGCCATCTTCGACGGCGAGCAGTATGATGCCCGCATACCGCTGGGATTCCTCACTCCGGAGGCGCTCAAAGAGCCAGCCGTCAGCAAGGAGTATGCAGGCATCATCGTGCCGGAGAACGGCGCTGAGGTATATCATCTGACGGAGCTGGCCCTGAAACCCAAACGGGCATACATCTATTCCAGAACCGAGGGCGCCGGCGATGAGGCTTACGGCAGGATTGTCGTCGAAAGGGAATATGAGGACGGGCAGACGATGACGGTCGGTCCGGGTGAGCATCTGGTGATTGACTTCGGTCAGAACTGTGCTGCTGTGCCCGCGTTCCGTTTCAAAGCCGAAGAAGGCACACAGCTCAGCTGTCTGCCCGGCGAGATACTCAACGACGGCAACGGCGCAAAGAGTCGCGGCATGGACGGTCCGGAAGGGAGCGTGCACCGCCGCAATCTGCGCATCCACGACAAGAGCATCCGACTGGACTATACTTTTGCAGGCTCCGCCCTCAACGACAAAGGACAAAAGACAAAGGACAGATGGGAAGAATACACACCCCGCTGCACATTCTACGGCTACCGCTACGTGGATATCACATCCACAGGTGAAGTGATCATCGAGAGGATTCTGTCAGTACCCGTAAGCAGCATCACACCGGAAATGGAAACGGGACGTATCTCCACCGGCAACGACCTCGTGAACCAGCTCATCTCAAACACCGTATGGGGGATGCGCTCCAACTACCTCAGCGTGCCTACCGACTGCCCACAACGCAACGAGCGGCTGGGATGGACGGCCGACACTCAGGTCTTCTGCGAGACGGGAAGCTACTTCGCCAACACCGACCGTTTCTTCCACAAATGGATGCACGACCTGCGCGACTCGCAGAACGAGGCGGGAGGATATCCCAGCGTAGCACCTCCGGGACAGTACGGCTCATGGCACAACGAATATATGCGCTTCGGATGGTCGGACGCCGGCATCATAGTGCCATGGACCGTATGGAAACAGTTCGGCGACAAGACAATCATCGAGGAGAGCTGGGAGTCGATGACGCGCTATATGGACCACATCTGCCCGACGAGGTACGACCACACGGCGCTCTCGCTGGAAAACGGCAACTACCAATGGGGCGACTGGCTGAGCTACGAGCCGCTGGAGAGTTGCGGAGGCTCTGCATTCAAGGACGGCAAACCGCTGCCGGAAACCGTTGAATACTGGAACTACCTCGGTGCTTCCTACTGGGCTATCGATGCCTCGATGATGGCTGACATGGCAAAGGCTACGGGAAGGGACACGGAGTCGATGCAATACGGCGCTGAGATGCAGAGAGCTGTCAACTATCTGCGTGAGCGTTTCTTAAACAGCGACGGCACTTTCAAGTGCGACATCCTCAACACAATGCAGACCCCTGCCCTCTTTGCCTTGCGCAACAACCTCCTCGAAGGCGAGGCCAAGGTCGGGATGACAGGGCGCCTGCGCGAGAACATCCGGGAGCACGGCGACTGTCTGCAGACTGGTTTCCTGGGCACATCCATCCTCATGCCCACAATCACCGACAACGGTATGACAGATGTGGCCTACACCCTGCTCTTTCAGCGCAAAAATCCCAGTTGGCTCTACTCCGTGGACAACGGAGCCACCACCATCTGGGAACGCTGGAACAGCTACATGAAAGAGAACGGAATGGGTCCGAGGGGAATGAACAGCTTCAATCACTATGCTTACGGATGTGTGTGCCAGTGGTTGTGGCAAACCTGTGCCGGCATAGCTTCCGACCCGGCACAGCCCGGCTTCAAACACATCATCATGCGTCCCGTTCCGGACAGAAGGCTCGGATATCTCGATGCCTCATATCCTTCTGCTGCAGGACTCATCAAGAGCAGTTGGCACTACGAGGGCAACAACTGGATATGGACCTTCACCGTCCCGGAAGGCGCAACAGCTGCAGTAACTCTTCCCGGGAAGTCTGAATCAAAAGAATATCAAGCCGGAACCTACACGGTAAGGCAGACAATGCCGGACTCCTCCGCACAGCCTACGGTGGAACGGATAGAGCGCAGGGGCAAGATGCTCGTGGGCACTACGGGCGACTACAGACCCCTGACATACTGCGAAGCGGAGACAGGAAAGTACTGGGGATTTGACATCGACATGGCCGCCGTGATAGCAGCACAGGCTGGTGTGGGCATCGAATTCGTCAGGACATCGTGGCCGACGCTGACAGACGACGTGATGGCAGAGCCCCAAACGTTCGACCTGGCCATAGGAGGCATCACCGTCACCGATGCACGCCGCGAGAAAATGCTTATGAGCGAAGGCTATCTGGCCAACGGCAAGACTATACTGTGCCGGAGCGAGGAAGCCGGCAGATACCGGTCGCTGGCCGACATAGACAAGACCGGGGTGCGCGTGATGGTGAATCCCGGAGGACTGAATGAGAAATTTGCAAACGAGAACCTCACCCACGCCACAATCATAGTACACTCGAAGAACGAGGAGATACCGTCGCTCGTGGCCGCCGGACTGGCCGACGTGATGATAACGGAGATAACGGAGGCTCCCTACTACGTGAAGACCGACACACGCCTCGCAGCACCGCTGCTGGAGCACCCCTTCACCCACGGAGAGATAGGCGTGCTGATGAGGAAGGGACAGGAAGACCTGCTGGAGATGGTGAACAGCGTGATACGCAGAATGAAGGCGGACGGTTCCCTTCGGAAACTGCATGAGAAATACGGACTGGTGTATGCCTACTGACACACTGCTGCACATCGCCCTACTCTACCTCGCCGTCGTCAACGCAGCCACATTCCTCATATACGGTATCGACAAGTGGAAGGCCCGACACGGGAAGCGCAGGATATCAGAGGCCGCATTGCTGTGGATGGCGGCGGCAGGAGGCAGCATAGGAGCATGGATGGGGATGAAGACATGGCATCACAAGACCCAGCATAAGAAGTTCTGCTACGGCGTGCCGCTGATAATGCTGGCGCAAACAGCACTGGTAGTATGGTGCATTGTTAAAGGTTAAAGGTTAGTTTACAATAATGAAGGTAATAAGAGCGACAAATACATCGGAACAAGCCGGAGCTTACTACGTAAGGATACAGGCGATGGCACGGAAACATCAGATTCCGCTCGACGTGGAGTTTGACGAACATGACACACCCGATACAAAATACATCGTGATGGTGGACGAATATCTGCCGGTGGCCACTTGCCGCATGTACGCCATAGACGGGGAGAGAGTGATGCTGGGACGCGTGGTGGTGCTGCCGGAATATCGCCGGCAGGGACTTGGCACCCAAGTGATGAAGGAAGCGGAAACATGGGCAAGGGAACTGGGATACAAGAAAGCAGTGGTGGAAAGCCGCGACAACAAGATACACTTCTATGAGACGATGGGGTATGCGGCCGACTACTCGCAGAAAATCGTGGGAGAGACATTCACCTGCTACCGGATGGAAAAGGATATGGAAGAAAAAAAAATAGGCCCGCAACACTGTAATGCCGATGAAGGCGCACCTCGCAATATATGGAGCAGAATCAGGAGATGGTTGCAGTCGCTGTCATTCCGTACCGGTGTGACAGTGTTACTGTGCTGCATACCCTTCTATATTCTCTCCTTTGCCCAAATGCTGCTCCCGATAAGTGCCGTTACAAAAGGTGTGCTGTGGACAGTGCTGTTCGGGCTGGCCAAGACCTGCCAGTATGGAGGCCTGACAATCCTGGGCGTTGAGGGCTACAAACGGCTGAAGAATAAAATATCTGAATGGAAGAAATAAAAAACCCGCTGAAAAATCAGCGGGTTTAAATTTATCAGAGCGGAGAGAGAGGGATTCGAACCCCCGGTGCCTCGCAGCACGGCAGTTTTCAAGACTGCTGTAATCGACCACTCTACCATCTCTCCGAGCGGTGTTTCCGCGTTTGCGGGTGCAAAGGTACGACATTTTTTGCAAACAGACACACTCAGAGACAAATTATTTTATGTCTTTTTTGCAATAATGCACTCTCCCACCCTTATTTCAGAGTTCAAAGTCCGAGGGCTGCCTTCACTTCCTGCCCGATAGCCTCACCGCGAAGGCGGCGCTTGAGTATGGTGCCGTCGGGACCGAAGAGAATAATCTCGGGAATGCCCTCAATACCGTACGCATCGCTGCCCGCCTTCTGGGCATTGATTATCTGCGGATAAGGTATGCCCATCTGTCGGATGGCCTTGAGGGTTTCGGCCGGTTTGTCCCATGTGGCAACGCCGAGCACCTCGAAGCGGTCGCTCCTGTAGGTGTTGTAGACATTGATGAGATTGGGAATCTCTGCACGGCAGGGACCGCACCACGATGCCCAGAAGTCCACCAACACGTATTTACCCTTACCCACATAATCGGAAAGGCGCTGCGTCTTACCCTCGTATTCAGCCTCAAAATCAATGAAGGGCTGACCCTCAGCACTCTTGTTCTTGAACGAAACAGACTCCATGAGAGCCGTCATGGGAGCCGTCTGCTGCATCTCAGGAGAGAGAGAACCGATGAGTCTGATGACATCGGAGGGAGCGAGATAGGAAGCCACCAGATTGAGCGACAACACACCGGAGACATCGCTGCCGTGCTCCTGAATCAGCGTGTCGAGCGTGAGAAGCAGTTCGTCGCGCGATGCGACTGTGGAGAGACGTCCGATGAAATCGTGCACAGCATCGTTGAGCGGAGTGCCCGAGAAGATGCCCGTCTTGTCGTTGAAACGCGCCTCACCGGGTTCGAGGGCAAAAGGTATGGCGTAGGGTTGGAAACCCGTGATGCTGTGCAGATAGAAAGTGACATCAGCGCATTGCGGCTTATCCACAGAACCCGCGATGAGGAACGTGTCGGCAGTCACGGAAACAGTCTGCACAGCAGAACCGTCGACGTGGAGCACAACGGAATCTACCGTGAATCCCATCTGGGCGAACTGCGCCGTACTGCCAGTGATACGATAGTCGTTCTTGCCGCACGACGTGAGGAATGTCAATGCGGCTACAAAAAGGCAAATAGTGTGTTTCATGTTATTTTTGTTATTAATTCGCTTCGACTGCGCTCGCGCTCATTTGCTGCGCAAAAATAGACGAGTTGTTTGTTTTGGTTTTGGTTTTCGTTTTGGTTATTCTCTCTTACTTCTTACATCTTCTTCTCTTCCAGTTCCATCCAGCGCAGAGTCTTCTCCTCCATCTCTGCCTCCAATTGCGGCAGGCGTTTGGAGAGGCGCACAATATCGTCCACCGCCACCGATGCCCCGCTGAGCGTCTGCTCTATCTGCGCCTTCTCGCTCTCAAGGGCGGCTATCTCCTTCTCCAATGTCTCCAGTTCCTTCGTCTCGCGGAAAGAGAGACGTTTCTTGGGTTCGGTGAGACGGGGCTTCTGCGCAGGAGCGGCCGTCGCTGCCGCAGCACGCTGGGAGGCTTCCGCTGTGAAAGCACGATACTGTGTATAGTTGCCTGGGAAATCGTCAATGACACCGTCGCCCTTGAACACCAGAAGATGATCCACCACGCGGTCCATGAAATAACGGTCGTGGGAGACAACGATGACGCAGCCCTGAAAGTCCTGCAGATACTGTTCGAGCACCTGCAGCGTCATGATGTCGAGGTCGTTGGTGGGCTCGTCGAGTACGAGGAAATTGGGCTGGCGCATCAATACTGTGCACAGATGCAGGCGACGCTTCTCACCGCCGGAGAGCTTGCTGATATAGTTCTGCTGCTGGAGAGGAGTGAACATGAAATGCTGCAGGAACTGCATGGCAGAGAGCTTGCGCCCGCCGCCCAGATCGACATACTCCGCAATGGCCGTCACGGCATCGATAACCTTCATACCTTCGTCGAAATGCATACCCTCCTGGGAGAAATAGCCGAAGGTGACGGTGTCGCCCACATTGAAGCGACCGCTGTCGGGAGCCTCGATACCGAGAAGCAGTTTGACGAAGGTGGACTTGCCCGTGCCGTTGTTGCCGATGATGCCCATCTTCTCGTAGCGGGAGAAGTTGTAGTAGAAATCCTTGAGGATGACGGGGCCGTCGGGAAATGCCTTGGAGACGTATTCCGCCTCGAATATCTTGCTGCCGATATAGGTGCTCTTCACCTCCAGACGCATCTTGTCATCAGCAATGCGCTCACGCGCTTTCTTCTCTATATCGTAGAAAGCCTCCTCGCGGTAGCGTGCCTTGTGGGAACGCGCCTGCGGAGTGGAGCGCATCCATTCCAGTTCGGTGCGGTAGAGATTGTTGGCACGCGCTATCTCCGCCCTGCGGTTGTCGATGCGTTCCTGCCGTTTCTCCAGATAGTAGGCATAGTTGCCGCGATAGGTGTAGAGACGCTCGTCGTCCATCTCGAGTATCACGTTGCACACGCGGTCGAGGAAATAACGGTCGTGCGTCACCATGAGCAATGTGATACCCCCGCGCCGCAGATAACTCTCCAGCCACTCCACCATACCGAGGTCGAGATGGTTGGTGGGCTCGTCGAGAATGAGAATATCCGGCTCCGTCTTGAAGAGCGCCTCTATGGCAGCCCGTTTCACCTGTCCACCGGAGCGCGTATCACCCTCGTCGGTGGCAATGCTCTGGGGCAGATAGCCGATACGAAGACCGGAGCGCAGTATCACCTCCCCTTCGTCGGGAGCGTCCACGCCGGCAAGGATATTGAGCAGAGAGGTCTTACCGGTACCGTTCTGTGCCACAAGTCCCACACGCTGCCCCTCCGCAATGGAGAGGGACAGGCCCCGGAAAAGAAACCTGTCGCCAATGCGCTTGGTGAGACCCTGCGCAACAAGACTTACAGATTCCGGCCGTGACACTGCTTGAATTTCTTACCGCTACCACAAGGACATGGGTCGTTGCGCCCTGGGAGCTTGTCCACACGAATTGGCTGAGTGGGCTGCTGGTCGCGGGTGTCGCGCGAAGCGGCCTCCCTCATACCCTCGTCGGTGAGCGACTGGTGGCTCTCCGTGTACTGCTGACGCTGAGGCTTCGGGGGCTGGGGAGCACGCTCGGTGCGTATCTGCAACTCGGGCACCTGGGCACGCATCAGGACGCTGACTACGCGGTCGTTGATGCGGTTCACCATATCATCGAAGAGTTTCACGCTCTCAAGTTTGAAGATGAGCAAGGGGTCCTTCTGCTCGTAACTGGCGTTGTGCACAGAGTGCTTCAGTTCGTCCAAGAGTCGCAGGTTCTCCTTCCAGCAGTCGTCTATCGTGTGAAGGATGAGAGCCTTGTGGAATGCCGTGCAGACATTCTGGCACTGAGACTCGTATGCCTCCTCGATATTCACACTTACCTGATAAGCACGACGACCGTCAACAACGGGTACCATGATATTCTCATAAACGGGCATATCGGGATTCTCCTTAATCATGGTGACAGCCTTCATGGCGTTGGTGGCGATAATCTGGCACTTCTGCTTGAAACGCTCCATTGCCTTCTGATAGGCTTCCTCCGCCAGCTCATTGATGTCGCGCGTATCCTTATCCTCACGGGTGAAGGGCACTTCCATAGCCAGTATCTCGAGGAACTGCTCCTTGCAGCCGTCCCAGTCGTTGTTCTCCATGATGTTGCACACACGGTCCCATATCATGTTGGAGATGTCCATACCAAGGCGCTCGCCCATGAGAGCGTGACGGCGCTTGGAATATATCACGGTGCGCTGCTTGTTCATCACGTCGTCGTATTCCAAGAGACGCTTACGCACACCGAAATGGTTCTCCTCCACCTTCTTCTGCGCATTCTCGATGGAGCGCGTAATCATGGAGTGCTCAATCATCTCGCCGTCCTCGAAGCCCAGACGGTCCATCACACGTGCGATACGCTCGGAAGCGAACAGACGCATCAGTTTGTCCTCAAGAGACACAAAGAACACGCTGCTGCCCGGATCACCCTGACGGCCGGAACGACCTCTGAGCTGACGGTCGACGCGACGGCTCTCGTGACGCTCCGTACCAATGATGGCAAGACCGCCGGCAGCCTTCACTTCGGGAGTGAGCTTGATATCCGTACCACGACCGGCCATATTGGTGGCGATGGTAACTGTGCCGAGACCGTCGACGCTGCGACCGGCCTCCTTAACGATATCAGCCTCCTTTTGATGCAGCTTGGCATTCAACACCTGATGCGGTATCTTGCGCATTGACAGCATCTTAGACAGCATCTCTGAAATATCTACTGAAGTGGTGCCGACAAGCACCGGACGACCCGAATTACGCATCTTCTCCACCTCCATAATGACGGCTTTATACTTCTCGCGCTGAGTCTTGTAGACGCGGTCGTTCATATCGGTGCGGATAACAGGACGGTTGGTGGGAACCTCCACAACATCCAACTTGTAGATGTCCCAGAACTCGCCTGCCTCGGTGACAGCCGTACCGGTCATACCGGCCAGCTTGTGATACATGCGGAAATAGTTCTGCAGCGTAATGGTGGCATAGGTCTGAGTGGCAGCCTGCACCTTTACATGCTCCTTAGCCTCCACAGCCTGGTGAAGACCGTCGCTCCAGCGGCGGCCCTCCATTATACGGCCCGTCTGCTCGTCGACAATCTTGATCTCACCGTTCTGAATCACGTATTCCTCATCGATGTTGAACATCGTGTAGGCCTTAAGCAGCTGCTGCAGGGTGTGCACGCGCTCGCTCTTGATGGCATAGTCGTTGTACACATCGTCCTTCTTCTCCAGACGCTCCTCGTCGGACAGCTGCATAGCCTCTATCTCCGACATCTTTGCGGCAATGTCGGGCAGGATGAAAAGCGCAGCATCGTTCACCTGATTGGCGAGCCAGTCGTTACCCTTGTCCGTAAGGTCTACGCTGTTAAGCTTCTCATCAACAACAAAATAAAGAGGTTCGACGGCCTCCGGCATGCGACGGTTGTTGTTCTCCATATATATTTCCTCCGTGGAGAGCATACCGCTCTTGATACCCGGCTCGGAGAGGAACTTGATGAGGGCTTTGTTCTTGGGCAAAGCCTTGTGACTGCGGAAGAGAGAGAGGAAACCGTCAGCCGTTTTCTGCTTATCACCCTCCGCAGTGCCCTCTGCAATAAGTCTCTTTGCCTCAGCAAGATACTGCGTAGCAAGCGTGCGCTGCACACCCACCAGACGTTCCACAAGAGGCTGATATTCCTCATACATCTGATCGTCGCCCTTGGGCACAGGACCGGATATAATCAAGGGCGTGCGGGCATCGTCGATAAGCACGGAGTCGACCTCATCGACAATGGCATAGTTGTGAGCACGCTGTACGAGTTCCGAGGGATCCTGCGCCATATTATCACGCAGATAGTCGAAACCGAATTCGTTGTTCGTACCGAATGTGATGTCGCACTGATAAGCTCTGCGACGGGCCTCGCTGTTTGGCTGGTGCTTGTCGATGCAGTCGACGGAAAGCCCGTGGAACATGTAGATGGGCCCCATCCACTCGGAGTCGCGCTTGGCAAGATAGTCGTTGACGGTAACCACATGGACACCGTTGCCCGTCAGGGCATTGAGGAAGACGGGAAGTGTGGCGGTGAGCGTTTTACCCTCACCAGTGAACATCTCCGCAATCTTGCCCTGATGAAGCACCGTGCCGCCAAAGAGCTGAACATCGAAATGAATCATATCCCAGACAATCTCGTTGCCGCCGGCCACCCAATGATTGTGGTAAACAGCCTTGTCGCCCTCGATATCCACAAAGTCGTGGGAGGCCGCAAGCTCGCGGTCGAAATCCGTTGCCGTCACTTCGATATTCTCATTCTTCGCAAAACGTTCTGCGGTGCTCTTGACGATAGCGAAAGCCTCAGCGCGCACGAGGTCTAACTGTTTCTCGTAAATGTCGAGAACATCCTTCTCCAACTGGTCAATCTTTGCAAAGATGGGGGCGCGGTCCTGTATCTCCGTTGCCGGTATGGAAGCCTTCAAACGGGCTATTTCATCCTGCTGCTCCCTTGCAGCTTCGCGTATCTGCTGCTGCAAGGCTTTGGTACGGGCTCTCAACTCGTCGTTGGAAAGAGCCTGGACAGAAGGATAGATATCAGTAACCAACGCTACGAGAGGCTGATATGCCTTCAAGTCGCGACCCTTCTTGTCGCCGAAGAGTTTTACCAATATATTTGCTAAATTCATATTCTATAATGTAAGTTTAATTCGTCGATTTTTTTATTTATCTCAAAACAGGGGTGCTTTGCCGCAACCGTTGGGAGCGCGGATATGTATGGCCTTGCTCACCGTGGGAGCTATACGCTCAAGGGACACAGGAGTTTCTACTTCCTCGTGCTCGATGCCCGTTCCTAGGAAATAGAGAGGGAACGTCACATAGCTCTCTCTGGAAACGGTCTGACCACCTGTCTCGTCGTTGACAAGCGTCCATCCCGGAGACACTTTTATCTTGAGGTCGCCCAAGATGGGATGGAAAGATGTCTCAACGTCCTTCACACCCGAAAGCTGCAGAATAAAATCGCGGCTGCGCTGCTGCATCTCCGAGAGATTAAGCGTCTGCTTCTCGATGAGGGAGCGATTGAGGAAGAGTTCGTTGCCCATAACAGCTTCCACCCACTGACCCTGACCGTAGACGGCAACAAGGTACATATTGAGAAGCATTGAAGCACGCGTGATGTTGAACGTGCCTGTGGGAATGCGGTAGCGGGAAAGGTCCTGCGGCGTCTCACTCTCCGTCACACCTGTGCCGGTAACAACAAAGAGAGCTCTGCCCTGCCCTATCTTCTTCTCCACGGCATCCATAAACACCGCGAGATCGTGGTCGAGACGCACGTAGGTATCAAGCATCTCGGAGGAAAAATCCTGAGTGCTCTTATGGTCGAAACTTCTTGCGTAAAGTCCCAGCGAGAGCAAGTCGGTGGCAACATCCATACCGAGACCTGTATTCTGCAGCAGATAAAGAGCAAAACCGATTGTCTCCTCGCCGACAAGTCCGCTCGTCTTGAATTCGCGGAAGCGGCGGTCGCCATTGAATTTGTGCTGGAAATTACCCATACCTGCGGCCTTTGCTGCACGCGAACCGTCGAAAGGCTTCCACGAGAGCGAACCGATGCGGTTCTTCAGACCACTATGATTATCGTAGGTAACAGCCCACTGGGGGAAAGCTCCGTAGTAGGATGTGGAGCACCACTGACCCGTGAGGTCGTTAATCCAGAATGCTCCGTTGGCAGCATGACCAGCCATAAGGACGGACGTTTCGCGGTCAGGGGCAATGCTATAAACAAGACTGCGTCCTGCAGAAGCCACCTTCAGTTCATCGCCGATAGTGCTCACCAGCAACTTATTGGGAGAGACATTCTCCTGAGTGAGATGCCCCCTGTATTTGCTGTCCTCAACGCTGTATACGGGACGCAGAGTCTTGCGGTCGAGCCAACGCTCCGACACAATACCGTTGTCGTAGGGACTTGCACCTGTGGAAAAACATGCAGCAGCACTCGCCTTGTCGGGAATACCGTAGGGATATTCCACCTGGGAGAACTTCATACCCTCGCTCTCAAGACGCTTGAAACCTCTTTCACCGAAATACGGAGCGTAAGCCTGAAGATAATCTGTGCGAAGACCGTCTATGAGAACATTCACTACCAAACGGGGAGCCTCCATACGCTGTGCACTAGCGGAAAATGCAAGACATGCGGCGCTCAACGCTATCAAGGATAAAGTCTTATTATTCATCACGTCGATAAGCAAGGAAATAACTGACCGGGCGCGTCATCAGGCCAAGAGCAACGGGAAATACTCCTGCAGCATAGTCTTGAGGCACCCAGGGAATGAACAATATAAAGAAAAACAGCCAGGCAAAATTAAACCCGTGCCAAAGCGTGCGCTTACTTTTCCGGGCAGCAGGAACAACAAAATACATCCCTATCAGCGGCAACGGATTCAAGAGCCATATCTGGAAGTTGCTGTCAAGTGTGGGGTGCTTGGAGAAAAGAAACAAGAAACACAACAGTACACCGGCCAATCCCTGTAGAGTCATTACTATAACATCAACAGGCCAGAACTGGCAGGCAAAGAAACCCTCCATAGCCAATATGAACAACATGAGGGCAAAGAAAATCACGGAGCATTGCAAGGGGGTGAAATAGAAACCCGGATTGTTTATCTGCACTCCTTTTTCTAATTCCGTCTCCTCTACAAGCACAAGCGGACGTGTGTCACTCTTGTCACTACGTATCTCTGCTCTTGCAAATGCATCGTGTAAACAATCCGGAAGAAAGAGCATCGCACGTGGAGAAAGTGCAGTATCCGACTTGCAACCGAGAAGCAAGTCCTGCCCCATTTCACACCATTTGGAATTCCGCGTGTAGTGATGAATCATCTCACGGTATGTTTCATAGCGATGATAAAACAAATGTTTCGACAATCTCGAATAAACGATTTCCCCGTCTACCGCCTGTTCAATGATATCGCGCACCTTTGTCGTGCAGTTGTTGCGATAGAAATCATAGCGATACACCATATTCTCCGGCTTGCAGTTTTCTTCAAGCAGGTCAACGAGCCGGCTTGCTTCCTGAGGAGTGAGATTCAAGCGCTGGGACACAATGCCGGAACCTCGCTTCACATATTCCTCGCGGAAATGGTCGTAACGGAACGGCATCACCATGTAATCACACTCTCCGAGAATGAAATGCCACGTGAATGCAGGACGTGTGAAATCAAAGACACCATAATTGTACACGAGATCCGATCCCGTCCTCTGTTTCACACGAAGCGCAGTATGCCCATACAGCTCGTAGCTCTTGGTTCCGGGCGAACAGGTGAGAAGACTCACCTCTATGGGAACGTCGCCAGAAAAAGCCAAAAAACCAAAAGTCTGGGCTATAAAGAGTAGTGATAATGCTAATAGTCGCTTCATTTCGGCTGCAAAGTTACAAAAAAGAATTGAAATAAGCCACATACGAGAGCCCTGATATGTTATTGATTTCATTTTTTATTTAGGATTTGAATAAATAGAACGAAAAAATTTGCGGGATTTAGAGAAAAATCGTACCTTTGCACGCGATTATGATATTTCAAAGACTAAATCTATGCCTTTTGGCATTGTTTTTTTGCGCTGTGAGAGCAACGGCTCAGAGCAGCGGGACATATTCCACATATTCACGTTTCGGCATAGGGCTCGCCAGTGACGGTGTGACGGGATTCAACAGAGGTATGGGCGGTGTCGGCATCGCCCTGCATTCTTCCAACAGGATTAACAGCCTCAACCCCGCCTCCTACTCCACTCTCGACTCCCTCTCGCTGATATTCGACGTGGGAGCATCATTTTCCTTCGGCCAACAGACACAGGGCGGAAGTAAAGTATACACGAGAAGCGCCACATTCGAATATGCCGTGATGGCATTTCGCCTGAAACCCGGATTGGGATTAAGCCTCGGATTCATGCCCTACACCACCATACGATATAATTTCCATCACGTATCATCCGTGGGACGAGACGAAACCACGTCGTCAGAAATCGACAACTATCAGACGTTCAACGGCGATGGCGGAACGCACCGCGCTTTTATCGGTGTGGGCTGGCAACCGTTCCGCAAGATGAAAAGTCCTATCAGGCTGCTGTCCATCGGTACCAACGTCAGTCTCATCTGGGGAAGCTATGACCACAGTATGATTCAGTCGTTTATGCTGAACGGCTCGGAAGCCGGAACCTACAGCACATTACTTCAAAATCAAACGTCGGATGTGCTGACCTACAAGATAGATCTGGGTATGCAGCTGCCTATTGTTCTCAACAACCAGAACCTGCTGCGAACAGGATTCATTGCCTCACTCGGACACAATGCAGGCGGAAGTGCCACGCTGGAGAGATGGACATCGATGGGAGACACAACAACGGTTGTCGCAAAGAACCCCATCGACATCCCGTATACCTTCGGTGGCGGTGTGACGTGGGAGAACAAGGGTATGATTTCCGTATCTGCCGACTACAGGTTTGAGAAATGGTCGGATTGCAGCATTCCCGTGGCTTCCACCAACTATCACGGCCAGCTCGTCTATGAAGGTCGCAAGGGTTACTATTCCGATCGTCATCGCGTAAATGTAGGTGCCGAGTTCTATCCCGCTGTGCTAAACCGCGGTCATAACGCCACATATCTGGAGCGCTGCAGATACCGTCTGGGAGCATTCTATTCTTCGCCCTATATGAAAGTGTCTTACACCAATTCCCAGGAATTGCAAAACGGTCCTTGCGAATATGGTATAACGGCCGGTGTGGGACTGCCTATCACAAACAGAATCAACAACCGTTCCATCGTGAACTTATCATTCCAATGGCTTCGCCGACAGCCCTCAAGCACGAATCTCGTCACTGAAAACTATTTCATGATTCATGTGGGACTGTCGTTCAACGAACGCTGGTTCATGAAATACAAAATCGAGTGAAACAAGTTCCACTTTTGCTTTTATTCCTATGCTTTACCTGCCAGTTTATCTCGTGTGACGAGGCAGAGGAGCATGTTGCAGAAGCTGTGAACGAAAAAGATTCCCTACCCTTCATGCACGCCATCGGTGTGAGCACCCTCATATCGGACAGCGGTGTGATACGCTATCATCTTGTTGCAGAAGAATGGGACATATACAATCACGCCGACCGTCCTGCCACATGGAAATTCTATAAAGGAATGTTTATGGAGCGTTTTGACACCGCCTTCCATATTGACCTCTATGTACAAGCTGATACAGCATATCTGCACAACCAGAGTACATGGGAACTGCGAGGACGAGTGAAAGTGCGTAACACGGAGAATACACGTTTTTTCACAGAAGAACTCTTTTGGGATATGGACCGCCACGAAATGTGGAACCACATGAACATGAGAATCGTGACTCCCGACCGCACACTTCGCGGGACGGACTTCCGTTCCAATGAAACAATGACCAAATACTCTGTATCAAATTCCGTTGGTGACTTCCCGACGGAAGACATTGAGAGCGACAGTGTCACAACAAACAGACAAACCTCCGAGATATGATAATAAGTATATCCATAGTCCTATTGATTAGCGCCTTTTTTTCCGGACTCGAAATCGCATTCGTCTCCTCCAATAAGATGCTTATGGAAATGGAGCGCGAAGACAAAAGCCTGACAACACGTATCCTGGACAGATTCTACAGACATCAGAACAATTTCATTACAACGCTGCTCGTCGGAAACAACATCGCACTTGTTGTATACGGCATACTGATGGCGGAACTTATCGGAAGCAACCCTCTGGTGAACACTCTGATAGCAACTGTCATTGTGCTCTTTTTCGGAGAATTCCTGCCCAAGACGATATTCAGAATAAATCCGAACGGAGCAATGCATCTGTGCGCTGTCCCTGCACTGGTATTCTACTTTATATTATGGCCGATAAGTAAGTTCACCAGCGGTGTGGCAAAACTGCTGCTCAGAATATTCGGCCTCAAGGTGAATAATACAGAAAGGAAAAATTTCACCAAAGTGGATTTGGATCACCTCATCCAAAGCAACATTGACGCCCAAGAGGACGAAGAGATGGTGGAGGACGAAGTCATCATGTTCCAGAATGCTTTGGACTTCAGTACGGTCAGGGTCAGAGACTGCGTGGTGCCCCGTACGGAAATCATCGCGGCTCCGCTCAGCGCAAGCTTCTCACAGGTGCTGACGCTCTTTATTGACAACGGTATCTCCAAACTGATTATATACAAGGAAGACATCGACGACATTGTGGGATATCTCCACTCCTCGGAAATGTTCCGCCTGAAGGATACAGACGACTGGACAAAACACATACGTCATCTGCCTATAATCCCCGAGACAATGCCTGCACATAAACTTCTATCCACCTTCATCAGCCAGAAGAAGACACTTGCCGTTGTGGTGGATGAATTCGGAGGCACCAGCGGCATCGTATCTCTGGAAGACCTCGTAGAAGAAATTTTCGGAGATATTCAAGACGAACACGATACAGAAAACTATACGGCCAAAGACCTCGGAAACGGAGAATATCTGCTCTCCGGCAGACTGGAAATAGAAAAGGCCAACGAGCTGTTCTCTCTCAATTTACCTGAAAGCGACGAGTATCAGACTGTTGGCGGTTTCATTTTGGCTGTATATCAGAGTTTCCCAAAATTGAACGAAATAATAACATATAAGCATTTTGAGTTCAAGATTATAGAGACCACTAATACGCAAATCAAACTTGTTCGTCTTAAAATCACACAATAAATGAAAAAACTCTGCACGAGCTTGCAGATAAGTCAATTTTTTTTCTTATTTTTGCGTTCGAATTTGCGCGTATAGCATACTATATAACTGTAAAAATACAAAAAAACATAAATTATGGCCGCATTAAATTCAGTTAGAAAGCACGGCAAGTTTCTCGTTATTATCGTAGCGCTTGCTTTGTTTGCTTTCATTGCAGAAGAGTTTGTCCGCTCTCTCGGATACACCCAGAATGAAAGACACCAGCGCGTGGGTCAGATTAATGGGGAAAATATCAGCATTCAGGACTACAACAAACTGGTAGATGAATACACGGATGTCATCAAATTCTCCCAGGGTGTAAACAATCTTACAGACGATCAGGCTACAATGTTGCGTGATCAGGCATGGCAGTCATTCGTCCAGCAGAAGCTCATCCAGAATGAGTGCGAAGCTCTCGGTCTGTGTGTGACAGATGCCGAACTGGAGCGCTACATTCAGAAAGGCGAGAGCGCTTTGCTTGCCGGCACTCCTTTCCGTTCCGAGGACGGCAAATTCGACTACTCTGCCCTGCAGCGTTTCAAAGAGCAGTATGACCAGGTGATGGAGGATGCAGAAGTACCTGCTGACACAAAGGAGTATTACGCAAGCTTCATGACATACTGGAAGTTTATGGAGAAGCAAATCCGTCAGGAACTGCTCGCCGGCAAATTCCAGTCACTCCTGACTGCAGCATTTATCTCCAACCCTGTTGCTGCAAAACAGAACTTTGACGGTCGCATCCTGGAAAGTGACGTTCTGCTCTGCGCTGTACCCTACATAAGTGTTAAAGACGCAGATATTGAAGTCAGCGACAAAGAGCTTAAGGCTAAATACGAGGAGATGAAGGAACTCTTCAGAAATCCTCAGGAATTGCGTGACATCAAGTATATTGACGTGGAGGTTGTTGCAAGCAAGGCTGACGAGGCTGCCATCAATCAGGAAATGAACGGATACGCCGCAGCTCTTCAGGAAGGTGCTGAGCCTGCGAAGGTTGTACGCGAAGCCGGTTCGCTGGTTGCATACAGCGTACTTCCCATCAGCACAAAAGCTCTTCCTCGCGATATCGCACAGCAGATTGACAGCCTGTCTATCGGTGAGCAGAAAGGCCCCTACTACTATGCTGCTGACAACACGATGAACATCGTCCGCGTTATTTCCCATGCTGTTGTACCCGATAGCGTACAGTTCCGTCAGCTCTCCATCCCCGGTAAGTCCTTAGAAGAGACTCAAATGCGTGCCGACAGCGTCCTTGCTGTACTCCGTTCCGGAGTTGCCATTGACAGCATAGCAAAGAGTTTCGGACAGAACGTTGCTCCTATGTGGATTACCAGTGCACAGTACGACGGTCAGACTATGGATGATGCCAACCGCCTCTTCATACAGAAACTCACATCCATGAATGCCGGCACTACGGAGAAATTCGAAATTCCCGGTCAGGGCGTAGCCATCCTCAACGTAATGGATCGTCGCAACTTCATCGACAAGTACAATGTAGCTGTTGTCAAGGTGCCCGTAGACTTCTCTAAGGAAACATACAGCGCTGCCTACAACAAGTTCTCCAGCTTCATCGCCGGTAAGAATGTTGCAGACCTCGAAGCTGAAGCACAGGCTGCCGGATATACGGTACAGAGCCGTCAGGCCATATCTTCTGCTGAGCACAATGTAGCAAACGTTTCCTCCACACGCGAGGCCCTGCGTTGGATTTTCAATGACGGCACAGAGGTTGGCGACGTATCTCCTCTCTATGAGTGCGGCAACAACGATCATCTCCTGGTTGTCATTCTCGACGGCATTCACAAGAAGGGTTACCTGCCTTGGGATGATGAAAATGTCAAGGACTACCTCAAGCAGCAGGTAATTCAGGACAAGAAGGCTGCCATGCTTCAGGAGAAGATGAAAGGTATGACAACCATTAAGGATGTTCAGGCTATCAGCGAAGCTCTTACAGACACCATGCATCGCGTAAGTTTCTCCGGCATGTCTTATGTTCCCCGTGTTGGTGCTATGGAGCCGGCTATCGCCGGTGCTGTAAGCACAATGAAGCAGGGAGAGACCAAGGTGGGCATCAAGGGTAACGGTGCTGTTTACGCTTTGCAGGTTCTTTCTCAGAATAAGCAGAAGGACGTAAAATATGACCAGAAGGCAGAAGAGCAGAGTCTCTCACAGATGATGATGCGTTCTCTGCAAAGTCTGTCTCAAGACCTCTATCTCAAGGCAGATGTACAGGACAACAGATACCTCTTCTATTAAAGAGCATCTCTGGAATGCTAATTATTGTAGAGCATGGAGTGCCAACTTCATGCTCTACTTCTCTTTTATGGTACTCACTCCGTTGTTGCCGCTATATCTCAGTGATAACTTTAATGCGGACAAAGACACTATCGGACTGGTACTTTCCGGATATGCCGTTACAGCCTTGCTTATACGTCCTTTCTCCGGATATTTCGTAGACTCATTCCCCCGCAAGGTCGTACTCCTCTTCTTCTACGGACTTTTCGCTCTCCTCTTCGGAGGATATCTTGTAGCATCCAGTTTGTTGCTTTTTGCCGTCGTGCGTACTGTTCACGGAGCACCTATGGGAGCAGCCACCGTTGCCAACAGCACTGTGGCAATAGATGTCTTAGCGTCATCACGACGTGCTGAAGGAATAGGCTACTACGGGCTGTCTAACAATCTCGCTACAGCCATCGCCCCCACAGTAGGCATCTTTCTGTGGCATTGGACCGGCAGCTACGACGCCATCTTCATCGTTGCGCTGGTATCCGGTCTTATCGGATGGATTATAAATGCAACGCTGCGTGTTCGTACGCGTGCTCCGCAGCAACGTCCCAAACTCTCCTTCGACAGAATGTTTCTCTTCGCAGGATGGCCGGAAGGAATCTCTATGGCATGTTTCTCATACAGCTACGGTGTGGTGTCTACTTACGTTGCCATCTACGCAAAGGAGGCTCTCGGAATGGAGGCCGGCACAGGACTGTTTTTCACCATCCTCTGTATCGGTCTTATGCTGAGCCGCCTGATTGGAGCACGCTCTCTGCGACAAGGTGCTGTCGTAAAAAACGCCACTCACGGCGTGATTGTTTCTTTAATCGGTTATCTGCTTTTTGCTTCTGTCCACCAGTCGTGGGCAATGTATGCCTCAGCACTTATAATAGGTCTGGGCAACGGTCATATGTTTCCGGCTTTCCAGACGATGTTCATCAATCTGGCATCCAATTCGCAGAGAGGCACGGCCAACGGGACACTGCTCACATCCTGGGACGTAGGCATGGGACTTGGAATCACGCTTGGCGGCCTGCTGTCAGAAAGTACAGGATATAGCGGCGCTTTCTGGAGCGCGTGGATTCTTAATCTTATCGGAGTTGTTTTCTTCTTTGCCTACGTGCGCAGTCACTATTTCCGCCACCGCAGACAATAAGTCCTACAGGAATCGGCTTGTGTAGCCGATTTTCTTCTTTCTCATCTGTTCCGGCGTACCGGCAAACAGCATACGACCGCCTTCACGACCTCCCTCCGGCCCCATCTCAATAAGCCAGTCGCACGCCCGTATCACATCAAGATTGTGTTCAATCACAACCACTGTATTTCCCTTGTCCACCAATCGGTTCAGCACATCGAGAAGTACGCGTATATCCTCAAAATGCAGTCCTGTAGTCGGCTCGTCAAGGATATAAAGCGTACGACCGGTATCTTTCTTCGAGAGCTCCGTCGCAAGTTTAACTCGCTGGCTTTCTCCTCCGGAGAGCGTTGTGGAAGACTGTCCCAGTTTGATATATCCGAGACCCACATCCTGCAATGTCTTTATGCGTCGCAGGATATCCGGCACATGCTCGAAAAATTCCACAGCCTGATTGATGGTCATATCCAGCACATCCGCAATACTCTTACCTTTGAAGCGCACTTCCAGCGTCTCGCGGTTATAGCGTTTGCCCAGACATTCCTCGCAGGGCACCATCACGTCGGGCAGGAAGTTCATTTCAATACTGCGGTAGCCGTTTCCGCCGCACACCTCGCAACGTCCGCCTTTCACGTTGAATGAGAAGCGTCCGGGCTTGTATCCTCTGATTTTTGCATCCGGCAGATTGACATACAGGTTTCTGATGTCGGCAAACACACCCGTATACGTAGCGGGATTGCTTCTCGGCGTGCGTCCTATGGGACTCTGGTCCACGCACACCACCTTGTCGATATTCTCTATTCCCTCTATTGATTCGTAAGGCAGCGGTTCCCTCAGGGAGCGATAGAACTTCTGGGAAAGTATCGGGTGCAAAGTCTCGTTCACCAGAGTACTCTTACCGCTTCCCGACACACCCGTCACACCGATGAGACAACCGAGAGGAAATGCCACATCCACATTCTTGAGATTATTCCCCGAAGCGCCTTTGATGACCAGAGACAATCCGTTTCCAGGTCTGCGTTTCTTGGGAACAGGTATTTTCTCCACACCGGCAAGATAGCGTGATGTCAGCGTATCTGTCTTCAGCATATCTTCGTAGGTGCCCTGAAACACCACCTCACCGCCTTTTCTTCCTGCTCTCGGACCTATATCCACTATCCAGTCGGCATTCTGCATCATTTCCTCGTCGTGCTCCACCACGATGACAGTATTGCCCATATCGCGCAGTTTCTTCAGAGAAGCTATGAGGCGTTCGTTGTCGCGCTGGTGCAGACCGATTGACGGTTCATCAAGTATATACAAAACGTTTACAAGCCCGGAACCTATCTGCGTAGCAAGTCTGATACGCTGGCTCTCACCGCCCGAGAGCGAAGCGCTGCTGCGGGAGAGCGACAGGTAGCTCAGCCCCACGTCCAGCAGGAAACCCAGTCTTGTGCGTATCTCCTTGAGTATCTCGGGAGCGATGCGTTTCTGGTGCTCTGTAAGCTGTGGGTCCAGATTGTCGAGCCATTCGTTCAGTTCCTCCAGATCCATTGCAGACACCTGAGCGATGTTCTTGCCTGCTATCAGATAGTGCAGCGATTCCTTGCAGAGCCTCTGTCCTCCGCATTCGGGGCACACCACGCGACGCAGTTTTCCGTCCTCGTCGTCCACATCGTCCTCGCTGTAGTCTCCCACTTCCTGTCCCTTGCGGTTCACCACCACATATCCCAGTCCCTTGCAATGCGGGCAGGCTCCCTGCGGCGAGTTGAAAGAGAAATCATGTGGAGCAGGATCTCTGTATGAGATGCCGCTTGTGGGGCACATCAGACGCTTGGAATAATGATGCACTTCACCTGTTTCTGCGTCACACACCATCATCACGCCGCCGCCCTCCTTCATCGCCGTCGTGATGCTTCTCAGGAAGCGTTCGCGGTCCACATCTCCCTCCTCGCCGACAGCCGGCAAGGGAGGTGTCTTCACGCGGTCGATCACAGCCTCCACATCGTGGTTCCTGTATCTGTCCACCTTCATTCCCGGCAGCAGTTCCTCTATCTCGCCGTCCACGCGGGCATAGAGATATCCTTTGCGTCGCAGGCTTTCGAAGAGCTCCCTGTAGTGTCCCTTGCGGTTCTTCACCAGGGGAGCCAGGATATAGAGCTTACGGTCCGCATACTTCGTCTGTATCAGCCCCATTATCTGCTCCTCCGTGTAGTGCACCATCTTTTCGCCCGTGACATACGAATATGCCTCTCCTGCCCTTGCGTAGAGCAGACGGAAGAAGTCGTATATCTCCGTAGTGGTTCCCACCGTGGAGCGCGGATTCTTGTTCGTCGTCTTCTGCTCGATACTGATCACGGGCGACAGTCCGGATATCTTGTCCACATCCGGTCTTGTCAGATTTCCCAGAAAGTTGCGTGCGTATGCGGAAAACGTCTCTATGTAGCGCCTCTGTCCTTCTGCGTATATGGTATCGAAGGCCAGCGACGACTTTCCGCTGCCCGAGAGACCTGTTATCACGGTCAATGCCTTCCTCGGGATTTTCACGTCCACATTCTTCAGGTTGTGGACACGAGCACCCTCCACGATAATATATTCCTGCTCCATCTTCACGGATTACCTGCAGAGTTCTCGTTGTTTTCGTTATATCCCGTCAGAACGTTTATTGCTTTCTTGATATTGTATTCCACTCCGTCGGCTCCTCTGGCCTTCACACGGAGGAAATACACTCCGTCCTTCACCCTCTTGCCTCCGTAGGTGCCGTCCCATCCGGCTTCGTATGTGTAGCAGTCGTTCCAGGAATACAGCTTCTGTCCCCATCGGTTGAACACTACGGCCTCAAAATCCACGATGCCCTTCGGACCGTTTCCTCCGCTCGAAGTCGTGGGAGCCGTACCCTTTGCCTGCAGGTAATCGTTCGTTCCGTCCCCGTTGGGAGAAAAGGCATTGGGAAATTCCAGATGACTTTCCGTTATGGTCAGCAGAAACGTGTTTCCCCCGCCCCCGTAATCGTCCGGCCAGTTGTACACGACACCTTCCTTCACTATCGTAGCTTTCAGGATGATGGTATACACACCGCTTTCCATGAACGTGTATATCAGATTCTCATCGTCACGCATCAGAAACTCCACGTTGTCCTTCAGCACTATCCATGTATATCGGCACACAGCTCCCTCCACATTGCGTGCGTTCGAGAAGAACACGGAATTCAAAGGTGCATTCTGAGGATCCACCTCATCCCCGGGCTGCTTCACAAAGGGCTCTTCCCTCTCCGGCATATACTGCACGTAGGGCTCCAGTACAGGGTCGTCCGCAGCACCCCGCGCCGTCAGCGTGAGAAGCGTCAGGAAGAGCAACGTAATGTATGTTCTTATACTTTTCACAACCACAAAAGTATAAAAAAAATATCAGATAATAAAAAAAACGGCACACACTGTACACGAAGCCCGAACTTTTTTGTACTTTTGTACTTGTGAAACGCTTTTTATGCCTTTTACCCCTGTCCGTTTTGGCTCTTTCCGTGAGGGCTCAGGTGGGTGAATACCGCAGGGACCTTGCTGTCGGCATCAGCGGCGGTTATGTCCTCAACAAGGTATCCTTTAATCCCACCATCAATCAGAAATATCATGGCGGTATGACCATCGGAGCTACCGTGCGCTACACGTGCGAGAAATATTATGGTATTATCTGTGCCATTCAGGGCGAGCTCAATTTCACCCAGTTCGGATGGACGGAGAATATCGAGACCTCGTCCGACACCTATTCCCGCACGGTGAACTATCTCCAGCTCCCCGTCTTTGCACGCATCGGTTTCGGCCGCGAGCGCAAGGGTGTTCAGGGCTATCTCCTCATCGGCCCCCAGATAGCTTTCTGCATCGGCGATCACGACAAGCGTGGCGGCGAATGGTCGATTGAGACACTCTCAAAGCGTCCCAATCATGTGATTGAGCAGTACAGCCTGCCTATCCAGAAGAAATTCGAATACGGTATCGGTGGCGGTTTGGGCATCGAAGTGAGCAATCCCAAGGTGGGGCATTTCCAGCTCGAGGGACGCTACTACTTCGGTCTGTCTTCCATTTTCAACGACTCCAAGGCCGACCGCTTCACCCGCTCTGCCAACGGAGCCATCATTGCGAAGGTGACGTGGCTCTACGACGTCATCCGCACAAAAAATCCCAAGATCCGTTAACGCAGACGGTCCAGACTCTTCACCAGCAGTTCGTCCTTCAGTATGAGGCGGAACGACTGGTAGTTGAGCACCAGACAGCAGAACGGCAGCGCTGCCGGAATGCACACGTTAACGAACAGATTGCTCTCTGCGGCTTCTTTTGTCAGCTGCCAGAAGGCATATCCGTAGAGGGCGTACCATGCCACGAGCAGTATGATGGTGAACGTCATCACCCTCATCTGCAACGCACGCTTGCGGAACAGGAAGATATCTCCCAGCGTCAGCACGCCGGCCGTTGCCAGTATGACGCCCAGCGGCAGATAGCTCCATCCCGTCAGGTCCTGCGTGAAACCCTCTATCACGGTGAGCCTTGCCAGAGGGCAGAAAAAAGACACTACGCCGGCAATGATTGCCGAGCAGAACATCAGAAGGCTCTGAAGACGCTGTATCATCAGTACTGCTCCTCTTCCTCTTCCTGCTCCCTTCCGTCGCGGAAGAAGATACGTCCTTCCTCAAACTCCTTCGTTGCAATCAGCGTGGGCTTCGGCAAGCGCTCGTAGTAGCGGCTGATTTCAATCTGCTCGCGGTTCTCGAACACCTCGTCGATGGCGTTGTCCGATGATGAAGAAAACTCCTGCAGCTTGGCAGAGAGCTCCTGCTTGAGGTCTGCGCTGATCTGGTTTGCGCGCTTTGCAATGATAGCCACACTCTCGTAGATGTTGCCGGTATCCTCGCAGAGGTCCATCACATCACGGGTCACCGTGTTCATCGGGGCGTTAGTCTTCCTGTAATCCATAGTTTTGGGAAAATATTTATTGTTTGTTATTAATCAGTTTTGGGCTTGACATCGATGCTTTTTTTCTGCACCATTTTCTCTGCGCTCTCGTGCATCTTCATCGCCTCCGCCATATACTGGCTTTCGGGATAGTCGCCTATGAACGAATAGAATTCGTCTATCGCGTCGCGGAATCGCTGTTCCTTCTTCTCTTCCACGCTCTTCAGGGCCAGATGGTATTTCGAGCGCAGGATAAGTATCGCAAACTTCTCCCTCATCTCGTTCGAGGCGTAGGGAAAGTCCCTCAGCGCGTTCTGGGATGTCACCACGCAGGCCTCGTAGTTCGAGCCGCCGGAGGTGCAGTTGCCGATATACGTACCCAGGTCATAGTAGAGCTTGGCACTCATGTATTCCTTCTCTATCAGCCTGTCCTGCAGGGCGTATATCATCTGGTGCGTCTCGTTTTTGATGCGTGTGTAGGGATAATAGTCCAGGAACTGCTGGAACTCGTGTATCGCCTGATACGTGTTCGTCTGGTCCAGCCTCGGGTCGGGCGCTTTCTTGTAGAGCGAATAGCCGGCATAGTAGCGGGCATACTCCACGTACTGGCCCTTCGGATAGCTCTGATAGTATTTCCTGAAATACTGCGAGGCATTCTCGTAGTCGCGGCACATGAACGAGCTCATCGCCAGCATATACAGGCTCTCCTCTCCGTTGAGCGTACCTTTCATCACAGCCAGCAGCTCGCCGAACATCAGCGATGCCTTGACGTATCTGCCCTCGAAGAAGTATTGCTTTGCCACCTCGTACTTGTACTCGTAGTCGTTGGATTTCTCCAATGCGTTAATTCGCTTGCAACCGGTCATAACAAGCAGAGCCAGCATCAATATGAGTAGATTCTTTGCCATTCAGCGCGCAAAGGTACAACATTTTCTCCACACGCACGCCATGCGGACCCACTTTTTTGTCCCTATTCACGTTTTTTAGCAAAAAAGAAACGCTCCGCATGCTTCAGAGAAGCAAAAAAACACTACCTTTGCACCTTGATGGACTTCAAACTCACCTCTGCATACAGCCCCACGGGCGACCAGCCCGACGCTATCCGCCAACTCACTGAGGGTCTGCGGGAAGGACTTCCTGCCCAGACGCTGCTGGGCGTGACGGGCAGCGGCAAGACGTTCACGATGGCCAATGTCATCAGCAATTTCGGTCGCCCCACCCTCATTCTCTCCCACAACAAGACGCTCGCGGCGCAGCTCTACGGCGAAATGAAGCAGTTCTTCCCCGACAATGCGGTGGAATACTATGTCTCCTACTACGACTACTACCAGCCGGAGGCCTACATCCCCTCCACCGACACTTATATCGAGAAAGACCTCGCCATCAACGAGGAGATCGACCGCCTCCGCCTTTCCGCCACCAGCGCCCTGCTCTCCGGCCGTAACGATGTCATCGTGGTCTCGTCGGTGAGCTGCATCTACGGCATGGGCAATCCCGCCGCCTTCTACGAGAATGTCATCGACCTCACCGTGGGACAGACCATCAGCCACAACGCCCTCCTGCGCCGCCTGCTCAACTCGCTCTACGTGCGCAACGACATCACGCCCACGAGAGGTTCCGTGCGTGTCAAGGGCGACACCGTCGACATCTTCCTTGCCTACAGCGAGCGCATCCTCCGCATCTCCTTCTGGGGCGACGAGATAGAGAAAATCGAGGAGCTCGACAGCGAGACGCTCGACTGCGTCGCCTCCTTCCCCGACTACCGCATCTATCCGGCCAACCTCTTCATCACATCGCCTGATAAACAGGAAGCTGCGATAGCTCTCATAAAGGAAGACTTGAAGGACCAGGTGGCCTACTTCCAGAGCATCGGAAAGGAGTTCGAGGCGCAGCGTCTGGAGGAGCGCGTCAACTACGACATAGAGATGATACGCGAGCTGGGCCATTGCTCCGGCATCGAAAACTACAGCCGCTATTTCGACGGCCGTGCTCCCGGCACCCGCCCCTACTGTCTGCTCGATTTCTTCCCCAAGGACTTCCTGCTCATCATCGACGAGAGCCATGTTTCCGTGCCCCAGATACGTGCCATGTACGGCGGCGACCAGGCACGCAAGACCAACCTCGTGGACTACGGTTTCCGCCTTCCTGCCGCGAAGGACAACCGTCCCCTCACCTTCGAGGAGTTCGAGTCGCTCACGCCGCAGACGATATACGTGTCGGCCACTCCTGCCGACTACGAACTGGAGCGCTCCGAGGGTGTTGTTGCCGAACAGGTGATACGCCCCACCGGCCTGCTCGACCCTCCTATCGAGGTACGCCCTTCCCTGCATCAGGTGGACGACCTCATGGAGGAAATCACGCTGCGCACGGAACGCGGCGAGCGCACCCTCGTCACCACGCTGACGAAACGCATGGCGGAGGAGCTCACCGAGTATCTCCTGCGCTACGATGTCAAGGCCACATATATCCATTCCGAGGTGGACACTCTGGAGCGCGTGCAGATACTTGACAATCTGCGCAAAGGCGTCATCGATGTCCTCGTGGGCGTCAACCTCCTGCGCGAGGGCCTCGACCTTCCCGAGGTGTCGCTCGTGGCCATCCTCGATGCCGACAAGGAGGGCTTCCTGCGCTCCCACCGTTCCCTCACACAGACCGTCGGACGCGCTGCGCGCAATGTCAACGGCCTTGCCATCATGTATGCCGACACCGTCACGGAATCGATGCGCCTCACCATCGACGAGACCAACCGCCGCCGCGAGAAGCAGATGAGATACAACAGCGAGCACGGCATCACGCCCCGTCAGATACGCAAGAGCACCACGATGACCGACCTCCTCGCCATACAGCGTGCCACGGGTGAGAAGCGTGCCTATATCGAGCCCGAACCCATTCCCGTCTCACAGGCTGCGGAGACGCAAGAGCAGCTGCAGCTCACACCCGAGCAGCGCCGCAAGGCCATCGAGCGGCTGCGCAAGGAGATGCAGGCCGCTGCCAAGAAACTCGACTTCGTCCTTGCCGCCCGTCTGCGCGACGAGATGCTCGCCCTGATGGCTCTCGACGAGGACGACACATCAAAGAAACAATAACTCACACACATACACCTATGAAGAAGATTATCAACCCGTTTGTGAATATCGAGGGCTACTGCTGCCCGGGCTGCTGTCCCACCAACGAACGCGGCCTGCGCCTTGAGTTTTTTGAGGACGGCGACGACATCGTCAGCTATTGGACTCCCGACCCCAATCTGCAGAGCTGGCGCAACACTCTGCACGGCGGCATCCATTGTATGATGCTCGACGAGGTGGCCGGCTGGGTTGTCTTCCACAAGCTGCAGACGGTAGCTGTCACGAGCCGCATGGACATCAGGTATCTCAAGCCCATCACCATCGACGGCGGTGTCGTTGAGATGCGTGCCCGTCTCACAAAGCAGGTGCGCCAGGTGTCGTATATCGATGCCGAACTGATTCAGGGCGGCGAGGTGTGCTCCAAAGCTCAGGTGATTTATTTCTGCCACTCGCGCGAGCGTTCCCTTGCTGAGTACAATTTCGGCGGCTGCGAAACGGAAGAATAGAGGTAAGAGGTAAGAGGTTATTGGTTAGAGGTGGATAAATTCGAGGACATACTGCATAGAGACCTGCATCAATATCTGTCGGGCATGAAGGCGGTTGATGAGTTGCTTCCGCAGTGCCCTGATGTGGAGGGCAAATGGGAGGAGATTGCACGGGCGTATATTCCGGACGGCATACGTGAGTTCAGGGACTATCCTTCGGCCTCGCTCGGCTGGATGATGTATATCGGCATGGCTTTGGCCAAGATGTGGGATGATGATTGGGATGCCTGTTCGGGGAAGGACGACCTCTACACCGACATGAGAGACCGTCGCGGCTACGACTCCATGGATGAGTATATCCGCGAGGAGGTGTTGGAGTTACAGGGAGCAGAATACACTGATGTGGAGAAGGTTACGGGTGAATGTGCTTCGCGTGTATACAATGCTCTCTTGCGTCAGGGCATCGAACCCGGCACGAAGGAGGCTTTCGACGCTTACGTAGCTTGTTTGCACCAGCTTTACCTCTTCGGCGCCGCCCTGCAGCTGAAACGCATGGGTTATCACATGACAAAAGAGAACTAACTCTTCACTCTAAACCCTAAACTCTAAACTCTAAACTTTATAGAGGAACCTCATTTATCATTTATCATTTATCATTTTCTTGCCCTGAGTTTGTCGAAGGGTCATTTATCATTTAGCCCTGCAGGGGCGCTGAGCCCCTAATTTGTAAGACTCAACAGGAATCAGGGTTAAGCTAAAAAGCATTCAACTCAAATCCGTGACAATCAACGGACATTGCGGACATAACGAACATGCAAAAAATTAGTCCTCACACATCAGCCCTCTTACATCTTACATCAGCCTTCTGGCTGCCTTCAGCCAGCTCCTTGCCAGCTACCACTCTGCTCCCAGATAGCCCTTACATACGTCCTACCCACGCTCATAGAGCATGGATGGGTATGGCTAGGACGAAGGAAGGACGTGGGTAAGACGTAAGAAGAGCGAGCATTGACACACACATTTATCGACTTCCTCAATGTCCGTTGTGTCCGTTCACGATGCCCTCAGAACTGCTGCAGAGCCGCTGCAGAGCCCCAAAATTGTAAGACTCAACAGGAATCAGAGTTAAGCTAAAAAGCATTCAACTCAAATCCGTGATAAGTCCAAAATGTGTCAACACTTTCAGTATGGATGTCCACTCGTTTAGAAAACCTTATGAAAAATCTCGCTTATAATCAATAACTTATTTTTTCTGTCTTATACTGAAATAGGTTGACACATTTAGAAACCAAATAAAATGTGTAAGACTTATGAACAGACTTC
>JAEEZX010000068.1 GCA_016292045.1 Bacteroidaceae bacterium | reverse complement strand
CCAATCTTCATGTTTCTATCGATGAATTCCAGAAAAAGTTCTCAGCCCGCATTCAGCAACGATACCTTCTACACTCGAAGGATATTCGTAAAGAGCAAGACTTGATATTACTGCCAATGTATATGTCAATGTTTCTTTAGAACCGTTTTTATTATTAGATTTTGTTCAGAAAAGTCAAAGGCATAGATGAACACAATGAACGGCAGTATTCAGATAACTACATAGAATTATTTGAACATAAGCATTAAATACTTACATGACACATTAGCAATTATCTCACACGAGCAGTTCCTTACCAGCGAGGACATTAACATACTTTGGAATCATATAAATCGATAACTTAGTTAACAGATTTTGACCCGAAAAAGGAGGTTGTCCCCACATACGGGTACGACCTCACTTTTTTTGGCGGTTTTTTGATTTTTTTCTTTGTCGTTTCGTTCTTTTTCCGTACATTTGTGGCGAAAACTTTAAATCTGACAACTATGACAGCAGAAGCATTACACATTCTGGAGATACTGTTGCAGCACCCGGAGGGTATCACACGCGACAAAGTGAACCAACAGCTCATAGATGACGGAGCCGAGCCCGTCACACGCAAACAGTTCGCCAAGGCCGCTGAGGCGATACGCAATGAGACTCACACCACCATCAAGGCGACGCGTATCGGCGGTTTGGAGTTTAGCTACCGTGTGCCTGATCCCCGCAACAGCCTTTCGCGCACAGCGTCCGTTCTTGCAGCAAATATCGAGGAGAACAAGTTTCTGGAGGAATGCCGTTTCCTGGGCAATCGCATCCAACCCGTTGTCATCTTGCGCGGTCGTGAATTCCTGCGCCCGATAGGCAAGGCAATGAGGAAGAACTGTCTCATGCGCTGCCGCTATCAGAAGTTCAGCGATGTGGAGCCCTACGACTGCATCCTGGCTCCCTATGTGTTGAAGGCTTATGAGGGCCGTTGGTATCTCTTTGCCCTGAAGTGGAACAGCATGGACGAGGTGGGTGAGCATCCCATGGGCATTCGCGGCTTGGGTTTGCAGGCCTTTGCCCTCGACAGGATGCTGTCGGCAGAGCAGACGGCTGTGCCGTTCGAGCTCTACGATGGTTTCAGCGCCTCGAAGTATTTCAAGCCGTATTTCGGTGTCTTTTGCGATATGGAGCCGAAGCCTGTGAAGATTATCATCAGGGCCGGTGAGAATGATGCTCATTATATCCGCACTCTGCCGCTGCACTATACGCAGAAGGAAACGGAGCCCGGAGTCTTCACGTTGGAGATGTGTGTCACGAAGGACTTTGAGATTTACATGCGCCGCTTCGAGAACACCACGTGGGAAGTGGAAGGAGAGGTATGATGGAAGATGTAAAATGTAGAATGTAAAATGTGAAAGCCATGAAAAAGAAGAATGATATTGACGAAAGCGTTGTTACCTTTGAGGTGGACAAGGCCGTGATAGAGGGTGTGCGCAGCGGAGAGATTCGTACGTTGATACTGGATTTGCGCGAGGACAACCAGAACATTTTCCTGGAGACGGCGGACGGTCATCTCTTACTTGATGTAGAGGAACTGCCCAACGTTTACCGCAGCTGCTACTTCTGGAACGGCGGCGTGTTTCCCTACATCCTAAAGCGGTCGGTTAAATTTTTTGAGCTTACTGCCGGGGACGACAGATGTCTCGCACACATCATCCGTAAGACGGTGCTGCCCGGCACGCGCTTCACGTTTCAGAAGCCAGAAGAACCCGGTGTGGAAGACCCCGATGGCGACTGCTGTGTGTGGCAGGTGAACTACGACATCATCCCTCTGCCCGATAAGCCTAAGACCTATCTCATGCGTTGGAATCCCGCCATCAGTTCTTTCACGGAGCAGGACTATGCGCATTGTGTGGAGCATCAGGAGGACGGTCATTTCTTCATGGATTGGAGCATCTACGAGTGGGAGGAAGCCCGCCGTGGTGATGTGTTCTACATGTTGCGCACGGGCGACGACAAGGCGGGCATCGTCTTCAACGGTTATTTTATGACTGACCCTTACACGGGTGAGGACTGGAAGGGCACCACGCGCCGTCGCTGCTATGTGGATATGGCGTGCTGCAATGCTGCCGCTCCGGACGCTGCTCCGCAGATACCGCTGCAGACGTTGAAGGAGGCCATCCCGTCTATTGATTGGGACAAGGGCCACAGCGGCGAGCTGCTCTCGGACGATGTGGTGAAGAAGCTCTCTGAACTTTGGAATAAGGGATAAAAAAAATAATGTAGTGAACCCATTTCTCGAAAACATTTCGTAAATTTGGGGCGGAAAAGTATAAAATGTACCACGAAAAACATCTCACAACAGATGAAAACAGATAAACAGATAGCTGCAGCCGCTGCGCAGTTTGCTGAGCGATGGAAAGGTAAAGGATACGAGCGCGGGCAGTCGCAAATATTCTGGGCAGACCTCCTACAGAATGTATATGGTGTGGAGAATATTGCCGAATTCATCCGCTACGAAGAGCAGGTGAAAGTGGATGCTACCAACTTTATAGATGGGCACATCAGTTCCACCCGTGTACTCATAGAGCAGAAATCCATAGATAAGGATTTGCGTGCTCCTATAACACAAAGCGACGGACAGCGTCTCACGCCTTTCCAGCAGGCAAAGCGCTATTCTGCAGAATTGCCGTATTCACAGAGACCTCGTTGGATTGTGGCTTGCAACTTCAAGGAGTTTCTTGTATACGATATGGAGCAGCCTCACGGTGAGCCCGAAAGTATTCTGTTGGAGAATTTGGGTAAGGAATACTATCGTCTGCAGTTCCTTGTGGATGTTAAGAGCGAGCACTTGAGAAAAGAAATGGAAGTCTCCATGCGAGCCGGTGAGATTGTCGGCGAGATATACGAGGCTTTGCTGAAACAGTACGACGATGACAGCCCAGAGGCGCTTCGTTGGCTGAATATTCTCTGTGTACGAATCGTCTTCTGTCTCTATGCAGAGGATGCAGGAGTGTTCTCTCATGATCAGTTCCACGACTATCTGAACCGCTACGAAGCCGATGACATGCGCAATGCACTGATGCGTCTTTTCGATGTGCTCAACACTCCACAGGAAAAGCGTAGCAAATATCTGAAAGATGACCTGAAAGCCTTCCCTTACACTAATGGCGGTCTGTTTGAGGAGGAAATAGAAATACCTCAGTTTACGGAGGAGTTGAGGCAGACACTTTTGCAGAATGCCTCATTGGATTTCGACTGGAGCGAGATTTCACCCACCATTTTCGGTGCCGTGTTTGAGAGCACTCTCAACCCCGAAACAAGACGCTCCGGCGGTATGCACTACACCAGCATTGAGAATATACACAAGGTGATAGACCCTCTTTTCCTCAACGACCTGCGTGATGAGCTTGACGAGATTTTGGAAGAGAAAGTAGAGAAGCAACGTGCCAAAAAACTTGATGCCTATCAGCATAAATTGGCCTCTCTGACGTTCCTCGACCCCGCTTGTGGCAGCGGTAATTTCCTTACCGAAACCTATCTTTCCCTGCGTCGTATTGAGAATGAAGTGATTGACGCTCGCTATCATGGACAATCTTTCCTAGGCTTTGAGGAAATGAACCCAATAAAGGTGTCTATTCGACAGTTTTACGGCATCGAGATAAACGATTTTGCAGTCACTGTTGCCACTACTGCCCTTTGGATTTCTGAGGCTCAAATGCTACGCGAAACGGAGAAGATAATCTGTCGTGACATTGACTTCCTGCCCTTGAAGAGATATACAAACATCAGGGAAGGCAATGCTCTTCGTATGGATTGGGATGTGATAGAAGTTCCATCTGATACGCCAACCATATTCGCAAAAAATGCATATGTAATTCCCGAGGAAACACAAATGATGGTCAGTGAACCCGTAGTATCTTTTGACGATGTCAATGTGGTAACATCGAATTTGCATTTTGGACGTAAGGTTGAAACCACCAGATACCATATAGATTACGACTATATCATGGGTAATCCTCCGTTTGTGGGATATGCATATCAGACACAGGAACAAAAGGAAGATTTGAAAGACCTGATGAAAGGCTTTGGCAACAATATTGACTATGTTGCTGGTTGGTACCACAAAGCATCTCAACTTATTCGAAATACCAATACAAGATGTGCGCTTGTATCAACAAATTCCATCACCCAAGGAGAACAAGTTACGGCCATATGGAAGCCAATGTTTGAAAAGTTTGGTATCCACTTTGATTTTGCTTACCGTACATTCCGTTGGGATAGTGAAGCATCACTAAAAGCTCACGTACACTGTGTTATCATCGGATTTAGCGCTTGTGAGAGTAAAAAGAAAAAAGTTATCTACCTTAATGACAATCAAAGTGTAACCGCAGATAATATCAACGGCTATCTTTTGAATGCACCTACAGTTTTTATTGAAAAAAATTCAAAGCCGTTATGTGATGTTCCTCCAATGGTTCGAGGAAGTTCTCCAATTGATGACGGGAATCTACTCTTAACCATCGAAGAGAAAATAGAATATCTTGAAAAAGAACCGCAGGGTGAAAAATTCTTGAGACCCTTTATGATGGGTAAGGATTTTATTGAAAGAAAACCACGTTGGTGTTTTTGGCTTGTAGGAGCCAACCCATCGGAACTTAAAACATGTCCAATATTGTTAAGGCGTATAGAGGCTGTTCGCGAGTTTCGCATGAGAAGTTCAAAGGCAGCAACTGTACAAAGTGCCGCAACGCCAACTCTCTTTGGGGAAATGCGCCCTTGTGATAGTGATTATATTGCAATCCCCAAAGTGTCTTCAGAAAATAGAAGATATATACCGATTGAGTACTTAAGGGCTGATATTATAGCAGGTGACAAACTATTTCAGATGCCATATGCTTCTTTATTCCATTTTGGCATCCTCACCAGCAACGTTCACATGGCTTGGATGAGAGCGACATGTGGCAGATTGAAGAGCGACTATAGTTATTCAAATACGATTGTCTACAACAACTTCCCCTGGCCGAATCCTACTGAGGCTCAGAAGCAAAGAATAGAGCAGACGGCACAAGCCATTCTTGATGCCCGGGCTCTGTATCCCGACTCGTCGCTGGCCGACCTCTACGATGACTTGACGATGCCTGTAGAGCTTCGCAAGGCACATCAGGACAACGACCGCGCCGTGATGGCCGCCTATGGTTTCGATGTAAGGACGATGACCGAAAGCAGCTGCGTAGCCGAGCTCTTCAAGTTGTATCAGAAGTTGACGAAATAAATAATTGAAGATATGGACAAGCAAAAATATAACAATTATCCTCTTGCTATCAGTCAGATATTGGGTTTGATTGACAACAATGATATTGCCATCCCAGAGATTCAGCGTCCCTTTGTGTGGCGTAAATCTCAGGTGCGAGACCTAATGGATTCACTTTACAAAGGCTATCCTACAGGTTACATTATCATTTGGAAAAATCCTGCCGTCAAACTAAAGAACGGTTCTCTCTCGGAAGGGAAGAAGGTGCTGATAGACGGTCAGCAACGTATTACCGCTTTGATGACTGCTATTGCAGGCAAGAACGTAGTGTTTGATGACTACAGCGAAGGTCGCGTGAAGATAGCTTTCGACCCGTTTGCCGCAATATCCGACAATCCTGATGCAGAGTTGTTTGCCGTCCAAACACCTGCACACCTCAAGAGTAAACGCTGGATAACTGATATTGCAGAACTGTTTGACAAAGGATTCTCAAGTTTTTCTTTCATTAAGAAATACGTCCAAGAAAATCCAGATATGGATGAGGAAACGCTTCATAAAATCATCGAGGGCTTGAAGAATCTCCAGCATTGCAATATAGGTGTGATAGAGTTGGATGCTTCGCTAGATATTGATGTCGTTACAGACATTTTCATTCGTATTAACTCTAAAGGAACAGCTCTCAGTCAAGGCGACTTCGTGATGTCTAAGATTGCTGCCGACGAGAAGCACGGAGGAAACACACTTCGCAAAGTTGTTGACTATTTTGCTCATCTTTGCAAAGACGGAACATTCTATAATAAGATTAAGGAGAAAGATGCAGCATTCTCATCGTCAGAATACTTCAGTAAGCTGGAATGGCTAAAAGACGACAAAGAAACCGTCTACGATCCTGAATGTGACGATGTCTTGCGCGTTGCATTTATGCATCGATGCAAGAGAGCTAAGTTAGCTGATTTGGTTGCCATGCTTTCCGGTCGTGACTTTGAAACGAGAGAGTTTAAGGAAGAGATTGTAGAATCTACTTATAAGGAACTGGAGGCAGGCTTGAATAATGTAATCAGTGGATACAATTTCTCGCAATTCATGTTGGCTATTCGCTCCGCCGGTTTTACCTCAAAGAAATTGGTAAATTCTGTGATGGCTATCGATTTTGCGTATGCCGTCTATCTGCTGCTTCAAGAATCCAAAGAGGTTCCTGTGGATGAAATCAAGAGTCTGGTGCAGCGTTGGTATGTGTTGTCTGTTCTGACGGGTCGTTATAGCGCCTCTCCAGAGTCGGCGTTTGCCAAAGATATTCGTGCGATAGGAGAGAATGGAGTGAAAGCCACTCTAAAGGCTATTGAGGATGCAACGTTGTCCGACGCATTCTGGAATGTTCAATTGAACCAGAATTTGACTTTTGTTTCTTCTATCAACCCGACTTATCAGGTGTTCCTTGCTGCCCAGAACTTCTTCAAAAAAGATTCTCTGCTGTCGCACATCCCTGTTGGAGAACTTGTGAATTTGGGTGGGGACATCCATCATATCTTCCCCAAACAGTATTTGGTGGACAACGGCTACGATAAACACGAATACAACCAGGTAGCCAACTATGCCTATCTGGATACTCCCATCAATATCAAGATTGGCAAGAAAGCCCCGAAGGAATACTTGAATGAGGCGTTAAATGCAATCAAAACTGCGGGCGACACTTCCTTTAAGGCAATAAAGAGCGAAGATGAATTTTACAAGAATCTTGAAGACAACTGTATTCCTGTTGACATTTTAGGAATGGACCACACGGATTATCAGACATTCCTCGAAGCCCGTCGGATTAAGATGACAGAACTCATCAAATCGTATTATCATAGCCTGTAACAGATACAGATATTAAGAGCGCGAAACAATGACATTACGATGAAAATTGACGATAGGCATATTACAGGATGGTGTGACCAATGTTGGGAATATTTCAATCGCAGCATTGGTCAATATAAACGCTATTACAAATATGCAAAGATAGGTATAACCATTGACTACAAAACACGCGCTTCCCAACATGAACAACGTGAGAATAATTATAAGTGGGAACGAATGATTGTGCTTTACAAGACAACTAGCGAAAGTAACGCTAATCGTGTAGAAGGTTATTATCAAGAGCGCAAAGACTTTGTAAACAAATGGTATGGCTGGAGCCACATGTCGCCAACGGGAGAATACTACGTATATCTCCTGCTTGGAAATCATAAGTATAGGAGAAAAACATAAAACGAGTAGATGTTTGATGTAGGACTGAAAGTAACTAAAATAAAAAAATGAAATTGGAAATCACAGAAGAAATGCTCGACCAAATGATTGCCGGCATGGAGGAAATGAAACCTCTAATAGTTGGAGGAACGTCAAGGCAGATTGGTGAATATAAGGGCTATAAAGTATGCCTCGTGTTACAGAAGTTCGAAGAATATAAATAGCTCTCGGCAAAAAACGTCGCAAAAGATGCGTTATTTTTCGGATTTTTTTTGTTGCTTCGGAAATATTTTAGTACTTTTGTCGCAGAATTTGCGACGATATGGGTGGTATTTTGTCGCACAAAAGTAGGATGACGTTATGTATATACACGAAAGAAACAATTGGACAAATTTCCGTTGGGACGCATCGCAGGTGTCGCTCCTTCAGGAGAAAGTGTTTCGCAAACAGGGTGTGCTTTATGGCAGGCTGAGTTCTTTGGGCTTTGACAGCAAACTGCGTGCTATGGCAGAGAACCTGACCTATGATGTCGTGTATTCTTCGGAGATTGAAGGCATACGGCTGAACGTGGATCAGGTCCGTTCGTCCATCGCCAGAAAGCTCGGAATAGAAAACGTGCAATATACAGCCCCTTCGCACTACGTCGATTCGGTGGTCAGCGTCATGCTCGAAGCGATTCAGCATTATGATATGCCTCTCGACAAGGGGAAACTCTGCGCCTGGCAGGCAGCGTTCTTCCCGTCCGGCTATAGCGAAGGCAGTCAGATAGAGGTGGGACGGTATCGAACAAACGAGGAGCATATCGTCAGCGGAATGTTTGGACGCGAAAAGATTCACTATATTGCTCCTTCTCCGGAGCGCATTGAAGAGGAGATGGAAAAGTTCCTCAGATGGTTTGACGGAGAGGAACCGGTGAGCAGTGTCATACGTTCTGCGATTGCTCATTTCTGGTTTGTGAGCATTCATCCCTTTGAGGACGGCAACGGACGGCTGGCCCGCATCCTGTCCGACATGCTGCTGGCTCGCGGAGAGAAGAGCGAGTTCCGTTTCTACAACGTCTCGTCACAAATCAACAAGGACAAGAATCACTACTACGACATTCTTGAGCGTATGCAGCACGGCGACGGCGATATCACAGAATGGTTGGTGTGGTACCTGCAGAAATTGGTGGAGGCACTTGACGAAGCAGACGGCATCGTCACCACGGTCTTGAACAAGAGTTTCTTCTGGCAGAAGGCATCGTCTGTGCCAATGACAGAACGACAGACGCAGATGCTCAACCTCTTTCTTGACGGCTATGAGGCAAAGATAACGTCGAAGACATGGGCGACATTGGCCAAGTGTTCGAAGGACACAGCCATACGTGACATCCAGGATCTGGTCAGCAAGAATATCCTCATTGAGGACATCCCCGGAGCCAAGCGACCGAGCTACTCTATCGTTTATAATGCGGAGGATTTGACGCAATTCTTCACACAGGTAAGCATCACAGAGGAGAATGGCATTCCGTATCTCCATGCCCTGTTCAGGGGAAAGAAACCGATATGCGAAAGAATCCTGAGACTTGATGCCGACCGATACCGGAAAGGAGAATTGCCGTTGTCCAAACTGCTCAGCAAATACTGCTCATATATAGCAGCAAGCAATAAAGAGTAGAAGGACGAAAGAGGGCTGAGGGCTGAAGTATGATGTCTGAAGGATTTTAGAAATACTCCCTTACTGCAAAGTCAAACTGATCGATGAAGATTTGCTTGAAAGCATAAAGATTGTTCTGCTCATAAAAGATGAGCATCGCCTTCTTGTAGTCAACAGAGTCAACAGAACGAAAACTCAAAGGACAATAACCGTTGGCTATCAGGATGGCATTGCTGGTGATGCGGGCCGTGCGCTTGTTGCCATCTAAGAACGCCTGGATATACGACAGGAGCACGAGTGTGAGTAGCGCCTTTTCAATCTCTTGAGGTATCCATAGCTCGAGAACTTAAATCGGCGCAAATATAACTATATTTTTTCAAAAATCGGCTCACGGTGAGCTGAAAAATGTATAATTTGGATGATTTTTGAGCCGATCCCCCCCAATAGGCATTGATGTAAGATGTAAGAAGAGAGCCATTAATAATTGACAATTTAATGGTTGTTTTATCGTTTGTGCGGTGTCTCCTGGCATCGTTTGTGCTATATTGTTTCGTCATCGCGGTGGGATAATTGCCTTCGCTTGCAGCTCGGCCCCATTTGCTCCGCAAAAGGAGATAATGGAGAATTGACAATTGATAATTTTAGGACTAAGGTCTAAAGACGGAAGAGGGAAATTAAAAGATAAGAATTAAAGTGATTTTGTGTCCATAAAACTTGCATGAATCAAAAAATAATGGTACATTTGTAGCCGAAAAATGTGGAGTTCCACAGAAAAATGCTATAAGAGATGGAGTTTAAACGAGATTTTTACCTTCAGAAACTCATTCGTGCAGAGCAGATGGACATGATTAAAATCGTAACGGGTGTACGCCGGTGCGGTAAGTCCTACCTGCTATTCAACATCTTCCGAAATTACTTGCTGACACACGGTGTGGCGGAAGACCACATCATTGGGCTGGCGATGGATGATATACGTAATAGACACTTACTAAATCCGGATACCCTGCTGGATTACATCGATGCGCACATTGTCAATGACGGAAAAACGAATTATGTGATATTGGACGAAGTACAGTTGGTGGACGATTTTGTAGGAGTATTACTTAGTATGGGGCATAAGCATAACGTGCAGACATACGTATCTGGCAGTAACTCGAAGTTCCTTAGCAAGGACGTTGTAACCGAGTTCCGCGGTCGCGGATGGGAAATACGTGTGCGCCCGCTGAGTTTTGCAGAGTACTATGAAGAGATAGGCGGCGATAAAGGTGAAGCATTGCAAGATTACTACACCTATGGCGGTCTGCCGGCAGTAGCCAAGATGAGTAACCCTGAGGAGAAAGAGTCGTATCTGAAAGATGTCTATCGGACAATTTATCTAAAGGACATAATAGAACGGAACCGTTTACATAACACAGAAGGACTGGAACAGATTTTCAAAGTGCTGGCATCGGCGATGGGTTCGACTGTTAACCCGACAAAGATGGCGAATACGTTTAAGTCGGCAACAGACTTGAAGATATCTAATCACACCATATCCAAATACATAGAAAATCTTGAAGACGCGTTTCTAATCAGTCAGGCAGAGCGATACGACATCAAAGGACGAAAGTATATAGGTGCGGACAGCAAATATTATTTTGAAGATCCGGGCATCCGCAATGCGATACTGGGATTCCGCCAGGTGGAGTTTAGTCACATGATGGAGAACGTGCTATACAACGAATTGCGTTCTCGCGGATATTCGGTAGATGTAGGATTGGTTGAGACATGGGAAAAGAACGAGCAAGGCAAGACCGTTCGCAAGATATTGGAGGTTGATTTTGTTGTTAATCGCGGTTCGCAGCGCATATACATACAATCGGCATACATGCTGCCGGACAAAGCCAAGGTGGAGCAAGAACAACGTCCGTTAACAAACATAAGCGACAGCTTCCGCAAGGTGGTCGTCTCTGGCGACTATATGAGAGGATTCTACAATGATGACGGCATTTACCGGATAGGAGTATATGAATTCTTACTTAATATGAATTGCTTGGATGAATAAAGAGGGAAGGGGGAAAAGTTAAAAAGAGAGGGGTCGTTCCTGTATGGGGAGACGACCTCATTTTTTTGAAAGATTTTCGATTTTTTCCATTGTTATATCATCCTTTTTTCGTACCTTTGTGGCCGGTTTGTTTAAGGCATGAAAAACACACAAACCAATTAAAGTTATGAATACATTAGAATACAACGAGATGGCTCGGGATGTGCATCGTGAGCTGGAGCACGAGCGCGAGAAAGCAGCGGACAGACTTCAGCAAGTGGATAATTTTCTGCAACTTATGGAGTATGCGGACGCATCGGCCTCGAAGGCGGAAAGCCTGCAGCAGCAGGTGGAGGAACTGGGAGAGAAGGTAGACGAGCTACAGCGTCAACTGGAAGAAAAGGAGCTGCAACTCACGGAGTTCAGTAAGCTCACTGCGGGTGTGGCAAAGAAGTCCTCACAGGACGAAGTGCTGAAGGCTCTGCGCACGTTTATCAACATCAGTAAGCGCAAGACGCTGAGCAAGCGCATCACTGTGAAAATGGTGATTATGGAGTTCGCCAATTCCATCGGTCTTTCCTTCCCGGAAGAGGTATCGGCAGTGCTCGACAGCCTCGACGACGAGACGGAGACGGCAGCGCCGGTGACGGTCAACGTGGCGGCAGGCGGCATCAATGTGCAACAGGCTAATGCGGTGAACAGATGAACGGGGAGGATCGTTTCAGCGGCGTGACGCACTATACGCACGTGGATGTGCAGCCGGGCGGCATCAACATACAGCATGTGGAGCATCTGCATCAGGCAGACATACTGAAAGCCATCGGCGTGGAACTCGAGGTGAAGAAGACAGCCGCTCAGCAGGAGGAAAGCACCGCTCCTGAGGTGCTGGAATCGCCAGAAGCAGAAAACTACTGGGCAAAGCTGCATGCAGCCGGTTTTGTTGATGCGGAACACAAGCTTTCTCCCAGTACAACACGCAAGCAGGCGATGTACATTGCTGAGTGCTTTGCCGAGAGGTTGGAAATCAAATCAAAGTGGAAGACATTTGAGCACTTCTGGGGCATCAGTAATCTGGCTCAGGAGAAATGGGATGTGCAACAGACAGGCACGCTGCCCAAACGTTCAAAGGAAATAGACAAGATATTCGGTGTCTGACATAGACCGCTGATTATCAGCTTTTGTTGCCCCTATATAGGTCCTATAATAGCTCCTATATAGGGGATTTTTCTTTTATTATCGCCGTACCTTTGCACCGTCGAAAGTTAGAAATGACTTCGGCGGTGCTCTTTGACTTATTGGATTACGAAACAGACCTAAGGAACAATCCCACACATTATTAATAACAAATAAAAAGAAAGGAACAAAATTATGGAAACAAGAATTCTAAAAGTGGTGCGTCAGGGCGAGGCCTTCAACGTACCAAGCCAAAAGGCAGAAGGGGGCCAGATGAAGAAGTGCAACATCGTGTTGCGCGAACTGGGCGGCTCCAAGTTCGAGAACGAATATGTGTGTGCCATGCTGGGCACACTGGCATCATGCAGGTTTTCCGACGGTGATGTGGTCTTCGCCACACTCCGTTTCTCTACCCACGAGTATCAGGGACAGACATTTCAGGAAGTACTGGCAACAGATATCGTTGCAGTTAAAAATTAAAAGTTAAAAATTAAAAGTTATTCCAACCAGAGTTGAAAGACGAGCGGAGAAGTATCGATGAAATGAGCTCAACTACCTTCGCTTTTCCAAAGCTCGTAATTTCAACAACAATGAAAACAATAGCACTAGTAGTTAATAAAAACGAAAACGAAAACCAAAACATTCAAACAATGACGTCGCTCGAAATTGCCGAGCTGACAGGTAAGCAACATAAAGACCTGATGAGGGCTATCCGAAATATGGAGCCTGCGTGGGAGAAAGTCAACGGGCGCAATTTTGCGCTGGTTGAATATCGCGACAAGAAGGGCGAGCTTCGCCCGTGTTACCGACTCTCGAAAACCGAGTGCCTCTACATCGCAACGAAGTTCAACGACGAAGCCCGCGCCAAACTCGTGATACGTTGGGAGCAACTGGAGATGGAAGCCCTTCGACAAGCTCAGGGACCTGTAAGATGTCTGCCCAGTCCGCAGAAGATTCTGGCGATGGCAGATGAAATCATCGGTGAGGGACTTCGCATGCTCAACGAACCGGCGGAAGACACGCTGACGGCTACGCAGGTGGCAAAGACGTTCAACATGACCGTATGCGACTTCAACGCCGTGCTCTGCGACATGGGTATACAATACCGCCAAGGCGGACGTTGGAATATCTCTGACGAACTTGCCGGCCGCAATCTGGTGCGACTGCGCACGCACGTTTCCTACTCGCTGAAGGGTGAGAAGAAGATTCACACCTATATGACATGGACGCTCGACGGACTGCGCTATCTTAACGCAAAACTCGGTTATCCTAATTTCTAAGCCATGAGTGTACACGTAATATATTATAAGGATGGGGCGAAGATGATGCGCCCCGTCCTCACGAGAGAGGAATACCTCGCGCTGCGAGGCGGCGGCGAACAGAGGCAACTGATGCAGCGTATTCGCGGTGGTGAGGAGAGTGTGAAGAACAAGTTGCAGCAGATGAACTACAGTTGTCTGCCGAATGAGGACGGCTCGCTGAAAGGCAGCACCCGTATGAGCAACACCGTGGGGATGGATATTGATTTCGTAGCACCCAAAGAACTGAAAGCCGAAGAACGGCAGGCATGGCTTAAAGAACGCATGGCCGGAGTGCCCGAACTGGTGCTGAGCAGGAAAGATGAACTGGGCTTGCAGATGCTGGAGCGTTCGGCCACCAAGGGCTACCATCTGGTGTTCCGTCGCCGTCCGGAACTCTCGCAGGAAGAGAACCTCAAGTGGGCAAGTGACCTGCTGGGCGTGAAGTTCGACGATAAAGCCAAGGACATCACGCGAGTATTCTTCACGACCACCGAAGAGCCCGAGGAGTTGATCTGGCTCGAAGACGGGCTCTTCGAGAGTGAAGAACTAATAGTGTCCTTTGCCATAGGCAATGGGGCGGAGCGAAGCGAACGCAAGTGTGAAGAATCCAAAGAAGTGAAGAACGAAGAACCATTAATGCTGTCCAATGGGGCAACCAAGAAATTCCCGACACATTATCATGGCATACCGTTCAAGGACATCATTGCGAAGTACTGGGAGGTGAACAACCGGGGTTTTGAACCCACGCAGGGCGACCGCGACACGCTGACGTTCCAGTTGGCAAGCGATTTGCGCCATATCTGCGGCAAGAATTTCAACTGGCTCAATCAGGTGATCCCCTGCTACGACGGTTTCACACCAGAGGAGAAACAGCAGAAAATCAAGAATGCTCTGGCCTCCAAATACGAGGGTTTTCCTCAGCGCCTGCGCGACACACTCAATGCGCTGCAGATGTCGGATGTAAGAGGTAAGATGGATGATGTGGAAAACGTTGACGATAACGATAACGAATTATCAACTGTCAATTCTCAATTGTCAATTAAAAAACTTCCTCAGGGCATTCAGGAATCCATCGATGCCGTAGGTCCTCATCTGGCTATGCCCGTACTGACGGCCATCTGTCCCTGCATCGGAGCGCTTGCAACGGGTGTGAAGCTGGATGTGCACGGCCAGAAGAAGGGTCTCAACCTCATTGCTTACATCGCCGGTGATTTCGCTTCGGGAAAGGGTGGTATCGACCCCGTGGTGGAAGCCTGGATGAGCGAGGTGAGGGCGCAGGACACTATGTATCAGATGCAGGAGGACGAATGGCGGGCCAAGAAGCGTGCGGCCAAGAACAAGAAGGATCAGCCCGAGGAACCCAAACTGCCTGTGCGTTTCCTGCCGCTGAATAATACCGTTGCCAATCTGGCAGAGCGTCTGGGTAACACGGAAGGCAAGCACGCCTTTTCGTTCACGCCGGAGGCCGACACCGTGGCACAGAAGTGGAGGTCTGCGATGAGCGACTTCTCCGTGATGCTGCGTCAGAGCTACGACGGCAGCCGTTACGACCGCGAGGCAAAAAGTGCGGAAGCTGTGAATGTGCACATTGAGCATTTGCTGTGGAATGTGACGATGTGCGGCACGCCCGATGCTCTCTACCGCGTGGTGTCGAACTATACGGACGGGTTCCAAAGCCGTATCGCCGTGGCCCGCACTCCCGACAACACCTTCGCTCCGCTGGAGGACAAGCCGTATGTCATCACCGACCGGCACTCGGAGCGCATCCGTCAGATAGCCCATCTGCTGCCCCTGATGCAGGGCGAGGTGGAACTGCCGAAACTGGAGGCCAAAGGGCGCGAGTGGGTGGAGCGCATCCGACTGGAGACGATGAAGAACGACGACCGCACCCGTGCCCGCCAGCGCTTCCGCGTCTGCGTGACAGCACAGCGCATGACATGCTGTCTGATGCTCTGCAAAGTGGCCGAACTGCTGATACAGAAGCACGGATTCTCTGGAGCCGAGAAGCAGCTGAAAACATCTGCCGACATGTGGAAGACGATGCTCCTGAAGGCCCAGACACCTCAGATGCTGGAAGCCTATGACATCATCGCCGACTCGCTCTTGGAGAATGCCCTGCATTTCTTCCGCGACCGCATCGAGAATGCCTTTGCCAGCCGCGATTATGCAGGAAACAACGACCGTCGGCGTATGGGTAAGAACGACTCCATTTTCGAGCGTCTTGATGTGCAATTCACCTTCGAGCAGGCTTTGCAACACAGCACCGCAGTCAAGGGAACGTACAGCTCTCGCAACAGTGTGCACCAGATGTTGAAAAACTGGAAAAGGCAGGGGCTTATAGTGAAGAAGGAAAACGGATGGTATCAGAAGATGTGATGTTGTCATTAATTGATAATTGACAATTGACAATTGATAATTGATAATTATGATTACCATCGATAACACTCAGGAATGCTTCGTGGAGCTCTGGCTACGGCTGGAGCGCACGAGGCGGCTCCTCCAGGGGCAGCGAAAGCGCTACTGCATCCGTAACGTGCTCCGTTCGTGGTTCGGTCTCCGGGCCGACGACGACTTCATCTGGGAGGTATGCCATCTCTGCGCTCAGGAAGGTTGGAACGAACTTCCCTCGCCCTTGCTCTCTCCGCGCAAACACCGCGAACTGCTCCGTGCCATAATGGCGGTGAAATCGGGCATAAGTTATTACAAGGTGAATCTGAAAGCCCTCGACACGGCCTACACCATCGCCTTCCCCCGCTGCACTCCGCTCAACGTGAACAAGAAGAAAAGACAGAAACCGCCGTAGCTGGCGGTTTCTGTTGTATTTCGGGACATAGGAAAAGCGGGGAAACAGACTGTTAAAAAATGCAAAATCCGTTAATCTGACAAGTTTATCCAATAATTTGACAAGTGATTATCGAAAAATACGTCGTACTTTTGCAGCGGAAAAACAATTATCAACCCATAAAAGAATACCACTATGAAGAAACTGATGTT
>JAEEZX010000067.1 GCA_016292045.1 Bacteroidaceae bacterium | reverse complement strand
GCTGCGGCGGAAAATACCGTCAATGGGAATCTGAACGCCTTGCAGGATATTAAGAAGAATGAAGTCTTGCTGAACACCGCAGAGACGATGGCCGGTGCTGCACAGACGCTGTCAAGCGACCAGGCGCTGACGACTCTCAGCGACATCATCGTCGCTGACAATAAGATGACCTTGTCTGCGAACGTCACCAACAGCAGCCAGTGGCTGAACTTCCAAGGCTTCTCCCTCACTTACAAGAATCCATTAGTCACGGTGCAAGTGCCTGCATCCGGCTATACGACCTTCTATTACAGCAACCAGAGCTTCCTGCTCCCCGAAGGCATGCAGGCTTACACCTTAAAAGAGAATAACGGCACGATCGTCGTCAGCCGGGAGTTCAACGAAGCCGGATCGGTTCTCCCTGCCGGCCAGGGGGTGCTCCTGAAAGCCGAACCTGGTACATACGTCATGGTCCCCACGACGCGGAAGAAGACGGTCGACATGTTCAATCAGTTGCGAGGTTCCGACGAGGATCAGCTGACGTACGGAGGCAACTTCTACTACATGCTGTACGAGGACGTGCAGAAAACAGGATGGAAATGGAACGCGGCAGACGGTGCCACTTTTGTCAATCCCGCGCACCATGCTTACTTCGTCTCTCAAAGCCAGACGACGCCTCAGGACTTCTACCCTATCGAACAACCGACGTCCGTGACTGAAGTCGCCCTTGAGAGGGATGCTGAAGAAGGACCTTTGTATAATCTTGCCGGACAACGCGTCGATAAATCCTATCGTTCCATCGTCGTCAAGAAAGGCCGCAAACTGCTTTTCAAATGACGGCGCAGAGCAAACCCGCTCAACGCTGCATCGGGAAATAAGAGCACAAAATTTTTGGTTCCCGAACTTCCCAAAGTTCTTCACTCTTCGTTCTTACTTGGATGCACGTTTTCCTACAAGGAATCGTGAATCCACGTTCCTTCGTTAATCAATTCCGTATGCGGTAGGTGAGACGCATCTTCAGTCGCAAAGTCAGCATACTTGACACGAAGATGAAATACAATAAAATCCAAACCGTAGATTGGATCATCGGAGCTTTCATCATGGTTTCCAGAAAAGCCTATGAAGCTACAGGAGGTCTTGACGACAATTTCTTCATGTATACAGAAGACTTGGATTGGTGTACCCGCATCCGTCAACAAGGTTTTGAAATCGTTTATTATCCTTTCACACGAATCACCTACAAAGGCACCCGAAGAGCTCGCAACAGTTTCAAGTACGCACGCATTTTCATCGAGAGCCATCTCATTTTGTGTGCAAAAGTCACAACTTGTCCACTTGTTCACCCGTCTACTCGTTAAATTAAAAAAAAAATCATATCTTTGTAGCGCAAAAACAAAAAGAACGGGCAAAATGCGATGCAGAACGCTCTAACGGACAGAATCATAAGAAAACTGAAGGCTGGAAGATTGGTATATGGTATTCTCAGCGCCTGCATTCCGGATAAGGCAGTTACCGTGACGGACGATACGGTGCAAAGGGGTCTTGCCTTACTGGAGTCTTACCATCCGGACAGGGGCAGCAGTTGTTTAATCAGCAACAGTATCAACCCGAATCCCAATTATGACCTCACGATACTGATACCGGCATATAACGTGGAGCGCTATGTGGAAGAATGTCTTGACTCCATCTTCGCTCAGCAGACAACATACAGCTACCGGGTGAAGGTGATTGACGACGGTTCGACGGACAACACATGGAACAAGCTGCAGCGCTACAGGGAGCGTCCCGACATCGAGTTGATAAGGAAAGAAAACGGCGGAGGTCTCGGGGGCGCGCTGAATGTGGGGCTGAAGAAAATAGATTCCAAATTCGTGATGTGTGTAGATGCAGATGATGCGTTGATGCCCAATGCTATCCAATGCATGCTCGATGCCGTCTCTGCACACGATGATGTGGATATCGTGGAGGGACAGTATGAGCGTTTCGATGGGATGCGTGTGCTTGAGAAATCGAGGGCGGAGGAACTTATTACTGACGACTGGACGGTGTTGCGCGGCTTCATAGCCATAAAAGTGTATAGGAGTTTTCTCTTCGATGGAATAGGTATTCCCGAAGGGTATTGGTTTGAAGACACTGTGGGGCATGTGGTGAGATTCTGTCACGCAAGGAAGGTGATGATTATCCCGAATCTGGTGTACCGTTACAGACAAAACCCTGAAGGGATATGCTCGTCTGCACAGAAGAATTACAAAGCACTGGACACATTTTGGGTGACAAAGAGGCTGATGCAGGACAGAGTGAAGCTCAACAAGCCCTTCACGCAGAGAGATTATGGAATCTTTCTGGCACAGGTGGCTCACGATATATACCGTCTTTCGTGGATGGGTGAGGACGTGATAAGAGCGTTGACTGTCCTATATATTGATATGAGAAGGACATACTTCCCGACATGCAATGCAAAGGACAGAAAGGGGAAGATAGTGGAGAAACTTCTGGATGCAGGAAGAATAAAGCATCTTGCCTTGTTTTGCCGATACGTTTATTTTTCATAAGGCAAGGCCGCAAATTTCCAGCGGCCTTTACTTTTTCGCGACATCCGCGACACTAATATTTCTTCATCACTCCATCTCCTTCTGCCCCATACGAAGGAGCACCGTCACGACAAAGGCATAAATCGCCACATCCACCGCCAGAATAACAGGAAGGAGGAAATGAGCCTGCCAGAGAGCGTAGTTGATGCCGCAAATCATTGCGAAAAGGGCCATGATATTCGCCAGGGCAGCGTGCATTGATAAACCGACGGCCATGAAGAGATGGTGGATATGCGTCTTGTCGGGGTCGAAGATATTATGACCGGAGAACCAGCGCTGGAAGAAGACACGCACCACATCCATGACGGGAATCAGCAGCAAGGTGACGGAAATGAGCATCTGCTCCTCGCCGCAGTCCACCGGAGCAATGGGGCGCATGAGACTCTTGATGCTCATATAGGCACAGACATAGCCGAGGAACAGACTGCCGGCATCGCCCATGAATATCTTATAGCGGCCCATCCTGCCAAATACGTTGAAGCACCAGAAGACAACCAGCGAACCCACAATGGCAGCATCGAGACAGGAAATCATGGCATGGCCGCACTGCACGAAGACATAGGCATAAGCCGAAAGAATGAAGATGCAGAGACCCGAGGCAAGACCGTCGATGCCGTCGATGAGGTTTATAGCATTCACAATGGTCATGATGAGTATCACGGTGAGAGGATAGCCCACCCAGATGGGTATCTCGTGCAGACCGAAGATGCCGTTCATATCAGTGATGAGGAGTCCGCAGAGGGGCAGGAACAGTGCCGATACGCCCTGAATCACGAACTTGTGGCTCGCCTTAATACCGAAACGGTCGTCTAAGATGCCGATGAGATAGATGAGAAGCGAACCGACTGCCATGACAAGCGTGGAGATGCTGACCACGACACCAGTCTGCGCCATGTCCTCAAGGGTGTAGAGCGATGCACTCAGTCCGATGATGGCTGCGGGCATGAACACCACGCCGCCCAGACGGGGCACCGGAGTGTGGTGCACCTTGCGGCCGTCGGGAAGGTCGTAGAACTTGAAATAGTGGCAGGCCTTCACCACCAGAGGAAGACCCACGGCAGTGACTGCGGCAGCAACGAAAAAGGCAATGAGGAAGGGCATGAAAAGAACGCTCCAATCGACGGTATAGTCCACCGGATGGCCATAGAAAAGGAGTAAGCGCTCAATCGATACCACAGACGTCTCTTTTTACTTGTGTAAAAAAAGAACGTAAACATACTTTAACTTATTGCGCAGAATCTGTGAAAAAAGTTTTCTTTTCACTCACACAATAAAAGAAATGGGCAAAACGTTTTAATAACAAATAAAAAAACAGCGTGCGCAGCCCCGAAGAACTACCTCTGCCCGACGGCTTCATCCAAGACGGGATGAACACCATGGAGCGTATCATAAAAAGAAGCGTCGACTTCATCGTAGCCCTCTTCTCCATCATAATATCCATGCCCCTCTTCCTGCTCTGCTGGATACTGGTGAAATGGGATGACGGAGGCAAGGTGATATTCTCGCAGGAGCGCACGGGAAGAGGCGGAAAGACGTTCCGCATATACAAGTTCCGCACCATGACACCCAACGCAGAGGAGTTCGGTGTGCCGGAACTGTGCAACCAGCCCAGCGACCCACGCATCACACCTATAGGCACGTTCCTCAGAGCACATCATCTGGACGAACTGCCCCAGCTGTGGAATGTACTGAAGGGAGATATGGCTTTCGTGGGTCCGCGACCCGAACGCCCCTACTTCATCGAAAAGATAATGCAGCACGATGCCCGCTACGAGTATCTCTACCAGATACGACCCGGCATCACATCATACGCCACGCTCTACAACGGATACACCGACACGATGGAGAAAATGCTGAAACGACTGCACTACGACCTCTACTACCTCGGCCACCGTTCATTCAAATTCGACTGCAAAATACTGTGGCGCACCTTCGTGAGAATAGTACGCGGAGACAGGTTCTGACCTAGTACTTGCGGAACACCAGCGTACCGCTCCCGCCCGAAAGCACCATATTGTCATCATCCAGCACATCGATGTGGAACACTCCGTCGGAGGGTATTCCATATTTCTTCAAATCCGTGAAAGGTATCGGTGTGTCGGTGTTATAGGCATTCTTGTAGGCACCAATAAAGATAATCTGGTCGGGAGTTTCCTGGTATTTGCAAATATACAAGAAATCAAGCTGAAGCAGCGACAACTGGAAATGGTAGTATATACCGTCCTCCTTCGTGGCAACCACAGCATCCGAGGCATCGCGCCACTCGAGGAGCTGCCACTGACCATAGAGGGCGCTGGAATCACGCTTGTTGTCACAGGCCGTGAGCACAAGCACCGTCAGCAATATCAGCAGAGAGGAAAGAAATATGTGTCGCATATCTGTATATACTACTTTGTGTTATAGACCTTAGTGTGTGGAGTTGAGCCATCCCGAATAGCGCAGCGTCAGCATCGCGCCGTTGCTCTCGCCCAGCAGCGTGCCGTCATTGTGGCCATACGAACCAGTGATACTCAGACCACGGACACGGCGGGGCTTCCACGTGGCCTCTACGAGATAGAAATTTCCGTAAAGAGGATCTTTGGTGGGAGTGTCATAAGTACCCCAACTCTTATCATGCGTATATAGGAAACGCCATGCAAACTGGGAACAGGGTTCACCGCAAAGACCCACATGGTGAGCCTTCACACGGTTGTGATACACAGAGAGCGAACCGTCGTTGTTGTAGAGCGGAGATATCAGCGTGGGAACGCCCATCACATGACCTGCGTGCTGCCACGAGCCGTAAACGGTATTGTTGTAATAGTTGTCGCGGGCGCTGACCTGGTCGGGAACTGTGAGAGTGTGGTCGTGGTAAACAGGGCCGGACTGGTCGGTGGTAGTAAGATACTCATACACGAGGGAAGATACATAGGGATTCTTCGGCAAATTCGCCTCAAAACCCAACATCATATCGTTCCAGGCATACTGCCAGAACATCTGGCTGTGGTCCTCAAACTGGTGCTCATAATATGCGGCCACGCTCCATTTCTTGTCCTTCCACTCCAGACGTGCATGCCACGAACCCAGATGGTTGCCGCTCGCATTGCTGTAGTCGGCACCGTCGGTACTGTCTCCGCCACCGGGAATGAAAGCATTCCAATAACTCTTGATGCCGTTGTTCATATCCTCATCATAGTAAATTCCCGTCTCACGGCTGCGCAGATTGTAGCCCCAACCGCCGAACTGCGCCGACATCTCTATGCCGCCTGAGAGTATCAGCGGGAAACGCTTCTCGTTACCGAACTTGAGGAAAAGAGCCTTGGAGTGGTATTTACTACCTGAAGTGTAGGCATTGAGTGTGCCGTCGTTGTGCTCGCGCTGCCAACGGGCATCAGTGTACCATCCGAAAGCCAGATGAGCCTTGAAGGAGAAGAAACCCTTGGTGCCGGGAATAGCCCAGAAACGGGGCATCTCAATGCGCGCCTGAGGAATGGGGCGGGCATTGTTGCCGGAAGTAAGGCCGCCCATGGACAGCACCGGAGCCGGGAAGGGTTCAATAATATCATTGGACGTGGAGGCTGCACCACGGAATTCCAGAGGACGCTCCTTCTGACCGATTGAAAGACGCAGCATCTTCCATTCCAAATCGAAATATGCCTGCTGAATGCAGAAATATCCGCTGTTCTTATATATGGGAGATGCCAAGTCCACACCGTAGCCCACACGCCAGAAGTGCAGGGAGTCGCTCTCAGCATTGCGATGCAGCTCTGCACGGAAGAGTCCGCTGTAGTTCTCACGCGTGGAGAGTCCGTAGCGTCCCGATGTGAACCAGAACGGAGCATTGTCTCCCCCGCCCGCCGTGCCGGAAGCCGTGAAACTGTACTCTATATCCTCGAAAATGTGACTCTGAGCCTGAAGCATCACTGAAACCAGACAGAGCAACAGTAATATGGAAAACCTATTTCTCATCATTTCATCATGACAATACGTGAGATCACAGCCTCATCACCGTCTTCCGTGCTGCACACCACATGATAAATGCCGCTCGAAACACGATAGCCTGCGCGATTATGTCCATCCCATCGACAACATCCGCCCGTGCTGCGTCCATACCATACAATCTGGCCGGAGGAAGACAAAATCTTTATCTCTGCGTTCTCCGTGAGACCCTTGATGGTAATCAGACCGTGATAGCCGGGATTAACGGGATTGGGATAGATAAGTATGTTGTCGTACTCCAAACTCTCTGCGGGAGGCACCTCTCCCGTGTCGTAGAGGGCAAGACCACCCATCGTGGCGATGGCAACCTCACCGGTGAGAGGATTCACAGCGACACCGTTGATATTATTCGATGGAAGAGGAGAATTTGATGTGTCGTAGTGGAGTTGCTGCTCCTGTCCGTCGCCACTGATGCGATACACACCGCTGCCGTCGGTGCCCACCCACTTGTTACCGCGAGCATCAATAGCAAGAGCTGTGACAGGAATACCGTCGAAAAGATAGTCGGCAAGACCGCTGCCGTCGTTGCGGTTTATTATTATCTGCTTAAATTGTAACGTACCGTTCTCAAAGAGTTCCTCTGGATTTTCTATGATATACAAACCCATGTCGGTGCCTACCCATATGGAACCGTCAGTGTCTTCCATGAGACAGTAGTACTTCGTCGGTTCTATCTTGGTGCCCGACTGGTTGAGCCACGCAGAATGATGCTTGGCTGCCGACAGTTTCAACTGGCTGTTGACGGTGAATGCAAACAGTCCTGTTTTAATCCAGCCGTTCAAACTGAGAATCTTTATCTGCTGACCGCCATGAGTGGATGATGTGAATAGGAACTGGTCCTGCTTGTTGCCACCGTCGATGGACTCGTGGTATATTTCCGCCCAAGTGCCGTCCGGCTTTCTTATGCGCAAAAGAGTTTCCACCTGCTGCTGAGACAGCCACAGATTACCAGCATCATCGTACTGCAACGCGCTGCACGACACATAGTTGTAGTAGTAAGGAGAACTGGGAAGAATGCTCTGCAGAGGCGAATTATCGCAATTATAAAGCTTAACAAACTTGCCGTCCTTGTATTCCTCCAGTCCGCTGCGATATGCCGACACAAAGATATGATTCGGGTCAGAAGGGTCCTGCACCACATCCAAGCCGTTCCTGTGATAGAAAAGGGGATACTGTTTCAAGCCATATTCCAATGCACCTTTCTCGTCTATGACATACCAAGTGCCACCCTCGTAGTAGGACATCGTGAAGGGATTCAAGTCCTCAGAGCCTACCACGTTTCTGCCACCTGTCACCAGAAGGCGATCGCCCTCGTAGCGTACCTTATAAGATAGGTTGCGCATCGGACTCTCCACCGAAATATTGTGGACATCTGTGGCCTGAAGGCTACCGTCTTTCAGCTTATATCCGGAAAAACCGTCCATACCCTCCGAAAGCCAGTAGGTGGAACCGTCGTAGGAAGCGCCCGTAAGATATGGAGAGCATTCCACATCCTGCGTGGTGGAAGTCTGGGGGTCGGAGGCATCCGTAAGGAGCAGATGACCGTCGCTGCGGACAGTCATCACCATACCCTTCTCTGCCTTCATGTCCGTATAATATCTACCCCCTCCGGAATTTGCAATTCTCTGGATGCCGGAAGGATCAATCTCTCCTTCTGCAAGAGAGAAACGGCATAGGTCGTTAGTGTTGCTGACAAAGAAGCTTCCCGACTGGTATGCCGCGCGCAGATAGGTGGTGCCACGAGTCAGTGTCTTTATCTTCTTGGCATCATTTAGATTAACGCCCTCGGGGGCACAGCAAAGACTGTCCTTAGCGGCAAAAACAAGGTATCCGTCACCTACCGCCACACTCTTGAGCGCCATCTTCATTCGGTAGACCTCTTCTATCACCTGATTTGCCACATCCACGACAACAAGCCCGAAATCGGCCGAGATATAAGCCTTGGTGCCGTCTGTTACGACATCATTGATAACCTTGCCGGGAATGGGGGCTTCCCTGACCTGCGAAAGGTTTACCACGTTGTCGTTGCCATCAACAAGGTCGATGTTACCGTTGGAATAAACCACAATGAGTGAACGGGCTGTCTGGCACCAACGGATATAGGCAATACTGTGGTCGGACAATCCGGAGCACCTGTCGTAAGTACGAATCAAGGCGTTCTCCTGCGTGTCCCACGAAACCAGAGAGCCGGACAGATCGCGCGCCACATAGGCATTCCACAGGGACATTGCCTGATAGTTGCCGTCGTAGAGTACAAAGGTCTTACCACCGGACACCACTGCACACTCACGTGCCACATGATAGGCACGGGGAGTTTTCCAAGAAGGATCTTGAGCCGATGCCGTCAGTGCACTGCAGGCAAAAGACAACAGGATTAGAAGGAACTTTCTTCGTTCAATCACTTCTCAGTGCTTGCTTTTCCGTCTTCGGTACCGCTGTAGTCACCGTACATACCATAGTGGCCGTAACGGGTGTAGCCGTATCCATAGCCGTAGCCGTAGCCATAACCATAGCGACCGCCATAGTTCTTGTAACCGTAGTAATATCCGTACCTCTTCTTGCTCAAATCCAAACCGTTGAGGACGAGACTTACCTTCGGGAGCTTATTGTCGGCTACAAGCTCATTGATGAAGCGGAAGTTAGCCTTAGGAGAATAGTCTGCACGAGCCACAAATATAGCCATGTCACACACACGACCCATCATCAAAGTATCGCTCACCAGACCAATTGGGGGCGTATCAAGAATAATGTAATCGTATTTCTTACGGAAATATTCCATCGCCTTTTCAAGATTGCTGCGTGAAATAAGTTCCGCAGGGTTGGGAGGAATGATACCGGCAGCAAGCACATCCAGACACTCATGACCGACACTCGGATATATCTGCTTCTCCAGCAATTCATAATCCGACTCGTCTGCAGCAAGATATTTAGTAATACCACGCTTATCTGCAGGCAGGCCAAACAGCTTCACCAACTGAGGCTTACGGATATCCAAACCAATCAACAGCACTTTCTTCTTCAGGAAAGCGAAAGACATTGCCAAGTTGGACGCCACGAACGTCTTACCCTCACCCGGGATACATGAAGTACACATTATCACCTTCTCGTTTCCTTTCAGGATGAAGTCGATATTGGCACGCAATCCACGGAAGCTTTCTTCCATAGTATTGTTTCGATTCTCACGCACACAGATACCACGGTCACCCGGAGTAAGCGTAGAGTCAACTGGTATATCTGCCAGAATATGAAGTTTGGTGAGACGTTCAATATCATTGCGGCCTTCAATACGGTAGCGCATCAAAGTGAGCAGATACAGAATTGCTATAGGCAGGCCAAAACCGAATACCAAACATGCGAGCAGCACGATAGAGCTCTTGGGAGATATCTTGTGGGGCAACGCAGGCTTACTGATCAGCTTACCCTTACTTGCTGTTGATGCCAGAGTGATGTAGTTCTCCTCACGCTTTTGCAACAGAGTGAGATAGAGACCTGCCTTTATCTCCTGCTGACGAGCGATATTATTGAACGCGTGCTCCATCTTGGGAGTCTCCTTCACACGGCCCAGATAAGTGCTGTACTGACTGTCAACACCCTTCTTCTTTTGCTTCAAGTCTTCATACACGCTCTCAACACTGCGTCTGATGGCCGGCCAAAGCTGTGACATCTGGTCGTCGATACGTGCCACCATGGGGTTATCCTCACTAGAAGACTTCACCAAACGGGCACGGGTAAGCACCAAGGTGTTGTATTCACCAATCTGGGCTGCCACAGCCTGATTGGACAGACCAAGGTTTGCGGGAATCACTTCCGCTGCGTTAGCAGGATGTTTCATGTAGTCTACCAGCGACTTCACGAGAAGCAACTCCGTCTGCATCTCCACCTGCTTCTGCTGGAAACTGGTACTGGCACTCAATGCCGTGGTTGCATCGTTTGCAATATTGACAAGTTCGTTGCGCTTCTTGAAGTTCTCCATATCGAACTCCGTCTGATCCAATTCTTCTTTGATGATTCTGATACGCTCACCGATGAACTCTTCCGTCTTTTCCGCAATCTCATTCTTATCCTCGTTGGCATCATCATTATATGCCTGAGCAAGAGCTTCCAAGTACTCTACGCAGCGATGAGGCAAATTGTCGTTAATAGACACCTGTGCCACCGTGGTCATCTTAGACGTGGGAGCGGCTTTGACTTTGGACGCATAGAATGTACTAATAGCATCCAACGGATATATTGTCACATGCAAATCACGCTCAGAAACAGGGATACCGGGATTCCTGCCCAGGAACAGCGTACCTACAGGAGTGGGAATTGTAGAAGGAAGGGAGTCCAAAGTCTTGTCTATAGTGTACTCCTGCTCAACGTCCTCCTCGGAATCTTCATCCTCCGGCAAGAACATTTTACCTGACACATGAATCACCTCGTCATCCTTGGATATCGTTAAGAAAATAGGATATTCCAGTTCGTCAAGCCTTCCCTCCTCGAAGTCAACGATGATCGGACTGTTTTTATACACCTCACGACTGGTAAGACGACCCTCCTGAACATAATTCACGTAGAGCTTCAAATTTTTCACCACGCGATTGGCCAAACTTGTTGATGTCAGGATCTCAAGCTCGTTATCAAAGCCGGAACTGTTTGTCATCAGACCCAGCCTGTCCATTGCAATACCGTTGGCACTGCGCGTACGACGTGAATCATCGTCCTTGATAAGCAGTTTCATGCTTGCTGTATACACCGGAGTGGCATACCTAAGGTACACAAAACCGCAACCCACGAAAAAGATAACGCTCAGCAGCACATACTGCCAATTCAAAATGAAAATCTGGAAAAGAGCCTTAAAGTCAAACGAGCTTTCTTCTTCTCCTGCCTGATTGTTTTCTACGTAATCTGCCATAATAAAAACACATATTTTTGCGCAAAGGTACAACTTTTACCTAAGATCAAACGTCTTTGATGCAAAAAAAAATAAGTTGAAGGCTGATTTTTCTCTCTTTTTATACTTTATGTTATAAAAAATGTATACCTTTGCGCAAACACTGAGTAATATTAGCAATAGTAATGTCAAAAAAACGCAATATCTCACAAGGTTCGGCAAGATGGGTTATAGCACTTATTGATACCTTCTTTGTCCTTGTGTGTTTCTATTTTGCATACTCCATTTGCGGCAATCAATTAATCTACCCCGATAGTCATTTCAGCCTAAAGGGGTATTTATTGATAGCACTCTTTGCATACATGCCCACCATAGTAGCATTCCGCCCCACATATTTGGACAGAGAAGTGCGTGGAGACATTGTCCTCAAGCATGCCATGCAGGTGTGTGCCCTGCACGTCCTGCTGCTTATGACACTACTTTTTCTGTTGAAAGATTACACGTTCAGCAGGATGTTTTTCGTGTGGTACGCAATCTTTACGGACATCGCATTCCTTCTGTGCAGGACGCTAACGAAACGATTCGCCGCAAAACCGCAGAATGGAGAAGCTTCTGTACCGTATGAGAAAGCAGAACCGCTTTTGTGGGTGGAGAACCTTATACTGAAACGTCTTATCGACATCGTTTTCAGCGGCATCTTCCTGCTTACGGTCTTTCCTCTCATATACGCCATAGTGGCAATAGCCCTCAAAATGAAAAGTCCCGGCCCTGTTTTCATGACACGGGAACGTATCAACTGGGACGGAAGCACATTTAAAATAGTCAGATTCCGCACCACACAACTCCGCCGGATTGCTGACGAGAACAACGAAGCAACAGTCATTTCCGAAAAAATCCCATTCGGAGATTTCCTGAGAGAAACGAATATTGACAAGCTGCCGCAGTTCATCAATGTCTTTTTCGGCAGTATGTCTATTGTCGGACCGCGCCACTACAGGAAAGAGCAGGCAGAACTAGTGTCCAAAGCCGTCGAGACATGCGATGTCAGCATCTTTGCTAAGCCCGGCATTACAGGATGGGCAAAAACACAGGGATTCTACGGCAAGGCCATGACAGATGAAAACGTGGGAGACAGTATAAAGTCAGATATGTGGTATATTAAGAACTGGAGTATCTGGCTCGACATTCTCACCGTCTATAGAAGTGTTTTCCCAAAACAAGCTAACAAGAACACAACACAAACAGACATAGCATAAGAAACAAATGAGCATATTTGGAAATCTATTCAAGAAAAAAGAGCAGACGCCGAAAGCGGGAGGCATGGAGGACTTCATGCTCCTCATTCGCGTCTATTATCAAGCCACAATGGCTGCCCAGATAGGAATCAATAATTTGGCAGCACTGCCCGACCTGCGTATTTTCAAGCAGACTTACAAGGTGCCTACCCAGAACAATAAACTCGGCATTGCAGAGAAGAAACAATGCCAGAAGACTTTGATGAGTATCTACGGTATCAGTGAATCTTTCTTCCAGGAAATTGACAGCAGCGTGAAGCATCATTGCCGAAAGATACAGGATGTGCAACCCTATTTCATTCACTTTCAGGGTTTTTCCCAGGACCTCATGATGCTCATGTCTAACCTGATGCAATGGAAGTTCCGCCTACCCGGATTTATGAAGAAAGCCCTCAAGGCAATGGTGGAGAAACAGGTACACGACGTAATGACCAAGAACGACTGGAAGGACGAAGGCGTGAGAAGAGCTTGCGTTGCAGTACGTAAATATCAGACCGCACTTGGATACAGCGAAGCATGGATGACGGAATACGTTCACACCATCATGATGCTGGCAAAAAAAGAGAAAAAGGTTCAACCAGAAGAATAGACCATGAGAAGCCAAGAAGAAACCATGAAAATACTCTCCACGCTGGAGACGCGCACTCGTCAGATGCTCTTCCGACATCAGGAAGTTCTGGCAGAGATGCAGAAACTACGCAATCAGTTGGAACAGAGAGACGAGCAAATAAAACAGCTAATTGCCGCTTCGAAGGAAGACAAACAGGCATACGAGCGTCTGAAAATGGCTAAATATCTGGATGCCATGGATGACACCGCCCAATCAACACGTGCCCGTATCACCAGAATGATTGCAAGCATAGATAAATGTATCGCAATACTGAAAAACAATGAATGAAGATCTGCAAAAAATAACTCTCCACATCGGCACTTTGACTCTGCCGATGAGTGTAAAGAGAGATGAAGAGAGTTTCTATCGTGAGGCAGAACGTTTGATTAGGGAACGTTATACCTACTACACGACAAAATACCCCAACCAGAAGACAGAAATGTACTTCACCATGACTGCATTGGACATTGCCGTACAAGCTCAGCGCACCAAGCACTCGGTGGATCTGGAGCCTATGGCCGGACGTTTGGAACTCCTACTTAAAGAAATCGAGAAAGCATTATAACTCTAATATAAACCTAATAACAAGGATACAAAGATGCAATACATTCTTATTATCATATCCGTAATCATCGTTGCGATATGGTGGGCTGTATGGTATTTTACCGTAGTTCCCGCAAAACAGCGCAAGATGGAAGAACTGGCCCGCAGCGTGGCTGAAAAGGAGGCCGAAGTGATTAAGGAAAAGAAACTGCTGGAGGTGAAAGAGGAGATGCTCAGCAGGAAGGCGGAGTTCGAAAAGGAAGTCCAGCAACAGCAGCAGCAAATGCAGCAGGCAGAGAACCGTGCCAAGCAAAGAGAGCTTGCCCTTAACCAACGCAGCGAGGAACTCAACCGCAGCAAGCAGGAAACGGAGAATATTCGACTGAGGGTTGAGACCCAGCAGCAACTGCTCGAACAGCGCGAGACAGAACTAAATGCACGCCAAAATGCCATCGTAGAAAGAGAGCGCACAAAACTGGAAGAACTTAGCGGTCTGTCAAGAGAAGAGGCAAAAGCTCGGCTTATTGAAAGTTTCAAGGATGAAGCCAAGACTAATGCTGCCGCCTACATCAATGAAATTATGGATGAGGCACGCATCAATGCCAACAAGGAAGCAAAGCGAATCATCATCCAGACCATACAGCGAGTTGCTACAGAAACGGCAGTGGAGAACTCCGTCACCGTATTCCATATTGACAACGATGAAGTGAAGGGTCGTGTCATCGGTCGCGAAGGTCGCAACATTCGCGCATTGGAAGCTGCCACCGGTGTCGAAATTGTTGTTGACGACACACCGGAAGCGATTGTCATCAGTGCATTTGACCCCATCCGTCGTGAGATATGCCGATTGGCGTTGCACCAACTGATAGCTGACGGCCGCATCCATCCTGCACGTATTGAAGAGGTCGTAGCCAAGGTAAAGAAACAGGTAGAAGAGGAAGTGATGGAAACCGGTAAGCGTACCACTATCGACCTCGGTGTGCATGGTCTGCATCCGGAACTGATTAGAATAATTGGTAAAATGAAGTATCGCAGCAGTTATGGCCAGAACCTCCTGCAACACGCAAGAGAGACAGCTAATCTCTGCGCTGTCATGGCTGCCGAACTCGGTTTGAATCCCAAAAAGGCAAAGCGCGCCGGCCTGCTGCACGATATCGGTAAGGTACCCGATGAGGAGCCCGAAATGCCACACGCACTATACGGAGCAAAACTGGCAGAGAAATACAAGGAAAAGCCTGATATCTGCAACGCCATCGGTGCCCACCATGAGGAAATGGAGATGACATCGCTCATCGCACCCATTGTACAGATATGTGATGCTATCTCCGGTGCACGTCCCGGTGCTCGCCGCGAAATTGCAGAGGCATATATCAAGAGGCTCAAAGACCTTGAAAACATTGCCATCTCCTATCCTGGCGTTACCAAGACATACGCCATTCAGGCTGGTCGTGAACTGCGCGTAATCGTTGGTGCAGACAAGATTGACGACAAACAAATCGAGAAACTCTCCACAGATATCGCAAACAGGATACAGAACGAGATGACATATCCCGGGCAGGTCAAGATAACTGTGATACGTGAAACCCGCGCTGTTGCAATTGCAAAATGACCATTGCTGTAGATTTTGACGGAACGATTGTTACCAACAAGTATCCCGAGATTGGGGTCGAGAAGGCGTTTGCTGTACAGACCCTTAAAATGCTGCAAGAGGAAGGACATCGTCTTATTCTTTGGACATGCAGAAGGGGTGACGAACTCACCGATGCTCTCAACTGGTGTAAAGAACGCGGACTGGAATTCTATGCTGTAAACAGGGATTTTCCCGAGGAAAATGAAAGAACCAGCCTGTCTTACACACGAAAGATAAAAGCAGACATGTTCATCGACGACCGTAATCTCGGCGGACTTCCCGACTGGGGAGCAATCTACCAAATGATTCACGAGAACAAAACATACGAAGAATTTGTTGTAGAGAATTATCAGGAAGAAAAACAGCAGAGCAATTATCAGTACATCCCCAAAAAGAAATGGTGGCAATTTACTATTGCTGCAATACTGACACTAACATTATAGATATTAAAAAAATAGCTGAAAAATTTACTAAAAAGACGATTGTATAGTATGAAAAAGATTTTATTTGTATCATTTGCTTTGGCATTGATACTTGTTCAAAGCAGTTGCGTAAGCACAAAAAAGATTAAGTATTTTCAGGGCGCGGAGGAAGCCTACGCACAAGCACAGGTGATTCAGCAGATGTATGAGATGCGTATCAAACCGGCAGACCAGATTTATGTCAGAATACATTGCGACGAGCCTGAACTGCTTGAGATATTCACCAACGACATCGGTCTTGGCATGGGAAGAAGCCAAACATCTTCATTTTCCGGTTCTAACTCTGGTATGAGTAACATGTACGGCTATACTATCACCAACGACGGCAATGTAATACTGCCTGCATTGGGTACGATATACGTAGCAGGTTTGACCACAGAAGAATGTGCAAGAGCCATCGAAAGAAGAATTATTGAAAGAAATCTTATCCAAAAACCCGAAGTCACAGTTAAGTTCCTCAATGCCCGTGTAACAATCATCGGTGCAGTAAAAACTCCACATGTGATTAACCTTACATCAGAGCGTAACACAGTACTTGATGCGCTTGCTCAGAGCGGTGACCTTGACGACACCGGTCTTCCCAAGAGAATTAAATTGTTCCGTGAAAACAATGGTGAGCGTATGATGTATGACCTGGATCTCACTGACGTTTCTATCTTCGAGTCTCCCGCTTATTACTTGCAGCAAAACGACTTGATATACGTTGAATTCAACAAGTCTAAGAACATTAAGAAGAGTTCGTTCTACACATTCCTGGGAGCAGGCTCAAGTATTCTGGCCCTCGTAAGCAGTATTGTAGCTTTGGTCTACACGCTCAAGAAAGACTAACAATTCATGTATATTATTATATATGTTAACGGCTCAGCCATTAGGTTGAGCCGTTGATTTTATCTATAAAAAGAAATTATGTCAAACGTTTGTTCAATTCCGAAACCTGAGTACTCAACTCTGTAAGTCGCTCGTTTATTTCCGTCAACTGACTCTTTATCTCTTCGTCTGCAACGGCATCAATATCCTTAACTGCTACAGTTTCTCCTGCCATCATCTGACAAGTGTGACTCACCTGCCCGCCGAAAAGACATATGTACCATGAAAGCTGGATAAATACCAAGAAAAGAGGTATTGCAGCGAAAGAACCGTAAATGGCGTTATAGCTAGAAATCTTTATTTGATAATGTACGTAGAAATAGGTCATTCCCTGAAAAAACACACCCGCCAGGATTCCCGGAATGATACAATAACGCCATTGCACAAGCGTATTTGGCATCAGTTTATAGAGCAGAATAAAGCAAACTGACGTAATAATATAGGGAGAAAGATACATTATCCACTGTACAGTGTCTGTAATCAGCACCAAATCGCGGAACATGGTAGCAAACGTCATCAGGAACACACTAAGACCACTGGTGATAATAAACAGGAGAGGCATCAACAGGAATATGGAGATATAGTCGGACACCTGCCTGTACAGAGAACGTGAATTCTTCACTCTCCAAATAGTATTGAATGCTGTCTCTATGTTGCTCGTAAGATTTACGACAGTATACATCAGCACTAAAATTCCCACACCCACAAACATACCACTCTTCGTATGGTGTAAATAGGAATTCACAAAATTTATCACCTGTGTGGCAGACTCTGGAGAGAAATCCAGCATCTGATGTATCTTGGATTCCACCAGCGCATCAAAACCGAATCCCCGTGCGACAGCAAACGCAATGGCCAATACTGGCACCGAAGCCAGCAACGTGTTATAGGTCAAAGCCGAAGCCAATGACGCTATATTGCCCCTGATGAAATTCATCACGGTGAGTCGCAGCATTTGATACAGTTTCTTCCACATCGTTCTATTTGTTTAAAAAAGAGACAGTGAATCTGTAAGCCGGGTTCTGTACTGCGGAGCAGTGCCTGTCATTTATCTAGGATGTAAGTCACCCTACACCTCAATCGTTCTACCCTCTGGCTCGAACGGGTCGCCCTCAGACGCCAGTTTACGCGAACTTTCAACACCCGGAGTGTACAGCGTCTGTGTCACCACAGACCTGGTAGGCTCTTACCCCACCTTCTCACCCTTACCTCACAAGAATGAGGCGGTTGTTTTCTTCTACACTATCTGACTCTCACGAGCCTCTTCCCGTTAGGAAGCGGGTTACCCTGTGTTGCCCGGACTTTCCTCTGATACATGACCAGCGACAAGCCGATTCACTGTCTCTTTTTATTCTTTCTATTTGTTCTGTTTCGCGCTGCAAAAGTAATAAAATTTGTTTAGACAGATGCAACTAGTGTTTATAGAAAGTTAAAAAAATGGGGATTTAACTTGATTTAATGCTTACTATGATACCTCATTTGTCCAATGATTGTAATTTCGCGGTGAATTTTTAAAACAAAAGTGCTATGAAAAGACTAACATTCATCCTATCATTTGTAATCCTTTCCCTTTTCCCGACGGCAAGTGTTTATGCCGCTCCATTAGTTGATCTTACTGTAGCTGCAGAAAAGAGCGTTAACGCCGTAGTATATATTAAAGTAACTGTGCAGGGAAAGACTCAACGCTACTCCGTACAAGACCCGTTCGAGGACTTCTTCGGAGGTTTCTTCGGCCGTCGCATGCCCCAGCAACGGGAATATCGCGAACCAGACAAACACGGTGCCGGAAGCGGTGTCATCATTTCCTCGGATGGATATATCGTGACGAACAACCACGTGGTAGACGGCGCCACAGACATCACAGTTAAACTCAATGACAACAGAGAATTTCAGGGCAAGGTGGTCGGCACCGATGCCACTACCGATTTGGCCCTCGTGAAAATCGAGGGCAAGGACCTTCCCACTCTGCCCATCGGTGATTCCGACAAACTCAAAGTCGGCCAATGGGTACTGGCTGTCGGCAATCCATTCAACCTCACCAGCACTGTCACGGCGGGCATCGTTTCTGCAAAAGCACGTTCGCTGGGCGCCAACGGTATAGAGAGCTTTATTCAAACCGATGCAGCCATCAATGCAGGCAACTCCGGAGGAGCTCTTGTCAACGAGGACGGCGAACTCGTGGGTATCAATGCGATGCTCTATTCCCAGACAGGCAGTTACGCAGGCTACGGTTTTGCCATTCCGACAAGCATTATGAACCACGTCGTTGAGGACCTGAAAGCCTACGGTAGCGTGCAGCGCGCCATCCTTGGCATACGCGGCGGCGATGTCACAAACCATCTTGACAGCGAGAAGGCACGCGGGAATGAAGTGGATCTAGGGACGCTCACCGGTGTGTGGGTGGAGCGTGTCGTGGACGGTAGTGCAGCTGATGAGGCTGGATTGCAGCGAGGCGATATCATTACGAAAGTGGACAGTCGTGACGTGAACAAAATGAGCGAATTGCAGGAGGTTATCGCACGTCATCGCCCCGGTGACAAGATTGTTATCACATATCTCCGGGATCGTAAACAATATACCGTAAAAGTCACGCTCGACTCCGACCAGCAGAACACGAAGAAGGTGTAACACCATATCAAAATGCCATCACTTCAACACAATAATACGGGAAAAAGTGGGCTTTGTCCACTTTTTTTCGTATCTTTGCGCGCAAATCCATAGCTTACTATAGACGATGAGACATATACTTTCCATCCTGTTTGTTCTGACATTGTGTATAACCGTGGCAGCGAAACCCAAGTCGTGCACGGTATACATGTTCGGTGTCGGAGTTTCATTCACGGATTCAATTGCCTATCTCACCGAGGTACATCCCGTTACTCCGGTATATATTGAAACAAGCACCGGGTTTCTCTACGACCGCAGCCTCTATGCCCTTCAGTTGAGAAACCTTCTGGAGGAGAAATACAATCTGCCCAACACCACCTGTGTGGTATTCTTCGGCAAGAGCAAAAAAAAGATGGAGCGCAAGCGCGAAAAAGTGCGCCAGGGATATCTGGATTCCGAATCCTTCACAATAATGCGAATGCCCAAGGAGCTTTTCACATTCTTCCCGGAGGAATGGGAAAGTCACGAGCCCACGAATCCGTTTGAGGAACAATAGTATTTTGAAACTGTTACGGAGATGGAAACAGAAAGATATTGTGTGGCAGGACACCCCCTGAAGATACGTTATGAAGAGAAGGAAAAAGAACCTCTTCTGGCCAATTTCGACAACTTCCGCATTGCCCCTGACGACGAAAGAGAAGACCGTTTCTGCGTCGATGTCGTATCGTGCCTTGACGACTGGGATGACAATGCCCATAAAATAGGGGTTTTCGACTGCGGCGGTAACGACTACGTGGTGTATCGCCGGGATGACAACACATATCAGTTCCTCATCTACAATCCTCAGGACGAACTTTGCGTCAAGCTGATTGCCGGAAACAAGTTCCGCCAATCAAGAGTGATGCTCACATCTCCACATATAGAGAATCGTCGTTTCGGTCTCAACAACAGTATGATGCTCGCCTACTCCTTTTCTCTTTGCGAGGACGACACTTTGCTCGTCCACTCCAGCGTGATACGTCACGCCGGCAAAGGCTATTTGATGACGGCACCAAGCGGTACGGGAAAAAGCACACATACGTATCTCTGGTACAAAAACATCCCCGACTGCGACCTGATGAACGACGACAACCCTATTATACGCATCATCAACGGACAGGCTATAGTCTACGGAAGTCCCTGGAGCGGGAAGACACCATGTTATCGGAACATAAATGCCCCTATTGGTGGAATTATACGTATTCAGCGAGGCCCAGAGAATATTATCCACCGCCTGTCGCCTATTGAGGCATTCACTATGATGCTGCCCGCATGTAACAACATGAAATGGGACAAGCGCATCTACACCTCTGTGTGTTCGTCGCTCACCAAACTGATTTCCGCCACCCGACTATGGGAACTGGAATGCCGCCCCGACAAGGAAGCCGCAATTGTCTGTCACAATGCCGTCATACAAGATTCTTGAGATACCCAACGACATTCTCCTAGGAGCCGTAAAGAAAGCTCTGCGGGAGGGACACACCTGCACCATTTCCGTGAAGGGACGTAGCATGCGGCCTTTCCTTGAGGACAAGAGAGACCGCGTGATACTCGCCCCTATAACTGCCCCGCTCGCACCCGGCGATGCCGTATTGGCTGAAATCCGGGAAAACACCTATGTGCTGCATCGCATCATTGACATCAACGGCAACGCTGTGACACTCATGGGTGACGGCAACATCAAAGGCACGGAGACCTGCCGCACGGAAGACATCTGCGGCATCGTAACCCGCTATCTCCATCCCAGCCTTTCCTTCTCGGCCACCAGCAAGACGACACGCCGAGCCGTGAAACTGTGGAGAAAACTGCTTCCTCTGCGCTATCCCTTGTTGAAATTATACAGTTTATTACGCAAACTACATCTGATATGAAAATAAAAGACGGATTTGAACTGCGAGAGATTTGCGGCGAGAATGTAATCATCGCCTACGGAGAAGAGAACATCAACTTCTCCACCTTGATTGCCCTCAACGAGAGCGCTGCCACAATCTGGAAAGCCGTTGTCGGCAAAGAGTTTTCCGTGGAGGATATGGCGAAAGCCCTCTGCGACGAATACGAGGTAGAACTCGATAAGGCAACCGCCGACTGCAGGGCAATAGCGCGTGAATGGCACGAATTAGGACTTTGCTAACAGCCCTCTGGGTCTTCAATTCCCTGTCGCTTCTCGCCCAGCACCACACAATAATGGACGAGAGTATACGCACGTTGCAGGTGAAGGTGAACGACGACATAACTCTGCCGCCCGTCATATCCCTCAACGGTAACTCTGTACTGAATATCGGCTGGGACCAGTTGTCCCATACCTACCACCGTTACACCTACCGTCTCCAGCATTGCGACAAAATTTGGGAACCCTCGACAGAGCTCTTTGAGAGCGACTGGCTCTCGGGCGTAAACAACCTGCCCGTGGAAGATTACCGCACTAGTTTCAATACTTCGCAACTCTACACCCACTACCAGCTTTCCATACCTAATAAGGATGTCCGACCGCGCCTTTCCGGCAACTACAAACTGGAAATATGTGAAGACGACGAGTGTATAGTCGAGGTACAGTTTTGTGTGGTAGACAAGGTGATGCCCATTTCCGTCGGTTGTTCCTCCAATACGGACATCGACTTCCAGAAGAACCACCATCAACTTACCATCGGTGTGAACTATAATGGAGTGCGCGTAGTGGATGTTGACGAGCAGCTCTACATGCGTGTGATTCAGAATCGTCATTGGAATGAACGCGTAGAGGGCATCTACCCGAATATCAGGAAAGCCACGGGAATAGAGTTCAGTCATCATCGAGGTCTCATCTTTGAGGCCGGCAACGAGTTCCACAAATTCGAACTGCTCGACGTTCACAAACCCGGACTTGGTATCGACTACATACGCTGGTACGACCCCTGGTGGCACATCACTCTCAATGAAGACCGCCCCGCCCGCGCTTATATTAGCGATGAGGATCAGAACGGGGCCTTCGTCATCCGTCGTAACTGGGACGAGGACAATGATATTATGGCTGAATATGTTATTGTCCACTTCATACTCAAGACCACTCCACTGACTAACTCCGGTGATGTTTATGTCTCCGGTCAATGGACGCAAGGAGAAAAAAGCGAACAATACCGCATGGACTATGATGACCAACTTGGTATCTACGAGAAAGCGGTTCTTATGAAGCAGGGCTACTACAATTACGAATATATACAAAGCAACGGTAGTACGAGTCGCACGATGGGAAGTTTCTACCAGACAGAGAATGAATATCAAATCCTCCTTTACTACCGCGAGCAGGGCGGTCGTTATGATCGTCTTGTCGGTTATGCCCTGGTGCATAGCTAATGCAGAGAGCGACTCTTTACGTGTCGTAGACCTGCTACAGCGGGGATGCGCCCTCGAGAAGGATGCAAACCTCATGTTGTGGTACGGAAAGGAGTTTATCGGCACTCCCTACAAGGCAAAGACTCTCGAAATAAATCCCACGGAGCAACTCGTTGTCAACCTCCGCGCAATGGATTGCACCACTTTCGTTGAAACCGTCTCCGCCCTCACTCTCACCACCCGCGAGGGTTCCACATCGTTCGCTGACTTCAAAAAAAACCTCCAACGCATACGTTATCATCTTGGACAGATTGACGGTTACGCCTCCCGAAACCATTACTTCCAATGGTGGATAGAGAGTAATGCACAGATGGGACTTGTGCAGGAGATTCGTCCCACAGCGAACGCTCTCCCAATGACGCTGCACCTTAATTATATGTCTCGCCACGTGAATGCATATCCCATGCTGAAGGACGACCGCGCAGCGCAGCGTCTCATCAGCGAGCACGAAAAGACGAGCAGCAATCATACGGTGTACTATCTGCCCAAGAGCGAAGTGGGCAAAGATGCAAAAACACTCGGATTCATCGAGAGCGGCGACATCCTTGTCATCACCACCTCAAAGGAAGGTCTCGACTGCTCCCACCTCGGTATTGCTGTGTGGGGACGCGATGGGAAACTGCATCTTCTCAATGCTTCGCAGATACGCAAGAAAGTGGTGGTGGAACCTCTCACTCTCTTCAACTACATGCACCAGCATCCCACACAAACCGGCATCCGTATCGTTCGCCTCCGTGCCAACAAAGTGAAGTAGAAAAGTGACATCGGACTCACACAAGAGTCCTATCTCTTCGGTACTTGTTTACGGAGATAAGCACAATTTTACCAAAGAAGAGATGTTCGGCATCAACGGACTGCAAAAAGATTGCTATTTCATTTTTTTTTCGTATCTTTGCCGCCAAAATAAAACCACACATCATGGCTCAGGAACTCATTCTCATCCGAATCACTGGTGAAGACCGTCCGGGACTCACCGCAAGCATCATGGGCATACTTGCCCAATACGATGCCGACATCATGGATATCGGACAAGCCGACATCCATAAGACGCTATCCCTCGGACTTCTCATTCGCGTGGATGAACAGAACAGCGGTCCCTTGATGAAGAACGTGCTGTTCAAGACTGCAGAATTGGGTGTCAACGTGCGTTTCTTCCCTGTCTCCGACGACGACTACAACGCTTGGGTGGGACGCCAGGGCAAAAACCGTTACATACTCACCGTGCTGGGCAGACGCCTCGAGGCACGCCAGATAGAGGCCGTGACAAAGGTGATTGCAGCACAAGATCTTAACATTGACTCCATACGCCGACTCACCGGCCGTCCGCCACTTGACGAAAACGCGGAGGACCCGAACGCCACGCGCAACAAGGCTTGCATCGAGTTCTCCCTGCGAGGCACCCCGCGAGACCGCGGCGAGATGCAGCGCGAACTGCTCAAGATGAGTAGCAAGATGGCTATGGACTGCTCGTTCCAGCAGGACAACATGTATCGACGCATGCGCCGACTCATATGCTTTGATATGGATTCCACGCTGATTCAGGCAGAATGTATCGATGAACTGGCAGCACGTCACGGTGTGGGTGAAAAGGTGGCAGCCATCACAGAGAGAGCCATGCGAGGCGAGATTGATTTCAAGGAATCGTTCACCGAGCGCGTGGCACTACTCAAGGGACTGGATGTGTCCGTCATGCAGGATATCGCAGAACATCTGCCCATAACGGAAGGCGCAGAACGACTAATGGCTGTGCTCAAGAAATACGGTTACAAGATTGCCATACTTTCCGGTGGATTTACCTTTTTCGGCGAATATCTGCAAAAGAAGCTCGGCATCGACTACGTATATGCCAATGAGCTGGAAGTGGGAGAAGACGGTAAACTCACGGGACGCTACGTAGGCGACATCGTTGACGGCACGCGCAAGGCAGAACTCCTTCGCCTCATCGCCCAGGTGGAAAAAGTGGATTTGGCACAAACCATTGCTGTGGGCGACGGCGCTAACGACCTGCCGATGCTCTCCCTTGCTGGTTTGGGCATCGCCTTCCACGCAAAGCCACGAGTTGTAGCCGACGCAAAACAAAGCATCAACACCATCGGTCTTGACGGCGTGCTCTACTTCCTCGGATTCAAAGATTCGTACCTCGACATATGAAGAAAACCATAATAGATGCCTTCGAGCATTCAGTATCCACCTTCCCAGACAACACATTTCTCTTGGAGAAAATAGGTAAAGAGTGGACTCGAATCACATACAGGGAAACGCAGTGCGAGGTTTACCGCCTGGGCGCAGGACTGCAGGCTCTCGGCGTGAAGCCTCACGACAACATGGCGCTGCTGTCCGAAGGGCGCAATTTGTGGATCATATCCGAACTGGCAATGTTCTATGCCGGCGCGGTGAATGTGCCCCTCTCCATAAAACTTGAGGAGGCTGGCGACCTGTTGTTCCGTCTGGAGCACAGCGAATGCCGCTATATCATCGTAAGTGGCAACCAACTGCGCAAGATACGCGGTATAATCGCAAAATTGCCCAAGGTGGAGCGTGTCATCGTACTGGATAAACAGGTTGAATACGAACCAAAAGAGGTTTTCGTGGGTGATGTGATGCATAAGGGCGACGACTTCATTGAAAATAACGGCCTTGAGAAGTTCCTCTCCGTGGGTCGCGCAATAGAGAACGACACTCTGGCCACCATCACCTACACCAGCGGCACCACCGCGGATCCTAAAGGCGTATGTCTCACACACCGCAACTACACGGCGAATGTGGAACAATGTCTCTCGCGTATTCACATCGATGACAAATGGCGCACACTCATCATTCTGCCGCTTGACCATTGTTTCGCCCATGTTTGCGGTTTTTATTGCATGATGGAGCGCGGTGCTTCCTGCGCCACCGTACAAGTAGGACGCACACCGATGGAAACGCTGAAAAATATACCCGTAAACATCAAGGAGATTGCTCCCGACTTCATACTCTCCGTACCCGCTTTGGCTAAGAGTTTCAAGAAGAACATCGAGGGTGGTATACAGAAACAGGGAAAGACTGCCGTAAGACTCTTCGAATGGGGCAAGACTGTGCGCCAATGCTACTTCGGCGAGAGCAACCTCGACTGGAAGGGACTGAGATGGCTGCTGCGCCCCCTCGTCTGGCTGTTTGATCAAATTCTTTTCAATAAGGTGCGAGCCGGTTTCGGAGGGAATATGCGTTTCTTCGTAGGCGGTGGAGCTCTGCTCGACAAAGACCTGCAACACTTCTATATCGGAATAGGACTGCCGATGTTCCAAGGATACGGACTCTCCGAGGCCACTCCTGTGATATCCACCAACACCAGTTACTGCTATCGTTTCGGCTCTTCCGGTCGACTCGTAGAACCTATTGAGGTGCGCATCTGCGACAGCAACGGCAAGATACTACCACAGGGAGAAATGGGCGAAATAGTGGTAAAGGGAGAGAATGTGATGGCCGGATATTGGAAGAATCCCGAAGCTACTGCTGACACAATAAAAGACGGATGGCTCTATACCGGCGACCTCGGATATATGTCCCACGAGGGACTTCTCTATGTCAAGGGGCGTTTCAAGAGCCTGCTCATCTCCTCCGACGGTGAGAAATATTCTCCTGAGGGCATCGAAGAGTCGTTGGTGCAGCACTGCGAAGCCATAGAACAGATAATGCTTTACAACAACCAGAGTCCTATCACCTCAGCCCTTATTGTCCCTGCTAAGGACAAACTAAAGAAGATGGGCTTCGATCTCACTACAGAGCAAGGACGCCGCGATGCCCTTCAGGAAATAGACAAGGAGATACGACAGTTCTTAAAAGGCGGTGCCTTCTATGGTCAGTTCCCCGAACGTTGGCTGCCAGGCACATTTGCTGTTCTCAGTGAACCTTTCTCGGAACAGAATCACATGATAAATTCCACCATGAAACTCGTTCGTCCGAAGGTAGAGCAGATATACAAGGAGCGACTAGAATATGTCTATACCAGCGAGGGACGCAAGATTGACAATCCCTTAAACATCAGCGCTCTTGGCTAGTCGCGTTTCACTTTCTTACGTACTCAAGTACACAGGTGTCTTTGGCGGAGTGCAGGCTATAAAGGCCCTCGCCAGTCTCATACGCAACAAACTTGCAGCCATCCTTCTCGGCTCTGCAGGTATGGGGTTGAATGCTGTATTCCAGAACATCGGAGAAATCATCTATTCTGCCACCAATATGGGCGTTCCGTTCAGCAGTACACGGAATCTGGCAGAAGCATACGAGAACGAAGACCAACAGTCTGTGTCCAATCTTGTCATGATTATCCGTACGTGGGCCTTTGCAGCTTCCATTCTCGGTGGTTTGCTGTGTCTGGGCGGAGCTTGGCTTCTGGATAGGTATTTCTTTTCAAAAACCGGTCAAAGTCATCTGCTCGAGATTATGCTCTTGAGTCTTTACGTGATGAGTTTACCTATGGAGGCTGCCGAATGCGCAATTCTTAAAGGCACACGCCAACTCAAGAGTGTTGCCACTGTAGAAACTCTCGCTGCTTTCGGTACAATATTATGCACAGCACCATTCTTCTGGCTTTGGGGTGTGCGTGGTGTTGCCATTTCGCTTGTAATATGCGGATGGATGGTTGTTGGTGTGCACGCATACTATTCCTTGCGGTTATTCCCGTATAAGGTGCGCCCAACCCAACTTACTGTTTTCCGTAAAGGGCTCCCTCTTATATATCTCGGAGTGCCTTACATGTTGGCATCCATCACAACTGCTCTCTGTACCAGTTTCGTCTATCACATACTTTCAACAGAAAGTGAAATCGGTCTCTACAAAGCCGCCTACAGTATGATTCTTACTTATGCAGGCGTTGCCTTCGTAGCATTGGAGAACGACTACTTCCCTCGCCTCTCTGCCATCAACAGCAGCCTTGAGAACCGCAATTATGCCGTCAATCAACAAATACAAGTATGTTGCCTGATAGTGGGACCGCTCCTCTGCCTGATGACCGTCTTCATGCCGTGGCTCATCCGCCTACTGTTTTCTTCGGATTTCCTACTCGCAACTCCTATGGCCACAATGGGAGTATTCTTTGTCTATCTTCGCTCCATAAACCTCCCGCTGGCATATCTCTCTCTTGCCCGCGGGGAAAGTGTCATCTACCTCGTCATGGAGGTGATATCCAATCTCCTTGCCGGTCTTTTCATCTGGTTGGGATATAAATGGTACGGACTCTTGGGTTGTGGCATTGCATTGTCGGCCTCCGGCATTGCCGATGCCATCATCTTACTTACAACATACGGTATACGCTATAATTTCCGCATGGAATCCAAGACCGCATTCTACCTGCTGATAATGGCTCTCCTGCTCGGTCTCACCGTTGCCCTTACAATTTAGGCCAATAAGTCCTTATACAGTTTATCGTACTGTCGGGCAACAGTGATATAGTCATGGTGATGACGGACGTATTCTACCGACTGCCGTTGCATGGATTCTATCTTTTCGGGATGAAGCACAAGGTGTTCCAGTGCCTTGTAGACACTCTCTCTTGTCGGTTCCACATTAACTATGGGACGCAGTGATTTCTCCCCAAGAAAATCATAGTGCTCCGGTTCTCCCCCACCGACCACGATGATACCTTTCGACATCGCGAGTAAGGCATTCATCGCCGGAGTGTAACCGTAAAGCTGGTCAATGAGCACATCGCTGTCATCCATTGCCCGCTGATATTCCGTAAAAGGCAATCCCTCTACAACACGTAATATTACTCTACCTGGATATTTTTCCTCTATCTCGCGGGCGGCAGAAAGCATAATATCCGTTCCCTTGTATGCCGAACGCCCTTTGCTTATTCCCAGGAACATACGCAACTTGTCCGATTTCTGACGCAATGGCTGTTGCACGGAGATCTTTACCGGAAGAGGTATATAGGTCGTCTTTGGAACAAAGGTTCCCCGTTCGGCAATCTGATAAGTGATATAATACTCATAAAGACCGGCAACGATTGCATCTGCATCATGAGCTATCTGACGGGTAAGCGTTTCATGTGCCGTACCTACCCACGTATTATAGTCGCTCATCGCCACAGCATCTGTGCGCGGAGCATCTCCTATATTAAAATCGCTATAGCGCATCGGACGCACGTCGTGATTCACGCTCGCCCAGTAATAATCCAAACCGTGAGCGCCCATTATCATCTTGCCGTTATAGCGACGCAGATAACGGTATATAGACATCATACGTTCTGCCTTCAGAGGAAGGAACACAGGATTGATAATTTGTACTACATCATATCCGCACATTCTGGGTAATGCCTTCACAAGTCGCCACAAAAAAGAAAGACGTGCAAAGAAACCCTGTTCGCGATGAAGGTCTATATCACGGGGATAATCCTTCCACCCGTCGCCGTCGGAAACCACACACACCTCGTGACCTAAAAACCGCAGTCCCTGAGCCAACGTCGCGTGCACGTTACTGTATTCGCCAAGAAGCAGTATCCTCATCGCCATAAATGCAACAGGTTTCTTAATCCTAAGATATCCAGTACAACAGCTTTCACCATCACTCGCCACCCAGTAAGGCGGAAGGGATTCACTCTGCGCGAAGGAAGCAACGCTTCTCTTCCACCAACTCGCCACAACGTGATATGCATATTGACAAGAGCCATATACCATGCGTCATCTAGTTCAATCCCTAATATACGAGCTGCCCGGAGATGATTACTGATTGCTAATGTCATACTGTCAACGGACGGCGTGCGACATATACCCTCCGAATTTGGCATATAGTGATAGCGTCCATAGGGGATTGTTGCCACTGAACGCATTTTCATCATCAGCGATGGCAAAAGATAAATGTCTTCATAATTCTTTCCTTCCGGAAATCTGAGTCCCTCAAACAAAGTGCGACGAAAAACTTTGTTCCACACTGCACAACGTTCCCACTGACGATGAGTAAGCCAATACTCACCCACTCTGCCATTCAGTCGTGAGATGCCTGTTGGCGCTGGATCCTTTATACGTTTCCCTCCGTATTCTACGGGAAACTCCACCATATCTATCCGGTTGGAATCCGACACATCGCCCAGAAAACGGAACACAGCCTCATAAGTGGTCTCATCGATATAATCATCACTGTCGACAAAGGTCACCCACTCTCCCGTCACTGCCGTCAATCCCGCGTTACGAGCAGAAGACAATCCAGCGTTCTCCTGATGAATCACCTTGATTCTGCAGTCTCTTTCGGCCCATTCGTCACAAAGTGCAGGACAGATATCAGGACTGCCGTCATCCACAAGGATAATATCCAAGTCGCGAAAAGTCTGACGAGTCACACTCTCCAGACAACGGTTCAGCGTGCTCTCAACGCGATAAACCGGTATTATGACAGAAAGTGTTCCCATTCGTCTATTATTTTCTCTTTATCGAAACGGCACGAAAGATGCGCTGCTTCTTGTCCCATACAACGTCGTAGAGATTCATCGTCCATTAAACGTGTGAGACATTTGATGAAAGCCTCATCATCTGAATAAGGTATCAAATAACCCGTCTTCCCGTCTACTATGATATCTTCCGGACCGTATTTGCAATCGAAAGCCACACATGGCAAACCGCACTTCTGACCTTCTATCAAACTCATCGGGAATCCCTCGCTGCGAGATGTCATCACCTGAATACTGGCTTGTCTATAGGCCGAAGGCATATCCTCGGTAGCATTGTGACAATCCAGCGTCCAATCCGGATGTGTATATCGTATACGAGCCCACAGACGCTCCAACCGCTCTATATTCTTCTCCGGGCATCTCCTGCCCACAAAGATAACGTGGCGGGCATTGTAATCCGGTTCTCCGGCAGGAATAATATCTGTGAAATTGGGAATAACCTCCACACGATGTGCCCTCTTATATTCTTGCGCATCCCCCTTAGTGAGACATACAACGCTTTCCACGCGGCGTTCCATACGGGGATACAACCAAAGATGATTATTACTCCAGCGCGCACCGTGTGACTCGAAAATCATACGTCCCTTCCACGATGTCCATCCTGCTATCCACGCTCCCATCGCACGAAAAAGGACAGTAACATCCGGGTGTATTGTTTTCACTATATGGTTAAAGCGGCGAAGCACCCGAACCAACGTCAGCGGATATGCAAACAAATTGTCAGGACAGTTTATATCCAGACAATAGTGCCTTACTCTGTCATCTATTGGAAAAGCCATCGCTTTATTTTCCTTCCAAACTGTCAGCAGCACCACCTCGTGCCCTCGCTCCGCCAAAGCATTTATCTTCGACGTGAGGATGCGCTCCAACCCACCCTTCACCGACAGGTGTTCTATGACATATAGCAACTTCATGTGAGCGAGAGATAGTAACCCAATTTATAAATTCTAAACACCCAAAGTCGCGGATGATGCCCACAAAGACTCTTGCGCTCAATCGTTGAAAACAAATAGTGCCACAATACAACGACCCCGGATAGTCCGCAACATCTCAACGTCTCTGCCCAACGATGTAAAACGGAGAGCGATTGTTGCTCAGCAGACAGACGGCTCAGTGTATGCAGAGCGGTCTCTGTCTTCTCTACATATGTTGCATTGCTCTCATCAAGAACATATTTCACCGGATTATCTATATAGTGCACAATCATGCCCGCCCGTTTCAATACAGCACCAAAGGCCAGATCCTCGTAACCATATTCTCTGATACTCTCATCATAGCGCACTTTGGAATATACATCCTTCCTTGCCAAAACATTAGTGTTACGAAAAGAAAGAAAGGGATTAGAATTACGTTCCTCACTACTATGGCGTTTAGCATAATCGCTCTCATCCATCGCCCTGAGATTTCCAGCAATATACATCGATGTCACTCCACCACACACCACATCTACGTTCTTCTGTATCTCCACAACATAAGAGGAAATAAAATCCTTGGAAACAGGCATCACATTGCTGTTAATCTCCAGCAACCACTCATAGCGAGCCAGACCTGGAAGTCGATTACGCATTTCCCCACGGTTGCGACTTTTAGACAAAACTTCCCAGCGCACGCAAGGCAACTGACGTGCTTTATCAAAACTATATTTAGCCTCTATACTATCGCTGCCATCGTCTGCTACAATAATCTCCCAATCATCCACTTTACTTGAAGTGAGCTGTCGATGAAGTTCTTCCACCAATGGATAACATGGCATGTCGCGCGATGGTATGATTACAGACAGCGTCATTTCTTTCTCAGTTCCCAAAAAGCCACAGCAGATGCTGCAGCGACATTCAACGAATCCACTCCGTGGTGCATCGGAATACGCACCGTGTAGTCTGCGGAAGATATCACACTCCTGGGCAAACCGTCACCCTCCGTACCCATGATAAGAGCAATGCGTTCCACATCACGTAGCACAGGACTGTCGAGCGAAACGCTTTCGTCCGTCAGCGCCATCGCAGCGGTTTTGAATCCGTAGTCATGCACTTCCTCTATATCATCTATCCAAGTCCAGGGCACCAGAAATACCGTTCCCATCGACACCCGCACTGCACGTCGGTTGAGAGGATCACATGAATCGTGTGTAAGCAGAACACCGTCCATCCCCAGAGCCGCAGCACTGCGGAAGATTGCACCCACATTGGTAGAATCGCACACCGCATCTATTATGCACAGGCGATGTGCCTTCTCACACACTTCACGCACTGACGGCAGCGACGGACGGCGCATTGCAGCCAACACACCGCGCGTGAGAGTATAGCCCGTGAGTTTTGCCAAAAGTTCGCGCGAACCGGTATACACCGTGACATCATTCAGACGCCCGATAATATCCTTTGCATCGCCCTCTATATGACGTTCCTCGCACAGTATGCTCTCAGGCACGTAGCCCGCTTCCATCGCCACGCGTATCACCTTGGGACTTTCTGCAATAAAAAGTCCCCGTCCCGGGTGCAACTCGTTACGAAGCTGCGCCTCCGTGAGACGTGAATACACAGCGATATTCCCGTCTTCTATAGAACTGATGTGGCGGATATTAGCCATGCGCGGTCGTCAGAATCTGTGAGTCGTGGAAGGAGCGTCTCCCGCACCTTCTCATGATATGCATTGAGCCAGGATATTTCCTCTGGCATAAGAAGTTCCTTCACTATGGGACGCTTGTCGTAAGGACACATCGTCAAAGGTTCGAAGCACAGGAACCGTCCTCCCTGCCCTCCGGGATATGCCTCCACCTCTGCGGGACGTATGAGCATTGTGTTCTCGTGGCGCACACCGAAACGCCCGGCAAGATAAATACCAGGTTCGTCTGTCATCGTCTGTCCTGCATGAAGAGGGGCCACGGTGTCGGGGCGCACATTCTTGCGGAATTGGCAAGGCCCCTCGTGTATCTCCAGCCTGTGCCCCACCCCGTGTCCCGTGCCGTGACCGTAGTCGTGACCCTCTCGCCACATTGCCATTCGTGCCAGTGTGTCGAGCTGCAAGCCGCACGTTCCTTCCGGGAAAACTGCATTCTGGAGTTGCAGATGCCCCTTCAGCACGAGGGTGTACACGCGACACTCCTCTTCCGTAAGAGGTCCGAGAGGTATGGTGCGCGTGATGTCCGTACTGCCACAGTCGTAGTGTCCTCCGCTGTCAAGAAGCAGGAAACTGCGCGGTGCAAGCGGAATGTCTGTCTCGGGAGTGGGTTCATAGTGTACCACCGCCCCGTGAGCACCGTAGGCACTGATTGTCTCAAAAGAAAGACCCCGGAAACCCAGTTGCTCCGCCCTGAGTGCTGTCAGCATCCTGTCGGCAGATATCTCCGTCCACTGCGTGACATCCGCCTCGTCTATCATACGCAAGAATCTCACCATCGCAATGCCGTCCCTGATATGTGCTTCGCGATAGCCCTTCTGCTCCGTGTCATTCTTCACAGCCCTCCAATACGGAATCGGTGTCTCGCCCTTGAGATGCGCCGGCGCCTGTTCGTAAGGCTTCACCGAAATACCAAGCCCTTTCAGGTAAGCCTCCACTTCGGGATTCACCTGCTTATCGCTCACATAGAGCACATGAGCACCGCTCTCTCTCACAAGGAGATAACTCACAAAAACTGGTGTGTAGGGAATATCGTCACCTCTCATATTGAGCAGCCATCCTATCTCCGCCAGCGACGATACGAGGCATTCCTGCCGACTGTTCTCCTTCATCCACGAGAGCAGACGCAAAAGTTTGTTCTCCGCACTCTCTCCCGCCAGCTCCAGCGGCACAAGTTCTATCTGCGACAGCGGCAAAGCCGGGCGCTCTTCCCACAGGGCGTCTATTTCCTTCTCCGTGAGGTATTGCGCCGTGAGTCTGCGTTGCTGCAGCCATTCCCCTATTGTTTCGTCCACGAGGTCTTTCTTCAGAGAAAAACCGCTTCCCTCCAACTGCTCCTCTGCTGCGAGCCAGTAGCGCGAATCCGTCCAGAGGCAGGCCTCATCCTGAGTCACCACCGCCGTACCCGCACTCCCCGTGAAACCCGTGAGCCACTCCCTTGTCTTCCAGTGGGCCGGCACATATTCCGAACCGTGCGGATCCTCCGTAGGAACCACGATGACCTGCCGTCCCTGCTCCTTCATCCAGGAGCGCAACAGCGCCAGCCTATCCGCCGATGATTGTTGAGATGCCATGTCTGCTGAATATTTCCTGAGCCTGAGCGAGCTGCTCCTCTGTGGGCACACTCATCTCATAGCCCTTCGGATTGTATTTCGTACCCATACGGGTGTGTTTTGCCTTCCCCACATCGTGATACGGCAGCAGATTCACCTGCTCCGGCAGCGACGGCAGCGATGATATAAAGGCTGCTGTCTTCTTCAGATTCTCCTCATCGTTGTTCACTCCCGCGATGAGCGGAATACGTATCCACAGCTGCGGACGCTGCTTCATTGCAGAGAAACGCTGTATATTTTCCAGAATCAGTTCGTTGCCCACACCCGTGTATTTCTCATGCTGCGCAGAGTCCATGTGTTTGAGGTCCACCATGAAGAGCTCGGCATGAGCCATTACGTGCTCCACCGTCTCCCACGAAGCATACAATGTAGTGTCCACAGTGCGGTGGAATCCCTTCTTCCCCAGTGCCTCCAGCACCTCGACGAGAGCCTCCGGATGCATGAGCGGTTCGCCGCCGCACAACGTCACACCGCCGCCCGATTCCTCCATCACCAGTCTCTCCTTCTCCACCGTCTTGAGTATCTCCTCCAGCGTCCAGTCCTTGCCGGCCACCTGCAAAGCGAGAGTGGGACAGGCATCCACACCCTCCGTCTCATGTGCCCCACAGTGGATACACTTCGATGCCGTGAAGAGCCGCGTGGGTTCGTAGCTTATCCCCTCCGGATTATGACACCACACGCAATGCAGGGGACAACCCTTCATAAACAGCGTAGTGCGTATTCCCGGACCGTCGTGTATGGCAAAACGTTTTACGTCAAAAAGCCTCATTCTCCGTGCGCGCGATAATCTCGTTCTGCAACTGCGGCGTCATATCATTGAAGTAGTCGCTGTAGCCGGCCACGCGCACCAACAGGTCGCGGTAGCGCTCCGGATGCTTCTGTGCGTCGTGCAGTGTTTCCGTATCCACCACATTGAACTGTATGTGATGTCCGCCCAGATTGAAATACGTGCGGATGAGACTGCCCAGTTTCCTGAGGTCCTCCTCGCTCTTCATCATCTCCGGTACGAAACGCACGTTGAGCAATGTGCCGCCCGACTTCGTCTGATCCAGTTTTCCAAGACTCTTCACCACACTCGTGGGTCCCTGCGTGTCTGCTCCGTGAGCCGGCGATGTGCCGTCGGAGATGGCAAAGTGCGCCATACGGCCGTTCACGCTGGCTCCGCACACCGAACCGAAATAGTTGTGACAGGTGGTTGAGAGCATATTGAGCTGTGTCTTGCCCCCTCGGGTATTGGGATGCCCTTCGATGGCATCCACGAGGTCGTCATACACCTTCACGGCAATGGCATCAGCCTCATCGTTGTCGTTACCGAAGAACGGTGTGTGGTTGATGATATACTGTCGCATTTTCTCCTCGCCTTCCCAGTTGGCGGCAACGGCCTTGAGAAGCTCGTCCATCGTGTAGCGTCCCGTGTCGAAGACGTGCATCTTGATGGTGGAGAGACAGTCTGTCGTGGTGCCCAGTCCCGTGCACTGTATGTATGTCGTGTTGTAGCGCGCACCGCCGCTATAGTAGTCCTGTCCTTTCTCGATGCAGTCGTCGATGAAGAGCGAGAGGAACGTGGCCGGCGCATAGAGCGAGAACATACGTTCGATGTAGTTGTTCACCGACAGCTTCATGTTCACGAAGTAGAGCATCTGCTTGTGGTATGCCTCATAGAGCTGCTCGTACGACGTGAAAGTGCGCGGATCGCCCGTCTCCAGTCCCAGTTTCTTGCCGCTCACAGGGTCGAGACCGTTGTTGAGCGTTATCTCCAGTATCTTGGGCGTGTTGAGATATCCCGTGAGGATATATGCCTCCTTGCCGAAAGCTCCCACCTCGATGCATCCCGAGCAACCGCCCTCGTTGGCATCCTCGCGGCTCTTGCCCTGGCGCATGAGTTCCTTGGTGTAGGTGTCGGGGTTGAACACCGACGGATATCCGTGTCCCTGGCGTATCACCTTCGTGGCAGCCAGGATGAAATCGTCCGGCGTCACCTTCGCAATGTGTACCGAGAGTCCGGGCTGCAATTCGTGCAGTTCTTCCTGCACTTCCAGTATCATGTACGATATCTCGTTCACGGCATTCCTTCCATAGCGGTCAATACCTCCTATATTGATATTCGTGAAGTCGTTGTACGTACCGCTCTCCAGTGCCGTCACTCCCACCTTCGGGGGTGCCGGCTGGTTGTTGAACTTAATCCAGAAGCAGCTGATGAGCTCCTTTGCCTTCTCGCGTGTCAGCGTACCGTCCTCGATACCCTTCTTGTAGAACGGCCACAGATGCTGGTCGATATGTCCGGGATTCATGCAGTCCCAGCCGTTGAGCTCGGTCACTGTGCCCAGATGCACAAACCAGTACATCTGTATTGCTTCCTGAATATTCCTCGGAGCATGTGCGGGAACCCAGCGGCACACGTCGGCTATCTTCTGCAGCTCCATCCTGCGCTTCTCATCCTTTGTCTCGGCCGCCATCTTCTCTGCCAGCTCTGCATGGCGCTCCGCAAACAGTATGGCGGCGTCGCACGAGATGTCCATAGCCTCCAATTCCTGCTGCTTGTCGGTAGCCAGCGGGTCGTTGATGTAGTCCAGCGATGCTATGCGCTCCGCAATGCGTTTCTTGCAGTCGAGCAGACCGCGCTGATACATCTTGCCGTCCATCGCTGTGTGTCCCCCGGCTCTCTGTTCCATGAATTCCGTGAACACTCCTGCATGATACGCCTCCTCCCATTCCTTCGACACATGCGAGAAGATGCGCTCTCTCTGGGTGCGTCCCTGCCAGTAGGGTATCACCTCGCGTTCGTAGGTGGCGATATCCTCCTCGGAAATGAAATAGGGCTGCAGCTCGCGTGTGTTGAGCGTGTGCAAATCCTCCACCGTGTGGCAGGTCAGTTCCGGGAACGTGGGTACAGCCTTTGGCTTTGGACCGCGCTCTCCAACGATGAGTTCGTCCTCACCGATGTATATTGTCTTCTTCTTGCATATCTCGTAGAAGTTCCTTGCGCGCAGGATGCAGTTGGGCATCTTGCCGTAGTTCTCCTTGTAGAATGCCGTCTCGATGAGCGCTCTCTCGATGGTCAGCGTGGTGGGTGTTTCGATACTCTGCTTGCGCAGGCGTTTGATGCGCTCGTTCATTCCCCCGTCGTTGTTGGGGTATGTCAATGGATATTTCATGCGTTCTTTGCTGCTTCCACCTCATCGGCGGTCATTGGTTTCACTTTATTTCCCAGACGGCGTGCTCCCGTGGGCGTTATCAGATAGTCCTCCTCGTTGCGTATTCCTCCGAAGTCGCGCCATTTGCGCATTTCGCCGTAGCAGAGGAAGTCCTTGTGCAGTCCCTGGCTCTCCCAGAGGTCCATCAGCTGCGGGATGAAGTAGATACCCGGTTCGATGGTGAGCACAAAACCCGGTTCGAGCTTCCTGCCCAGTCGCAGGCTCTTGAATCCGAACTGCTTGGATTTCTCCATGCCTCCGTAGCCCACATACTTCTCTCCCAGATTCTCCATATCGTGTACGTCCAGCCCCATCATGTGTCCCACGCCGCAGGGGAAGAACATGGCGTAGGCTCCGCTCTCCGCTGCATCGCGTGCGTTGCCCTTCACGAGTCCCAAACCCTTGAGTCCCTCGCATATCGTCTCCGCTGCCTTGAGATGCACCTCGCGGAAATTCACACCGGGAGCAAGCATATCCACCGCAGCCCGGTGTGCTCCGTACAGTATGTCGAACACCGTACGCTGCCGCTCCGTGAAGTGTGCTCCCACGGGCATCGTGCTCGAGAGGTCGCCGGCATAGTGTATCGGACTCTCACCTCCTGCATCCACCAGCAGCATCTGTCCCTCGCGCATCCGGTTCTCCTGCGAATGGTTGTGCAGCGTCTGCCCGTTGACGGTGCAGATAATGGGGAACGACATCTCGCAGCCTGCAAGGAATGCAGTCTTTCTTATCTCCGCAGCCACCTCGCATTCCAGCTTTCCCGGCCGGCACGCTCTCATGGCAGCCACGTGCATATCCACAGAGCGGTCCACACCGATTTCTATCTGCTCCACCTCCTCGGGTGTCTTGTGATTGCGCATCTCGGCCACAGCCACAATAAACTCCTCCGAGGGCTCCTGGGCCCACAGCGAAAGTATCTTCTCGTGCTCTGCGCGGTAAGGGGGCAGTGTGTGCACCTTCTGCCCTTTCTTCAGGGCTGCTGTCACGTAGGGTTCAAACTCTGCTCTCGCCCTCACGTCGCTCACTCCCACCTGCGCGCTCATCTCCTTCTTCGTGGGCATATCACCCATCCACACGATGTCGTCGATGGTGAGTTCGTCGGCAAAGATTATCTCCTTGTCGCCGTCGATGTCTATCAGGGCACACATTCCTGCGTAGTCAGAACCGAAGTAATACAGCATCGTACTGTCCTGACGGAAGGCGTAACCGTTGTCGCGGTAGTTCATACCCACCTCCTCATTGCCGATGAAGACGAGCAAACCTTTGCCCACCCTCTTCTTGAGTTCGGCCCTGCGACGGATATATGTTTCTTCTCTGAAGTATTTCATAGTCTGATGTGACTTTAAACTCTAAACTCTAAACTTTAAACTCACTTCAGTCCTGCTTTGAGCGAACGTATCACTGCGGAGGTGAATCCGGCGTGATCCAGTTCGTTGAGCCCCTTGATGGTCACTCCACCCGGTGTCGTCACCTTGTCGATGGCCTCCTCAGGGTGCCATCCCGTCTCCTTGAGCAGCGACACAGCGCCCTGCATCGTCTGCAGTGCTATCTGCTTTGCCTGCTGGGGATAGAACCCCATCTCACAACCGGCCTGCATCTGAGCCCTCACGTAGCGCATCACGTAGGCAATGCCGCACGAAGCCATCATCATACCGGGACCCACGAGATTTTCCGTCACCGCAAGTGTGTCACCCACAAGGTCGTAAAGCGACTTTACCTTGGAGAGCGTCTCCTCCGTTGCGCTCTCACCTTTGGCAATGAAAGACATCGAGGCGCCGTATTCGGCCGCAATATTGGGAATCACATAGCAGAACTGCCCGTTACGGCCAAAGGCTTCTGCGAGCTTCTCCGTGGTGAAGTTGGCGGCATCGCTCACCACGATTTGCTTCTCCAGGTCGAGTGCACCCTTTATCTCGCCCAGCACCGTCGGCATCAGCCAGGGCTTCACCACCACGACGACGATGTCGGCACCCTTCACGGCCTCCCTGTTGTCCGTCGTGGTGCGCAGCGAGGGATATTTCTCTGCGAAAGCCTTCAGCAGGGCCTCGTTCTTGTCGGCCACCGTTATCTGTTCCAGTTTCCCGCTCTTTGCCCATCCATGGATGAGTGCGCCGCCCATATTCCCGGCGCCAATAACTGCTATCTTCATTCTTCCGTATTGTTTATCGTTTTTTTACTCTCGTCCACCCATTCCTTCATTTCCTCCTTGGAGGCGTTGTTGAGGAGTCTGCCCGTCTTCCAGTTCACCAGAGGATAGGCCTTCTTGAGGTCCTCGCAGGCTTTCATGATGCTGCTGCTGCCGCTGGTGGCAAAGGGGATCACTGTCTTGCCCTTGAAGTCGTACGACTCCATGAAGGTGTTGATGATGGCGGGACGTGTGTTCCACCAGATGGGGAAACCGACGTACACCACATCGTAGCCCTGCAGGTCAGCGAGCGTCTTGGCAATGGCCGGACGGCTGTTCTGGTCCGTCATCTCAAGGGACGAACGGCTCTGCTTGTTTCTCCAGTCGAGGTCGGCCGCCGTATAGGGCTTCATGGGTTTTATTTCATACAGGTTGGCACCTGTCACAGCAGCCAGCCGTTCTGCCACACCTCTTGTCACACCCGAAGCTGAAAAGTAGACCACCAGCACTTTCAGGCCTTCCACATTCGCCTGCGGTTTTTTAGGTTCCTTGGGATATACTCCCAAACCCAGCAGCAATGCCATCAACATCAATGCAATTCTTTTCATATTCCTGCTATTTTATTCGTTGAACTTTCGTATGCCAAGAGTCACGGGCCGCAAACCCGGCCTTTTCTGCGCACAAAGATAGTAAAATTATTCTTTTTGACGCCCTTATTTGTGCAAATTATCGTACTATGAACACGTTTTTTTGCACGGTCGCAAAAAAAATCGTACCTTTGCAGTCAGATTCGACAGAAAACACATGAAAACACTCATCGACGCACATACCCACACCATTGCCAGCGGTCACGCCTATAGCACCATACAGGAGATGGCGCAGGCCGCAGCCTCCAAAGGCATCCATATACTCGGTATCACGGAGCATGCCCCCTCCCTTCCGGGCACCTGCACACCCATCTATTTCCGCAACCTGCACGTAGTGCCGCGCGAGATGTACGGTGTCAAGCTGCTCATGGGTGCCGAACTCAACATCCTCGACACCAAGGGGTCCCTCGACCTAGATGAGCACTACTATCGCGACTACCTCGACCTGCGCATAGCGGGTATCCATCAGTTGTGCTACGAATCGGGCTCTGCAGAGGAGAATACGCAGGGCATGATAGAGGTTATCCGCAATCCGTGGGTGCAGATTATCTCCCATCCGGGCGACGGCACTGCCGAACTCATCTTCGAACCCATCGTGCGTGCTGCCAAGGAATACCACACACTCCTGGAAATCAACTCCTCATCGCTCATTCCCTCACGCCACAAGGCGCAGGCGCGCCCCAACAATCTTGAGATACTGCGTCTGTGCAAGGAGCTTCGCGTACCCGTCATTCTGGGGTCGGATGCCCACATTTCATACTCCGTGGGCGACTATCGCTATGCCCTCCCGTTGCTTGAAGAGACAAAATTCCCAGAAGAGCTCGTCGTCAACGACAAACCCGACTTTTTCCTCGATTTCATCGATAAAAATAAGCAAACTAGTCGTTCGTAGACAAATAGACGAGTTGTGACTATTGACGAAGGTCGTTCGTCCGTCGAAGGTTCGTAGATGATTCATCCAACTACTTCACCGGAGTGAGACCCATTTCAGCAGCCTTCTCCAGCATAAAACGGAAGGCGGCATCGTGGTCATTGGGAATCTGCGACTCCCAGATGGCATCCTTCACAGCCTGCTTGAGTTCACCGACAGAACGCGAAGGGGCAAGACCGAAAGTCTGCATTATCTCCTCACCTGAGATGGGATTCTGCCAGGTGCGGTAGTTGTCGCGGGCCTCGAGGTCGCGTATCTTCTCACGGACAAGCTGGAAATTCTCAAGGAAACGCGCCTTCTTCTCACGGTTCTTGGACGTGACATCCGCCTCGCAGAGCAGCATGAGGTCGTCGATATCCTCACCGGCCTCAAATAGCAGGCGGCGCACAGCGTGATCAGTGACCTCCTCGTCGGCAATGGCGATGGGACGCATGTGGAGGGCAACGAGTTTCTCTACATAGTGCATACGCTCGTCCATGGGTAGTTTCATGCGACGGAAGATGCCCTGCACCATCTTGGCACCTATATTGTTGTGATTGTGGAACGTCCAGCCGACAGTAGGCTCCCAGCGCTTGCTGCGCGGTTTGCCGATGTCGTGGAGAAGCGCAGCCCAACGGAGATACAGCGAAGAGGTGGTGCGAGCAATATTATCCAGAACCTCGAGGGTGTGGTAAAAATTATCCTTGTGAGCACGGCCGTTGCGCGTCTCTATGCCGCGCATGGCAGCCAGTTCGGGGAAGATGATGTCGAGGAGTCCGCACTGCTCCAGAAGCACGAAACCGATGGAGGGCGCGGGAGCGAGTATTATCTTGTTGAGTTCGTCAATGATGCGCTCGCCCGATATTATCTTAATGCGCTCCGCCATGCGTTTGAGGGCCTCGGAGGTCTCCTCCTCTATCTGGAAGTTGAGCTGTGTGGCAAAGCGCACGCAGCGCATCATACGCAGGGGGTCGTCGGAGAAGGTGATATCTGGGTCGAGCGGTGTGGCGATGATGCCATCCTCGAGGTCGTAGAGACCCTGATACATATCCACGAGGCGTCCGTAGCGTGTGCTGCCGGAAGCGTCTGCAGTGTGATTGAGACTAACGGCCATGGCGTTGATGGTGAAGTCGCGGCGGCTGATGTCGTCCTCCAGTGTGCCGTCCTCCACGATGGGTTTGCGCGAGTCGTGCGAATAGCTCTCGCGACGTGCACCCACGAATTCCACCTCCGTCTCCTCACCGTCGTGGTGCCATTTCACCTGCGCCGTGCCGAAGTTCTTGAACACGGAGAGCACAGCACCCCGTCCGAGACGCAGCTTGAGGGCCTTTGCCACCTCGATGCCGCTACCCACCACCACGACATCGATGTCCTTGGAGGGCCGCTCGAGGAATATGTCACGCACGTAGCCGCCCACGACGTAGCAGTCCACACCCATAGCGTCCGCCACATGTCCTATGGTAGAGAGCAGGGGAGCATGCTCCTTGCGCAGGAGCGCAGAGCAGTCGCTGCCGTCGGTATAGTCGGAAAGGCGTATCACCTTTGGAGGTCTGCGTCTAGTTTGCGCTGGAAGAACTTCACCTTCATGTCGAGACGCTTGAACTCCTCGTTGTGGGTGCGCAGAGCATCGGGAGAGAGCCCCTGAGGCACGGTGCGCAGAGCATCGAGCGAGTCGGTGGCAGCCTGCAGTTCTATGCTGTCGAGAAGCAGTATGGCCTGACGGCGCTCAGCGATGGCTTCGGGGAAGCGCAGTCGCAGGGCGTATATGGTGTCGCGTGCCACATCATAGCGACGCAGCGCCATGGCATTGCGCGATTTCTCCAGATACTGCTCCGCCTCACTTGGACCGGAGACACATCCGTACAGCAACAGGATAGAAAGAAGGAGGAGAACTGTCTGTTTCATGAGAAAAGAGGGAATATGAAGCGAACGATGTCGTTGCCGAAAGCCAGACACATCAGGGCGATGATGATACCCAGACCGATGCGCTCTATCCAGAGCATGACGGCCTCGGAGGGCTCGTGACCCGTGACACCCTCGTAGATGAGCAATGCGATATGGCCGCCGTCGAGACCCGGGATGGGCAGTATGTTCATCACAGCGAGAATGATGGAGAGGAAGGCGGTGATGTTCCAGAAGCCGTACCAGTTCCACCTGTCGGGGAAGATGCTGCCGATGGTGATGAACGAACCTACGCTCTGTGCCCCTTCGCGGGAGAAGACGTAGCGAAGGTCGGAGACATAGCCCGTAAGCGTGTGCCATCCGTAGCGTATGCCGGCAGGGATGCAGGTGAGCGCCGTGTAGTCGCGGTGCGCTATCCATGACTCGGGCAGGATGCGCGGCTCGCCCTCCGGCAGTGCGATACGCATAAAGGGAGGCTGCTGCTGGAGCATATTGATGAGGTTCATGTCGTCGGGCATTGGGATGATAACCTCCTTGCCGTCGCGACGCACGGTGACGGTGGTGGCAGTGGATATGTCGCGCAGGACACTCGTCTGCCACTCCAGAACGGGCTTGCCGTCCACCTCAACAGGAAGGTCGCCGTTGCGGAAACCTATCTCCTGAGCGTACTGGTTGAATTCGAAACCGTCCTTGATATTCTTCACAGGGAGATAGTCCTCGCCCCACGAGAACATGATGGCGGAATAGATGACGAAGGCCGTAATGAGATTCATCAGCACGCCGCCCGCCATGATAAAGAAACGCTGGGGAATGCTCTTGGCACGGAACTCGTCGGAGCGCACAGGCTGCTTGAGCTGCTCGGCATCCATCGACTCATCCACCATGCCCGCTATCTTGACATAGCCGCCAAGTGGTATCCAGCCGATACCGTAGTCCGTCTCGTTGTCCTTAAAACGGGGGAAGATGCGTGTGAACCACTTCATGCGCGTGGAGAAGAGACGAAACCTGTAGTCAAAGAACATATAGAATTTCTCCACCCTCACACCGAATAGCTTAGAGAAGCCGAAATGTCCGCCCTCGTGGAGCACGATGAGAAGGCTCAGGGAGAGAATGAGTTGAAGAGCTTTTATGAGTACTGTCATAGGAGTGATGTTGCTAGTTTACGTGTTTCGGCATCGAGTGCGAGGTAGTCCTCCAGCGAGGGCTCCTTCACGGCAGGCATGCGCGTGAGACACTCGGCCACTATGTCGGCCATCTGCAGGAAGCGGCAGCGCTCCTGACGGAAAGCGAGATTCACCACCTCGTTGGCGGCATTGAGCACACAGGGCGCTCCGCCACCCATACGGATGGCACGGTAGGCCTGCGCCAGACAGGGGAAACGCTCCAGGTCGGGAGCCTCGAAGGTCATCTGCGAAAGCTTGTACCAGTCCACACGGGGAAAGTCGCTCTTGAGGCGCTTGGGATAAGAGAGAGCCAGCTGGATGGGTATCTTCATGTCGGGCATACCCATTTGACCCACTACAGCACCGTCCTCAAACTCCACTGCGCTGTGCAGTATGCTCTGGGGATGCACCACCACCTGTATCCTCTCGGCAGGCACATCGAAGAGCCAGCGGGCCTCGATGACCTCGAAACCCTTGTTCATCATCGTTGCCGAATCAATGGTTATCTTGGCACCCATATCCCAATTGGGATGGCGCAGGGCCTGAGCGGCTGTCACCGTCTGCATCTGCTCCAGGGAGAAGGTGCGGAAGGGACCTCCCGAGGCGGTGAGTATTATCTTCTCGATGGCGTTGTCGTCCTCGCCCATGAGGCTCTGGAAGATGGCAGAATGCTCAGAATCCACAGGAAGCACCGCCACACGGTTCTCCAGACAGAGACGGGTCACCAGTTCCCCGGCCACCACAAGTGTCTCCTTGTTGGCAAGGGCTATCGTCTTACCGGCCTTGACGGCTGCTATTGTGGGGCGCAGACCCGCAAAACCCACCAGCGCCGTGAGCACCACATCTACGGGATCCATCTGGCACACCTGCTGCAGGGCATCCTCACCGGCATACACCTGAATGGGGAGGTCGTCAAGAGCCTCGCTCACCTTGGCGTATTGCGTCTTGTCGGCAATCACCACGGCAGAGGGCTGAAAGGCCCGGGCCTGAGCGATGAGCAAATCGGCATTACGACCAGCAGTGAGGACGTAAGCCTCAAAGAGATCGGGATGAGCCGCGATGACTTCAAGAGCCTGGGTGCCGATACTGCCCGTGCTGCCTAGAATGCATATTTTCTTTGGGTTGTTATTTTCCATAATTGTATATCATTGGTCGAGAAGCCCTTCGGGAAGCGTCATATTGACGATGCGTCCGTGGGCATCTATTGAGGTGATGAACGGTGCGGCAGCCGGAATAAGGCGTCCGTCGGAGAGCACAAAGAGCACGTTGGCAGTAGAAGCATCCACGCTCTCTATTTCCCCTATCCTCTCTCCGTCGGCAACAACGGTGTAGCCCGTGAGGCGCTTGAGAGGCATGTCGGAGAGGTCAGCATCGGCAGGGATGTCGGGCGTGAGTGAATGGGGAAACCACACCTCCGCTCCGCAGAGCTCCTCAGCCTGCTCAATGGTGTCGATGTCGCAAAACTTGAACAGGCACACCGTATCGGAACGGAAACGCCATTCCTCAAAGAAGAAGGGTATGAAGCAACCGTCGATAAGCAGGAAGACGTAGTCGGCATCGGCACGGTCCCACACATCGTCGGTGAAGGAGCATGATAGCTCGCCCTTCACACCGTGAGTGCGCGTCAGCTGTCCAATCTTATATACGTCCTGCTCTGTAATCATCTCTAACCTCTAACCCTTTCCTTTCGCGCAGCGAATGAGGCCGAGCGAAGTCGAAGGCAACCTTTAACCTTTAACCATTAACCATTAACCTTTACTCCTCCCTTCGGATTACTGCTCCAAGAGCCGACAGACGCTGTTCGATGTCCTGATAACCTCGGTCGATCTGTCCGATGTTGTCGATACGCGACACACCCTTTGCGGAGAGTGCGGCAATGAGCAGGGCTATACCGGCACGGATATCGGGAGAGGTCATACGGCCTCCGTGAAGTGGACGCTGCTTATCGTGACCCACCACAACGGCGCGGTGCGGGTCGCAGAGAATTATCTGAGCACCCATGTCGATGAGCTTATCCACGAAGAAGAGGCGCGACTCGAACATCTTCTGGTGTATCAGCACCGAACCCTTTGCCTGCGTGCTCACTACGAGCAGGACGCTGAGCAGGTCGGGAGTGAGACCCGGCCAGGGAGCGTCGGCAAGCGTCATAAACGAGCCGTCGATGAAAGAGTCTATTTCATAGTGGTCCTGACGTGGCACAAAGATGTCGTCACCGTCGTGCTGCACCTCGATACCCAGACGGCGGAAGGTGTATGGAATGATGCCCAACTGATCGTAGCGCACATTACGTATGCGTATACCCTCACCGCACATTGCAGCCATACCGATGAACGAACCCACCTCAATCATGTCGGGCAGGATGAGATGCTCCGTGCCGTGCAGCGTCTCCACACCGTCGATGGTTAGCAGATTGGATGCAATGCCTGAAATGTGTGCGCCCATCGTGTTGAGCATCCTGCATAGCTGCTGGATATATGGCTCACAGGCAGCGTTGTATATCGTGGTGCGTCCCTTGGCAAGGACGGCAGCCATGATGATGTTAGCCGTACCCGTGACAGAAGCCTCATCGAGAAGCATGTAAGTGCCCGTGAGACCCTTCTCGGCACGTATGTCGAAGAGGGAGCGCTGGCGGTCGTAGATGAAGTCGGCACCCAGTTTCTTGATGCCGAGGAAATGAGTATCCAGACGACGGCGTCCTATCTGGTCGCCACCCGGTTTGGACACCAGCGCACGACCGTAGCGGGCCACCAGCGGACCTATGAACATCACGCTGCCGCGAAGGCGTGCAGAGCGCGTGAGATAGGCATCGCTCTCGAGGAAGGAGAGATTCAGCTCGTCGGCCTGAAACGTCATCTCGTCGCGGGAATGACGCGTCACCTTCACACCGATGTCCTCCAGCAGTCGTATCTGATTGGCCACATCGGCAATATCGGGGATATTCTTGATGCGCACCGGTTCGGATGTGAGCAACGCAGCACACAGCACCTGCAGCGCCTCGTTCTTGGCACCCTGGGGTGTTATCTCGCCCTTGAGGGGATGACCTCCTTCGATGATGAATGCACTCATAGGGAATCAGCGTTTTTTCTTCTTCTTGGCAACGGGCTCCTTGACATCCGGCTGAGAAACGACGCGGTTGATGAGGTCGTCCACCTGAGCTGAGAGAGCCTCGCGACGGTCGTCGTAAGGCAGAGAGTTGACATAGGCCACTGCCTGCTCCAGAAGATAGCCGAACTGACGGCGGCGTATATTCTTCATGGGATAGGGCATCGGCTGAGGACGGGCGTTATCCTCCTGAGGATCGATTTCCACAGGATATTCCACATCCAGGTTATAGCCCGACATCTGAGCCAGGTGGTTCCACAACTTGCGACGGGTGTCCTCCTGAGTATAGCGCTCCTGCACCACAGAAGCCATGATGCGCACTATCTGCTCGGCACAGGCCTGACGCTCTTCCGGGTCCTCGATAGTGAGGCAGTAAGCCACCGCTTCGTGCACAGCGCGACCGTATTCCGGCAGGATGAGCTGGGGACGCTCCGTATTATATTCCATTTGTCTTTCCATCATAGTAAGTTTTTCGATTTAATCGCCACAAATTCCTTGAGATAGAACGGCTCGAAATATGCCGTATCCTGGAATTCTCCACGCAGAAAAGCCCGCTCGGCAAGCGGCAGCATATTCTTCGCAAGGGGCACGATGCCGTCCAGGAAACAGGCGTTGGGATGCTTGATGACATCCTTGCATTTGTCAGCTCCGTCTCCGAAGAAATATACGGGGCGCTCTGCAAGAATATCGCGGAACGACTGCTCCGTGACTATCTCAGCCTGAATGGAACGCAACTCCTTGAGAGCACGGTCGTAGACTGCCGTATAGACCTCCATGCGACGTGCATCTATCATGGGCACCAGCAGGGCACCCTCCTCCACTCTCTCCCTGAGCAGCAGGGGCACACAGAGCAGCGGCAGCGTTGGCACAGCCAAGAGGGGCACACCGCGTCCGTAGGCAATGCCCTTCGCCATGGACACACCTATACGGAGACCCGTATAACTGCCCGGACCCTGACTCACGGCAACGGCATCCAGAGGAATTGCGTGGCTCTCGGCAAACGAGAGGGCCTCCTCGCAGAACACGCCGCAGAGCACAGCATGATTGGGACCTTCACGGTCTTCCTTATGCATGAGCAGCGCTCCGTCCTGACTCAGCGCCACACTGCATGTGCGCGCAGACGTTTCTATATGAAGTATTGTAGCCAAAGGATAAATGCTCGCTTTTCAGGTGCAAAATTACAAAATAATTCACTATTTACCCATTTCTGTCTGCTTATTTATCTCACAATATAACTATTTTTCGTATTTTTGCGATTGAAAAACGTTTGAACCATGATACTCTCAATGACCGGCTACGGAAAAAGCACCGTAAGCTACAACGACAAAAAGATAAGTTGTGAGATACGCTCCCTCAACTCTAAGGCCCTCGATCTCACCACCCGTGTCGCCACTCTTTATCGCGAGAAGGAGATGGAGGTGCGCTCGCTCATCGGCGAGAAGCTCCTCAGGGGCAAGGTGGAGTGCTCGCTGTGGTTTGAGCGTGACAGCGGTTGCGAGGCCGCAGTGCTCAACACCGCACTCATGAAGGAATACTTGGAGCTGTTCCACGGTGCCGCAAAGGAGGGCATTCCCATGCCGGAAGACATCGGAGCTTCGCTTCTGCGCATGCCCGAAGTGCTCACGCGCCACGCTGATGAGACGCTGACTGAGGAGGAATGGCAGGCCGCTCGCGAGGCTGTCACGGGAGCTCTTGAGCAGCTGGTGGCATTCCGTCGCCAGGAGGGCGAGGCGCTGGAGCGCATGTTCCGCGAGAAGGTGGACAACATCGAGAAACTGCTCGCATCCATCGAGCCGTACGAAACCAGCCGCAAGGAGCGCATAAGGGCACGCCTGCTGGAGGCTCTGTCCGGCATTCCCGAGGCACAGTACGACCAGAACCGTCTGGAGCAGGAGATGATATTCTATATCGAGAAACTCGACATCTCGGAGGAGAAGCAGCGTCTCACCAACCATCTCAACTACTTCCGCGAGACACTCGCAGGCGACTTCGGGCAGGGCAAGAAACTGGGATTCATCGCCCAGGAGATGGGACGCGAAATCAACACCACGGGCAGCAAGTCCAATCAGGCTGAGATGCAGCTCATCGTGGTGGGCATGAAAGACGAACTGGAACAGATAAAGGAGCAGGTGCTCAACGTATTATGAAAGGTAAATGCATCATCTTCAGTGCTCCGTCGGGAAGCGGCAAGAGCACACTCGTCCATTGGCTTATGGACACACATCCCGAACTGCGTCTGGCCTTCAGCGTGAGTGCCACCAGCCGTGCTCCGCGAGGAAACGAGAAGGACGGAGCGGACTATTTCTTCCTCTCTTTGGAGGAGTTTCGCGAGCGCATCGCAAAAGGGGATTTTCTGGAATACGAGGAGGTGTACGGAGGCGATTTCTACGGCACACTGCGTGCTCCTGTGACTGCAGCCCTGGACAAAGGCATCAATGTCCTCTTCGACATCGACGTGAAGGGCGGTGTGAATGTAAAGAAACATTTTGGCGACAAGGCTCTCAGCATCTTCGTATGTCCTCCCTCGCTGGAGACTCTGCGCAGCCGTCTGGAAGGACGCGGCACGGATGCGCCCGACAAGATTGAAAAACGTCTGGCAAAGGCCGGTGAGGAAATGACCTATTCCACACAGTTCGACCACGTTGTGGTGAACGATGTGCTGGAGGATGCAGAAGCCGAAGTGTTCCGTCTTGTAAGCGATTTCGTATGTCAGAAGGATTGACGGTGTCGGCAGGCACCAAGGAGGAAAGGTATCAGGAACTGATGCCGCAGCTGGAGGCCGTTGTCTCCAGCGAGACGGATGTCATTGCCAATATGGCTAATATGGCCAGCATGCTGCATGAGACGTTCGGTTTCTGGTGGACGGGATTCTACCGTGTTGTGGACGGCATGCTCGTGCTCGGTCCTTTTCAGGGACCGTTGGCTTGCACGCGCATACGCAAAGGTAAAGGTGTATGCGGCACTGCGTGGGCCCAGGGCGAGACGGTTGTTGTACCGGATGTTGAGCAGTTTCCCGGTCACATAGCATGTTCCAGCGAAAGCCGCAGCGAGATTGTTGTACCGGTTTTCAAGGATTCCGTTGTCGTTGCCGTGCTGGACATCGACAGCCGCGAACTGTCAACCTTCGATGAAATCGACAAAAAACACCTCGAAAAAGCGGTAGCGCTCCTTTCTTTTTAAGGCGCCTTCGGAATACTCCGATTATTCTGAAATTTAGGCGCCTCTTCCCTCTAACCTCTAACCTCTAACATCTTCCTGTCAAACTTGTCAAACTTGTCAAAAAAAAATGGCCTCGATGTGAAGCCATTTTTTTAGTTGACGAGTTGTTAGTAGACAAGTAGACAAGTGTGTTGTCTTGGCTCATTTATCATTTAGTGCAACTTATTATTACGGAGGCCGCATTGATTTTTTTAGCTTGTAATGATTTTTTTTCGTTGTTTTTGCTTGTAATTCAAATAAAAAGTGTATTTTTGCGGCGGTGAAAGTAGTCTTTCGGGACTTCTGACACCTTGAGACCTCACCCCGAGAGCGGGGCGAAGCCTTTAAAGGGGAGGCATAAAACCCGGGGAGAAATCCGGGTAATCAAGGCGTTCCACGCTTTATCCTTTGTAACGAAATCTGGAAAATTTCATTACACAAATGGGGATGAGAAGTATGGTACGCCCGCTATGTATGTAGATATCTACTTGTGTATCCGTCACGTCAAAGTAGTAGCTGCTATACGGCGTGGGGGTACAAACAATCTTATTCATTCATTTGTTGGTTTTCCAGAGCCAGTTGCAAGATGAGTAGGACAATCTCTCACGCTTTATGCGTTTATGGGTTTTGGCGGTTTATTTGCATGTCTTGATTTTCGTTTTAAGACTTGAAATATAAACAGTTAGCATTACTTATTAACCCTTAAACAAAAAAGAAAATGAAAAACTGGATTTTTAGAAGCCTTTTGTGCTTCGCAGTGTGTACTCTTGCATTGAGTTTCACATCCTGTGGTGATGACGACGAAAATGTTACCCCCAACGACCCCATCAACAATAATGGTGGAGGTTCTAACACAGGCTCTGACTTGACATCTTTGCTCGTTGGAAAAACATGGTATTGGGTGTATGAATCTTCAGATTTGATTGAAATGGAAGGTGCAGCATTCAACAATGGCGGAACCTGCACAGGTTTTGAACTCAAAGCCCGCAGCAGCAACAATTATGAGGTGCGTGGTGAACAATTCTCCGCTCGTTATGTCGTTTTAGGTAACAGAGTGTCGCTTATTGATTCTGACGGCGATATGGATACAAAACAGGTGACAATTGTTAGTCCAAATCAGATAATAATCCAAAGCGTAAAGAGCGACGGAACTCTGGGTTCGCCGTCGAATGCCTATGTGGTGCCTGACGGCAAGACGCCCCAGTCGATTATGAACGAATTGGTGGCAGAGCGCAAGAACGCCAATTCTGCCGTTATAGATAAGATTGCTGGAGACTGGCCGATTTTCAGCATGATGACCAGCACCTATACAAATGGTGTTGAGGGTTCAATCAACGCTGACCTGTTCCCCAACATGGATGAGGACTATCTTGAATTCACGTCAGAGGGTGTGATGAAATACATTGAAAAGGGCAGCACAGGTTTTCACGAGGACGGAACGACAACATTCCGTGTAGTGAACGGCCAACTGGTGTTCGACAGTAGCAGCGATGTAGATCATATTGTCATCAACAATCTTACCGCATCAGAGTTGGATATAGAGATTTGGTGGGCGAAAAAATACACTGGAACAACCGTCAAGCAGAAGGTATGCAAGGCCATTTGTTATAGAGTTGGGTAATAGTAATTGTCATACTATGTTGTATGGTTTTCGCTGCGGCATTCGTGTCGCAGCGTTTTTTATTAGCTTTGCCAACCGCAATGGCCGGAAAGAGGGACTCACATTTTCCTTGTCCGATTGTCCGAAACAAGAAAGAGCGCTGAGAATTTTCAGCGCTCTAACTTTTCATTTCTCAATTGTCAATTATCAATTGTCAATTATCAATTAGGGCGAAGCCCGCTTAGAGGGCGATGTGCAACCATGAGCCCTCGTTGATGAGTTCCGTTGTTTTCACGTTGTCGCGCAGGAAGGCGTAGTAGCCGGGAACGAAGGGGATATCTACGGCACGGCCTTTGGTGTGGTAGCTGTTCTTTGCGCCTCCTACGGCCTCGTTGAGTGCCTTGCAGCGAAAGCCGCTGTTTATCCTTATCGGCTTGCCGAAGTGCTCTCTGAGAGGTTCAAGGACCTTCTGGCAGAGCTTCTGGAGGTTGTTCACTTCTTCCGCATTAATGCGGTTCTCTATCTTTTTCTTCTCAGCGGTTTCGCTGCGAAGCATTTCTTCCAATGTGAAGTGCTCTGTTAGTTGCATAATCGACCCCCTCTAACTCCCCAAGGGGAGCACCATAATGGGGCATTGGGTTTAAGAGACCCCCCCTCAATCATTTCTTCCCCCTTGGGATTTCTGTCCCCCGATAACGGGGGAAGTGAAGGGGGTTAGTGGGGGGTCTGGTTATTTATTCATTAGTTGTTTTAGTTTATCGAAGTACGAGTCAACCCCGAGCAGTGTTGCGCAGAGGACGAGCAGCTGAGCGACGAGCATCAAGACGGTGGAGTCTATCTCACCCTGCGGAGGGAGGAAAAGCCCTGCGGCAGCAAATGCCACCGCAGAGCAAAATGCGAGGAGAGCGATTTTACGCTTCATAATTGTCAATTGTCAATTTTCAATTGTCAATTATTCGCCGGCTCCTTCGCCGCTACCACCGCTGTTGAGGGTGAAGGAAGCAGTCAGCGTCATAGCTGCATTCACGGCTATGCTGCGGGAAGCACTCGTGTTGCCGTCGCTCCACTGAGAGAAGCTGTAGCCTGCGTTGGGCTGAGCCGAGATGCTGACACTCGTGCCGGGTGCTACGTCGGTGTTGCCACCTGCGCCGTACTCGCCGTCGCCGATCTTCACCTTACCGCCGTTGCCTGCACTCACGGTGAGACGTACGGTCTCAGCATTTGAACCACCCGTAGATCCGCTGTTCCCTGAATCCGTAGATCCGCTGAACTCGGGGTCTTCCTGACCGTCGATGAGAGGACGTGCGTTGAAGACGAACTCAACGGTCTTGGTGTACTCGCCGTCAGCGATGGTCACTGAGCTGTAGTCGGCAGCCACAGTTGCGTAGCGCTTGCCGACGATGAGCGACATGAGGTTGGGGTACTGGTGCTGGGACTTGAGAGTCTTGATGAACTTCTCCAGCTGTGCCTTGTCGGC
>JAEEZX010000066.1 GCA_016292045.1 Bacteroidaceae bacterium | reverse complement strand
GTCAACCTTTTCAGAAAAATGTCAACCCCATCAGGAACGATGTCAACGAAAACAGTAAAGTGTAAACCTTATCAGGAAAACAACTGACAACCAACTCAGGAAAAGAGCAAAAAACTGTCAACCGAAATCAGGAAAAGACACATCGAATCGGACAATCGGACAATCGGACTGGCAAATTTTGTGCAACTGGAAAAAGTTATTGCTCCAGCAGGATGCAGAGCACCACGCTCCAATGGGCCATTGAACCGAGGAGGACGAAGATGTGCCAGATAGCGTGGAAATGGCGCTTGTCGTCGTGGGCGAAGAACCACGTGCCGGCAGAATAAAGCAGTCCCTCGGTGACAAGAAAAGCAATCGACAAAGGAGAGAGGTGCGACATCACCGGCTTGAACACCAGCAGCACGCTCCAACCCATCACAAGATATATTGCCAGCGAGAGCCTGGGAAAGCGTCCCATGGCAAACACCTTATAGAATATACCGCCGATAACGGCTATCCACTGCACGGCGAAGATGGTCCATCCGAGCCAGCCGCCCACTACTGCCACACAAATCGGGGTGTAGGAGCAGGCTATCATGACGTAGATGCCGATGTGGTCGAAGATGCGCATGACACGCTTCGCACGCCCCGGATGCACCCAATGGTAGGAAGTGCTCAGGGCGAACATGATAAACATGCCGACAATGAAAAACACCACTCCGAAGGCCATCTGCCAACTGTGATGCACCGCAGGCCACACCATCCAGATGGATGACAGGGCAAAAAGCGAGCCGAGGAGGTGGGTTATCGTGTTGGCACGCTCGGATTTGATAGGTAGGCCACTCATAATCCGCGGCAAAGGTACGGTTTTTAGTTTAAAGTTTATAGTTTAGAGTTTAAAGAGTTTGGGAAAATGAGGGAAAGTGGAGATAATTTATTATCTTTGCATTGAAAAACATAAAAAAAGGAGGAATAAAAATGGTTGTAGGAGACAGAATCCCCGACTTGCTGGGTATCGACCAGAACGGAAAGGAAGTGAGACGCAGTGATTATCCGGGCAGGAAGCTGGTGCTGTACAGCTATCCCAAAGCAAATACCAGCGGCTGCACCGCAGAGGCGTGTTCCCTGCAGGAGCACAAGACCCAGTTGGCGGCAGAAGGCTATGAGATAATCGGAGTGTCGAAGGACCGCGTCGAGTTGCAGAAAAAGTTTGCCGATGCCAACGGTCTGGAGTTCCCGCTGATTGCCGACACCGACACGACGCTGCTGCAGACACTCGGATGCTGGGGCGAGAAGGTGGCATGCGGCCGTCGCACGATAGGCACGCTGCGCACCACCTATCTTGTCAGCGAAGACGGCATCATCGAGAAGATATTCACCCCAAAGGAAATCAAGACGAAGATACATGGCGAGCAGCTGCTGGACGCCATAAGGAAATAACGCTATGGGAAGGAAGAAAACCGACGTGCGCCGCATGAAGAAGAAGGACCTGATGCGCGAGATGGTGGAGCTGTTTCAGCGCTATCCCAGCATGTCCTTCGACATCAGGACTATCTGCCACACACTGGCGCTGACGTCCACACCGGCCAAGATGCTGGCAAAGGATGTCATCGACGACCTGCTCGTGGGCGACTATATCAAGGAAAACCCGAAATACAGCTACCAGCTGAATGTGGCATCGCAGGTGATGGACGGCATGTTCCGCCGCAAGGCAAACGGCAAGAACACCGTGACACCCGACGACGGAGGCGAGCCCGTTCTCGTGGCGGAGCGCAACGCAATGCGTGCGATGGACGGCGACAAGGTGCGCATCACGATGATGGCACGACGCAAGAACCACGTGAGGGAAGCGCGCGTCATCGAGATACTGGAGCGTGCCGACAAGCAGTTTGTGGGGACGCTGCAGGTGAACAGGGAATACGCCTATCTGCTCACGGAAGACCGCACGCTGGCCAACGACATCATCATTCCCCGCTCCAATCTCAAGAAAGCGAAGAACGGCGACAAGGTGGTGGTGAAGATTGTGGAATGGCCCAACGATGCCAAGAATCCCATCGGAAAGGTGGTGGACGTGCTCGGACACACAGGCGAGAACAATGCGGAGATGCACGCCATACTGGCCGAATACGGACTGCCGTACGTCTATCCCGCCGCTGTGGAGAAAGCCGCCGAGAAGATACCGGCCGAGATTCCGCAAGAGGAAATCGAGCGCAGGGAGGATATGCGCGACGTGCTCACCTTCACCATCGACCCGCGCGATGCCAAGGACTTCGACGACGCGCTCTCCATACGCCAGCTGAAGGAGAATCTCTGGGAAGTGGGTGTGCACATCGCCGACGTGAGCTACTACGTCACCGAAGGAAGCATCATCGACAAGGAGGCTCTGAAGAGGGCCACGAGCATCTATCTGGTGGACCGCACCATACCGATGCTGCCGGAGCGTCTGTGCAATCTGATATGCTCGCTGCGTCCCGATGAGGACAAACTGACCTACAGCGTCATCTTCAAGATAAACCAGAAGGGAGACGTGAAGGACTGGCATCTGGCACACACCGTGACACGCAGCAACCGCCGCTACTGCTACGAAGAGGTGCAGGAGATACTTGAAGGAAAGGACGGCGACTACGCCGAAGAACTGCGCCAGTTGGACAAGTTCGCCAAGGTGCTCCGCGCCAAGCGTTTCGAAGCCGGCAGCGTGGATTTCGACCGCACTGAGGTGCGCTTCGAGATAGACGAGACGGGCAAACCCATATCGGTGTATTTCAAGAGGAGCGAGGATGCCAACAAACTCATCGAGGAATTCATGCTGCTCGCCAACCGCACTGTGGCGGAGAGCATCGGCAAACCGACGCAGCAGAAGGGAAAAAACGCCGCCGAGAAGACATTCGTATATCGTATCCACGAGTCGCCCGACCCCGAAAAACTGGCGAATCTGTCGAATTTCGTGATGAAGTTCGGTTACAAGTTCAAGGTGGGCCACGACACCAAGGGAGTGAGCAGCAGCATCAATCACCTGATGGCGGACGTGAGGGGAAAGAAGGAGCAGAACGTTATAGAACTGCTCACGCTGCGTGCCATGATGAAGGCCCGCTATTCCACCCACAACATCGGCCACTACGGACTCGCGTTCCCCTTCTACACGCATTTCACGTCGCCGATACGACGCTACCCCGACCTGATGGTGCACCGCCTTCTGACGCGCTACACCACCGGAGGACGCAACGCCAACCGCGATAAATACGAGGAACTGTGCGACCACTCCAGCGATATGGAGCAACTGGCAGCTCAGGCCGAGCGCGCCAGCATAAAATACAAGCAGGTGGAATACATGAGGGACCGCCTGGGAGAAATCTTCGAGGGCACAATATCGGGCGTGACGGAGTACGGCCTCTATGTCGAGGTGAACGAGAACAAGTGCGAGGGTCTGGTGCCTCTGCGCGACCTGGGCGATGACTACTTTGAATTCGACGAGAAGAGCTACTGTCTGCGGGGACGTCACACTCACCGCCAGTATTGCCTGGGCGACCAGGTAAAGATACAGGTGGCGAGGGCCGACCTCTATCGCAAGCAGCTGGATTACAAGCTCATCAGAGACTGATGTCCCAGAAGCTCACACTGACACAGACGCAGACGCAGCGCCAGACTCAGGAACAGAGACTCTGGCTCACGCCGCAGCAGCTGCTGGCGGCAAAACTCACGTCGCTTTCTCTGGACGAACTCCGTGAGAGAGTGGAGACGGAGTGCATAGAGAATCCCTGGCTGGAGAAGCGACGCACAGTGAAGTCGCAGGGACGCTCGTCGCTGTCGTACGACGTGGGAGAGCGCGGAGACACGCAGTCGTTCTACGACAGTCTCACGGAGCAGATGGGCGAATACGAACTTACGGACGAGGAGCGCGAGATACTGGAATACCTCATAGGTTCGCTGGACGGCAACGGTTTTATCAGCAAACCTATGCATCAGATTGTGGACGAACTGGAGATATACCACAGCATCCCCGCCACGGAACAGGAAGTGACACGCCTTCTGGGCGTGCTGCAGCAGTTCGACCCGCCGGGCATCGGGGCCCGCAACCTCAAGGAATGCCTCCTGCTCCAGCATCCCAGCGGGAAGCTTCGCACCGTCTTTGAATCCTGCTGGGACGATTTCACCAACAAGCGCTGGGACAGAATCCAGGAGAGAATGCACCTCACGGATTCGGAGGTGGAGCATCTACGGCGCGAAGTGCAGCGGCTGAATCCCCGTCCCGGAGGCAATCTGAACGACGTGATGGACCGTCAGATGCAAACAATAAAGCCGGATTTCATCGTGGAAATAGATGAAGACGGCATGATACATCTGTCTCTCAATCAGGGCGACGTGCCTTCCGTGAAGGTGAGCGAGGAGCTTCCCGGCGAGGAGGGTGAGGGCGAAAGTGCAGCATTTGTGCGCTCCTACAGGGAGAAAGGGCAGCTGTTTGTCGATGCCTTGGCACAGAGACGGGACACCATGCTCTCCGTGATGAAGACCATCATCCGTATCCAGAAACCCTTCTTCCTGGAGGGCGACGAGGCGCTGCTGCGTCCCATGCGTCTTGAGGATGTGGCGGAAAAGACGGGGCTGGATCTCAGCACGGTGTCCAGAGTCACCTCGTCGAAATACGTGGAGACGCCATACGGGATGTATCCCCTGAAATGGTTCTTTTCGGGCAGCAGCATTCAGGACGGAGAAGAGGTGTCCGTGCGCAAGGTGAAACAGGCTCTGCAGGCACTCATCGAGGCGGAGGACAAGAGCGCTCCCCTGAGCGACGACCGTCTGTGCGGCCTGCTGCAGCAGCAAGGATACGAGATAGCGCGCCGCACGGTGGCCAAATACCGCGAGGCGCTAGGTTTTCCCCCAGCACGTTTAAGAAGATGAAAAGACCGCGTTCCTTTGATGTTTTGACGCTTGCGCGCATCGTGTCGCTGATGTTCCGTCCATCCTACTATCCGCTGGTGGGATTCGCTGCGATGCTCACTATGACATATCTGTCGCTGCTGCCTTGGTTGTTCAAACTGTGGCTGTTGGCGATAGTGTATATCTTCACCGTGCTGCTTCCTTGGCTCGGCGTGTTCCTCTACCGTAAGATGCACGGCTGGTCGCCTGTCGAACTGAGTCACCGCCGCCGCCGTTTCGTGCCCTACCTGCTTCACATCGCATCCTACATGTGCTGCTACTCCATCATCGAGCGCCTCCACATGCCGGCATTCGCCGGTGCGCTGATAGGAGCCTCGCTGCTGCTGCAGTGCGGTTGTGTGATAATCAACATATGGTGGAAGATAAGTATGCATTCCGCCGCTGCCGGTGCCGCCATCGGTGCGTTGGTGGCCTACGGACTCATTCTCGACTACAACCCCACGTGGTGGCTCTGTCTGCTGCTTCTTCTGGCCGGATGTGTGATGTCCTCGCGCATGGTTCTGCTGCAGCACACGCTCGCTCAGGTGCTTGCCGGGTGCGGCCTCGGCATCCTGTGCGGTTTCGTCGGCGTGATATTCTCCTGATACGCTTTCAGAACTGCTTCATCCATTCTGACGCGTAGGGCAGATAGAGGTCGTGCCCTGCAGCGTTGAGGTGTGCCTTGTCGTTAGGTGCCTGAAAGTATTTGCGACGAAACTCGTCGTCGAGCACGCGGATGGGGCAACTCTTTTTGAAGTTGTCGAGCACGGGCACCTTTTTCTTTTTACACACGCGCAGGATGGCAGCGTGAATCTCCTTGAAACCGGGACGGTCCACCGCCCAGGGGGTGACGTATCCCACCTTTGCCTTCGGGCACTGCTGGCGGATAAGGTCGATGAGTACTGTCAGCGAGTCGGCAAACATGGCAACGGAATCTCTGTTGTCCCCGCACTTGTCGGCATCGTTGTGACCGGCGATAATCAGCACTATGGCGGCCTCCGGCGACAACTGGCGATAGCGCACCATCATCGAGGGACCGAAACCGTCGCGTGTACGGTCGAAGGCCACACAGCCGCCGTTGCGACCCACGTTCTGATACTCATAGCCGTTCTGCTCCGCCCACTTGGCATGCCAGCTTTCGGATTGCGGAGCGCGGTGGTTTGCCACATAGGAATCACCGATGACGGACAGCACTTGCCCCGAAACAAACACACAGGAGCACATACAAATGATAGTGAATAGCGTCTTTTTCATCTTTTTGCAGGCAAAGTTATGATATTTATCGCAGATATCGCTCTTTTTTTGTACTTTTGTCACTGAAATGACAACAATCACACTACAATTACTCCGTAAGCTCCTTCGCGAGCGGCCCAGCGACGGTCACAAAGGTACGTTCGGCCAGGCGCTCATCATTGCCGGGCAGTGGGGTATGGCGGGAGCCTCCGTACTGGCTGCAAGGAGTTGTCTCCGCAGCGGTGTGGGCAAAGTGTGCATCGGCATTCCGCGCTGCAACAACGACATCCTGCAGACCTCCGTTCCGGAAGCCGTCTTGCTACACGATACTTCCGAGGTGCGTTTCTCACAGGCAATCGATGTGGATGAATACGATGCCGTTGCGATAGGTCCGGGACTCGGCACTCACAAGGATACGGCAGAGGCTCTTCACGAGCAGCTGCTCAGGATGGACAACACTCCGCTCGCCTTGGATGCCGATGCGCTCAATATACTGGCCCGGCATCCCGATTGGGCGAAAGATGCACCCGACGGCACGATTCTCACTCCCCACGGAGGTGAATATGCACGGCTGGGTGCAGCCGCTGTCGACCTCTCGCGCTTTGTGGTTGTCCTGAAGGGGCATCCTACCCGTATTGTCCTTCCCGGCCGTTCGGATAATGAGGTATACGTTTGTCCGTGGGGAAACAATGGAATGGCGACAGCGGGTAGCGGCGATGTGCTCACGGGCATCATTGCAGGACTCCTGGCACAGGGCTATTCTGCGATGGAAGCATCGGTTCTCGGCGTCTCTCTCCACGCTCTGGCGGGCGATGCGGCGACGGAAGCTCTCACGGAATACTGCGTCACGGCATCCTCACTTGTGGACTACCTGCCGGCGGCGTTTAAGAAAATTATACAGCGATGAAAAAGATTCTAGTGACGGGTGCCAGCGGCTTCATTGGCAGCTATATCGTGGAGGAAGGTCTCCGCAGAGGTTATGAGGTGTGGGCGGCAGTGCGTTCCACCAGCAGCAGAGCGTATCTCCAGGATGAGCGCATACGTTTTGCGGAGATAAATCTGGGCAACAAGGAGGTGTTGAAGGAGCAGCTGCGGCAGTACGGGCGCTTCGACTATGTGGTGCACGCAGCCGGTGCCACGAAGTGTCTCAGAAAGGAGGATTTCTTCCGTACCAATACGGAGGGTACGCGACATCTTGTGGAGGCCCTTATGGAGACGGACCTCGTGCCGGAACGCTTTGTCTTCGTGAGCAGTCTGAGCGTCTTCGGCGCTGTGCGCGAAGAGCAGCCGTACAAGCCGATACTCCTCACCGACGAGCCTCATCCCAATACAGCTTACGGTGAGAGCAAATGGGCCTCGGAGGAGTTTCTGCGCACGCTCTCTGTGGACAAGTTCCCTTACATCATCCTGCGTCCCACGGGTGTTTACGGACCGCGCGAGAAGGACTATTTCGTGATGGTGCAGAGCATCAAGGGACACATGGATTTCGCTGCCGGATGGAAACCTCAGGACATCACCTTCATCTACGTGGCCGACGTTGTGCAGGCAGTTTACAAGGCTCTCGATGCACAGGGGGTACTTGGTAAGGCTTATTTCCTTTCCGACGGCGAGGTATACACCTCCCGCACCTTCTCGGATCTCGTGCAGAAGGAACTGGGCAATCCGTGGGTATTGCACGTGAAGGCTCCGCTCATTCTCATGCGTGCCATCTGCGCCGTGGGTGACTGGTGGATGCATCGCACGGGAAAGCTCTCTGTGCTCAACAACGACAAATACAACATACTGACCCAGCGCAACTGGCAGTGCGACATCGAGCCCGCTCGTCGTGAACTGGGTTTCCTGCCGGAATGGCCGCTGGAGCGCGGTGTGCGCGCCACTGTAAAATGGTATAAAGAGGCCGGATGGCTTTGTTAAATAAAACGTTTTTCGGAGTTTTCCTCTCAACTAATACGAATATTTTATGTTGTTCCACTTTTTTTTCGTATGTTTGCAGACAAAAACAAAATAACAGATACAGTTGTGATAAAGGACTTTAACTTCTACGCGCCTACCAGGGTTGTGTTCGGAAGAAACGCTGAAGGGAAAATCGGTGAATTAGTAAAAAGCTGCAACGCAGGGAAAGTGCTGGTGCACTACGGTGGCGGTTCGGCAGAACGCTCGGGACTGCTCAACGTGGTGCGCAAACAGCTGCGGGAGGCCGGGATTGACTTCATCGAACTGGGCGGAGTGGTGCCCAATCCGCTGTTGTCGAAGGTGTATGAGGGCATCGAGCTGTGTCGCAGGGAGAAGGTGGACTTCATCCTGGCTGTGGGCGGAGGCAGCGTCATCGACTCCTCGAAGGCCATAGGCTACGGTGTGCCCTACGAGGGCGATGCCTGGGACTTCTGGGACGGCAAGGCCACACCGCAGCAATGCCTGCCCATCGGGGCCGTGCTGACAATACCGGCAGCCGGTTCGGAGATGTCCTCGAGCAGCGTCATCACCAAAGACGAGGGACTCGTGAAGCGCGGCATCACCAGCGACTTGTGCCGCTGCCGCTTCGCCGTGATGAACCCCGAACGCACCTACACGCTGCCGCCCTACCAGACTGCGGCGGGAGCTACAGACATCATGATGCACACCATGGAGCGCTACTTCACGAGATACAACGAGATGACACTCACCGACGCTATCAGCGAGGCACTGCTGCGCACGGTGAAAGATGCCGCGCTGGCCGTGATGGAGCGTCCTGAGGACTACCGCCTGAGGGCTCAGATAATGTGGGCCAGTTCGCTGGCACATAACGACCTCACGGAATGCGGGGCGGACAGGGACTTCGGCACCCACCGTCTGGAGCACGAACTGAGTGCCCTCTTCGGAGTGACGCACGGCGCAGGTCTGGCAGCATTGTGGCCCAGTTGGGCACGCTACGTGAAGGACAGACATCTGGCGCGCTTCGTGCAGTTTGCTGTCAACGTGATGGGTGTGGAGAACGACTTTGCACATCCTGATGAAACCGCCGAAAAAGGCATACGCGCCATCGAGGACTTCTACCGCAGAATCGGTATGCCCACCAATATACGCGAACTGCTGGGAGGCCGTGTGATAACGGACGAGGAGATAGAGGTGATGGTGGACAAATGCTCCCGCGGCGGTACCATAACCGTCGGTTCGCTGGAAGAACTCCGTGCGGAAGACATGCGGCGCATCTATCAGATGGCCAGAGCCTAACTTTCAAGAGACAGACGACCTTTTGCCATAAAAACAACAAAAAAATACATCTACAATGAATCAAACATCACAAACCGGCAGCAAAGCCTATCTTTTCTCCATCGTACTCGTCGCCGTGCTGGGCGGCCTTCTCTTCGGTTACGACACAGCAGTGATTTCCGGCGCAGAGAAAGGTTTGCAGGCATTCTTCATGGAGGCCAAGGACTTCACATACAGCGACGGCTGGCACGGATTCACCTCCGCCTCCGCACTGATAGGCTGTATCATCGGTTCGGCACTGTCGGGCTTTCTGGCCACAAACATCGGCCGCAAGCGCTCGCTGATTATCGCAGGACTGCTGTTCTTTATCTCCGCACTGGGGTCGATGGATCCTGAGTTCCTGTTCTTCAACTACGGGACACCTTCCCTCTCCCTGCTGATTGTTTTCAACATATACCGCGTAATAGGTGGTATCGGTGTTGGTCTGGCTTCGGCCATCTGTCCGATGTATATCGGCGAGGTGGCACCCTCCAACATCAGAGGAATGCTGGTGAGCTGGAACCAGTTTGCCATCATCTTCGGCCAGCTCGTGGTGTATTTTGTGAATTTCTTCATCCTGGGCGACCACATCCAGCCGCTGGTGGAAGAGATGGGCAAGGGCATCGCTGCCATCAATCCCGCCGCACAGTGGACGGTGACCACGGGATGGCGCTATATGTTCGGTTCGGAAGCCGTACCCGCAGGACTCTTCGCTCTGCTCATCTGTTTCGTACCCGAGACACCGCGTTATCTGGTAAGCATCGGTCGCGACGATGTGGCCGAACGCATCCTCTCCAAGATCAACGGTTCGGGCAAGGCTGCCCAGATACTGCAGGACATTAAGGATACAATGGTGGTGAAGACCGAGAAACTGCTCACTTACGGTTTCGTATGTATCTTCGTGGGTATCATGCTCTCTGTGTTCCAGCAGGCCGTTGGTATCAATGCCGTGCTCTACTACGCGCCGCGCATCTTCGGTGACATGGGTATGGACGACCCGATGATGCTGACCGTGTTCATGGGTATCATCAACATCTCATTCACACTTGTTGCCGTATTCACCGTGGAGAAGTGGGGCCGCAAACCGCTGCTCATATCCGGTTCGCTGGGTATGGCGCTGGGCGCTCTGGGTGTAGCCCTAAGTTTCGGCCATGAGGGTATGGGACTCTTCACGGCAGCCAGCCTGCTCATCTACTCGGCATCGTTCATGTTCTCGTGGGGTCCCATCACATGGGTGCTCATCGCCGAGATATTCCCCAACACCATCCGCGGCGGCGCTGTAGCCATTGCCGTTGCATTCCAGTGGATATCCAATTTCATCGTCAGCTCGACGTTCGTGCCTATGTTCAACATGCACCTCACAGATGGCGACGACTTCGGCCACTGGTTCACCTACGGTCTATACGGCCTCATCTGTCTGCTTGCCGCCTTCTTCGTCTGGCGTATGGTGCCCGAAACAAAGGGTAAGACACTGGAGGAGATGAGCGCGATGTGGAAGCAAAGGCTTCACAAAGTTTAGCGTTTAGAGCTTTTGACAAATGGAAAACTGGAGAGAGTTTTTTGAAGGAAAACAGCTGAAACGGGATCCGTCGGAGAGGATGCTCGGCGGCGTGTGCGCAGGACTGGCGAAATACGTCGGCGGCGACGTGGTGGCTTGGCGACTGCTGGTGGCTGTGCTGGCAATAGTGTTTACCGTACCGACGCTGATTATATACATCATCTGGTGTATCGTGGTGCCAGCTGACAAGGAGGTTAGGCCCAAGAGCCGCAACGGATGTCTGCTGACGCTGCTCGTGCTGCTTGTGGCAGGACCCGTACTCGTGATGCTGCTGCCCCTGTTGCTCTCCGTACCACTCCTGCTGGGACTCGTGGGATGGGGCATACACGCAGCACTGTGGGACGGTATCATGGACAATATGGCCACACTGATGCAACCCGTCGGCACAATGCTCGTGGTGTACGTCATTTGCGCCGCTGTGATGACAGTGCTGCTCGTGATGCTCATGTCGCGCCTCACAAAGGGAGAACGCAAAGGCACCAGAACACTTGCCGTCCTCCTGCTACTCATACCGCTGCTCACAATAATGTCGGTGTGGAGCATCGCCGTAACGAAAAGCGTGAAGTATTGGATAAAAAACCTGCCCATAGAGGCGGTGGAATGGGATGATGACTATGAGGGCGATGAAGAATCGTTCGACAGCGCAACAGACGATGATAATTATCTCAAGAGCTGGGGATGGAATCTCATCAGCAACAACTCCTCACGCTCTACGGCAATCGGCGAATACTATAACGGGATGCGTGATTACCGCTATCTGGAGGCACACAAAGAAAAAGGTAAACTCATCTACACCGTGGAGCACTGTGACAGCACACTTGAAGGCGGTGTGTACAAACTGCAGGCCGCAGTGAGAGCCGACGGACGAGGTGCCTGCCTCTACGTGCGCATCGGAACTTCCGCCGCCACTCCCGACGCAAAGCCCTCATTCGAACGTATGATGCCCATACCCGACACCGGTGACGACGGTGGTTATATGCCCGATTGGACAGGGGATGCAAAGGGATGGACTCTGCTGACTATAAGCGACATACCGCTGAAAGCCGGGCAGACAATATACTACGGCATCACCACCGACCCGCAACTCACACAGGCAAAGAACTCTCTCGACTGGTTCTCCGCCTGCGACTTCGAACTCATTAAGGATTAACGGGCGGAAAGTGTTATAACCGTTATCTCCGACGGACAAGAGATGCGGAAGGGAGCTGTGCAACCCAGTCCTGCATTGACATAGAGACTGCGCGAACCCTCGTCGTAGCGTCCGTCACACTCATCGAAGAAAAGATTGGAGAGCGACCATCCCAGGATTCTCCACTGCGCAGCATGTGTGTGGCCGGAGAGAGTGAGGGATGCGTGGGATTTCGGCAGCACTTCGGCACGCCAATGACCGGGATCGTGAGTGAGCAGTATGGTGAAGATGCCGTCAAGACCCTTCATCGCAGCAGGAAGATTGCCTTTCTGTATGGTGGCAAAACCCTGATGCCCTGTAATATTATCCACACCTGCAACAGCGATGGAATCGCAGCCGCGATGCAACAGCACACTGCTGTTGCGCAACACATGCCATCCCAGATCCTTTTCCTCAAGAAGCGTCAAAGCATCGGCAGCTGCAGAGCGTTCCCTGTCATTGTGATACTCCCTGCAGTAAATGAAGAAATCGTGATTGCCCAGTACACTCACGACGCCGTCCCGGGCCCGTAAACGTTGCAGCACAGGAATAAAGCGCTTAATCTCATGGAACGAACCCGTGGTGACATCGCCCGTGAAACAGATAATGTCGGCATTCCCGGCATTCATCATATCGACAATGCGCTCAAGAGCTTCGGGATGCTCATTATAGGAGTCGACATGCAGGTCGGATATGTGTATGAGACGCAATCCGTCAAACGATGGCGGCAGGGATTTGCTGGAGAATGTCACATGGTTGACCTCCACACGATAACGTCCCACATAATGGCCGTAAAGAAACATCGCCCAGAAAAGCAATACAACAGCCATATTCGTATATGCGAAAGGTGCATAGTGAATATGCCAGCCTGCCAGCTTGCTCACTATCCATGAAAGAATCCACAGCGCATGAATAACGATGGTGAAGAACACACCGGATAATATTGCGTAGAAAAGTATGGAGCGCCACCACATAATATAATAGGTAATAATCGAAACGACAGCACAAAGGTACGTTAAAAACGCGAAAAGATTTTGCAAAACGAAGAAAAAAGTGTACCTTTACGGCAAATTTCCATCCAAAACGCCGGGAAGACACATGAACAATCCACAGAGGACATACGTTGCGATAGACCTCAAGTCGTTCTACGCCTCTGTGGAGTGCGTGGACAGGGGACTTAACCCATTGACCACCAATCTCGTGGTGGCAGACATCAGTCGCACGGAGAAAACAATATGTCTGGCTGTGACTCCGTCGCTAAAGCAGTACGGTATCAGCGGACGGGCACGTCTCTTCGAGGTGATACAACGAGTCAGGGAGGTGAACAGCGAACGACTTTTCCAATCACCCTGCAAGCGGTTCACGGGTAAGTCTGTGCACGATACGGAACTGGTGGAGCATCCCGACTGGGAGGTGGATTTCCTGACTGCCCCGCCCCGTATGGCGCGCTACAAGGCCGTCAGCCGGCAGATATACGACATCTATCTGAAATATGTGGCTCCTGAGGATATACACACCTACTCCATAGACGAAGTTTTTATTGACCTTACCCCCTATCTGCGCTACAATAAGACAAGCGCTCACGATATGGTGATGACAATGATACGCGATGTGCTCTCACAGACGGGTATCACCGCCACTGCCGGAATCGGTACGAACATGTATCTCTGCAAGGTGGCAATGGACATCATGGCAAAGAAGACGACACCCGATAAGGACGGTGTACGCATAGCAGAACTGGACGAGATGAGCTACCGCCGACAACTGTGGGACCACAAACCCCTGACTGCCTTCTGGCGTGTGGGGCGAGGCATAGCACAGAAACTGCTGCCACACGGCATCGATACAATGGGAAAGATTGCACGCTGTTCCGTGGAGAATGAGGAACTGCTCTACCGGCTCTTCGGCGTGAATGCAGAATTGCTCATCGACCATGCATGGGGATGGGAACCGTGTACGATAGATTTGGTAAAAGCCTATCGTCCTGAAACAAATTCATTCAGCAGCGGACAGGTGCTCCATTGCCCCTACGATACGAAAAAGGCGCGCGTCATCGTGCAGGAGATGGCTGACGGCATGGCACTGAAACTCGTAGACAGACATCTGGTGACAGACCAACTTGTGCTGACAGTCAACTACGACCGCGAGAATCTCACCAACCCCGACATACGTAGCCGCTACGACGGGGACATCACCAAGGACTATTACGGCAGACTCGTACCCAAACACGGTCACGGTACCGCCCGTCTGGAGCAAGCCACTTCATCGTCGACACAAATCATTGACTCCTTCCTTACACTCTACGACCGTATCGTGAACCCCATACTATTCGTACGGCGACTAACCCTCACGGTGAATAATGTTGTTAAAGAAAAGGACGTAACCATCGTTCACGAACCCGTGCAACTTGACCTCTTCACAGACTATGCAGCAGAGGAACAAAAGAAAAAGGAAAACGCCAAGCGACAGAAAAAAGAACGAAGCATACAGGAGGCACGCCTGAAAATAAAAAGGCAATTCGGGAAGAATGCCATATTAAAAGGAATAAATTTCGAGGAAGGAGCCACGGCCCGCGAACGCAACGCACAAATCGGAGGACATAAAGCTTAGTTGAGAGATGGGAAAATACGACGATATAATCAATCTGCCGCACCACGTGTCAAAGCGTCATCCACAAATGACGATGGAGATGCGTGCTGCCCAGTTTGCTCCGTTTGCAGCACTGTCGGAAGATATCGAGGAGAAAGCTCCCGACTAATCCTGCATTCCGCCCCCTTTTACCTCGGCGCGATACTGCCCCGGTGTCATTCCTGTGGCACGCTTGAAGAATTTTGTCAGAGACGCCGGACAGGAAAAATGCATCCGTTCGGAAATCTGTATTGCGGTTTCATCGCTATAAGCAAGCCACACTTTCACCGCTTTCACCGCAGTTTGGTTTATCCAGTCCATCACCGTGCGACCGCTCGTCTGCTTTATCAGCGTACTGAGATAGTGGGGAGCCACGCACAGTTTGTCCGCATAGAACGGTATCTTACGCTCCCTGTCGGCATACTTGCTCACCAGCGATATAAAACGCTGCAGGATGTCCTGGCTCCTTGTGACGGGACGCGCCACCTCTGCCTGACCGTACTGCTGCCTTGCATAATACAGCAATGAACACACAATCTGAGTAGCACTCTCATGCGGAATGGGATTCTGATGCACGATGTCCCACAACAACGAGAAATACTGATTCACTATCGTGCGCTGTTTCTCAGGGATATGCAGCCTGATAAAACTCACGCCCTCCTCTGCCTCTTCACCTGTATCTGCAGACGTCTTCACTTGAGGAGTCGGCACATCGTCAACAATACCGTCATACCGGAAGGCATCAAACTCGAAATCATCGGAATTACCCTTTTTCTCCACCAGCGTATCGCCATAGAACACCACCAAATCGCCCTCCACAAAACGATACTCCATGAGGTTGAACAGATAGCTCGCCCATCCTTTCTTCACCCATACTACGCGCTTCTCCTGCAAGAGATAGGGCTGGGTGGAAAAAAGAAACTCACGACCTCTGATATTGAACCTGCGAAGCATCCAAAACCTGTCGTGCAGGAAGATGTCTCCGTGACCCTTCCAACTGTCTGTGTTGCGGAAAAGTTCCAATGAGATTGTATCTATCAGCATCTAAATCACTTCTTTCTGCGGCAAAAATACGTATTTCTTACAATACGGCAAAAAAAAGAACCAATTTGCTAACTCCTACATGGCGAAAAGTGACTAATTTTGCAAAAATTTTAGTAAAAAGATTGTTTCCTACATTAAGTTTAACCAAATTTGTTTAAGATGAAACGAGTAAATTTGTTGCTGGTCGTTTGCTGTGTTCTTGCACTTTTGCCTATTCGCACTTTAGCCGGCGGACTTATGACTAACACCAACTATCACATTGCTTTCGACCGCATGTTGGCACGAGGAGCTTCCTTCGAGATAGATGCTGCATACAGCAACCCGGCAGGCCTTGCCTGGGGGCACGAGGGATGGCAACTGTCGTTCAACGTGCAGAAACCTTTCCAGTGGCGCAACATTGAGGCCAACGTATCACAACCCTATGCTACAGCCATCGGTATGCAAAACCACCTGTTCAAGGGTGAAGCCGATGCCAATCCTTTTGTTCCCGCTCTGTTCGCAGCCTATAAGCACAAGAACTGGGCTGTGTCAATGATGGCCGGTATCGTGGGTAGCGGTGGCCGTGTCACCTACGAAGAGGGTGTGCCCATGTTTGTCGTACCCGTTCGCGGTATGATGTTTTCCCAAGGTCTTGCTCCCTCACAATACACCATGGATGCTTTCATGGAGGGTAAGCAGTATATCTACGGCATTCAGGCCAACTTCACCTATAAGTTCAGCGAAAACTGGTCGGCTGCCGTCGGTCTGCGTGCAAACATCTACACCGGTTACAGCAGGGGTAACGTGATTGCCCGTTCCGCAGCTGCTCCCATCGATTTGGTAAATCTCCAGATTGACGTTGACCAGACAGGTTGGGGCGTATGTCCTATGCTCAGTGTGAATTACAAGTACAAGCGTCTGGTCGTAACCGCCCGTTACGAGTTCCGTAGCAAACTCAACATCCCCAACTCCACCAACACTCTCAAGGCTGGTATTATGGGTAACACAACAGATATCAACGCAATGTCGAAGATAGTGGGTAATCAGGCTACTATTGCTGCCCTGAAAGCACAATACGGCGACGTTGGTGAAAAAATCGCTGCATATCTCGACGGAGAGAAGATTCGCTACGATATGCCCGGACTGCTTTCTGTTGCTGTGGGATATGAGTTCATCCCGAAGAAATTCCGAGGCACGCTGGAATATCACTGGTTTGACGACAAGAACTCGAAGATGCAGTACAACCGTCAGGACGAACTGACACACGGCACCCATGAGATACTCGTCGGTCTGGAATGGGATATCAACAAGATATTCACCGTATCAGCCGGTGCACAGCGTACGGATTACGGCCTCTCCGACGGATACCAGGCAAACACCTCCTTCGCATGTGACAGTTACTCCGTTGGTGGCGGTGCAGCATTCAATGTCACCTCGCATCTGCGCATCAATGCCGGTTATTTCTGCTCTATCTACAGCGACTACACGCGAGAAAAGCCCATCCAATACTCCGGTATTCCCGTAATGGAGACCTACTCCCGCACCAACCATGTCTTCGGCGTGGGTGTAGACTATAAATTCTGAGCAATTACCCCTCACTCTAAACACTAAACTCTGAACTTTCACTTTTTTTTCTTATCTTTGCAGCAGTTTCATGCATAAAAGATGAGAACAATACCCATAATGGACATGTCAAAGGGGCTTCATCAGCACCTCGGCATGGAGATAATTTCCGATGAGACGCATGCCACGTGCATACGTCTCATCGTCAGTGAATGCCACCTCACTCCCTTCGGCACTTTGAGCGGAGGTGTGATGCTGGCCTTGGAAGAGACGCTGGCAGGTATCCTTTCATGTGAGAGGCTCGACGGACAGATGCCTGTGGGTATCTCCGTGACAGCCAATCATCTCGCAACCGCCCGTGTGGGTGACGTCGTCATCGCACGCGGAGAAGCTCTCCACATCGGAGCCACCACACATGTGTGGCAGGTGAAGGTGTGCAAGGAGAGCGGGAAACCCGTCAGTGTTGCCACTGTAACAAACCTCATCAGATAATAGCGAACAGGACGAACATTTGAGACATGGAGAGTGTGGCACTTTTTCGTCTACCCGGTGAGAGGCAGTATACCAGACTTGCCTCCTCACGCCCTCCGAAGATACTGCCGTCTCTCGATGTTATCGGGCAGGAAAGCGGTTTCCTAATCGCACCGTTCCACCGGAGTGACACCTGTCCCGCCGTACTCATTCAGCCGGACGAAACCGCCACTACATTGCTTCCCGAAGATACCGGCGCACACGAGTCCGCCATCTCCGAGGCACAGCAGATACCGCCGTCGTATCGGGAGGACTTCAACCGTTTTCACGGAGTCGTCCTGGACGGGCACTTCTCCAAACTGGTGCTGGCCCATTCCGTCGAACAATCGTACACGGCGTGCAAAGGTGAGCTGCAAAGACTGTTCATCCGCGCCTGTCTTCAGTATCCCGATTTCATGGTGATACTTTTCTCCACGCCACAGACAGGACTGTGGCTCATCGCTTCTCCGGAAGTGCTCATTGAGGGTCACGACACCACATGGCACACAATGGCAATGGCCGGTACTGCGGCATACACCGACAACGACATTCCCTGGAGCAACAAGAACCGCGAAGAACAGATGCTGGTAGAACGTTTCGTGCGCGACACCTTGGAGCACTTCGCTTCCGACATCTCCACCGACGGTCCCAAGACATTCCCTGCCGGGCATCTCAAACATCTCCGCACGGATTTCTCTTTCAGCATCGCCCCCGCACGTCTGGGGGAACTGGTCTGCGCCCTGCACCCCACACCTGCTGTTTCCGGTCTGCCGCGCAATGAAGCCGTCCGTTTCATTCTCGAGCACGAGCATCTGGAGCGAACCTACTACAGCGGATTCTGCGGCCCTTTGAATCTTCACGGAGAGACGCATCTCTTTGTCTCTCTGCGCTGCGCAAAGTTGGACACCGCTGCCCGGAAAGCTATTCTCTATGCCGGCGGAGGACTGATGCCGCAGAGTCTGTGTCAGGAAGAATGGACAGAGATATGGCAAAAGATGCAAACGATAAACAACGTTCTACACCATGTACAGTGATCACCTGCATATCGGCATTCTCACAAGTCTGATGGCCTCACACGGCATACGTCATGTGGTGGTGTGTCCCGGAAACCGCAATGCTCCGCTGGCGCACAATTTCTCCACGTGTCCAGACTTCATCTGTCACCCCGTCACGGATGAGCGCTCTGCCGCTTTCGTAGCTCTAGGACTGGCAGATGCTCTCGACCAACCCGTTGCTGTGTGCGTCACCAGCGGTTCAGCCCTGCTCGCCACACTGCCCGCTGCTGCGGAAGCCACATACCGTCATCGTGGCATAGTTGTCATTTCCGCGGACAGACCCGCTGCCTGGATTGGGCAACTGGACGGACAGACACTGCCGCAGAGCGGAGCACTGACCCCGTTCGCCGTCCACAGCGTCACACTGCCCGAGATACACTGCGAAGAGGATCACTGGTACTGCAACCGCCTCATCAACGAAGCATTCATCGCTCTTGAGCGACAGGGCGGCTGCTGCGTGCATATCAACGTACCCACCGCAGAACCTCTCTTCAATTTCACGATGGAGTCCCTGCCACAGGAGCGTGTTGTGCGATATACCGCTTGGAACAAGTCGCTCGCCGGCAGATTCTCTGGTCGCCGGCTCCTGCTTGTCATCGGGCAGACGGTTCACGCCTTGCCAGCAACATTGATTGAGGCGCTTTCCCGTCGCATGACGGTGCTCTCCGAACAGCTCTCCTCCGACACCTTCTGCTGCACCGACCAGATGATACATCTCATTCAGGCGCGGGGTCTCTCCGAAGAACTCATGCCGGAGACTGTCATTTATGTGGGCGGCAACACCGTCAGCAAGAGACTCCGTCAGTGGTTGCGCAGCCTTCCGGAGAGCGTCGAACAGGTGCTGGTAAGCCCGGACGGTGTGCTGCACGATGTGAGCCAACATACGTCGCTTCTCGTTGAGGGTTGTGCCGAGACCGTCATCAATGACCTTTGCGAAGCGCTGCCGCAGTCTTCCTCTACGTTCCTGGAGAAATGGCAGCAACTGCGTCTGCAGGTTGAGACCTCACACCGACGCTTCACCCCCGCCTATTCATCCATGCGTGCCACACAGCTGCTCGAGCAGACAGCCGCAGCTCCCTCCACCTTCAGTTATGCCAACAGTATGGCTGTGAGATACGGATGCGTTTACGCCCATCACTTTATCCATTGCAATCGCGGTCTCAACGGCATTGAGGGCACACTGTCCACCACCGTCGGCCTTGCTCTGGCACATCCCACAGAACGCATCTACTGCGTCATCGGCGACCTGAGTGCATTTTATGACCAAACGGCACTGTCCCAACAGGAGCTGACCGGCAATCTCCGCATCCTGCTTCTCAACAACAGCGGCGGAGCCATCTTCCATTCATTCCCGCAACTGGCTTCAAGTCCTGCACGCGACACACTCGTATCAGCCGCCCACCGACTCACGGCAGAAGGCCTGTGCACGCAGTGCGGCATCACATACATCAAGGCATCCGATGAGGCATCGCTCAAAGAGGGTATCACCCGTCTGGTGCACGACGAGGGCACACGCCCCGTACTTTTGGAAGTCCTCACCGACCCCAATCAGGACATCCGTGTATATAAAGAATATCACCAATTCATCATAGACAACTATGGAGTGGACAAGCATTAAAACCTTTCGGGAGATACTCCTTGAAGAGTCCGACGGCATTGCAAAGATAACCATCAACCGTCCCCGCGTGCGCAACGCATTCACCCCCACCACCACACGTGAACTCTCCGAGGCATTCGCCATCGTACGCGAACTCTCACGCATACGTGTCGTACTGCTCACCGGTGCGGAAACACCCCACCGCGAAGGCCAGAGCCGCGAGGAGTGGCTGCGCGAGCAGGCCTTCTGTTCCGGAGGTGACATGAACGTCAAGGGACGTGGCGGTTACATCGACGAAGAGGGGACTCCGAGACTTTCTGTCCTGGACGTGCAGATGCAGATACGCCGCCTGCCCAAACCCGTCATAGCCATGGTGAACGGATTTGCCATCGGAGGCGGTCACGTGCTTCACGTGATGTGCGACCTGACTATTGCATCCGAGAATGCACGCTTCGGACAGACGGGCCCGAAAGTAGGTTCCTTCGATGCCGGATTCGGCAGTGCCTACCTCGCCCGCATCGTCGGTCAGAAGAAGGCGCGTGAGATATGGTTCATGTGCCGCCAGTACAGCGCAGCAGAAGCCGAACGCATGGGCATGGTGAATAAGGTGGTGCCCTACGAGGAGCTGGAGACGGAGTGCGTCGCCTGGGCACGCCACATGATGGAGCTTTCTCCCCTTGCCTTGCGCATGATTAAGATGGGACTCAATGCAGAACTCGACGGTCAGGCCGGCATACAGCAACTGGCAGGCGACTGCACCGCACTGTACTATATGCTTGACGAGGCTCAGGAAGGCGGCAAGGCATTCCTTGAAAAGCGCAAACCCAACTGGGACAAGTTCCCCCTCGTTCCGTAAACATCATCGCCTTGGACATCAACTTATCTCTCCGCACCCTCCATTTCAAGCGTCCCGCACGCACCTCCCGTGGTGCTTACAGCGAGCGCCGTATCATACTCCTTACCGCCACCGACAAGGAGAGCCGTCGCATCGGTCTCGGGGAATGCGCCCCGCTGCCCGACCTCTCCTCCGACAGGGATGCCTACCCCACTCTCTCCTCCGTTGCCCAGCTTATCCGGCAGGCACTGGATGCAGAGGATTACACAGAGTTCCTGCGCCCCTATCCGGCACTGCTCTTCGCCCTCGAAAGCGCCATACACGACTATCGTCAGACTCCCTCGCTCTACGATACTCCCTTTGCCCGCAGCGAGGTCGGCATACCGTTCAACGGCCTCATCTGGATGTCGTCGCCCGATGAGATGCTCGCGCAGATTAAGCAGAAACTCCTTCAGGGATTCCATTGCATCAAACTGAAGATAGGTGCCAACAACTGGGACGAAGAACTCGCCCTCATCCGCAAGGTCCGTTCGCGCTACTCCCCGGAGAGCCTCGAACTGCGTGTCGATGCCAACGGAGCATTCACTCCCGACACTGCGATGAAGCGTCTGGAGGCTTTGGCCGCACTTGGCATTCATTCCATCGAGCAACCCATTGCGCAATACCAGTGGAAGGAGATGGCCGCGCTCTGTGCCGACAGCCCTCTGCCCATCGCCCTCGACGAGGAACTCATCGGCGTCACCTCTCTGGAAGAAAAGCGTCTCCTGCTCGACACCATACGCCCGCAATACATCGTCTTGAAGCCCACGCTTCACGGGGGTATGTCCGGCACTATGGAATGGGTCTCTGAGGCGCACAGGCGCGGCATCGGTTCGTGGATGACATCTGCCCTGGAAAGCAACGTGGGCCTTCGCAATGTGGCACTGCTCACCGCCGTCGTCTACGGCTCCGACATACGCTTCTCCCAAGGTCTGGGCACAGGTGCCCTTTTCACCGACAACATCGAGATGGATATGGAGGTCCGAGGCAGTAAGATGTGGCGAAGCCCTGTGGAAAGATGACAAGTGTAGAGGATTTCATTCGCGAATGGCGTTCCCCCTCAGAGCGCGTTCTGCTCCACACCAGCGGCAGCACCGGCACACCCAAAACCTTCTGGGCGGAGAAGTCGCGCATGCGTGCTTCTGCCCGGATGACGTGCGACTTTCTGGGCTTACACTCCGGGGACAATGCTCTGCTCTGCCTCTCCACCGACTATATTGCGGGCAAGATGATGGTGGTGCGTGCCCTCGAGCGCGGACTCAACCTGCTTTGTGTCGAGCCGTCCAACCGTCCTCTGGAGGCGCTCCAGGAGCAATATCCCGTTCTCCCCGCCATACACTTGGCCGCAATGGTGCCCTCTCAGGTCTTCTGCAGCATCGACCATCCCCTGCTCCGTCAGATACAGCATATCATAATAGGAGGCGGGGCCGTTTCGCCCGAATTGGAACAGACGCTGCGCTCGTTTCCCAATGCCGTATGGAGCTCGTACGGTATGACGGAGACTCTTTCCCACATCGCCCTTCGTCGCGTGAGCGGAGCGGAGGCTGAGGAGTGGTACACACCTCTGCCCGGTGTGTCGGTAAGTCTTAACAGTGATGGCTGCCTCTGTATTGATGCTCCCGCCCTGTCGCCCGAACCGCTTATCACCAATGATATCGCACAGCTGTCTCCCTCCGGTTCCTTCCGCATACTGGGCCGACGTGACAATGTCATACAGAGCGGCGGCATCAAACTGCAGATAGAGGTTCTTGAGGCAGAGCTGCGTCCTTTGCTCGATTCTAACGACGGCAAACCTTTATTCTGCGTCACCTCGCGTCCCAGTGCCAAGTTCGGTGAGGAGGCTGTACTGCTTGTGGTGCCGGAGCTGTTACCTCTGGCCTCGGAAATCCACCACTCCTATATCAAGGCTGTTATCCCTGTGACGGATATTCCGCTCACCGCCACGGGAAAGATAGACCGTGCCCGCGCCAAGTCACTGGCTGCCACCGAGTGTGGGGGACTCTGAATACGCGTGGCCCGAGTGGCCGATATGGCCGAAATAAGAAAGAGCGCTGAGAATTTTCAGCGCTCTAACTTTTAACTTTTAATTTTTAATTCTTAACTTGCGCAGCAAGCGCAATTTTCTTCTTGTTCACATTGAGGGGAGTGCAGCGGGGGAAGGCGATGGTGTAAGCCGTGTCGAGGGCCTTCAGATTCACCTTATAGTAACTGATATCCGATTTTACCGCCACTATGGCGCGGAGCAGTTCACGATGTTTGCGACGATTTTGACCAAATGACCGCGTTACAACTTACGATAGTTTCCGTCATCCTCATGCACCACAAGTCTTTGCTTGCGCCAGTTCTTCAGCATCTGGCGAACGGTGTTGTGGTTCACATTGGCACCCTTCACTGCCACCGAGTGTTGCATAGCCTGCTCGAACGTAAACTGGATGTCCTGTTTTGTTACTTTGCGACTTTGTTACTTTGTGACATTAAGGTATTTTGAATATGCGAAAACATGTAGAGTAGATTTTTACTATTATATAATAATAGTAATCTATAATACTACCCTTTTGTGTGTACCTAAAAACGCTTATTGTCACAATGTGGCAATGTGACAATGTAACAGATGGTGTCTGCCATTGTAAAATATTATTACCTCTCACATTGCATCATTTTGCACATATTCCTTGTAACATCGCAGAAAATGCGTCTGATTTTCTGTAAATTACAAATTTAAGATAACTACTCAAAGTGCTCGCAGACTGTTCTCAGAGTGCCCTCAGACTCCCCAGTGCGCCTGCGAAACCGCAGAAGAAGACCACACTTTTGTAAAAATAAATGAGTAGTCAGTGTGGTTCAATTCTCGCTGTTCGGCCTACGAAATCGGACAAAAGGACTGGCGAATTTCGTGTCTTTATTTCCCCTTGCGGAAATCGCGCGGAGAGAGGCCCGTCTCGCGCTTGAAGAACTTCGAGAAAGTGGCATAATCGGGAAAATGAAGTCTTTCCGCAATTTCATAAGTTTTCATGTCTGTCGTGTTCAGAAGCACTTTGGCGTGTTAAAAAATGCGAAATCCGTTAATCTGACAAGTTTATCCAATAATTTGACAAGTGATTATCGAAAAATACGTCGTACTTTTGCAGCGGAAAAACAATTATCAACCCATAAAAGAATACCACTATGAAGAAACTGATGTTCTTATTTGTGTCGC
>JAEEZX010000004.1 GCA_016292045.1 Bacteroidaceae bacterium | reverse complement strand
TCCAAATACATTGTTGTAATGGTTTAAAGTAAACTTGTTTGTTGAGCAGCTCCTCCGCACGCTTCACGGCACTGTACTCACAAATGCGGGTGCAAAGGTACGAAAAATAGTTGAGAGTTGGGAGTTTAGAGTTTAAAGTTAGGTGCTTTTTTCATTATTTGTATGTTTTTTTGCTAATTTTGCACCCAAAAACCAACGAAACGATGAAGAAATATGTAGGAGATGCCGTGTCGGTTGCGGTATTTGTGCTTATCAGTGTGCTCTATTTTATGGTGCCGTTGAGGGACGGACTTGTGCTTGGAGGGCACGACCATACCGGCGGTGTGGGAGCAGGTGCAGAGATGGAGCAATATCGTAGGGAGCATCACGGTGAGAGAACAAGATGGACCAATACTCTGTTCTCTGGCATGCCGACATATCAGATGGCACCGTCGTATGACTCCACCGACACCCTGGCTACTGTGAAGAAGGTGTATATGCTGGGGTTGCCCGACGTGGCGGCATGGGTATTCATCCTCTTGCTGGGATTCTACATCATGATGCGCTGCTTCGACTTCCGTTGGTGGATGGCATCGCTGGGTGCAATACTCTGGGCGTTCTCAAGTTATTATTTCATTATCATAGGTGCCGGACATATATGGAAGGTGCTCACGCTGGCGTTCATCCCACCCACGATAGGCGGTATGGCATTGTGCTACAAAGGACGCTACGGGTGGGGTATAATAGTAACTGCACTCTTCATGGGACTTCAGGTGCTCTCCAACCACGTGCAGATGTCGTACTACTTCGGTTTCGTGATGGCAGCCATCGCTGTGGCAACGCTGCTGGCCGCTGTACAGAAGAAAGAGGAGAGAGGTGTTGCACTGACAAAGTGGGTGAAAGGAACTCTCTGTTTTGCTCTCGGATGTGTGCTGGGTGTGGCGATGAACATATCCAATATCTATCATACGTGGGAGTACTCCAAAGAGAGTATGCGCAGCAAGTCCGAACTGACACAAAAGACCAAAGACCCCTCAGACCAGACGTCGAGCGGGCTTGAGCGCAGCTACATAACGATGTGGAGTTACGGCATCGGCGAGACATGGACACTACTCATCCCTAACGCCAAGGGAGGAGCCTCCGTGCCCCTGAGCCGCAGTGAGACGGCAATGAAGGAGGCCAAGCAGGAATACAAACCCATATACCAGCAACTGGGACAATATTGGGGAGAGCAGCCGGGAACGTCGGGACCTGTTTATGTAGGAGCCTTTGTTTGTATGCTTTTCATCGTTGGTCTTCTGATTGTGAAAGGACCGATGCCGTGGTGCCTTTTGGTGGTGACGATGCTGTCCATAGCATTGTCATGGGGACGCAATATGATGGGATTCACCGACTTTTTCCTTGATTATTTCCCCATGTATGATAAGTTCCGCACAGTGGCATCGATACTCGTTATCGCGGAATTCACCATACCGCTGCTTGCTCTTTTAGGACTGCGTGCCCTCTTTGAGAACGGAGAGCGGCGTGAGATGTTCGATGTGAAGCCCGAAAAGGCCCTCTGGATAGCATTCGGGCTGACGGCGGGAGTGTGTGCGCTCTTCTATATACTGCCCGATCTCTTCTTTGGGCGTTATGTCTCCGAGCAGGAGTATGCTGGTATCATGAGTCTGGCACAGCACGGATGGCCGTCGGCAGACATCATAGAGAATCTCAACGACATGCGTCGCGCCGTTTTCCGCGCCGATTGCCTGAGGAGTCTGGGTGTCATCGTAGCCGGTACGGTACTGTTGTGGCTCACAATGAAGGGTAAGTTGCAGCAGAAGTGGGGAGTATTGCTTATCGCCGCGTTGTGCCTGGTGGATATGTGGAGTGTGGACAAGCGTTATCTGAACGACGGTATGTTCCAGAGAAAGTATAACGCAGCCGCCTTGTTCCCCAAGACGACAGGGGATGAGATGATACTGGCTGATGAAGGACTCTACGACCGCACTCTTGATCTCACCTGTTCTACATTCAACAGTAACGACGCGAGCTATTGGCACAAGTCGATAGGAGGATATCACGCAGCCAAGTTGCGTCGTTATCAGGAGGTAATAGAGGAGCATCTGCACGGTGAAATCGCCGCTTTGCAGCGTGCAGTTGGTGCTACGGGAGGAAATCTTGAAGAGGTGAACGGCGACTCGATATTCCCTGTGCTCAATATGCTCAACATGCGCTATGTGCTATGGCCTGCCGCAGAGGGCGACAAGTTGGCTATAAGGAATCCGTGGGCAATGGGCAATGCGTGGTATGTTAAGGAATTGAAGCGTGTTGACGGGGCTGACGAAGAACTGGCCGCACTTTCCAAGATAAATCTCCACGAGGTGGCTGTGTCAAGGGATGAGAGCGGCAAGGGCGGTGAAGGCACTTGCACACTCTTTAGTTACGCAGCCAACCAGCTGCGCTATGAGGCGGAGAGCAAGGAGGACGGTATCATCGTGTTCTCTGAGATATACTATCCCGGATGGACGGCCACAGTGGACGGCCAGGAGACAGAAGTGATGCGTGTGAACTACATACTGAGAGCCATTCGCATACCTGCCGGAAAACATGAGGTGGTAATGACTTTCGACCCCAAGACGGTGAAGCTGACAGAGGCTGTGGCATACGGAGCACTTGCGATACTCCTGATGATATTGGTGGCAATGATAGGACGTGCCGTATGGAAGAAACGCCAGTCATAAGTGTTATTACCTGTACATACAATGCGGCTGCCACATTGGAGCGCACGCTGCTCAGTGTGACCGGTCAGACCTATCCCTTTGTGGAGCACGTCATCATAGACGGATGCAGTTCGGACGGCACTTTTGCACTTGTGCAGCGTTATGTGGAAAAGTGTCACCATCAGCAGATACGCATAGTGAGAGAACCGGATGAAGGACTGTACGATGCAATGAACAAAGGTGTGAAGCATGCAACGGGCGACTATGTCGTTTTCCTTAATGCCGGCGACACCTTTCATGAGAGCAGTACGTTGGAGAAAACCGCCCGTCATCTGGATTGGGAGAAGGGCGACTTCCGCAGTACGGCGATAGCCTACGGAGAGACGGACCTTGTGGATGCTGAGGGACAGTTCATCCGTCATCGTCGTCTGAAGGCACCAGAGAGGCTCACATGGCGCTCGTTCCGTCAGGGGATGCTGGTGTGTCATCAGAGTTTCTATGTTAGGCGTGATTTGGCGCTGGCTATCCCCTACGATTTGCATTATCGTTATTCGGCAGATGTGGATTGGTGCATACGCCTGTTGAAATATGTTGGGAGGAGACGATTGTCGGTGGTCAACACACACGAGATACTCACCGACTATCTGTCCGAGGGAATGACGACAAAGAACCATCGTGCATCGCTCCTGGAGCGCTGGCGTGTGATGCAGCATCATTACGGATGGTGGCAGACGATGGCTATGCACCTTTGGTTTGTGCTGCGCTCGGTGTACCTACGATAAAGATTTCTGATAAAGCGTAATGTGCTCTTTGGCAACCTTCTCGGGAGAGAATAGCTGAAGGGCCGTTTTTGCTGCGCTCTCGCGGTATTCAGGATGTGAAAGCACCTGTTCAATGCCCCGCACAAGGTCTGCAGCGTCGCGCGGCTGGGCAAGATAGCCTGTTTCGAGGTGCGCAATCATCTCTGGTATGCCGCCCACTCGGAATGCTACACACGGTGTGCCGCAGGAGAGGGATTCTGCGACGGTGTTGGGCAGGTTGTCTTCCAATGACGGTGTGACGAAAACGTCGGCAGCAGCGTAGGCCAGCGGCATCTTATCGGGAGGCAGGGAAAGACCTCCGCGACCGATGATGAGCGGTGTGACGGAGGGCAGTTGGCGCAAAGCTTCTTCCAGATAGCGAAGCCCCTTGCGCTCGTCGTTCACGTTCTGTGCGCAGAAGAGTACGATGTTTTCGTTTTCGTCAAGATCAAGGGCACGCCGGGCCTCCAACATAGCGACGGGATGGAAGAGGGAAGTGGGGATGCAGTTGTTGATGTGTGTCACCTGCGACAACGGCATTGCCTCACGGGCGCGCTCTGTAATCCACTCGCTGCAGCCGATGAAATGTATCTGTCGGGAGGACAGCTGTTGCTGTATCGTCATGTATCGGGCCTGCGACAGTGTGCGGTGGCGCATGGTGTCCGAATTGTAGTGCCCGAATCCCAGATAGGGCCATTCGTCGTGCAGCGTCCAGAACACCTTTTTGCCCGATGAAACCATACGTTTGACCTGTTCTGTGGAGAGCATACCCTGATTCACCCAGTGGAGATGCACGATGTCTGCCTCCTGATATTCGCGGGTGGAGAAGATGTCTATGCCGTCCGACATAAGGTCGTATCCCCAGGTGTGTTTGAGGGAGGTGCGCAGCAGCCACATCAGGCGTAGACGTTCCTTCACCTTCGGCCAGATGTTGCCGATGGAAACGACGGCCGGGTCGGACGTCTGGCGGTCGCGCACCAGCATCTTTGCCTCCACACCGTTTTCGAGCAGTGCGTGAAGCAGGCGATTGGCGGCAATGGCACCGCCTCCTGTGCGTTCGCTGGTGGATATGAGTAGTACTTTCACGATGCAAATATAAGAAAAAAATCACAAATAGCTCATTTATGCGTGCAATCAGCGATTATCTATCAACATTTTTTCATACTTTTGTGTGCGTAAAGTCATGGCGGCAACAAAAAACAGGATAGAGTGGCTCGATGCTATGCGTGGTTTCACCATGGTGATGGTGGTGGCTTACCATGTGGGTTTGATCACCTTCGCCGAGAGTGCCCGTCAGTCGGCATCGATGTCCCTGCTGGTGCTTTTCCGCATGCCTTTGTTTTTCTTTGTGAGCGGATATCTGGCCTTCCGTCCGAAATTTGTGTGGACGGCGGTGAGCACGGCGCAGCAGTTGTGGAAGAAATTCCGTGTGCAGCTTCTGCCCACGATACTTTTCATGTGTGCCTATGCTGTGATACGCTGCAAGGAATTCCTGCCCGCAATGGAGCGTATGCTGCAGAGTCCGACAAAGGGCGGTTACTGGTTTACGCTGGCCTTGCTCTACATGTTCATCTTCTACTACATCTTTGCCTTCATAGAGCAGCATTTCCGCTGGCGGGAGCGCTCGTGGCACTGGGTTCCCATCACGCTCTTCTGGGTGGTGAGTGTGGTGCTCTACGAGACGGCTTACATGCCCAAAGTGTTCTCCTATCCTAAAGACCCGTTCTGGAAGGTGTCGAGCCTCATTCAGGTGGTTTATTTCTTTCAGTTCTTTCTGATGGGAAACATTGTGCGTCGCTACTGGAAGACGGCGGAGAAGATATTCGATTCCAAATGGTTCGTCCCGATGGTGGTTGTGGTGGCTTTCTTCTGCGCTTCCGACTATCTGCGCTGGCACAACCTGAGGATGGTGTGGGCGAATCTGCCCCGCACGTTGGCGATGTATATGACGATGCTGCTGTGTATGCTGTTTTTCCGCCACTATCAGGACTCGTTCACAAAGGAGACGCGACTGGGACGTGTGCTGCAGTATATCGGTACGAGGACGCTGGACATCTATCTGCTCCACTACATCTTCCTGCCCCGCATTCCGGCGGTGGGCGAGTGGCTCAATACGAACAAACCGGATTTTGTCACGGGTACGACGCTCTGCGTGGCACTGGCTCTTGTGGTGATAGTCTTCTGCCTGATAACGAGCAGTCTGCTGAGAATAAGTCCCCTCTTCCAGGAACATCTCTTCGGAGTGAAAGCACCCAGCGAAAAAACATGAAACAGCGCAACCATGCCTTCGACCTCCTCTGCGGCATCTGCATCGTACGTATGATGATGTTGCACGTGATGTCCTTCTGTCAGATGCAGGGGCAGGAGTGGTGGATGGATGTGATGCACTGGACGTATTTCTTCATGTCGTTCTTCTTCTTCAAGGCCGGCTATTTCAACAAGACGCTGCAGGGCGACACACGCACTTTCCTCGTGAAGAAGACCAAACAGCTCATCGTACCCTACGTTGTGTGGGGTGTTCTGGGTGCTGTTGTGTATCTGAGTTTTGCGTGGTTGGTGCTGCCCTCCAACAATACGATGGTGAAGGCTGTCACGCCTGAGCATCTGTGGCTCACGAGCAGTTTCTTCGGCAACGGGCCGGTGTGGTTCCTCATGAGTTTCTTCATGGCCTACGTGGCGATGCATTTCATCAGCAAGGCCGATGAATGGGCGATGAGGAGAAATCTGTCCGTAAGGCTTTCGTGGGTGGTGCTGCTCTTCCCGTTTGTCAGCTACAAGCTCTGCGAGATGGGCAATCCACTGTGGCTCAGCCTCAACAATGTGTTCTGGGGCATCTTCCTCTTCCTCCTCGGCCGTCTGTGGCACGAGTGCCTCGACCAGTACGAGCGTCGTCCGATGATGGCTCTCTCGGTGGCTATGATTGCTGTCTTTGTGGTGCTCAACATCTGGGATATTGGAGAATACACCATGAGCGGCAATCTCTGGACGGGCTACTATCCCGCTACGCTGCTCAAGACGCTGTGTGCGCTGTGCGGCTTCTCCGGTTTCTTCCTTCTGCTGCCCACGCCGCGCGTGCCGGTCCTGGGATATATCGGAGAGCACTCGATGGTCTTCTTCGTGGCCCACTATCCTCTGCTCACCTTCTATCAGATGCTGCGCAGTTCCTTCGTCCGCACCCTTCGCGGCCACTGGGACGACATGATAATACTCACGCTGCTCACCTTCGTCTTCTGTTTCTGGATAGTGCCCTTTGTGGAGCGCATTCCCTGGCTCAGCGGACGTTTCAGGAGCATGCCGGAGAAAACGACCGCCTAATAACCAACTACTATGATAGGAGAATACACTGACGACGAACTGCACCGCCTCCATGAGGTGCTCTATGAGATACTGGCGGAGATCATCCGCGTGTGTGAGGTGCTGAAGATACCGTATTTCATTCAGGGCGGCACGGCCATCGGTGCCTTCTTCGAGCAGGCCATCCTGCCTTGGGACGACGACATCGACATCGGTATGACGCGTGAGAATTACGAGCGCTTCCTCCGCGAGGCTCCCGCTGTGCTGGACAAGGAGAAATACTTCCTCCAGTGGCTCGGGACAGATCCTCACACACCCTTCTATTTTGCCAAGATGAGGCGCAACGGCACAGTGTTCCTGGAGCACAACTACCGTCACCTGCCGATTCATCAGGGCATCTATATCGACATCTTCCCCTTCGACAAGGTGCCAGACACCCAGTGGCTACAGCGTGCGCAGCGCACTCTGGCCAACTTCTTCAACTGCTGTTTCATGGGTAAGGAGGTGTGGCAGTGGAAGCATTGCGGCCGCTGCGAGATAGACCGCCCCACCAATCGCGGTTTCCTGCCCTGCCTTCTCCAGCGTATTGTGCAGACGCCGCTCTCCAAGCGTATGGTGTACGGTCTGCTGCGCTGGTCGCAGACGCTGTTCGGCAGTTTGCGCGGAGCCACGTTCTACAATATGGTGCTCATGCCCAAGGACCACATCGCCGTGGAGGCCATTGAGCATCCTGAGCGCCGTCCCTTCGGTCCTCTCACTGTGTGGGCGCCCAGCGACCTCGAGACCTACCTGCGCCGCCACTACCGCAATCTGCGCCGCGTGATTCCCAAGGAGGAGCAGCAAAACCACCGTCCCGACGTCTTGAAATTCGAATGATGCAGGAGCAGGACCTCAAGGAGCGCACCTCACGGGCATTGGCCTGGAGCGGAGTGAACAGCGGTATGACGCAGCTGCTCAATCTCGTCATCGGCATCTTCCTCGCCCGCCTGCTGTCTCCCGGCGACTACGGCATCGTGGGCGTGCTGGCCATCTTCTCGGCTCTTGCCGGCAATCTGCAGGACGTGGGTTTCACGCAGAGTCTCATCAATCTGAAGACTCCTCAGGCACGCGATTACAACAGCGTCTTCTGGTTTTCTGCTGTCACGAGCCTCTGCCTCTACGCGCTGCTTTTTCTCTCTGCGCCCCTCATTGCCGCTTTCTACCACGAGGAACTTCTCGTGGAGCTCTCCCGTGTACTTTTCCTCGGTTTCTTCATCGCCTCGCTGAGCATCCCCTCGGGTGCGTGGCTTAAGAAGAACCTGCGCAACCGCGAGATGGCCGTCATCGGCCTCACGGCCCTCGTCCTCTCCGGCATCACAGGCATCGCTGTGGCTGTCATGGGCGGGCGCCACTGGGCTCTCGTGGCTCAGCAGCTTACCTATATCGGCATTACCACTTTGGGCCGTTTCATCGCCTGTCCCTGGCGTCCGTCGCTGTCGTGGGAGTTCGCTCCCGTGCGGGGTATGATGCGTTTCGGCGTGAACATCTTCCTCACGAATGTCGTCAACACCCTCTCGCAGAATCTTCTCACCGTCGTCTTCGGCCATTATCTCTCGAAGGCCGCCACGGGATTCTACACGCGTGCCAACATGTGGAACAATATGGGCCACCAGCTTGTGAGCAACACCACCAACCAACTGGCGCAGACAGTCTTCGTCGAGGTGCGCGAGGAGCGCGAACGCGAGGTGCGTGTGTGGCGCAAGATGCTTCGCTTCACGGCCTTCCTCTCCATGCCTGCCATGCTGGGTCTCTCGCTCATCAGCGACGAAGTTACCGCCATCCTCGGTCCCCAGTGGGCCGAGTCGGCTCCCCTGCTGCGCGTGCTTGCTGTCAGCGGTGCCTTCATGCCCGTCTATACGCTCTACCAGAGTCTGCTGATATCCCACGGCCGGGGCCGTGCCTACATGCTTCTCGGGGTGGGGCAGGTGGTGTGTCTGCTGGCCGCGGCTCTGCTCCTTGCACGCGAGGGTGTGTATGTCATGGTGGTGGCCTATTCCGTGTTGCAGATATTGTATCTCATCCCCTGGCAGATGGTCACGGGGCGCGTGTGCGATGTGCGTGCCGGTATGGTGGTGCGCGACATTCTGCCCTATCTTCTTTCCGCCGCTGCGGTGATGATGTTCACCTGGGCGCTGACGAGTCCCTTCGAGGGCATCCCGTTCTGGCTGATGCTCCTTGTGCGCATACCGCTTGCCGCCGTTCTCTATGCCGTGCTGATGTGGGTGCGCCGCGATGATATGATGACGGAGATAATGCGTTTTGTGAGACGATGAGGATATCTGTGGTACTTTGCACCTACAACGGTGAGCGCTATCTCCGTGAGCAGCTTGACAGCGTCTTCTCCCAGACGCTGAGGGCCGACGAGGTGCTGGTGTCCGACGACGGTTCCACCGACTCCACCTGGGCTATCCTTGAGGACTATGCCGCCCGCTATCCAGAGATGCGTCTGTGTCGTCACGGGGCTCCTCACGGCGTCAATGCCAATTTCTACAGCGCTCTGCGCGAGGCCACGGGCGACCTGCTTGTCATAGGTGATCAGGACGACATCTGGCTGCCTCGGAAAATAGAGCGTTTGTCCGATTCCGTCGGCGATAATCTCCTTGTGGCCAGTATGAACCGCCCCTTCACCAGCAGTGACGACCCCTCGGCTCTTGCCTCTCAGGACACTCGTGTGCCCAATGTGTCGCTGCTGCGTATGCTGCACACCAGCTGTGTGGCGGGTCACACGATGGCGCTGCGTCCTGCGCTCCTGTCCTTTGTTTCTCCCACGGCCAGGGAAAGTATCATGTACGATGCCATGCTGCAGATTGTGGCCCGTGCGGCAGGTCGTATGGCCTTTGTGGAGGAGGTCCTTGTCTTGCAGCGCCGCCACACTGCGTCTGCCACCTATACGTCTCCCGTCAACCGCAGCAAGACACTCTCCAACATCCTGCGCACCGTCCGCGACGACTGCCGCCTCTACAGCATCACGCGCCCTGCCTGGCGACGGAGGATGCTCCTCATGCTCGACATCCTTTCCTTTGTGGCCTCGCGTGTGGAAGCGCCCGGCGAGGAACTGCGCTCAGCCCTCGAGTATGTGCGTTTGCAGCTGAACGGCACCTATGCTGCCCGCACCCTTTTCTGTCTGCGCCACCATCGCGAGTTGCTTCACAGTGTGGAGCGCAACACTCTCTACAGCCTCCTCCGCGCTCTTTTCTTCCCCATCTCCAGCGCCAGCTACGTTCGTCCGTGAAAGTGCGGCCGCAGTACGGTATCTGCTCGGTCTCGAGCTTGCTTCTGACGTGTACTGAATAAGTTGACACTTTTTTGATTTCAAAAGTGTCAACTTATTCAGTACACGTCATGTATGTGAGATTAATTGGAGATGAACTGGAGAAATCCTGTTGCACTACTATCCCCAAAATGTCTTATCCTGAAAAACGTTGAATAAAAAACGGACATCGCGGACATCGAAGTGTTAGTGCCATGTGCGCATTAGTGGGGGTATGAGAAGAAATGTTGATAGCGGCAGCTTGAATTTCTTCATTAAACATGCCCGCAGATTTTTCTGCGGGCCCTTCTTGTTTTGTCTTGCCCTGATTATATTCTCGGTTTTTGGCAGAGATGGCTTATCTGCGAGATAATGAAGATGATGATTCCGTAAATAGCAGGAACGATAACGCACTTGTAACCGCCATAAATAACAGCAGGCTGCATCAGGTTAGATGTGGAGACTTCGTCCACTTCATTAAATGCTTTATGCGACTCTTGCAGAACGCTAAACATCTGATAGAGGCCCATCATGCTGAACAGGAAACCGCCTGCTAAGGCGATAAGGCCGATGTTACGAACCCAGGCGGGCGCTTTCCATCCTGCCAGGAAAACCAGTGCCAACAATAAGGTAAGGGCAGACATACAAAGAGGATTACCCGAAACAAAGAAATCAGTGATTGCTGTCATAATCGTTACGTTTTAATTCGGTTAAACATTTTGTTGTTTTGTAGCTACTTTTTTGAATTCGAAGGCAAAGGTACGGTGTTAGGGTAACAAGACAAAATATTTTGCCGGTTAAATCCCATCATTTATGTGCCGAAACCCTCTATAAGGGGATTTTTCCCTTCAACAATGGCTTTCGTATGGGAGAAATGTTTTACCTTTGCCTGTGATATGAAACGTACTGTGCTTATTATTTCCTATTGGTCCGTGGCATTGATTCTGCTTGCCATAGTCCTTTCCAGCGCAGGTTACACATTTGCCGATGCTCTGTTTCTCGCCAGTTCGCTTCTGCCTGTTGCCGTTTTGTTCCGTTTTCTGTCGGCACAGGTGCGTTTCACCTCGCGTTGGCATGGAATACGTGATATATGTTTCCTTATATTGTTTATTCTCACGACAGCTTTCCTTGCTATTCATTTGGCACACACTATTATATTGGCTCTTCATCGTCAATGGATAGAGACCGATATGGTCGTTTCTCCCATATTGTTGAATCCTGTATTCCTGTTGGGGATGCTACTGTTGATTACTGTGGGCGATTATTTTGTAGGCATCATGATTGAGCAACGTTTGCCCCAGGCAGAAGAGCCGATTACTTTTACCAGTGATCGTCAGCCGGTAACACTCCAACGTCAAGATATTCTCTATGTAGAGAGTTGCGACACCGAGACATGGGTTCATGCCACAGAGGGGCGTAGTTATCGCAACAAGCGTCCTATTTCCGCATGGGCTAATCTGTTGGGCAAAGATTTCCTGCGTATCCACCGTTCATACTTGGTTAGCATCTCAGCCTGTCAGGGATGCGAAGGTGAAAATGTCGTGCTGGGCGATCTTCATCTCCCAATCTCGCGCAAATATAAGACAGAGGTGCAGGAAGTGTTGTCCTGATGATATTGGTATGAATTCTGCAAAGAGGTATTGATAGTTTATGATTAGATATTGGTAATATCTGCGGGCGCCATTCGTATCAGCCCTTCCGGTTTTTTTTCTGCATAGTTATCAAAAACTTTTTTACAGTTATCCGAAAAAATGCATCTTTTTGCCTGATAATGTGAAAAAAGTGAGGAAAAAATTTGGTGGAATGAAAAAAACAACATACTTTTGTCCCCGAAATCGAAAAAAAAGTAAGATTCTCAGTATGACAAGAATAGCAAACTATTGGTGGTGGCGCAACTCAGGATTCAAAAAATCGTGAGAAGATAGCCGCGTACCCGCAGTTTGTATGATAAAGGGGAATATGAAAGGCCTGTCGTTCTTGCGACGGGCCTTTTTTTTGAAAACAGATAAAAGATAAACAAATAAAACAATATATATAAGAAGGAATATGGGAAAGTACCAAGTTGACAAAAACGGATTTTACGGAGAATTCGGCGGGGCATACGTGCCGGAGATTCTCTACAAATGTGTGCACGACCTGCAGGAGGCCTATCTCCCCATCATCGAGAGCGAGGAGTTCAAGCGCGAATACCGCGCCCTGCTGAGAGACTACGTGGGCCGTCCCTCGCCGCTCTACTATGCACGCAGGATGAGCGAGCGCTACGGTTGCCAGCTCTATCTCAAGCGCGAAGACCTCAACCACACGGGTGCGCACAAAATCAACAACACGGTGGGGCAGATACTCCTGGCCAGGAAGATGGGCAAGACGCGCATCATCGCCGAGACGGGAGCCGGACAGCACGGTGTGGCAACGGCTACGGTGTGCGCCCTGATGGGTATGCAGTGCGAGGTGTTCATGGGTGCCACCGATGTGGAGCGCCAGCACACCAACGTGGAGCGCATGAAGATGTTGGGGGCCACGGTGCACCCCGTGCGCACAGGCAACATGACGCTGTCGGACGCATGTTCGGAGGCCATACGCGACTGGTGCTGCCATCCCGCCGACACCTTCTACATCGTGGGCAGCACAATGGGGCCGCATCCCTATCCCGACCTGGTGGCACGCATGCAGAGCGTCATCTCGGAGGAGATAAAGGGACAGCTGGAGGAGAAAATCGGGCGCGACTATCCCGACTACCTCATCGCCTGCATCGGAGGAGGAAGCAATGCGGCCGGCACGATATACCACTATATGGACGACGAGCGCGTGAAGATAGTGCTGGCTGAGGCCGGCGGTCACGGATGGGAAACCGACCACACGGCAGCCACCATCCACAAGGGTACGACGGGTATCCTGCACGGAGCCAAGATGCTGGTGATGCAGGACGGGGACGGTCAGATACAGGAGGCATTCACCATCTCCGCCGGACTGGACTACCCCGGTGTGGGTCCCATGCATTGCAATATGGCCAGACAGGGACGCACCCAGGTGCTGAGCATCAACGACGACGAGGCCATCTACGGCGGTTATGAACTGACACGCATGGAAGGCATCATCCCCGCAATAGAGTCGGCACACGCCATCGCGGCGCTCTCCAAACTCACGTTCAAACCCACCGACGTGGTGGTGCTCACCGTCAGCGGAAGGGGAGACAAGGATGTGGAGACATATCTCAGCAACAAGGAAATGGCAAAGGAGTACGGGAGGTTTTAGTTTAGAGATAATAGTTAAGAGATGGAAAAATATTGCTATAAAACAACAAGCAAGACCATACTGGCGGATCTGTACACGCCGGTGGGAGTCTATATGCGTCTGCGGGACATGTATCCGCAGAGTGCGCTGATGGAGAGTTCGGACTATCACGACAGCAACAACTCGCGCTCCTTCATCGGCATCAATCCCATTGCCGGCGTGGCTGTGGGGCACGGCATCGCCACAGTGACATTTCCCGACGGAAGCACCGAGACGCACGCCATAGACAAAGGCTACGGAGTGGCTGAGGCCATCCACGCCCTCATCGACCGCATCCGCGTGGAAGGCGACGACGCTGCTGTGTGCGGTCTCTTCGGCTACACCTCCTTCAATGCAGTACGCTATTTTGAGGGCATCGCCGTGAAGGACGAGACGCAGGAGAAGAACGACGCTCCAGACGTGTTGTACATATTATATAAGGATGTCATCGTCTTCGACCACCACAACAACACGCTGAAGGTGGTGACGCTGGGCGGTTTGTCCGATATTGACGCTGTGCTCAAGGTGATGAACCGCGGCAACGTCCGTGAGTATGACTTCAGTCCCGTGGGCGACGTGATGAGCACGCTGACCGACGAGGAGCACAAGGAGAACATACGCAAGGGCATACGCCACTGCCTGAGAGGCGACGTGTTTCAGATAGTGCTGTCGCGCCGTTTCGTGCAGCGCTACGAGGGCGACGACTTCCGCCTGTATCGCGCCCTGCGCAGCATCAATCCCTCGCCGTATCTCTTCTATTTCGACTTCGGCGGTTTCCGCATCTTCGGTTCGTCGCCCGAGACGCATTGCAGGATAGAAGGCCGCAAGGCATACATCGACCCCATCGCCGGCACCACGAAGCGCACGGGCGATGCGGAGAGCGACCGCAGGGGTGCGGAATATCTGCGCAACGACCCCAAGGAGAATGCCGAGCATGTGATGCTGGTGGACCTGGCACGCAACGACCTGAGTCGCAACTGTCACGAGGTGAAGGTGGACTTCTACAAGGACTTGCAATACTACAGCCATGTCATCCACCTCGTGTCGCGTGTCAGCGGTACGCTCGACGAGGGAGCCGACCCCATCAAGGCATTCATCGACACCTTCCCCGCCGGCACGCTGTCGGGCGCTCCCAAGGTGCGTGCCATGCAGCTCATCTCCGAATACGAGCCCCACAACCGCGGTGCCTACGGAGGTTGCATCGGTATCATCGGTCTGGACGGTTCGCTCAATCAGGCAATCACCATCCGCACCTTCGTCAGCAGAAACGGCGAACTGTGGTTCCAGGCCGGCGGAGGCATCGTGGCAAAGAGCGATGTGGAATACGAACTGCAGGAAGTGAACAACAAACTGGGAGCTCTGCGCCGTGCCATCGTGGCTGCGAGCTATAAATCTCATTAGTCTCATTAGCCCTATTAGCCCAATTAGTCCAATGAAAACAGTAATAATAGACAACTACGACTCGTTTACATACAATCTGAGTCATCTGGTGAAGGAACTAGGTGCAGAGGTCACCGTAGTGCGCAACGATCAGTTCGAGCTCTCCGCTCTGGAGTCCTTCGACAAGATAATCCTGAGTCCGGGCCCCGGTATTCCGTCCGAGGCAGGCCTGCTGCTGGACGTCATCCGCACCTATGCCGGCCGGAAGCCCGTGCTGGGTGTCTGTCTGGGTCATCAGGCCATCGGCGAGGCCTTCGGAGCAAAGCTGGAGAATCTCTCCGACGTGTTTCACGGAGTGGCAACGCCCTGCCATATTGTGGCCGACGACCCCATCTTCTCAGGGCTCGACCGTGATATCACCATCGGGCGCTACCATTCGTGGGTGGTGTCGCGCGAGGCTCTGCCCCAGTGCCTGGAGATTACAGCAGAGAGCGACGAGGGACAGATAATGGCGCTGCGCCACAGGACGATGGAGGTGCACGGCATACAGTTCCACCCCGAGAGCGTACTCACACCTGAAGGAAAAACTATCATCAAAAACTTTATAGAGCTATGAAAGAGATTCTGGCCAAACTGCTGAACCACGAGGAACTCACCCGTGAGGAGATGAAGACGATTCTCATAGGAATCACCCACAGCGAATATCCCAACGAACAGATTACGGCGCTGCTCACCTGCCTGCAGATGCGCGGAGTGACGGTGGACGAACTGCTCGGCTTCCGCGACGGCGTGCTGGAGACGGGTGTGCCCGCCATACTGAAGGCCGACCGCTATATCGATGTCGTAGGTACGGGCGGCGACAGAAAGAACACATTCAACATATCCACCACAGCGTGCTTCGTCATCGCGGGTGCCGGCTACAAGGTGGCCAAGCACGGCAACTATGCAGCCACCTCGGTGAGCGGAGCCTCGAATGTCATCCAGCACCACGGCATCAAATTCACGGACGACATCGACCGTCTGAACCGCTCTCTCGACGAGGCCGGTATCGTGTATCTGCATGCCCAGCTCTTTGCCAACGCGATGAAGTTTGTGGGCCCCATCCGCAAGGCACTGCCGTTCCCCACCATCTTCAATCTGCTCGGGCCCATCGTGAATCCCTCGCGTCCGCAGTGTCAGTTGCTGGGTGTGGCCAATCTCGACCAGATGCGCCTCTACAGCAGCGTCTACCAGCGTCTGGGTATCGACTACGGCATCGTGAATTCCGTCGACGGCTATGACGAGATATCGCTCACGGGCAATTTCAAGGTGACCACCAACAACTACGAGCGCATCTTCCGTCCGCAGGATCTGGGTTTCGACATTGCCAAGCCCGAGGAACTCGTAGGCGGTGCCACAGAGGAGGAGGCTGCGGAGATATTCGACAGCGTGCTTGAAAACCGCGCTCTGCTGGCTCAGAAGAATATCGTGCTGGCCAATGCGGCATTTGCCATCCAGGTGCTGGAGAAAGGACAGAAGAGCATCGAGGAGTGCATTGCCATCGCCCGCGAGAGCATCGACAGCGGTGCGGCTCTGAGGACATTCAAGAAATTTGTGGAATTGAACTCATAAGTCCTATAGGCCCTATTAGCCCTATTAGCCCCATAAGCCCTATGAAAGATATCTTACAAGAAATAATCGCAACGAAGCGCTCTGAGGTGGAAGCCGTCTACGCTCCCAAGCCTTCTTTGCGGCAGGCTCTGCTCCGGAGCGAGTCGGGCATCATTGCCGAATTCAAGCGCCGCTCGCCGTCGAAGGGATGGATCAAGGAAGAGGGGCGTGCCGACATCATACCGCTGAGCTATCAGCAGCATGGTGCAGCAGCGCTCAGCATCCTCACCGACGAGAAGTATTTCGGAGGCAGTGACGACTTCATCCGTGCGGCCCGCCGTTCGGGAGTCACCATCCCCGTGCTCTACAAGAATTTCGTCATCGATGAGGCCCAGCTCTATGCCGCCGCCCTCTGCGGCGCGAGTGCCGTGTTGCTCATTGCCGCCTGTCTCAGCAAGGCGGAGTGCAGGCGACTGATGGAGAAGGCTCACGAATTGGGCTTGGAGGTGCTCCTCGAGATGCACTCCGAGGCGGAACTCGAATACGCCGACCTGCAACCCGATCTCTGCGGCATCAACAACCGCAATTTGGGTTCCTTCGTCACCGATGTGGAATACAGTTTCCGTCTGGCCGAACTCCTGCCACGGGATGCTGTCAAGGTGAGCGAAAGTGGTATTTCGAATCCTGCAACAGTGAGGGCTCTGCGCGAGGCCGGTTTCCGAGGTTTCCTCATCGGTGAGAACTTCATGAAGACTCCCGACCCCGGCCAGTCCCTCAAGGACTTCATCACCCAATTAGCCCATTAGCCCCATGAGACCCATAATTAAAGTTTGCGGCATGCGCGATGCGGACAACATCCGCGAGGTTGAGGCTCTTGCCATCGACTTGATGGGATTTATATTCTGGTCAGGCAGCAAACGCTACATCAGCGAGCCTCCCGCCTATCTGCCTACGGGGTGCAAGCGTGTCGGTGTCTTTGTCGACGAGGACATCGAGACGGTCAGGCGCATTGCTGATGAATATGCCCTCGACTATATCCAGCTTCACGGCCGTGAGTCGCGCGAGTACTGCGCTCAGTTGCAGGGATTCCATCTTATCAAGGCAATCAACGTGAGTGATGGCAATGATCTTGCTCAGACAGCGCCCTACGAGGGACTTGTGGATTACTTTCTCTTCGACACGAAGGGCAAGTGCGTAGGAGGCAACGGTGAGAAGTTCGACTGGAGCGTGCTTTCCTCCTATCAGGGTGAGACGCCCTTTCTGCTCAGCGGCGGCATCGGTCCTGATGACGCAGAGCGCGTGAAGGCTTTCCGCCATCCGAAGTGCGTCGGTATCGACCTCAATTCGCGCTTCGAAATATCTCCTGCCCTAAAAGATATCAATAAACTGAAAACGTTTCTCCAATCACTATGAATAAGATAAACAAACTTTTTGCAGACAGCAAGGACGAAAAACTCCTTTCGCTCTATTTCTGTGCTGGTGCTCCCACGCTCGAGAGCACAGCCGATGTCATCCTCGCCATGCAGCGTCGCGGTATTGCTATGGTGGAGGTGGGTATTCCTTTCAGCGACCCCCTGGCCGACGGTCCCGTCATACAGAGTGCTGCCACCAAGGCGCTGCGAAACGGTATGACGCTCACCCGCCTCTTCTCACAGCTTGCCGCCGTCAAGGACAAGGTGGAGATACCTCTTGTGATGATGGGCTATCTCAATCCCATACTGCACTACGGCATCGAGGCCTTCTGCCGTTCGTGTGTGGAGGCCGGTGTCAGCGGTGCCATCATTCCCGATCTGCCCTTCGACGACTACCTGAATGTGGTGAAGCCCATTGCCGACCGCTACGACCTGCGCATCATCATGCTCATCACACCCGAAACCAGCGACGAGCGCATCCGTTTCATCGACGAGCACACCGACGGATTCATCTATATGGTGTCATCGGCAGCCATTACCGGCACGCAGGACAGTTTCGATGCCCGGAAGCAGGCTTACTTCCAGCGCATCAATGCGATGAACCTCCGCAATCCCCGCATGATTGGTTTCGGCATCTCGAATGCCCAGACCCTCAAGGCCGCTCAGGACAATGCCGCCGGTGCCATCATCGGTTCCAAGTTCGTCGCCCTGCTCGATGAGGCTGCTGGAGATGCCGATGCGGCTCTCGATGCCCTGTTCGCGGCTCTCGCCCGCTAAGGGGATTACAGGTACGACATGTACAGGTAGTTGGTGTGTGCCGGATATTCTGCAGCGAGGGTGTCTATCTTGTTCACCACAGGAAGAATATTCAGCTCATACCTCCACCGGCGTATCATCAGACCGGCGTCCTCCATATTCATGCTGCCCTCGAAACCCAGAGCACGAGCAATCTGGAAGTCGGAGAATCCGTATATCTTCGCTTTGTAGAGCAGTTCTGCAAGACCGGGTTCTTCGAGGGCTTCCAGGAATTCGGAGTGTTCTGAGCATTCCGAGTATTCCGACAGCCATGAGAACCCTCTCAGCCGCTCGTCAATGTCGATGATGTGTTTCAGTTTCTCGAGGAACCATCGGTCTATCTTCGTCATCTGGTGAATCTGCGCGATGGTGTAGCCCATCATCATGGCCTTTGCTATGACAAAGATACGCGTGTCGGTGGCATGCTGCAGAGCGCCGGGCACATCGGTCACGTGCTGCGCCTTGTTGTCCACAAATCCGTGCATACCCTGACCGATCATGCGCAACCCCTTCTGGATGGACTCCTCGAAGGTGCGTCCGATGGCCATCACCTCGCCCACGCTCTTCATCGAAGAACCCAGTTCATGGTTCACGCCGTGAAACTTGGACAGATCCCAGCGCGGTATCTTGCACACCACGTAGTCGAGCGCAGGTTCGAAGAAGGCGCTGGTGGTCTTTGTGACGGAGTTCTTCAGTTCGAAGAGACCGTAGCCCAAACCCAGTTTTGCGGCCACAAAAGCCAGAGGATATCCCGTTGCCTTTGATGCCAGGGCCGAGGAGCGGCTCAGACGTGCATTCACCTCGATGACGCGATAGTCTTCGCTGTTGGGGTCTAGGGCGTATTGCACATTACACTCGCCGACGATGCCGATGTGGCGTATTATCTTGATGGCCAGAGCACGCAGTTTGTGGTATTCGCTGTTGGTGAGCGTCTGGCTGGGAGCCACGACGATGCTCTCTCCGGTATGGATGCCGAGGGGGTCGAAGTTCTCCATATTGCAGACGGTGATGCAGTTGTCGTAGCGGTCGCGCACCACCTCGTATTCTATTTCCTTCCAGCCCTTGAGCGACTTCTCCACCAGCACCTGCGGTGAGAACGAGAAAGCCTCCTCGGCCTGAGTGTCCAGTTCGGCGTCGTTGTCGCAGAACCCCGAACCCAGACCTCCGAGGGCGTATGCCGCACGTAGTATGACGGGAAATCCCAGTGCGTGCGCAGCGCGTCGCACCTCCTCGATATTGCTGCACGCTTCGCTCTTTATCGTTTTTACGCCGATTTCATCGAGGCGCTTCACGAAGAGGTCGCGGTCTTCTGTGTCTATGATGGCCTGCACGGGTGTGCCCAGCACCTTCACGCCGTATTTCTCCAGGATGCCTTTCCGGTAGAGCTCCACGCCGCAGTTGAGCGCCGTCTGTCCGCCGAACGAGAGCAGTATGCCGTCGGGGCGCTCCTTCTCTATGACACGCTCCACGAAATCGGGTGTCACGGGTTGGAAATACACCGTGTCTGCCACATCCTTCGAGGTCTGCACGGTGGCTATGTTAGGATTGATGAGCACCGACTTCACACCTTCCTCCTTCAGCGCCTTCAGCGCCTGGGCACCGCTGTAGTCGAACTCGCCTGCCTGGCCGATTTTCAAGGCTCCGGAGCCCAGGATGAGGACTTTTTTGGGAGTTGACGAGTAGACGAGTTGACAAGTTGACGAGTCGTTAGTTTTTGCATCCAACTTGTTTACTTGTTTACTTGTCAACTTGTCAACTAAAGAAACGAATTCATCAAACATCCACTCCGTGTCCGTGGGGCCGGAGCAGGCTTCGGGGTGGAACTGCGCAGAGAACCACGGGTTCGTCTTGTGACGGATACCCTCGTTCGAACCGTCGTTCATATTGACGAAGAGCGGTTCCCAGTCGGAGGGCAGGGTAGAGGCATCCACGGCATAGCCGTGATTCTGCGAGGTGATGAAGCATTGCGTGGAGCCGACACGCTGCACGGGTTGGTTGTGCGAGCGGTGTCCGTATTTCAGTTTGTATGTCTTAGCCCCTGCAGCACGGGCCAGCAACTGGTTGCCCAGGCAGATGCCCATCAGGGGCCTCACCGTTTTATTATTAAGGAACGTGCGGATGTGTTCCACTGTCTTGCCGCACTGCTCCGGGTCGCCGGGACCGTTGGCAAGGAAGAGGCCGTCGAACTCCAACTGGTTGAAGTCATAGTCCCAGGGCACGCGTATCACCTCCACGCCGCGACGAAGCAGACAGCGTATGATATTGGCCTTCACGCCGCAGTCTACAAGCACCACGCGCTTGGCTCTTGCCTCTTGGCTCTTGACCGTTGGCTCGTAGGTGATGACGTCTTTGCAGCTCACTTTCTCCACCCAGTTGATAGAGCCGTAGTCGGAACACTCTTCACTCTTAACTCTTAACTCTTCACTCAAAATAATCCTTCCCCTCATCACGCCGCGTTCTCTGAGCAGCATGGTGAGACGTCGGGTGTCGATACCGGAGATGGCGGGGATGCCCTCGCGCTTCAGCCAGTCGGCGAGCGACTCCTTCGCATTCCAGTGCGAATACTTCTCGCTGTAGTCTGCCACCACCAGGGCTTTCACGTGAATGCGGTCGCTCTCCATGAACGTCGGCAGCGGTTCGCCGCCAGTCTCGGGCACACCGTAGTTGCCTATCAGCGGAAAGGTGGTCACCAGTATCTGCCCTGCGTAGCTGGGGTCGGTCAGACTCTCGGGATAACCCGTCATGGCTGTGTTGAACACCACTTCGCCCACTGTGTTCTGCTCTGCGCCGAACGACCATCCGCAGAACTCAGTGCCGTCATCCAATATCAGTTTTGCTTGTTGCATACTTTCTCTCTTCCTTTTTTTGTTGCCTAGCGGCGGTCGTCAAATACAAAATGTTTCCTTTTTCTCTAAATCGGTTGCAAAAGTACGAAGATTTTGGCGCCCAGACAAGCATTTTGCTAAACTTTGTTGCCTTATATTTGCTTTTTGTATTGTCTTTCTCTTTTCGTGGGCTTTTTTATCAGGTCAGGGAACATCTCCGCGGGGACATCACACAAAATTTGCCAGTCCACTTGTCCGATTGTCCGAAATATAAAGCCCGATATTTTGAAAAAACACGCCAAGAAAGATGTTATTATAAATAAATTATGTATCTTTGCATTGTGATTTGGATGTTTTCTGAGGATATTCTCCTTATAAACAATATACAACTACTATGAGAAAGGCTATAATCATCATTGCCGCCGCCGCAGCCCTGTTCTTCTCTGTTGTGGCATGCGATGAAAAGGAAGACAATAAACTGAAAGATTTCGCTGATCCCGAACTGAGCAAGACGGATTCCTTCATAATGGATGTCATCTATTCTGCCCGTCCGTACTCCATTCTGCGGACAGGAAACAGGGATACGGCCCAGGCTGCACTCAACTACCTATATTCATTCATAGACAGTATGGAGAACAGGGGCGAGATAAACGCAATGGCCGCCGCTGTGTTCCGTGCTCACAGTTATGAGCTTATACGGCAGGAAACCGAAGCCGACGACGAGATGGTGAGACTCTACAGGGTAGCGATGAGCTACGACAGTCCGGAGAACCGCCGCAAGTGGTACTACAACTTCGCGGGCAACCACTTGTCCCTTTATCTCTACATGCAGCACAACTACGAGGGCTTCCTGCGCCTGGCTGTGCCACTGCTGGCCTTGATGGACTCACTGGACAACGGGCTCTACGACCAGAGAATCAACCTGTATTCCCTGTTGGCAAGCTGCTATGTGAAACTGGGGGAATTCGATAAAGCCAAAGAAGTGGGAGATAAGGCCGGCAAATACTGCTGGGATGTGCTTGCCGAGGATCCCTCTGTATTCAATCACCAGTTGTTCATCAATTCCTACGCCCGCATAAAGGATGCATATGTGAGAGAAAAGGATTGGGAGGAGGCCAGATACTGGCTGATATTCGTCGACTCCGTGCAGCAATCCCTCAGACGATACCATCCCGATGCCCGTGTGCTGGGTATATATGGCGGCTACCTCCATCTGGATCATGCCATCAAACTGTGGAGCCTGGGACAGACGGATACTGCTGCCACGGAATATGCAGAATTCAACAAGACCGTGTATGCCAACACTCTCAACGGTTTAATCCAGTCCAACGACTACCTGATGAATGCCGAGCGGTGGGAGGAAGCCGCGACACACTACGAGGTGCTTGACTGGTATCTCAAATGGAGAGGCGTGAGACCGTCGCTGGAGGAAATGGGAGCATACTACATACCGAAACTGCGCGCCAACTACTACGCCGGACGCAAAGATTCCGCCCTCCAGGTGGCCATGCAGATAGCCGAACTCTACGACTCCTCTTTCGCCGCCCAGAAACGCAGTCAGATGGCCAAGATGGCCACCATCTACGACATGCAGGGCAAGGAGATGGAGATTGCCCATCAGAAGGCCGAGCTCTCCCACGAACGATGGATAGGCACACTCGCGGCCTTAGGACTCATCACCACCTTTTTCATTATATATACCCTCTACCGACGCCGGGCCGAGAAACGGCTCGAAGCCGCTCACGTGAAGCTGCAGCAGGCCTACGACCAGCTGGAGGAGACCACGACGGCCAAGGAGCGCATCGAGTCGGAGCTGCGCATCGCCCGCAACATCCAGATGTCGATGGTGCCAAATGTCTTCCCCGAGCGCGAGGGTCTCGACATGTTTGCCTCCATGGTGCCCGCCAAGGAGGTGGGCGGCGACCTCTACGGCTACTTCCTCCAGGGCGACAGCCTCTACTTCTGCGTGGGCGACGTCTCGGGCAAGGGTGTGCCCGCCTCGCTCTTCATGGCACAGAGTGCCCGTCTCTTCCGCACCTTCGCCTCCGAGGGTATGGCTCCTGCCGACATCGCCGTGCGCATGAACGACGAATTGTCTGAGGGCAACGACAACAACATGTTCGTCACCATGTTCATCGGACTCATCCACCTCGACAGCGGACAGCTCGACTTCTGCAACTGCGGACACAATCCCCCCGTCATCGACGGTCAGTTCCTCCAGATGACGCACGTCAACCAGCCCATCGGCATCATGGAGGGCCTTCCCTTCCGGGGTGAGATGCTCCCGGATATACGCGGTCATCAGCTGCTCATCTACACCGACGGACTGACCGAGGCCGAAAACCCGCAGAAGGCGCTTCTCGGCGACAACCGCCTCATCGAGCTGATGGCCGATGCCGCCCGTCTGGACTCGCACGAGGTCATCGATATGCTCACAAAGGCCGTGGAGCAGCATCGCTCCGGGGCAGAACCCAGCGACGACCTTACACTGATGTGTATCACATTACTATCACGACTATCTTAAGAAGGCCAAAAATCACTAGTCCACTTGTCCGTTTGTCCGAAATAAAATAAGGCGCCCGCAAGCGCCTTTATTTATTCAGACCTGTCAAATCAATATCATAAATGATATCACCTATAGTTTCTTTTCTAAGGTCACCAGAAGCGCTTTGTTGGTCCGCTTGTAAAACAGCTCTAAATAGCTGTCAATTTTTCGTTTAAGCATATGTTTGTCCGTTTTTCCAACGCAAATATACAACTTTTTGTCCGTTTTTCCAATTTGTGATGCAAAAAGAGCTTTTTTCGCCACTTTTTCACATTATCAGGCAAAAAGATGCAAAGAAACAAGCAAAAGCCACCTCACGCATTTTGTGAAGTGGCCTTGCTTTTGTCTTTAGACCCTAGACCCTTGACTCTTGGCTTTTACTCTTCGGGCTCTTCGCAGTCCTGGAAGATAATTGCATCTTCACTAAAGACATTTACCGTTCCGCTGGAGAAATCAAGCATCAGATACCTTCTTGCTCCGGTGGTATTGGGTGAAATAG
>JAEEZX010000065.1 GCA_016292045.1 Bacteroidaceae bacterium | reverse complement strand
CAGTCCTTTACCGGTGAGCACGCCGCGGTCAGCGCCCCGGAGTCGCTTGTATTGGCCGTATAAAAAGCCGATTTCGCGGCCACCAACACCGATATCACCAGCAGGAACGTCAACGTCGGGACCGATGTGACGGGTCAGCTCGGTCATGAAGGCCTGACAGAAACGCATCACCTCAGCGTCGCTCTTGCCACGGGGAGAGAAGTCGCTACCGCCCTTGGCACCGCCCATAGGCAGAGTGGTCAGAGAGTTCTTGAAGGTCTGCTCGAAGGCGAGGAACTTCAGGATACCCAGATTCACACTCTTGTGGAAACGGATACCGCCCTTGTAGGGGCCGATAACGTTGTTGTGCTGGATACGATAGCCCATATTTGTCTGAATGTTGCCCTTGTCGTCCATCCAGCTTACACGGAACTGGAAAATACGATCGGGAATGCAGAGGCGCTCGATGAGGTTCACCTTGTCAAACTCGGGGTGCTTGTTGTACTCCTCTTCGATAGTACCCAACACCTCTTCTACAGCCTGATGATACTCGGGCTCGTTGGGGAAGCGCCTTTTCAAATCTTCCAAAACTTTTTTTGCGTCCATACCTAATTAAATAATATTATAGGGTTAAACAAACTTTGTTTCAAATTTCACGCTGCAAAGATACAACAAAAATGAGAAACAAAAACAAAAAGACACAAGAAAAGTATATAAACGGAAGATTTTTGTTACTTTTTTGCTTTTTTCGCTTCCTTTTTGACACAATCCGCTATTTCCTGAGGTGAATATGTCACGCGTCCGGACATGAATTCGGGCACATTGTAGGAGAAGAGAAGGTCGCGATGATACTCGGGATCGTCCTGCGGCAGGCAGAACGGTTTGGTAAAGTGGCCGTTACCGTCGTGATGGGCAAAGAAGGGACGGGTGTAGTTGCCGTCCTCGCGGCGTGATGAGAACACCACCCAGCGGCCGTCGTGCGACCAGCTGTGCCAGGCCTCCACATTGTCGGAATTAAGCTGTGAAGCCACACGGGGCGTGAAGGTGCTGTCTGTGAGGTCGATGAGGCAGAGGTCCGCATCTCCGTGCCAGATGTGGAAGATACCGTAACTGCCGCGTGTGAACATCAGCCAACGTCCGTCGGGGGATATCTTGGGTTCTGTGGCCGAGAGCGAGTCGCTCATGGCATCGTAGACAAGCTGACGTTCACCAAAGGATAGGGTGGCGAGATCGAAAGGACGACGGTAGAGATTGTAGCGCATGGTACGGAAACTGCGTATGATGTCCTCGTCGCGTACGATACTGGTGTCCTGCTGCTCGTAGTGTGCGGAACAGTAGTAGAGCCAGCGTCCGTCAGGACTCCACGCAGGGAAGCAGTCGAGATCGTTGCTGTCACACTCCAGGGGATGCACCACATTGGCCTCTACATCGTAGAGGATGAGGTCGGAATAGGTGTCCTGCACCTCTATCTTGTTGAGATGCTTCGTATGGAACGACTGACCCGTCTTGTTGGTGGAGTAGGCGATGAGTTTCTCCGTAGGATGCCATGCGGGATAAACGCCTCCGGAGACGGAACCTTCCACCTTTAGGTCCACCTTGTTTATATTGCCGTCGTTGGCTATCACGGTGCCTCCCATGCCCTGGCGCACGTGGAACTGGAACCGCTCGGGATTGCCTCCCTGTGTGAAGTGGCAGTTGATACACTGACCGTCTTCCTCAGGGGAATTAATCATGTTGCCGTAGATGAGCAGTTCGTCGTAGTTCTCAAGGCAGCGCTGCTGCAGCGTGAGATTCTCGTATGCCACATAGGAGGGCGAGATGAGACGGTAGCTGATATAGGGGTCGATGCTGTCGGACGACACGTAGACGGGGAACGGCTGGTAGGCTGTCCAATTGCCGTCCTGCTGTATGAATACACGCACGCTGATGTCTCCCTTGCATACGAGCTTCCGCCACTCCTTGAGAGAAGGGCATACGTCCTGACCGGCAAGCACGAGACGCTCGTCTCCGGCATAAAGGATAGTGACGTAGTCGTCGCCCTCGTTTTCTATGGAGAAATGCAGGGGAGCCATGTTGCAGGGCACCGTGACGCCCATGTAGTCGGGATAGACGGTGAGGGGATCGGATGTCTCCTTATATTCCGTAGGCAGCTTTGCCGTGCAGGCAGAGAGCAGAACGAGGAAAAGCAGCAGATTAGTTAGTCTTGACATTGCGCACAAGGAAATAGAAATAATAGAATGTTTTACCGAAGATGGGGCGGAAGCGTATCGCCTTTTCGGCTTCGCTCATATTGGGGCCCAGCTGCTGGTTGTACTTGCAGAAATCATAGTAGGTACGCTTCACGCTCTCGTCGAAGGGCATACCGCTGATGTCCACCTTGCCGGGTTCCAGATTGCCGTAGAGGTATGCGGCCTCCTGATAGTGGGTTGGCATGCGGCTGTCACCTATGAGAGAGGCAAAGCGGAAGAAACGCGGCCAGAAGAGGTCGATGTCCTGCATGATAAGGGCGCACATTAGAGTGAGCTCGGCATAGTTCTTGTCGGCACCCATGCCGTGGGAGAATGTCTGCAGGAGATACATCTCCACGAGCGTCTTGTCGCCGTCGAGACGGTCTCCTCCCGGAAGGAGACGCATGATGAAACCGAGTTCCTCGTCGTCCCAGCATTTCTTCTTTTCTCCTACAAAGGGTTTGTACTTGCGGGCCCAGTCGCCCTGCCACATCGTTTTCTCAAGCAGGCGCAGATACTTTGCCGCAACGCCCCAGTCGCTCTCCACGAGAGCTGCCTTCGTCATGTATTTCAGGTGGCTCACACGCCAACCGAACTCCACGGCATCCTCCATGTTCCAACGGGTGCAGAAATTCTCCTTGCCCACTTCGTAGTATATCATCTTGCCGCCCACCTGCGTCATCTTCACAGGGAACGGGGCGTGCTGCAGTTCTGCACCGTCCTGATAAGTGAACATCTCGTCACCGGCACGTCCCAGGCGCAGGAGAGCCACATTCTTGCACATCACCATGATACGTGTCACGGGCATCTCCTTGTGTCCCCATGCAGAGGGTTTCTCTCTGTAGATGCGCAGCACGGCTTCCCAGTCGCGCTCCTCCATGGCGAGCTGCATACGTATCTCTTTGGAGAAATTGGTGTCGCGATACCACAGTTTGTACAGCGCAGCGCTGTATCCTGCCACAGCCACAAGGGCGAGGATGAGGGGCAGACGCTTCATTTTAAGGCTCTGGAAAGTCTCCTGCCATCGTGATGCCCGGCAGAGCAGGAAGCCCAGAAGCATACCGTAGTAAGGTATGTGGTAGGGCCAGAAATATGTATTGTCTCCATAGCGGTAGGAGGGGAGGGCTGTGGACCACATATACTTCAGCATGGTCTCTGCATACATCGTGCGATAGTAGATGAGCGGTGCTATAGCAACAGTTGAGGCGGTGGCCACTAAATCCCAGAGCGACTGACAACTAAGTAGTACGGCAAGGAAACTCCATGCTCCCATGAACGGGTATGTCACGAACCCCGTGAAGACGATGGCGAATAGTCGCAGATAACGGTTTCCGGGAAGCGAACGCGCCAGACATGCGATGATGACAGCGAGGGCTGTACCCAGCGAGGGAACGAAGAGCAGTCCCGGCATCTTCATGTAATATATCCAGTAGCCGTTCTGCGTCACTGTGGCTGCGAGAGCGATGACGGGAAGCAGGGTGAGCAGGCGCATCCATCCCTGGGGACGGAAGATGCGTTGCACCCCGAGCATGATGACGGTCCACAGCAGGAGCAGAGCGAGGCATCCCATCCAGGGGTGATAGAAGAGTTGTGTGCACCAGCAGGAGAGCCACAGCAGCAGTCCTCCTGGCAGACGCATCATACTGTTGAGGAAGGGTTTAGTGGGCAGCCACAGCGATTGCTCCTGCGCAAGCCACATCATATCGCCTTCGGAGAGGTATAAGATCGCTGTTAACAGCAAAACAAATGCCGTAATAGCGGTTTGTGGAACATATTTTGCGTATTTTTTCATCATTGTATCGCGCTTTGTTGCGCAAAGTTACAATTTTTTCCTATATTTGTCCAGCAATAGACATAAAAAACATTACAATACTGTACTATACTATGAAAAAAATCTTCTTTCTGGCCCTGTCATCCCTTTTGTGGATGCCGCTAAACACTGTGGGTAAACCCTCATCCAAGGCTCCGTGCTGGATGGATCCGTCAGTGAATCGTGTCGGTACGCTTCCGATGCACACTTCGTTCTTCGCTTATGAGACCGATGCCCTTGCAGAGAAAGGCTGCAAGAAGCAGAGCGACCGCTATATGTCGTTGGAGGGTAAGTGGCGTTTCAACTGGGTGAAAGACCACGACAAGGCTCCCAAGGGTTTCTACTCACTTTCTTATGATGACTCTCAGTGGACGGATTTCCCTGTGCCCGGTCTTTTCGAACTGAACGGCTACGGTGACCGTATCTATCGCAACGCAGGATATGCATGGTCTACGCAGTTCGCACCCAATCCTCCCTATATTGAGGAGAAGAACAACTACACGGGTTCGTATCGTCGTCAGGTGGAGATACCGGCCGCGTGGAAGGGTATGCAGATTATCATGCATGTGGGTTCTGCCACTAGCAACCTGCAGCTGTGGGCCAACGGTAAGGAGGTAGGCTATTCTGAGGACTCCAAGTCGACAGTTGAGTTCGACATCACCCCCTATGTCACTCCCGGTAAGAAGAATCTGCTGGCAATGCAGGTGATGCGCTGGTGCGACGGCAGTTACGGTGAGGATCAGGACTTCTGGCGCTTCACGGGTATCTCCCGCGAGGTGTACCTCTATGCCCGTCCCAAGAGCCACATCGAGGACTTGCGTCTCAACGGTGACCTGAACGGTGAGACCGGACTGCTCGCCATCGAGGTGGACACAAAGGGTGCGAGCGGCAGGACGCTGGCATTTGCCCTCAAGAGCAAGTGCGGCAAGACGCTGTGGGAGAAGAAGGTGAAGGTGAGCGGCGACAAGACAAAGCTCAGTGAGGCTGTTAAGGACGTGCAGCCCTGGACAGCAGAAACGCCCAATCTCTACACACTCACCGCATCGCTGCTCGACAGCAAGGGCGGGGTGACGGAGGTGATTCCCCAGAAGGTGGGCTTCCGCCACATCGAGATAAAGAATTCGCAGGTGCTGCTCAACGGCAAGGCTATCCTCATCAAGGGTGCCGACCGTCATGAACTGGATCCCGACGGTGGTTATATCGTTTCCGTGGAGCGTATGATTGAGGACATCAGGATAATGAAGGAACTCAATATGAACGCTGTGCGCACATGTCATTATCCCGACGACCCGCGTTGGTACGACCTCTGCGACGAATACGGTATCTACGTATGTGCCGAGGCCAACTTCGAAAGCCATGGTATGGGCTATGGCGACCGTCGTCTGGCTCAGGATGCACGCTATCGTCAGACCATCGTGGAGCGCAATGAGAACAACGTGAATGTGCAGCGCAATCATCCCAGTATCATCTTCTGGAGCCTGGGCAACGAGAGCGGCTACGGTGACAACTTCGAGGCCGCCTTCGACCGTGTAAAGGAAATGGACAACACACGTATTGTGCAGTACGAGCAGGCTTACGACGATATGAATAAGAAGTCGGACCTCTACTGCCCGATGTACGCTTCCTACGGCCAGTGTGAGCGCTACTGTAAGGACGATTCCAAGCACCGTCCTCTCATCCAGTGTGAGTACGCTCACGCCATGGGTAACTCGATGGGCGGATTCAAGGAGTATTGGGACCTCGTGCGTAAGTACCCCAAGTATCAGGGCGGTTTCATCTGGGACTTCGTGGATCAGGGTATTCGCGGTGTGAGCAAGGTGACCGGCAAGCAGATTTGGATGTATGGCGGCGACGAGGGCCGTTATCCCGCTTCCGACCATAATTTCAACTGCAACGGTGTCATAGCTCCCGACCGTTCACTGAATCCCCACGCCTACGAGGTGCGCCACTACTATCAGGACTTCTGGGTGAAGCGCCTCTCGCTCACACCGGGCAGCATTGATATCTACAACGAGCGCTTCTTCACCGGTGCCGATGGTTTGCGTCTTGTCATTGAGACAGTGGTGAACGGCAAGGTGGTGGACAGCCAGTCGTACGATAATCTCACTCTTCCCGCTCAGCAGACGACGTCTGTCGGTATCAACGGTGAGCCTATTGAAAAGATTGCGAAGAAGTATGCCGACAAGGAAGTGCTCTTGAATGTACGCTTCGAGACCGTTCGTCCTCTCGGACTGCTCTCAGCAGGTTATCCCGTGGCGGAGGAGCAGATTGTGATGAATAAGTACCAGTTCCCCACTGTGGCTCAGGCCAAGGGCAACGGCAAGGGTGCCGATGTGGAGGTTGACTCGATGGTGGCTTGCTACACACTCTCTGCAGCAGGTGTTTCCATCACAGTGAATCGCAGAACAGGTGATTTGGACTTCCTGGATGCAGACGGCAAGGCTCTCCTGCAGGAAGGTTTCTCTGTGACCCCCAACTTCTGGCGTGCTCCCACAGACAACGACTTCGGTGCAGGTCTGCAGCGTGAGTTCCGTGCATGGAAGTCACCCAGACGCAGAGTGGAGAGCATCAGCGTCATCAGCGAGGATGTGGCAAAGAGCATTTGCGTGAAGAGCCGCTTCGAGGGTATTGATGCCAAACTGACCGTCATCTACACTCTCACTCCGAAGGGCGAGGTAATCGTGCAGGAGACGATGGATGTCGATGAGAATGCAGAGCGCAAGCCTCAGATGTTCCGCTACGGTATGCAGTGGGTAATGCCCGAGGAGTACAACACTGTGAAATACTACGGTCGCGGTCCTGTGGAGACCTATTGCGACCGCAAGGACTGCATGCCTCTCGCAGTGCAGACGGCAAAGGTGGCTGATGAATACTTCGGCTATATCCGTCCTCAGGAGAGCGGCAACCATTGCGACATACGTTCATGGGCTGTTGTGAATGTTGCCGGTCGTGGTCTGCAGTTCACTCCTGTGGCTGTGGACGGACAGGAGGATGTCACGATGGAGTGCAGCTCGCTCAACTATCTGCCTTCCGACCTTGACGACGGCATGGACAAGGGTTCCGTGCAGCATCACTCAGGTGACCTGACACCCCGTCCTTATGTGGTTACTCAGGTGCAGCAGAAGCAGTTTGGTGTGGGTTGTGTAAACTCTTGGGGCGCATGGCCTCTGAAGGAATATCAGATGCCCTGGCAGGACCGTTCCTTCGCCTACAAGGTGAAAGTACTTAAGTAAGAAGAGTGGATAAGATACATCTGCAAAACGTACTTCCTGAAGTCTTCACTTCCCGCACGGATATCGAGAGCGAGGTGTGGCTTCAGGAAGTCACTGTAGAACGCGGCAGGACATATCTCGTCGAAGCCGCGAGCGGTACAGGCAAAAGCAGCCTGTGCTCGTTCCTTTACGGCTATAGGAAGGACTATTCCGGCCGTATTCTTTTCGACGGCAGAGACATACGGGAGCACAGCAACAGCGATTGGGTGGACCTGCGCAGTAATCACCTGAGCCAGCTGTTTCAGGAGCTGCGCCTCTTCCCCGAACTCACTGCGATGGAGAATGTGATGATAAAAAACCAGCTCACGGACTTCCAGGAGGAGAATACGATAAGGGAATGGTTCGACGCAATGGGAATAGCCTCCTGTATGGACAAGAGGCTCGGACACATGTCCTTCGGCCAGCAGCAGCGTGTGGCGCTGATACGTGCTCTCTGTCAGCCGTTCGATTTCCTTTTGGCCGACGAACCGGTAAGTCACCTCGATGACACGAATTCCGGGATAATGGCCGAGATAATGCTTGCGGAAGCAAAGCGGCAGGGAGCAGCCCTGATAATCACGTCCATCGGAAAGCACATGAACATGAATTACGATAAAATACTGAAACTATAAAAACGGAAACAGAATATGAGTTCAAGAGATAGGGAAAAAGAACAGTTGCGCTCGCTGGGCAAGAAGGTGAGCTACAGTCAGAACTACGACCCGGATGTGTTGGAGGCCTTCGGGAATCTCCATCCGGGCAACGACTACTGGGTGCGCCTCAATTGCGAGGAATTCACCACGCTGTGTCCCATCACAGGGCAGCCCGACTACGCTGAGATACGCATCTCCTACATACCCGACAAACTCATGGTGGAATCCAAGAGCCTGAAACTGTATCTCTTCTCGTTCCGCAATCATGGGGACTTCCATGAGGACTGTGTGAACACCATCATGAAGGATCTCGTGAAACTGATGAACCCCAAGTACATCGAGGTGACGGGATTCTTCACGCCCCGTGGCGGCATCTCCATTCATCCCTATGCCAACTGGGGACGTCCCGACACCAAGTGGGAGCAGTTTGCCGAGGAGCGTCTTTTAAGATACGAGAGATGAAGGCAATGATATTTGCCGCAGGGCTGGGCACACGCCTCAAACCCCTGACGGACCGCATGCCGAAGGCGCTGGTGGAAGTGGCGGGCAAACCGCTCCTGCAGCATCAGCTGGAGAAGCTCAGAAGTATCGGTGTGACACGTGTTGTCATCAACGTGCATCACTTTGCCGACATGATAGAGGAGTGGGTGAGAGAGCACCCGATGGGGATGGACATCCTCTTCAGCGACGAGCGTGAAGCGCTGCTGGAGACGGGTGGCGGCATACGCAAGGCGCGTCCTCTGCTGGGAGAGGGAAGAGTGCTGATTCACAACTGCGACATACTCTCGAATGCGGACCTGAAAGCTTTCTATGAGAAGGGCGACGGAGCAGCTGCCACGTTGCTGCTTTCTGAGCGCAAGACATCCAGGTATCTGCTCTTCGACAACGAGATGAACCTGCAGGGATGGACCAATATCTCCACAGGTGAGGTGAAATATGTCTCGCATCCCGGAAGTGTCTGTGATTTCAGCCAGTTGCGTCCGCTTGCTTTCAGCGGCATACACCAGATAGACTCCTCTGCCTTCCCGTTGATGGACGAATGGCCTGAGAAGTTTCCCGTCATAGATTTCTACTTGTCTCTTGCCTCTGAGATGAAGGTGCGGGGCGTGGTGGACAACAGCCTGCAACTCATGGATGTGGGCAAGCAGGAAACGCTTGCTGAGGCAGAGAACTTTATTCGCGCTTTGGCAGCACGCGGGTGATACCCCTTTCGCGATGGCATAGCATCACCTCTACTCCGAACTTCTCATTGAGATGCTCGGCCAGGTGTTCTGCGCAATAGACGCTGCGGTGTTGCCCTCCTGTGCATCCGAAGCAGAACATCAGGTCTTCAAATCCCCGTTCGATATAGCGTGCGAGGTGTGTGTCGGCCAGGAAATACACATGTTTCAGGAAGGTGAGTATCTCACCGTCGTCTTCGAGAAAGCGTATTACGGGTTCGTCAAGACCGGTCAGCGTCTTGTATTCTTCGTATCGTCCGGGATTGTGCGTTGCCCGGCAGTCGAATACATAGCCGCCTCCGTTGCCGCTCACATCCTCGGGAATGCCTTTTTTATAGGAAAAACTGTAAACACGTATCATGCAGATATGGATAAGGACACTCTGGGAGTATCTGTTTGAGATTGTCTAGTGCGGGAGGTATGGAGTCCAGGAAATGCTGCTTGCGTTCGTAGCGTCCCCGGAAACCGTAGGCACCCAGCACCTGCAGCTGACGGAACAGTACGAAGAGCGGCAGGCTCTCCATGAAATTCTTGGACACTGTGTCGCGTGCGATGCCCGTCACGGCAGAGAGTTCATCGAGGTATGTCCCGATGCATTCCTTCCTCAGTGTGTCGGGGAAGCGTGAAGAGGCCTGCCACAGGAAGCTCACTACGTCGTATTGCATAGGTCCCTTCCGTCCTCCCTGGAAGTCGATGAGATGAGGCTCGTCGTTCCCGTCCAGCACGATATTGCGGGCCTGGAAGTCACGGTACATGAATGTGGGCGAGGAGACGATGCTGCAGCTCTGTGAGAGCAGATCTGTGGCAAAATCCTGAAAATCCTTCTCCAGACGGTATTCGTCGAATTCCACGGATGTGGTCTTGAGGAAACAGTATTTGAAGTAGTTCAGGTCGAAGAGTATTCCCGTCCTGTCGAGCGACGCCACGGGATGGCACACTGAGAAGTCCAGCCCCTCTGCTCCCTCCACCTGCACATGCGGCAGGATACGCATGGCCTTCTTGATGAGGCCCGTCTCTTCCTCGCTGTAGTGTCCGCCTGATTCCCTTCCGCTGCGCAGTGCATCGAAGAGGCTCCTTGCCCCGAGGTCCTCCTGCAGATAATGCTCCTCTGCCTCGTCTGCAGCCAGTACAGCGGGCACGGGCAGATGCTTATCCGCAAAATGTCGGGCCAGTGATATGAAGGCGTGGTTCTCGTGAACCGAGGTGCCCCGGCAGGCGATGACGCTTTTTCCTGCCTTGTCGTAGAAACGGTAATAGGAGCGGTTGCTTCCGCTGCCCGTGATGGCTTCTGTCCTGGACGGTTCGCATCCGAACAGCTCTTTGTATAGTGTCAGGAGTGTTTCCAAAGCTGTTGCATTTTACGGTATATCACCACTGTGTTGATGCCGCTGACGAGGATGAATATCGCCCCCCCGGCAATCGTCATCGTCATGAGCGAACCTTCCTGCATGGTGGGGAACATCTGCCACAGACGCTCCATATACTGGTTGCGTATTACGTATGTGATGACGAGGGCTGCCGTCAGCACCAGCAGGTTCACTCCGATGCAGAGACACTGGTAGGGGAGAGCCACTCTTGCTGTGCTGTAACCTATCAGCAGCAGCGACTGCAGCTTCTCCTGGTTCTTCTGCACGAGGAGGAAGATGCTCAGTATCAGCACGTAGAAACTAAGTGCTGAAATCAGCACACCCACGGCAAGCACTATCACGATTATCACCTTGAGGAAATACATCGTCTTGCCCGCCTGCAGTTTGTCCTCGTCTATTTCGTAGCCTTTCTGTTTTGCGTATGTCACGATACGCTCGTCGGCAGGATTGTCCACCTGCATTATCAGCCGCGAAGGCAGGTCGGGACCTTCTGTGCCGTAGACGCTGTTGCTCCATTCGATGAAGGATGCCGGCACCAGTATGGTGTTAAGCCGTGAGGAGAAACCGATGAGGCGTGCCGGGAGGACATCCCTGCGTCCTTGTCCGATGAGTTCCACATCCACGTCAATCATTCCCGCAAGTCCTTCTCCTATTTTCGGCAGACTGTGACTCTGTGCGAAACCGAAGTTATACACCGCCAGATACGACTTGGGCAGCACGATGGGCACGGCCTCTCCCTCGCTCCATTGCCAGTGCTTCCTGCTGATATCCACAAAGCGGTCGGGCACGCTCTCGAAGAACATGTCCGAGGAGAAGCGTATCTCGTTGAGTCCCACCTGGCATTTCACTCTGTATCTCGATGCCGTGAACGCTCCCACGTGCTTGGCAAACGGCTGTCGGGCGAGGTCTTCCTGCTCTTCCTGCGAGAACACCATAGGTGTGGAGGAGAATGCTCCCACGCGCTTCGACACCATGATATAGTCGGCAGGCAGCACTCCGTCTTCACCCTGGAGGGCGGGAGCCAGGTCTTCGTAGAATTGCAGGGAGAGCAGTATGATGAGCATTCCCAGCAGGTTGGCGATGAAGAAACCTGTTATCTGACCCGGTGAGAGGTGTCTGCGAAGAAGTTTCCAGAGAAGATGCATCACTCGATTGCCAGTTTAAATTCCTCCGCAAGAAGCTGCACCGCAGAGTTCTCTTGCGTATATCGTCTGTATATCTCTTTCTTCGATGTGCTCCTCTGCACCTTCGTCACCTCAGCCACCTTTATGTCCATCAGTATTGTGGGGCATATCAGCGCTCTCTTGAGAAACTGGCACAGCTTTGATGACACCTGCTGCAGGTATGTCTTCACCTGCGGGTTGGGCACTTCCACGGAGAATGAGTGGGGACCCGTCACTATAGGCTGCATCTGCTGCATGCGCATGGCCAGGGCGTTGTCCTCCTTGCCCAGGTCTGCGATGAATTCAAACCACAGACGGATGAGCTCGTCGTTTGTCAGTATTGTCGCCTCTCCTCCGTCCTGTATGTTTTCCGTCGCTGCCGTCTGTGCGGGAGCGGCCTGTGTCTGGGTGGCGAGCCTCATACTGGGTCCCAGCGCAGAGAGCCGCATTCGCGGTGCAGCGGGTTTTGCCTGCTGGGGCTGCTGTGCTGCCGGTCTGGGTGCAGCGGCTGTGTTCTGCTCTTTCTGTGAAGCAGCGGCAGGGGTCTGCTTTCTTTCCGCAGCCATCGGTTGCGAGAAGAAGGGGGCTATCTTCTTGGGCCGAAGCCCACCGTCAGGCGCATCGGGGTCTATCTGCGCACACTCTATCAGGGCTATCTCCAGCGAGAGGCGTTTGTTGCGCGAACTGCGGTATGCGTTGTCGCAGTCGTTGCAGATGCGCAGTGCCTTGTAGAGCATCCTGACGTTGCACCTTGCAGCCTGCTCCTCGTAGCGGGCACGTATGGCCTCCGTAGCTTCCAGCAGGGGCAGGGTGTCCTTGTCGCGTGCCACGAGCAGGTTTCTCAGGTGCGATGCCAGCCCGTTCATGAAATTGCCTCCCTCGTATCCCTCGCTGATGACGTCGTTGAGGAGTATGAGGCAGGGCTGCACCTCTTTCTTGAGGAAGTGGTCCGTCATCTCGAAATAGCGGTCCAGGGAGAGCTCTCCCAGCGCCTCGCTCACGTTCTGTGCGGTCAGTTCCCCGTTGCAGCACGCCACCATCTGGTCGTAGATGGACAGTGCGTCTCTCATGCCTCCGTCTGCCTTGCGGGCAATCAGGTGCAGGGCTTCGTCCTCTGCCTTGTGTCCTTCCTTCCGGGCTATGTAGCGCAGGTGGTCCACGATGCCCTGCATTGTCATGCGTGCGAAGTCATACACCTGGCAGCGGCTCAGTATCGTGGGCAGTATCTTGTGCTTCTCCGTCGTGGCGAGGATGAAGATGACATACGATGGCGGCTCCTCCAGCGTCTTGAGGAAGGCGTTGAAAGCCGATGCCGACAGCATGTGTACCTCGTCGATGATGAACACCTTGTATTTTCCTATCTGGGGCGGTATCTGCACCTGCTTGCACAGTTCGCGTATGTCGTCCACCGAGTTGTTCGACGCTGCGTCCAGTTCGTGTATGCTCATGCTGCGTCCTTCGTTGAATGCCTTGCAGCTCTCGCAGGTGCCGCAGGGGTCTCCGTTGGCATCCGGGGTGAGACAGTTGATGGTCTTGGCGAAGATACGTGCGCAGGTGGTCTTGCCTACGCCTCTCGGTCCGCAGAAGAGATATGCGTGGGCCAGTTTTCCCGTCTGTATGGCGTTTTTCAGCGTCGTGGTCAGCGTACGCTGTCCCACCACTGAATCAAACGTCAGCGGACGGTATTTCAATGCCGAAACAATGTATTCTTCCATAGTCGTTTTTCTGATTTTCCCCGCAAATGTACAAAAAAAATAAAAGTTGAGCAAAAAACAAACTGCTTTCGTTGTCTTGACACTCTTTTTTTTCGTACATTTGCGATGAAAATAATATAAGGAAATGCATAAACTCAGCAACATCTGGTCTTTCATAGGAAGATACAAATATTTTTTCGTGCTCACGATTATCGTGGCAGTGGTGGGTTTTCTTGATGAAAACAGCATACTCCACCGTCATGAGCGTCAGAAGGACATCATGGATTTGAAGAAGGAAATAGGCGCCTACCGCGAGCGTTACGATAAGGACACCCGTGCCCTTAACGGCCTCGCAGACGGTAAGACGCTTGAGAAATACGCCCGCGAGAAATATTTCATGCATCGCGAGGATGAGGACCTGTTCGTTATTGTGGAATGATGAGACGCACGCCTGCCATGAGCCTTCGCTGGTTCCCCCTTTGTCTTCTCCTGTTTCTTCTGTGCAGCTGTCATTCCGGGTCCGGCTACAGGATTATAGGCGAGAGCCGTATCGACAATCTGGACGGACGCAAGCTCTATCTGAAGCGCTATGCCGACGAGACGCTTGTCAATATAGACAGCGCTACGGTGCATCACGGCCATTTCGAATTCTCAGGCAAGCTCGACAGCACGCTCTTCGCCCATCTCTTTGTGGACAACGAGAGCCTGATGCCCCTGGTGCTGGAGGAGGGTGAGATACATCTCGACTTCTCCCCTGAGGAGCAGCGCCTGAGCGGCACGCCGCTTAACGATTCGCTCTATTCCTTCATCCGTCAGAAGGGCGTGATGGACGGTCTCCTGAGCGACATCCCCCACAGGGAGTCGGCTCTCATCATGGAGGGATACGACCACGACGAGATAGTGCGTATGCTCAGTGCTGAGACGCTGCGCATCCAGCAGATTACGGAGCGTCTGGTGGCTAAGTTCATCAAGGCCAACTACAGGAACGTCTTGGGCCCCGGCATCTTCATGATAATGACCTCCGCCTACGACTTCCCCCTGATGACTCCCGAGATAGAGGCCATCGTGCTGGGAGCTCCGCAGAGCTTCCTCGACGACCCCTACGTCAGCCTCTACGTGCGCATGGCCAGGGAGAATACCGAAAAAATGAAATCGCAGAGCACAGATGATTGAGAAACACCTGACACTTGAAGATGCCGACCCCCAGATATTCTACGGTGTAGGCGGTGCCAACATGAGGCTTCTCAAGTCGCTCTACCCGAAACTGCGTATCGTGGCCCGTGGTGACGTGCTTCATGTGATGGGCGACGAGATAGAGATGTCGGCCTTCGAGAAGCATCTTCAGGGTCTCATCCTCCACACGCAGACCTACAACCGCCTTACGGAGGACGACGTGGTGAAGATATCGCGAGGCGAGAAGCTGAGCGAGGGAGGCTCCAAGGGTGCCATCCTCTACAGCATGAGCGGCCGTCCCATCATCCCTCGCAGCGACAACCAGCGCTCTGTGGTAACATCCTTCCAGCACCACGACCTCACCTTCGTCACAGGTCCTGCCGGCTCGGGCAAGACATATCTCTCCATAGCCCTCGCTGTGAAGGCCTGGAAGGAGAAGAGCTGCCGTCGCATCATCCTCTCGCGTCCGGCAGTGGAGGCGGGGGAGAAACTGGGTTTCCTGCCAGGTGACATGCGCGACAAGATAGATCCCTATCTCCAGCCTCTCTACGATGCGCTGGAGGATATGATACCCGCACAGAAGCTCCGTGAGATGATGGAGCAGAACATAGTGCAGATAGCCCCGCTGGCCTTCATGCGAGGCCGCACGCTGAACGATGCCGTGGTGATACTCGACGAGGCTCAGAACACCACTACGGCACAGCTGCGCATGTTCCTCACCCGCATGGGTCACAACTGCCGCATGATTGTCACGGGCGACACCTCGCAGGTGGACCTTCCCCGTGGCGTGCGCAGCGGCCTGATAGAGGCGCTCGACATACTGTCCTCTGTAGAGGGTATAGGTTTTGTGCGCATGGGCAAGCAGGACATCGTCCGACACAAACTGGTAACAAAAATTGTAGAAGCATATGAAAGCACTGACAATGACTGAACTCTCTCTGCCCGGTCAGAAGAGTGTGTATCACGGCAAGGTTCGTGACGTGTATAATCTGGGTGACGACCTCCTCGTGATGGTGGCCACTGACCGTATCTCCGCATTCGATGTCATCCTGCCCAAGGGTATTCCCTTCAAGGGACAGGTGCTCAACCAGATTGCGGCATCCTTCCTGGACGCTACGGCCGACATCGTGCCCAACTGGAAGCTCGCCACTCCCGATCCCATGGTGACCGTGGGTCTCAAGGCAGAGGGCTTCCGTGTGGAGATGATTATACGGGGTTATCTCACGGGCAGCGCCTGGAGAGAATACAAGAACGGCTGCCGCGAGCTCTGCGGTGTGAAGCTGCCGGATGGTATGCGTGAGAATGAGAAATTCCCCGAACCCATCATCACACCCACCACAAAGGCTGACGAGGGTCACGACGAGAATATCTCCAAGGAGGAGATAATACGTCAGGGCATCGTTTCCCGTGAGGACTACGAGGTGATGGAGCGCTACACACGCGCTCTCTTCCAGCGTGGTACGGAGATTGCAGCTCAGAAGGGTCTCATTCTGGTGGACACCAAGTATGAGTTCGGTAAGCGCGACGGTAAGGTGATACTCATCGATGAGATTCACACTCCCGACTCCTCGCGTTATTTCTATAAGGAAGGCTACGAGGAGAAGTTCCTCAAGGGCGAGCCCCAGCGTCAGCTCTCCAAGGAGTTTGTGCGCCAGTGGCTCATTGAGCACAACTTCATGAACCAGCCCGGCCAGACCATGCCTGAGATCACGGACGAATATGCCGAGAGCGTCAGCGAGCGCTATATCGAGCTCTACGAGCATATCACGGGTGAGAAGTTCTGCCCCGCATCCGATGAGGGCGACATCGAGGCTCGCATCCAAAGGAATGTAGCCGCATGGCTCTCGACCCGTTGACCAACAGGGCGATGTTCGATCGCATCGCCCCCACTTACGACCGTCTCAATCATCTTCTCTCTCTGGGCGTCGACCGACGCTGGAGGGAGAAGTCTGTTCTCCGCCTTGTGCCCTTCGCACCCAGGCGCGTGCTTGATGCCTGCTGCGGCACAGGCGATTTCTCCATCCTCCTGCGCGACACGCTGCACGCTTCTGTGACGGGTTGCGACCTCTCTGAGGGCATGATGGCCATTGCCAGGGAGAAGGCTCCGGATTTGACCTTCGAGGTGCAGGACTGCCTGCATATGACGTATCCCGATGCCTCGTTCGATGTGGTGGCGTGTGCTTACGGAGTGCGTAATTTCGAGTCGCTGAAGGCTGGCCTGCAGGAGTTCTATCGTGTGTTGGAGGGTGGGGGGCATGTTCTGATTCTTGAGTTGTCAGTGCCCAGGCGCTGGCCAATGACGTGGGGTTTCTGGTTGTATTCCAAGGTGTTTATGCGCATCGTGGGCCGCCTTGTCTCCCACGACCGCACCGCCTACGAGTATCTGCCTGAATCGATGGCGAAATTCCCTCAGGCAGAGGAGGTGAAGCGCATCTTGCTGGATATCGGCTTTAGGAAGGTATGCTTCCACCGCTATCTCTTCGGCTTATCCACCTGCTTCCTCGCAGAAAAGTAATAAGAAAGATGAATAATAATCAGAATAATCGGAATACTCCGAATAATCGGAATACTCCGAATAATCGGAATAATCGGAAATCTCCCCCTTCTCCGACTCCTCCCAAAATCACCTTCCTCCCCCAGCATGGCCACTACCGCCACCTGCGTGTCTATAAGGTGACGGAGATCATCTACGACATCACCTACTATTTCGCTCAGAATTATCTCCAGAAAGGTGATCGCACTGTGGATCAGATGATTCAGGCCGCCCGCTCCGGTAAGCAGAACATTGCGGAAGGCAATCAGGCGGCTGCAACATCCAGCGAGACGGAAATCAAACTGACCAATGTGGCGAAAGCCAGCCTAGAGGAATTGCTTGACGATTATGAGGACTATCTGCGTGTGCGCAATCTGGAGCAGTGGGGCAGCCTCCATCCGAGGTACGAGAGGATGCGCAGATATGCTCAGGGTGAGCAGATTAAGAAGGATTATGCAGAGGCAATCCAAAGGATGAATGATGAGGAGATAGCCAATCTTTGCATCACCCTTATTCATCAGGCGATGTATATGCTCCACAAGCTGTTGACAACCATGCAGGACCGCTTTGTGAAGGAAGGCGGCATCAAAGAGCTCATGCTCCAAAGCAGGCTGAATTATAGGAATTCTCAGAATTCCTCAGCGCCCAAAAAACAATCGGAATAATCGGAATACTCGGAATACTCCGATTCCTCGGAATAGCGCCCTAAAAATCGGAATAATCGGAATACTCGGAATATTCAGATTCCTCGAAATAGCGCCCTAAAAATCGGAATATTCGGAGTATTCGGAATAATCGGAGTAATCTGATGGCGCTTTACTAATCCGCTCGAATCTCGCTTTCGCTCATAAAAATGTACAAAATTTAAATTATTCGCTCATAAAAATGTGATTTCTCTTCAGTATTCGCTCATAAAAGTGTATCTTTGCGTCCAAATCATCATGGAAACGATATGGAAAGAAGTATTTATCAGAGTCTGTTGTCATGGAAGAATGATGAGAACAGGAAACCTCTCATTCTTCTTGGAGCACGTCAGGTTGGCAAAACCTACATACTGAAAGAACTCGGAACTCGCGAGTTCAACAACCTTGTTTATGTCAACTGTCATAATAATCCTTTTACAGATTTACTATTCTCCGACTTCAACATTCAGCGTATCGTACATTCTATTGAAATCAATTACGAGGTGAAAATTGAACCCGGGAAAACGTTATTGTTCTTTGATGAGATACAGGAATCTCCCAATGCAATCCCTTCTTTAAAGTATTTCTGTGAAGACATGCGCCAATTGCATGTTGTTGCAGCCGGTTCACTTTTAGGTATCTCATTGCGTGAGAACGAAAGTTTCCCTGTCGGTAAGGTTAACACCCTCAAAATGTTTCCTATGACATTCACGGAATTCCTGCTGGCTCTTAAACGTAAGCAGCTTCATGATCTCGTATTGTCTGGTGATTGGGAGATGATTAACGTACAGTGCGAACTGCTAACGGAACTACTGCGTCAATACTATTTCGTCGGTGGCATGCCTGAGGCTGTCGCCAAATGGGTTGAGAATACAGATCCCAAGGAAGTGCGCCAGATTCAGAATAATATATTAGATGCTTACTATAGAGATTTCGGCAAACACAGTAATACTCTCGTCCATCGCATTCGTCAGGTCTGGGACAGCATTCCGGCCCAGTTAGCTAAGGAGAACAAGAAATTCATCTTTGGAGCCATAAAAAAAGGAGCACGGGCAGCAGATTTCGAGGACGCTATCCAATGGTTGGTAGATGCAGGCCTCATTTATAAGATATGTCGCGTTTCCGCTCCTAAATACCCATTAAAATTCTATAAGGATAATAATGCGTTTAAAATATATCTCCTAGACTGCGGATTGTTGGCACTTCTCACCGAGTCTCGTCCTCAAGATATGCTCTTAGGCAACAATGCCTTTAACGAATTCAAAGGAGCATATACAGAGAATTACTTTTTACAGGAGTTGGTCGGAATCGGTGACATACCAGCTTATTACTACAGCAAAGACAACTCACGACTTGAGATTGACTTCCTCGTACAACAGAATGGCTGTGTCCTGCCTTGTGAAACTAAGGCAGAGGAAAATGTTAAGTCAAAATCGTTACGCACCTTTATCGTTGAAGAATGGCCGGAGCAGCAACTGAAGGGTGTACGTTGCTCCATGAAGCCATATGTTAACCAGGGATGGATGCAGAATATTCCTCTTTATGGTGTGGAAGGATTCTTTCACCCACAAGATGAATAGAGGATTACAATTGATAATAAAATATCACACAGAAAGCACAGAAATTATTTATTTTGAGGAAAATATTTGTCTTATGGCGAGAGCTTTGCTCTTCTTGTTGACAGACATTTTGGCGAGATCGAAAACAAGCTTTCATCGTCGCCACAAGTCCGCCTCCAGCCATTGCATGGCATCGCCATAATTCAATTTGAAAATCGGCTTTGCCGTAAAATCGCTTTCAAACATCCGTTTTCAGCGTAAAATGATTATACTCCCAAGACTGAGCACGTGACAATAGATACTTATTTTATGTGCACATTTTCGTAAGCGACTGCGAGATTCGAGCAAAAGCAGAAAATGAAGCAATTTTATGCTGAATGGAATGAGGCAATTTTCGATTTTATCACAACGAGCCTGCAGAGCAGGTATCTCTTGCGAGAAGCCTGCGATGGAAGCTTGTTTACAAAAGCAGGCAATTCGCTAAGAGCTAGAGTAATGTATTTCTTCGATGTGATAAAATATTTTCCTTAATCTGTTTTTTCGGTTCTTTCTGCGTTAGCAGGGTTTTTATTGTTTTTTTTCTTAATAGCACTAGGACCAGAAACTCTTCACTTTTAACTAACGACTTGTCGACTAAAAAGAATATTTTATGCCGAAAACGGATGTTTAAGGCAATTTTAGCTTGAATGAAGTGAAAGCATTTTCGATTTTGCGGAATGAATTATCACAGCGTGATTGAGGGATTTTTGAGCGGCAGACGATGAAAGCTTGTTTTCGATCTCTGACGGGCAAAGAACCTCGAAAGAGCAACGCTCTCTCATTCGCAAAATATTTTCCTTTAAAGAGGTTTTTCTGTGGTTTCCGTGATTTCTGTGTGAATTTATATTTCTTTGTAAAATCTTTTTTCACTAATCCGCTTTAAAAAGTTTGCCTTTCGCAGACTTTTTAGGGCGGATTAATCTGTTTTTATGTATATGGCCTTGAATAAGGTATGTTTAATTTTTTTATTTGACAATTATGAAACAGAAAGAAATGAAAGATTTTAACTCAGAGAAGGGATTCCTCGCATTCATCAGTGGCGAGATAGAGCGCCAGCGTCGCAACGGACATATCAGCCTTGCCGCCAACTACACCAGCGCTGCCCACAGCCTGTCACGCTTCCTCGTGGCGAGGGGTAGGAGAGCCCTCTCCTTCAGGCAGGTGACAGCCCTGCTGGTGTCCGACTACGAGGCATGGCTGCAGTCCTGCGGCCTGTGCCGCAACACCACCTCCTTCTATCTCCGCACCCTGCAGTCCGTCTACCATAAGGCTGTGCGTCAGGGACTTACTGCAGATGCCCGGCCCTTCTCCGCTGCCACCTACCGTGGCGTGGCACGCACTGTGAAACGTGCCATCGATGCATCGGAGGTGTGCCATCTCAGCCGCCTCGACATACGTGGTGCGCTGCTCTCGGGTGGCGGCTACGGGGAGGGCAGGCGTCTCGACAGGATGCAGCGTCAGCTGGAATTTGCTCGCGACATCTTCATCTTCAGCTTTTGTGCCAGGGGACTCACCTTTGTCGATCTGGCTCACATGCGTAAGTCGGACATCACGGGCGGTCTGCTGGTCTATGTGCGTCGCAAGACGGGGCAGCGCATCGAGGTTCAGGTCGAACCGATGATGCAGGCTGTCATCGACCGCTATCCCTCCCATACGGACTATCTGCTGCCCATCCTCACTAAGACGCACAGCAGGGAGGCTGTCTGGCAGCAATACCGCTATGCCCTTTGCCGCTACAATGCCAGTCTCGACACCCTGGGCACGATGCTCGGAGGTGTGAAACTCACCTCCTATGTCAGCCGCCATTCATGGGCATCGGCAGCGCGATGCCATAACGTGCCGCTGTCTGTCATCAGCCAGTCCATGGGCCACGATTCGGAAAAGACCACGGAGATCTATCTGAGATCGCTCGAATGCAATGTCATCAACAAGACCAATCGCGCCCTCCTGGATAGTGTTTTCCATTCAGAGGAAGGATTGTAATGAGAAAAAAACAATAAAAACCCTTTTTGATGTTTGTAGCTCCTTCAGAGCTCTTGTGCTAAGTGTATGGTCTTGTCTATAAGAGCGAGCTCTCACGCCAAGCCATATCACTTATCACATAACTTGCGTTATTTCAAACATCAAAAAGCAAAAACCTCGATTGTATTCACAATCTAAAAAACTTTTTCAGTAAACAAGTCGTTAGTAGACAAGTAGACAAGTTGTTACCCCCCCTCCGCAGGATTTTACAGCAATGTATCATTTCCTGAGAGGAATAATCATTTTATGCCGAAAACGGATGTTTAAGGCAATTTTAGCTTGAATGAAGTGAAAGCATTTTCGATTTTGCAGAATGAGGCATCATGAAGTGATTGAGGAGATTTGAGCGGCAGACGATGAAAGCTTGTTTTCGATCTCTGACGAACAAAGAACCTCAAAAGAGCGGCAGCTCTCTCATTCGCAAAATATTTTCCTTTAAAGAGATTTTTCTGTGGTTTCCGTGATTTCTGTGTGAATTTATATTTCTTGTTTTCTCGGTTCTTTCTGCATCAGCAGGGTTTTTACGGTTTTTTTCTCAATAGCAATAGGACAGAAATCGCCTTCCCTCGAAAAACCGCTGTCTCTCTTATTTAGAGAGGCTGCTAACTCGTGCGCAAAGGTAGGGAAAATATTTCACTTAAATTTGAAAAAAAAATAAAAAAAAGTGCTAAAAACTTTGTTTTTTGAAATATTTGCCACGAGATGCATAATATCTGTATGACAATGGGGACACTTCTGCCTCCAAAAGGACAGGAAGATGGCAAAATCCGCTCTTGGGCACTGATTTGCCTTTGAACTTCCTGGCTATCAGAGGATAGTAAGGCGCATGCCTCTCTAAATAAGAGAGACAGCGCTTTTACTAAAGTAGTCTTTAAATGTCGCTTCAAAACAAGTACATCGAAGACGAATATTCCGCACGGGTTTCCCGTGACAATTCGCATCCCCTGATGCGGAGACCCCAGGATATGGACTCCGCTCAGGTGCGTTGGTATCCCATGCGTATTTTCCACTCCAGCGTGAGTCGTCAGAGTGCCTTGAACGAGAGTCTCTCTCAGGAAGCCGCTGTTGAGAGGACGTACATCCCCCAGACGCTGGTTGATGTGGAGAAGAAGATATACGTTCCCTCCCTTGTCAACTACATCTTCCTGCAGACTTCCCTGAAGCATCTGAGGGAGATAAAGGCTGATGCCAGGTACAATCACCTCCGCTATGTGATGAATATGCATCGTGATGAGGACGACAATGCCGTTGCCAGGATTGCTTATGTGCCCGACAAGCAGATGGAGGACTTCATGCGCGTTGTGGACAGTGAGAATGAGCAGGTGGTGATGTTGGAGAATCTCGGTTTTGCTTGCAAACCGGGTCAGAGGGTGATGATTACGAAGGGCTTGTTTGAAGGCATTGAGGGCACTCTCAAGAGCATCAGGAAGCATCTCTGTGTTGTCATCCCGATAGAGAATGTCATGGCCGTCGCCATCACCAACGTCCCCAGAAAGTACCTTAAGCGAATTGATAATTGACAAGTGATAATTGACAATTAAGGCGCCAAAAATAAATCAGAATACTCCGAATATTCGGAACACTCAGAATCCTCAGATGGCGCCTAACATGGAAAATTCGATATAAGAAAAAAAACAATAAAAACCACCTCTTCGAGGAAAAAACCTAAAAAACCGAATTGAGGAAAATATTTTGCGAATGATGCTATTTTTAAGGAAAATATGCTGTGTCGAGCCTGCGACTCTTCTTTGTAGCGAGCCAGTTTGTGCTTATGAAAACAAGCTTTTCACGCCCAAACCATCTAGCTCCATCTACGCGCTTGTCAGCGCTCCTCACAGCATTCGAAAATCGCTTCACGATGTTCAGCATAAAATTGCTCAGGCTTGCGCCATTCGCATAAAATCCTGCGGAGTGTCTGCTTAACATCCATCTTGTCTACTTGTCTACTAACGACTTGTCTACTTTTGCGCAGCAAATGAGCGCGAGTGTAATCGAAGCGAACTTGTCGACTGTCGACTGAAGCCTGTTTTTTAGGCTTGAAAAGCCGGTGTTTTTGCTTTTTGATGTTTGTGATAACGACAGTTATGTGCTAAATAATATGGCTTGTCGTGAGAGCTTGTTCTCAAAGACAAGGCCATAGTACTTTAATACAAAAGCTCTGAAGGAGCTACAAACATCAAAAAGGGTTTTTACGGTTTTTTTCTCAATAGCACTAGGACACGACATTTTCCTCTGCGGAGTATTTTCTCGGAAAATGTTTCCGTGATTTCCGTGCTTTCAGTGTGACATTATATTCTCGGTTTTTCAGCAAAGCTGAGGTTTTCTTGGTTTTTGTTGATTTAAACACTTTGCATTAATAATTAAACATTATATGAAAAGTTTCAAAAACAACGGGAAGCTCAAGCTTCTCATCATCGTGGGCACACGCCCAGAAATCATTCGCTTGGCGGCAGTGATAAACAAATGCCGCGAGTATTTTGATACTCTGCTGGCACATACCGGTCAGAACTACGACTACAACCTGAACGGAGTGTTTTTCAAGGACCTCAAGCTCGCAGATCCTGATGTGTATATGGAGGCTGTGGGTAATGACCTGGGCGAAACCATGGGTAACATCATCGCCAAGAGCTACCAACTGATGGTGGAGGTGAAGCCCGACGCAGTATTGGTACTTGGTGATACCAACTCCTGCCTCAGCGTAATAGGCGCAAAGCGTCTGCATATCCCCATCTTCCACATGGAGGCTGGTAACAGATGTAAGGACGAATGCTTGCCAGAGGAGACCAACCGCCGCATCGTGGATATCATCAGCGATGTGAATATGGCGTATAGCGAGCACGCCCGTCGCTATCTGGCTGATACTGGTTTGCCTAAGGAACGTACCTACGTAACCGGCAGCCCCATGGCTGAAGTGCTCCACAACAATCTTGCAGAAATTGAGGCCAGCGACATTCACAAGCGTCTGGGCTTGGAGAAGGGCAAGTACATCCTGCTCTCTGCTCACCGTGAAGAGAACATCGATACGGAGAAGAACTTTATGAGTCTCTTCACTGCCATCAATAAGATGGCTGAGAAGTATGATATGCCGATTTTGTATAGCTGCCATCCCCGTAGCCGCAAGCGTCTTGAGGCAAGTGGTTTCCAGTTGGACAAGCGAGTTATTCAGCATGAGCCTCTAGGATTCCACGACTACAACTGCCTCCAGATGAATGCTTTTGCAGTGGTGTCCGACAGTGGCACCCTGCCTGAGGAGAGCAGTTTCTTCACATCTGTTGGTCATCCATTCCCTGCTATCTGCATTCGTACCTCTACAGAGCGTCCCGAGGCTTTGGATAAGGGTTGCTTTGTGCTGAGCGGTATTGACACTATAGGACTGCTGCAGAGCGTCGATGTGGCAGTAAGCCTTATCAAGGATGGCAACCATGGCATTCCCGTACCCGACTATGTGGATGAGAATGTAAGCACCAAGGTTGTTAGAATAATACAATCTTACGTTGGGGTAGTAAACAAGATGGTTTGGCGAAAATAGGCCCCCAAGCCCCCTAAAGGGGAGTGTGAATACGTAGATAGATGAAGGGTAGTGTCAGGCATTCTGCTGATGTGATTGAGTATCCTTTGCTGTGGAAGTTTGCTAAGGAGAATAGAAATAACCCTACTGAGGCTGAGAGGCTGCTGTGGTTCTATCTTAGCAATAAGCAGCTTGGCGTTCGATTTCGTAGACAACACATCATAGGACAGTATATTGCTGACTTTGCCTGTTTGGAGAAAAT
>JAEEZX010000064.1 GCA_016292045.1 Bacteroidaceae bacterium | reverse complement strand
CCCGTTCCAGTCGCACTTACCGTACTGGCGGTCGCGCGTGGTGCCCGCCTCGTCGCTCACGATGGCCTGACGGCTCTTGGTCAATCTGTTGAATAATGTGGACTTACCCACGTTGGGGCGACCCACAATGGCTACTAAGTTACCCATATATGCGTATCTTATTTATTTTCATTTAGTTACAAATTCCGTTAGATTTCTCCGACAATAAATCGGTTCGTGAGGGGTGCTTTACAGCCACTATCTCGCGCAGTTGACTGGGGTCGTCAATGACCTTATCAATGACCTCTTCGCGGTAGTGCGGACACCCCAAAATGCCGTTTTCCTGGGCGAAGGTATAGACGCGGTGGAAAAGCGCCTTGCGGTCATGCTCAGTCTTTGGCATGGCATCAGGCAGACAGGTCATCAGTCTGCACCCCCATCCATGCACGTCATCAGTCAGGCGGCACTTACCATCGTACCACCCGGCACAGCATTCTCTTACCTGTTCGTTCATAGCAGCCTCATTCCAGTTTGAAGGTCAATAATCAGACAGCGCTTTTCTTTTCAACAGCCCCATCACCGAGGGCGAGGTGCAGTTTGGCACGCATCAGCTCAATCTCATGCTCACGCTTCAGTAGTTCGATTTCCTTCTGGTGCAGCATTTCCTCTTTCTCGGAAAGACGCTCGGCCTTGGCCATCAAGTCCTCCTGTAGCTTCAGCGCACGCTCCAGCACAACACTGGTGTCCTTGCTGACCGGATTGGTAATGAGATCAGCGGGCGTGTCTGTGTTGAGCACTGGGCCGTCGCCAGTGTAGAGAAATTCCTTGCGAATCTGAGGGAAGGCAGCAATAATCATGTTCACCACACCAGGATTGAACTTCTTGGTGCGGCCACGCTGCAGGTCGTAGATACGCTGGTAGGCAATACCTGTCGCTGTGGAGAACGCCGGGGCGTTCATTTCCAATTTCTCGAGAACTTGTGCGATGATGACCTTGGCATCAACGTTGTTCTCAGCATACTCGCTTTCTTTCATACCTTATATATATAATAATGTGAATAACCGCTGGCCTCTGACCCTCACGGGCTTAGCGAGACCCCAGAAATTTTTTTTGCAAAAAACATAAGAAAAATTTGTGGATTTGATAACTTTTTCTTATCTTTGCACCATCAAAATACAATTACAACTGCAAAGATACAACTTTTGCCGTTCCTATGCAAATTTGATACGTACCTAAAAATAACAAAATGACTATGAGCAATCATAAGTCTTAGGTCGCCCCCCTTGGGGAATTATGAACATTAAAAGCAAGAAGTATGGAAGTACAGAAGAAACCAATCATCGGGGAGCTCCGCAAGCTGAATGTTGGCGGTGTGGCTACTTTCCCCATTGAGCAGCGTAGTTCGGTCATTGCCAGTATCAGCAAACTGAAGAAGGAGCTGATGCGCCAGCACTGGGATGCTGTCAGGACTGACAGGCTGAGCGAGTACAAGGTAGATGTAACGCGCATCCACTGATGAAAAGTCTCAGCGACATGGAAACCTTGGTGGCAGAGCAATACTGCCACGGCCTGACAGACAAAGAGATTGCCGACCAACTGGATAAGCCGATTTGGACGGTGCGGACTCACAAGAAGCACATCTACAAGAAGCTCTCCATCGCTACCACGCATGAGCTGGTTCTATACATGGTGTCCGTGTTTGTAGGCAAGGAATACAACGCCGCTGAGATCAGGAAACGTGGCCTCGCTGCCCTCCTGACGCTGCTCATGCTGTTCCACATAGCATTTGACTGCAAGAGGGAGTTTAGGCGTGGTCGCAGAGTAGAAATCGAAATCAGAGAGAAAGACCCCCATGGAGAATGTGAGTAGGATGGCCATCATGGCACAGAAGTACGAGTCCATCTTGGAGCGTACAAAGGATATGACCTTTTCCTGGGCCATGGCTGTAAAGCTCGTTGGCGGCAAGAAAAGGCTGGAGCGGTTGATGCAGGAGGATAAGGTTCGCTTTGACAAACCCTTTGGCTCTACAAACACCAGATGGCAGTTTGTGGCCAGTGACATTCTGAGCAATATCAAGCCCCTGCCGGCTCACCGTTAAAGTTTCTTAAAGATGGAAAATAGTTTCTCTGATGGCCCTGAAATTGGCAAAATGACAGCCAAAATGAGTAGAAAAACAAAGAATAGCGGAATCTTATCAAAGTTCCGATAAGTTTTATCATTTTAATTAGTTTTCATCATGAGTTTAATTAAGAAAAGCAATGAGATTGCTATCCAGCGAAACGTGAAGATGATGGTGTACGGTCAGGCTGGAGCCGGAAAGACCACCCTCGCTCTTTCTTCACCGAAACCCCTGTTGCTTGACTTCGACAACGGCGTCAAGCGTGTGAACAACGCCCACCTCACAGAAGTTGGCATCGTACAGATCAGCAACTGGCAGGAGGTGATGACTCTGCTCACGACCGAAGCTGCAGAACTGGCTCCGTTCGAGACGATTGTGGTAGATACCATCGGCAAGATGTTGGACTTCATCATCGCCTACCGCTGCGGAGGCCGTAACCCCCGTGTGCAGGATTGGGGTACTATCAACTCCGATTTTAAGTGGTTCGTGAACGCCCTTTCCGGCCTGAACAAGCACATTATCTTCGTCGCTCACCGTGACACCCGCAAGGAAGGTGACGATACAGTGTTTGTTCCTGCCCTGCGCGAGAAGTCCTACAACAGCATCGTTACTGAGCTTGACCTGCTGGGCTATCTCGAAATGAAGAACGAGAACGGCGTACAGAAGCGCTCCATCACCTTTGACCCGACCAGCCGCAATGACGGTAAGAACACCTGTCAGCTGCCTGGCGTGATGTTCCTGAGCAACATTCTCGATAAGAACAGCCAGCCTACGGGCAACAATGATTTTATCGAGAAGCAGATTATCGCCAAGTATCAGGGCATGATAGCCATTAAGGAGAAGGCACAGGAGGAGTACAACCGTGTGCTGAACGAGATTAAAGATGCTGTGGAGCTGATGACCGACGCAAAGGGAGCCAACCATTTCCTTGAGCATATCGGTGACTACAAGGGCATGGGTAACTCTGTCATCCTCTATGCGCGTGACATCTTTGCCAAGAAGGTGAAGAGTCTGGGACTGACCTACAACAAGGAGACCAAACAGTACGAAGATGCAGCTTAGGTATAAGTTCTATCCGAGCCTGCTGGATGCGTTTCAGTCATACCTTGACAGCGAGACCATTTGGGAGAAATACTGGGGCTATTCCGAAACTCCACCGCATACGCCGGAGGAGTTTCGGCAGCAGCAGTTCCAGTCGCTCATTGACAGAATAAACCGTGTACCCTACGACAACGAAGCGGTTGCGAAGGGTACGGCCTTCAATGAGGTTATCGACTGCATGGTGCTGAACAGGCCCTCGACCAAAGTACAGGTCGAAAAGCTGGTTCTCGACGGTCAGGTTGTTGCGCTGAAAGCCACCTATGGGAGCCGTAGCTTCTGCTTCCCTCTGCCTCTGTGCAGGGAGGTGGCCAACTATTACCAAGGTGCGCTCACCCAGCAATTCGTCCAAGCAGTATTGCCGACGATTTTCGGTGATGTCCTGCTCTATGGCTTCATCGACTATGTACTACCGTTCCTGACCTGTGACCTGAAGACCACTGGCCGATACAACGTCGGCGACTTCAAGAATCACTGGCAGCATATCGTCTATCCTTATGCGCTGATAGAGAACGGCAGTAATGTCACTGACTTCGAGTATAACGTGGTGGAGTTAACCCCCAAAGACTACAACACCTATACTGAAAGCTATTCCTTCGTACCTGAGAGAGACGTGCCAAAGCTCACTCAGCACTGCGAGGACTTCATTAGATTCTTACAGGAGAATCGGGATTTGATAACCGATAAGAAGATTTTTAATTTAGCAGCATGAACGAGAACAATGTACCAGTTCCAGTAGAGGAACTGCAGGCCAGTCAATTAGAGCTGGTTGTAAGCGAGAAGACAATAGGTAGCCTGACCACCAATGCCAAGCAGATACGCGAGTTGGTGCAGAACACGCTACCGAAGTATGACATTGCCAACTATTCTACGGATGACGTGGCAAAGGCCAAGGCTGACAAGGCCCTGCTGAATAAGGCGGCAAAGACGCTCAATGACAAGCGCATCGCCTTTGAGAAGGAGTTTATGGCTCCCTTCGGTGAGTTCAAGGAAGTGGTGAACGAGACGGTGGGCCTCATTAAGGAGGCCGTCGGCAAGATTGATACGGTCATCAAGGCTGACGAGGAACGTTCAAAGAACGAGAAGCGTGAGGCGATCGAGAAGCTGGCTGACACCATCGGCGTGAAAGAGGCCGGCATCAGTCTTGACCGCATTTGGAGTGACAAGTGGCTAAACAAGTCCACCTCCATGAAGTCCATCGAGACAGAAATCAGGGCCAGACTGGAGACTATTGCCTCTGACCTTGAAACGCTGAAATCGTTTGCCGAGGACTACGATGTGCTGGTTGTCCGCTACAAGGAGAATCTGAATCTGCAAGAGACCGTCCGCTATGCCAACCAGCTGAAGGAGCAGCGCGAGGCCAAGGCCAAGGAGGAGCAGGCAAAGACTGCTGCTGCCGCCTCTGCACCTGAGACCAAGGAGGAAGAGTCACCTGCCACACAGGAACAGCCCGCAAACTCCGGCTCCCATGGTCTTGACTCAGCAGAACGTGACGCTGCCGATGCCTTTGCTGACATCTTAGGCCAGTCTGACGGTGCGCCACAGGTAGAGTCACCATCTGCCGCCAGCACTCGCAGTTATAAGATTACGGCAACCAAGGAACAGTTTGCCGCTCTCGAGTCTTTCCTGACCTCACAGGGAGTCAGCTTCGCCGTCAACTAATACATTATTATATATAGAACATGGCAGACAGCAAATTAGTAGGCTCTATCAACCTGGCCCGGTTGGATAGCGTCGGTATCATGAGCATCAAGGGCAACTCAGGCGTGGTGAAGAAATGTGTGGTCATTCCCATTGACGAGAATGACATCTACATCAAGGTAGAGGAGAAAACCGATACCCAGACGGGTGAGGTACGTCTCTCCAAGCTCTATGCCCTCGGCATCGAGATAATGGAGAAGCGGGAGCCTGACCAGTGGGGGAATGTCGCTTACTCCAAACTGGCCACAAGTAAGGAATGGATAAATAACCACACTCCTGCTGAACTGGAGGCACGAAACAAGGTGTACCTCGGTAACTTCAAGAGTGTGGCCATCCCCAGCAGTAACCAGGCAGCGACCATTGACGCACCACTTGCTGATTCTGAGCCACAGCAAGACGATGACCTGCCATTCTGATGTAAGGTATGGGAAGGGTGGTCACACTGGATAAGAGCGCTCTGCGAGGGGCGAGGCTCAGCCACTCCCTTGTTGAGACGATAGACGAATTGCCTTACGGCAAGTATCATATCGTCTTTGAGAAGGTGGGCTATGTGCGTAGCCTCTCGCAGAACAAACTCTTTTGGATGTGGATGACACAGCTGGAGTATTGGTCGGGCAGCACACGGAACGAGTGGCACGACTACTACTGCAAGAAGTTCCTGCCGCCCGGCACAGGCACCAGCCGACTGAGCACAGACGCCATGCGCCACTTTATGAATCAGATTCATGCCGATGCACTGACCGAGTGGAACGTCACCCTACCCTTGCCTGATGACAGCGAGTTATTCTTAGAATTTATCGAAGAGTTCAAGTTCAAATGAACATAGTAAAAATTAGTTATTCACTTAAAACAGTACGATTATGAGATCAAGAACAAGCGAATGGTTTGAAACCAAAATCCGTTACGAGAAGATGATGGAAGACGGCTTGCAGAAGATGCAGACCGAGAAGTACGTCGTTGATGCACTCAGCCACACAGAGGCCGAAGAGCGCATTACGCAGGAAATGTCCGCTTATATCAGCGGCGAGTTCGAGGTGAAGGGCATCGTGCCTGCCTCCTACAAGGAGATTTTCTTTGATGACAGTGGCGACCGCTGGTATAAGGCAAAGCTGGCCTTCATCACCTATGACGAGAACTCTGACAAGGAGAAGCGTACTATGGTCAACTACCTTGTTCAGGCCAGCAGCTTCACAGGTGCTGTTAAGAACATCGAGGAGGTGATGGGTACGACGATGACCGATTATGTCATCCTGTCTGTTGCCGAGACGAACCTCATGGACGTGTTCGAGTATAAGAAGAAGGCTGGCGATGACACCATTGTGGACGGTAAGATGAAGGCAGCAGGTGAATGAGCGCGTTTTCCCTCAGACCGTATCAGCAAGAGGCGAGTGATGCGGCGGTGACGTTCTTTCGCTCCAAGGCGAAGGGCAACGGTATTATTGTTGCGCCTACTGGTGCAGGCAAGAGTATCATCATCGCTGACATCGCCCGTCAGCTGGACGGGAACATCATCGTGCTTCAGCCCTCGAAGGAGCTACTGGAACAGAACTTCGGGAAACTGGCGAAGTACGGCATCGTGGCCTCTATCTACTCTGCATCCCTGAAACAGAAGAAGGTAGGGCGCATCACCTTTGCGACCATCGGCAGCGTGAACAATCACATGGAGCTGTTCGACGAGTTCGCGGCGGTGATAATAGACGAGTGTCACCTGGTCAACGCTGCAGAGGGAATGTATAAGAAGTTCATCGAGAAGATGCCGCGCAAGGTGCTGGGCCTCACTGCCACACCCTACCGCCTCTACACCTGCCAAGGCATAGAGTTCAAAGGGGAGTTCAAGCCAAATGGCAGCTATAAGGAAGATCAGTATTTCGACGAGAACGGTTTCCCCAAGCCCGGTGTGGAGCTAAAGAACAAGTGCATCCTGAAGTTCCTCACCCGTACCAAGCCGCGAATCTTCAGCTCGGTACTCTACAGCATTGGTATCGACGAGCTGCTGCAGCAGGGCTACCTCGCCAATGTCCGCTACTTCCCGATGAATGTCATTGACACCTCACGGGTGCGGATGAACAGCACGGGCAGGGACTATGACGAGCGCTCTCTCTATGCTGAGAATGAGCGGTGCGGCCTTACGGTGCAGCTGTCTCAGATAGTACGCCGTCTGCTGAACCCGAAGGACGGCAAGCCAAGGAAGGGCATACTGGTGTTCACCCGCTTCATCGAAGAGAGTGAGGCACTATGTCGCGCTGTACCTGAATGTCGTATGCTGACAGGTGAAACGCCCGCTGATGAACGCGATAGGCTCATTACAGGCTTTAAGGCTGGGGAAATTAAGGTGCTGACCAATGTAGGGGTGCTTACAACTGGATTCGACTACCCGGAGCTTGACACCATCGTTATGGCAAGGCCCACCAACTCCCTTGCTCAGTATTACCAGATTGTCGGGCGCGAGATACGCCCATTCCCAGGAAAGGACGCATGGTTTGTAGACCTTGGGGGGAATGTCGGGCGTTTCGGCAAGGTGGAACACCTGAAGCTGTATGAGCCAAAGGCGGGTATGTACGCTATGTGGGGCTGGGTCAGCAACTCATGGAAGCAACTTACGAACACATATTTCTGATTATGGCAAGAGAATCGTTTAACAAGCGTCTGTTGGACGCAATCACAAAGGGGCTTGACAAAAAAAGTGTGCCGGCCCATGTAGCAGTAGGCGCTGGAATGACTGAGAGCGACATACAACAGTCATGTCTTAAATGGTTCGCCGTGCAATATCCTGTATTCGCTCAGGAGGGTATGCTTTTCCATATCCCCAATGAGGGCATACGCCTCGGCGGTATGGGTAAGAGGATGAAGCGTGAGGGGATAGTGAAAGGTGTTGCTGACCTCTGCCTCTGCATCCCAAGGGGTAGATACCATGCCCTGTATATCGAAATGAAGAAGCCTGGCAGCTATCAGCGGCCAGAGCAGAAGGAATGGCAAAAGAACTGCGAGAAGTACGGCAACCGATACGTTGTCTGCAAGAGTCTCGATCAGTTCCGTGACGAAGTGAAGAATTACTTAGAAGGGAAATCTGTATGAGTGATGGTTGGCTAAAGATATACCGCAAATTGACCGAATGGGAGTGGTATAATCATTCCGAAATGGTTCATTTGTTCCTGCATCTGCTGATAAAGGCATCCCCCGCAGAAAAGACATGGCAGGGAAAGAAAATTTGTCGCGGTCAGTTGATTGTTGGCAGGCAGAAATTGAGTGCTGAAACTGGCATTTCTGAGCGTACAATAAGGACGTGTCTCACTCGCCTTGTAAACTCAGGTGAAATAACGGTAGAAACGACCAACAAATATAGTGTCGTAACTATCTGTAGATATGACGATTACCAACAAGGCGAAAGTCAAAACGACCAGCAGAATGACCAACAAAATGACCAACCAACTGACCAGCTAAGTGACCAGCCAACTGACCACATCATAAGAAGAAAAGAAGATAAGAATATTTTATCCTTATCTCCTAACGTCGATAAGGATTCTTCTTCGCGTGCGCGGAAAACTAAAACGAAGAAAGAAGAAAACTGTGAGCCACCCCATGAGCCAGGCGAAAAACGAAAGTTGAAGAATGGCGACGAAGTATCTAAATACACGCGGGGGCAGGAGATATTCATGGCCTACTTCCAAGAGCTTTACGGTGAGGCATACGGCTGGGAGGCAAAGGATATGGTGGCCATCAAGAAAATCTTTGGCAAGATAGAGTACAATCGTAAGACGCGAGACAAGCCGCTGCCTATAGACGATGACAGCCTTGTAGCTGCTTTTGGCCAGTTTATACGGAGCATCAACAAGTCGTGGATAATGAACAACTTTTCGCTCTCAAAGATAAACAGTCAGTACAACGAGATTATTTCTGAAATTAAGAATCGAAGAAATGGAACAAACAACACTACCAACCACCCGCAAGCGTCAGGATCAGTCGTTGTCGAGCGTCAGCGAGCAGCTTGCGTTGATGACATTGCAAAGGCAGACGAGCTCTACTTTATGCAGATGCGAGAACAAGGCGGTGGAAACCCTGCGCAGGAGCAACACTCCCTCCCAGATAACCAGTAAGTACCCGACTGATTTGCAGGCGGTCATCATGGGTGCCTGTCCTACGATAGACTGCTGTGCAAAGGTAGAGTCGCCAATGCTGGGCGTACTTGCTCAGGCTTACCCTGCTGTAACTGACAGAGCAGGCCGGAAAGTAGAGAGTGCCTGCATCATTTGGATGCGTGCTCAGTTTACGGAAGTCAGCGCCTTTGCCAACGTGAAGGAGAAGATGAATGACTGGCAGCTCGATAACCTCAGTATGCAGATACTCGCTGAGTTCCCGACGCTCACGATGATGGAGTTCATCCTGTTTTGCGCCCGCTTACGGTCAGGTATCTATGAGGAGTTTTACGGCAACGTTGACCCTATGCGCATTATGAAGTCTTTCCGCTCCTTTGTCAAGGACAGGCAGCAGGACTATTGGCGCAAATATGAGGCCGACAGAAAGGCCAAGGAAGAGCGCGAGGCAGAGGAGGCGAGAAAGAACAAAGTCACCTGGGAGGAATACTGCAAGATGAATGGTATTGAGGGCCGGCCCCATCCCTTTGACCGCATAGCGGAGGAGTTCAAAAAGCAGGAAGAGGAAAAGGCCAAGGCCAAAACGAAGAAGGAAAATCCGAATGAGATACTTCGACAGGCAAAATGGCTGGTGACTGAAACCTTTGAATCTGTACGCGAGACCTACAGCAAGATATTCGAGAAGAAGCATGGCTGCACACCACAGGAATACATCGACGCACACAATGATGTAAGTGGCTGATTTTCAGAGAAAAAATATTCATTTTTCAAGAAAATAATTGACGTAAAACTTGCGCATTTGATTAAAACTTTGTACCTTTGTAGTGTAAATAAGATAAATCAATAAACTTCAAAACTTTAGACAAAATGGCTACAATTAAGCAACTTCAGAAGCAGTTTAATAAGATTTGGACTGGCTCAGATTATGACCCTTGGAAGCAACAGGTGGTTATCAACACTACAGACGGTGAGCTGCTTATCCAGCTTGACAGAGACGATCGCCAGTTTACCCTCATGTCTGGAATGCCTACGATGACCTTTGAGGACATTAAGGGAATAGAGGCTATCACAGAGAAAGTGAACCAGCTGATAAACGACGGCAGGGTGACTGAGATTTACCTTGACTACCAGTAAGAGAATTGCAAATAAGATAGACTTCAAAACTTATAGATTATGAGCAAGATTAGTATTTTCGATTTCGATGACCGCAACAGAGCTTTCGTCAGCGAAGAGCAGTTTCGTGAGTACCTTCAGGCAACAGCCGAAGATGATGACTACGAGAGAGAGCGTGACGGCGTGGTGTATTTCTACAATGGTGGTGGCTGTCTGCTGGCAGAGTATCACAGGCAGGAGGGCTATGGTCAGACATTCTAAGCAATAACAAGGTAACGGGAGACTAACCACCTCCCACCCAAACAGTATAACTTTTATGGATTTATTCAAGAAATTATCAGAGAGCATGGTGGATGGCAGCACTCTTGCCATCACCGTTGCCAAGAGTGAGAACGGTATGGTTGTCAGCGTACTGCCCGGCAACAATTTGGTGAAGGACGCAGCGAAGAATAAGCTCGTTCCCATCTGTCTCAATGGCACCGCCGAGGAAATGGACGAAGGTTTCCTGGACGCTGTGCTTCAGCCCATCGCAAAGGCCAACGGCCTGCTGTCTAACATCAAGGCTTTCGAGGACGCACAGGAAGCTGCCAAGGCTGCATCTGAAATGGAGAAGAAGGCCAAGGACGAGCAGAAGAAGGCTATCGAGGAGTTCAACAGCTGGATGACCCTTGCTGAGCAGAACTTCAAGGAGGATAAGTATAAGGACGCTCTCACCTGTCTTGACGGCGCACACAAGTACGCTACTACGGTGGCTGGCTCTGCTGTGAAGGTTGACACCTTGCGAAAGAAGGTGAAGGAGGCCCTGGGCGAGGGTACGATGTTCGGTGCTGCCTCTGAGGATAAGAGCGACGGTAAGAACGTGAAGCCCGGAAAGGCTGCTGCCAAACCTGCTGCCCCTGCAAAGAAGGAGGAACCCGAAGAGGAGCCTACAGAAGAGAATGAGAACGAAGAAGAATAACCCTTAAAATCAGAAGAATTATGGCACTAATAGTAAAAGGCTACAAGCGCGTGTTTAAGCACAACGGTCAGAAGCTCTCTGACCCCGACCCATCCATGTCGCCCGAAGAGGTGATGAACTTCTACAGCAACCAGTACCCTGAGCTGACGACGAGCAACGTCCATGGGCCGAAGGTTGAGAATGACGAAGCTGTCTATGAGTTCAAGACAACGATAGGCACGAAGGGATGAACAAGAAACAAGCAGAGGACTTATGGCATTTCCATCAGACTATAGGAAGGCTTCTATCAAGGAAGGACAGCGAGGACGATCGCCGCGTACTGCCAAGCAAGGGCAATGCAGTAATTTTCTGACCTGCCGCTTCGACAGCCTCCATGCCTATGACCTTGAAACGATTACAGGGCGGTGCGGGGAGATAGACCTGCCCGCCCTTACCGAACAGGCCCGCCAGTTCCTCTCTGTCTATGACAAGCCGCTGAAGTTCAGGAGCACAGGCAACAGATTCCATGATGCGGTATTGCTCACAAAAGCTATTCAGAAGCAGATAAAGGATTTCAGCATTGAACTGGTGGATTTTGACGACGGCGACCATCCTGCACACAGGGAGTTAGTCGCTTACCATGTAAAGGACGGACTCGACACGTCAAACATCTATTTCATGCCTATCAAGATACTGGAGCATGTGGACGAACAGCTACGGGAGGTGCTGATGGACTTCTTCGCTTTCCTCTTCCACTACGGAATGTTTATCATGCCAAAGAGCAGCTACGAAATGTGCTACTCGATGAATTGGGATGACTGCGAAGATCAGTACGATGAAATGGCAGACGAGGCCAGCCCGGAGTATAAGGCACACACTGACCGCTATCTGCTGGGAGACTTGAACACCATCTTTGAGACCATCGAGGAGAAGAAGAAGGCAAAGGCCGGGTGCTTCTTTCAGTTGGCAGAAGATGTCAGGTTTGGGATGGAGCGGTACAGAGAGAGTGGCCACGCTTACTACTCGCTGCCAAACGGTGAGCAGCGGCCAGTGTCCGAGTTGTTTGACGTCCTCGAAGAAGGTGTTAAGCTGCATCTGGAAGACAGCCTATCCAACTATGACATCGTTCCTATCCGCTACGATATGGGCGACGAGAGTTTCTGTGAGGAGGAAGGAATGTCGGACGATATGGTTGCCCTTGGTGCCATCTTCATGTTCAGCTATGGCATGGACGATGACCCAGTTGTTGAAAAGACCATCGAGACGTTCAATAACAATGACAGCAGCATGGGCCTTCCTGTGCTGGTCGAAGTACATAAAATCAGTAAGTGTAATGAACAAATCCATGTCAGCGACTACCCCCAGCGGTGGACTGAGTGGTACAAAAAGATTCTGAGTTATATCTATGAGTGACGTATTGAAGCAAATCACAGACATCTACCATCCTTATGCGGCTATCATAGCCTATAAGACGGAAAGCACCTGCGAGGGCGACTACTACTTAGAGAAGCGCGACATCGTAAACGGTGTGATGGGAGCTGGCAAGCCTCTGACAGAAGAGGTGCTGGCTAAGATGGTGAAGAGTGTGGCATCCTCCAACCCACAGCTTGACAAGAGTCTGTACGGGGTCATCCCTGAGAATGTCCTGTACTGCGACACAAGGATGGACGGCAGTAAGCTCGTCTGGTATCATGGTCCGGAGGAGCGAAACGTGTTCTTCATCAGAGAGCTGAATATCCCCAATGGAAAGATGAAGGTGCCAGGACTGCTATACATCGTGCATAACGGCTCACTGAGCATCTATGCCTTCAAGGGTAAGAAGCCGAAGGGTACGCTGTACCGAGCACCGTTTATGAACACGACAGATAACGTCTGCCTTGGCAGTGCGAAGGTACGGAAGCCGACGGAGCGCACTTTTGTCAATGTCATAGATTGGTGGGAGAAGATGTTTTGGCTGTCTGAGTTTAGCCACCTATCAGGCGGCAACCCTATCAAGGGGAATCTCGCATTACTCACGAAGCGGCTCATAGAGACAGGCGAGCCGTTCCCGACAGACGTATTGAAGCCTGCCTCAAAGACGCTAAAGGAAATACTGAAATGAAGAAAGTACATTTTACGCATAACTATCTCCTGAATCCCTACCATCCGCTTTCGGTGTACGTCATAGGGGCAGGAGGCACGGGAAGCCAGGTAGTCACGGCCTTGGCAAGGATGGACTACTCACTGCGCTGCCTTGGCCACAAGGGGCTGCAGGTGACAGTCTTTGACGATGACATAGTGACGGAGGCGAACCTTGGCCGTCAGCTGTTCACTCCACAGGAGGTAGGCAGCAACAAGGCCACCGTCCTTGTGACCCGCATCAACCGCTTCTTTGGCCTTGGATGGGATGCCATGCCTTGCAGATACCCCAGCAAGGATGCAGACGATACGGCGAATATCATCATCAGCTGTGTGGATAATGCAAAGGCCAGAATAGCCATCGGCAAGCATATCCGGCATTACAAACAGACAAACGGTGATGACAGAAAAGACCTGTACTACTGGCTGGATTTTGGCAATACTGCTGACACTGGCCAGGTCGTGCTTGGCTCCGTCACAGACCACAAGCAGCCGAAGTCGAAGGAGGCAGAGACGATCAAGAAGCTGCCGTGTGTCGATGAACGCTTTGACCTGTCCTCTGTGAACGAGAAAGACAGCGGCCCCAGCTGCTCTCTTGCCGAAGCACTGGAGAAGCAAGACCTTTTCATCAACTCTACACTGGCCCAGCTTGGGTGTAACCTCCTTTGGAAGCTCATTACCAATGGCTGCATCGAGCATAACGGCCTATTCCTAAATCTGCGTACCATGCGCGTAAATCCTATCAACTTATGAAAAAGACATACTACCACCCGGCAGCAAAGCAAGCCCCTTATGTGAATGTCCCGAAGAAACCTGTAGAAAACCTGACCTTTCAGCAGACACAGGCAGTTGTGAGAGATTGCCGTGCACGTTTTTGGTCAGAGATAGTCATTCCTCTGCTGCTGGCAGAAGCGGAGTTCTACAAGGTGTGGGATATGTGCGAGGAAAGGAACATCATCCGTTTCAAGAATAAGACGTGGCTCAACGAGACGCAGAAATGCTTCACCAAGTTCAGGGAGTGGCTTTCTAAGTGCGAAGGTAACACCAGTGTCCTGATGGATGACTATGCTGTGCAGATGCAGAAACGGTTGAGCCGTGAAATGAAAAGCCTCTATGTCACCTTCTACAGCTATTTTGAGAAGGAGGGCCTGACTGACCTCCCGCTAAAAGCACAGACGCAGTTGACAATATCGCTAATCAGCATGACGTTTGACCTGTTCGACGGTTACTTTGACCTCTATAACGAGCGGTTTGGCGTTGACCTGAGAAAAGACTACCTGCCAGCGCGGATAGCAGAGGCAAGCGCTAACTTCGGAATGTTCGCCAAAACCCTCATACAGCCGAAGGGAAAACTGGTGAAGCCCTGCAGCAACTATTCCTCCATCAAAGCATACGAGGAGTTTTGCGATAAGCTGTTTGACGAAAAGACGCTTGACAAGGCAGGCATCAAGGCACTGGAGCTGAATCACGAAGACGAGTTCCTTTCCCAGTTAGAGCGTCAGAAGATGGGACTTGACAAGCTGGCTGAGAAGTATGCGAAACCGAAATAATTTGCAGGAATGATAAAATAAACGGCAAAATGTTTGCAGATTTGATAAAATCTTTGTACCTTTGCCAATGCAAATAAGATACAAACTTCAAGACTATGGAGAAAGAGAATGTCATTAACAAAATCCGCAAGCTGCTGAGATTGCAGTTCAATGCTGAGAAGATCGGCAGCACTGGAGAAGCATATCAGGCGGCTAAGATGGTTCGCAAGCTACTCATGGACTACAACCTCTCCTTGGGTGACATAGAGGACGAAGAAGAAAAGAAGTCCTCCATGACTGAGAGTGAGGACATGATAGCTGCTGACAAGTACGGTAATATCTGGAAGAAAAAGCTGCTTTCGGTTATTGCCAGCAACAACCTCTGTAAAATGTACACGCGCACCCATAACGGCAAGATGTTCATTATCGGTGCCGAGGAGAATGTGGTGGTCGTGAAGGAGTTCTATATCTACCTGCTGAAGGTTTTCCGCAGGTTAGTCATAGAAAGATTCAATGAGTCTGCCAATGCCTACATGATAGAAGGCAAGCGTTACACCGACAAAGGAAAGAACCTGTTTTTCCGTTCATACCTGGAAGGTGTCTCTGATGGCTTGCAGGAGAATTACGACAGCATGAAGCCCACCTCTGAGGAAACGGCGCTGATGGTAGTCCACAATGACCGCATCGAAGATTTCCTTGTTGACCACGGATATAAGATGGATAGCAGGAAGAAGCGTGCGCCTCGCAGACGTGAGGTGTTGGGCGAAGCCTACGAAGCAGGTGCCGAGGATGGCCGGAAGGTGAATCTCAGCAAGCAGCTTGACAACAAGAAAAACGAACAACTCAAAATAGAATTTTGATATGGGTACAACAATCATCAACAGTATTAGGGGCTCATTCTACGCTAACGGCAAGAAGTATGAAAACATCAATGGCCGTGTAGAGATTACCGACAGGGGAATCTTTGTGAACGGCAAGCCCATCGAGGAATACAAGGAGCCTCCTGTGTTCAAGATTATCGTAGAGGGCAATGTAGAATCCATCGAAACGGAAAACGCAGACGTGGAGGTAAAGGGGACGGTGAACACCGTCAGCTCTAAGAATGGTAACGTCAACTGCGGTGACGTGACTGGTAATGTGGACTCAAAGAACGGCAACGTCCATTGCGGACGTGTTGCTGGTGATGTTACGACAAAGAACGGAAACATTTTCAGAGGTTGACTATGGCACAAAAAACGGTAACACTGGAGATAGACAAGGAGCAGGCTATGCTCATTGCCTCACAACTGCTCGATAACTTTGACGGTCGCCCGTTAGAGGAAACGAGTACTAACCTGTTTGCACTGGTCGCTACGGTACTGCAGATGGCGAAGAGTGCCAGCAAGTATGCCACGAAGAAAGGCATGGTTGAGAAGATGATTCTCGGCTGGATTGCCGCCTCTGACCAGTTAGGCGATACACAATTCTCGAAATACATCAACCTTGAAAAGGAGTAGATTATGGCGACAAAGATACAATGGACGCAAGAGACATGGAATCCCACTACAGGCTGTAGCAAGCTCAGTGAGGCGTGTCAAAACTGCTATGCTGAGACCATGGCCAGACGGTTACAGAAGATGCCTGGCAGCAAGGAGAAGTATAAAAACGGCTTCCTTCCCACTGAACACCCTGACAGTCTCGGTGAGCCTTACAAGTGGAAGACTCCCCGCATGGTATTCGTCACTTCTATGGGTGACCTCTTCCATGAGGCCATTAGTGACCGATTCTTGGAGCGTGTGCTGATGGTTATCCAGGATAACCCCCAACATACTTTCCAGCTGTTGACGAAACGATCAGAGCGCATGGCCTCGTTCTTCAGCAAGTTCACCCCACCTGAAAACGCTTGGCTGGGCGTGACCTGTGAGAGTGCCGGCCACTATGACCGCATCGACCACCTGCGGACGATAAAGAAAGCTGCTGTCCGCTTCCTCTCATGCGAGCCGCTGCTGGGTAATATGCCCGACATCAACCTTGACCGTATCGACTGGGTGATAACAGGAGGTGAGAGCGGTGTACGCGCCCGCCATACTGACCATCACTGGTTCCGCTCTTTGCGTGATGCCACCCTTGCTGCACACAAGGCGTTTTTCTTCAAGCAATGGGGTGCTTGGGGTGAGGATGGTGTCAAACGCGGCAAGGAGGCCAACGGCGCACTGCTCGACGGCAGGGAGTGGAAGATGATGCCTGGTGACAAGGATTTTTGGTAAACCAATCATAACAAGAAAAATGAATAGAGAAGAAATTGAAGCAAAGGTGATAGAGACCACACAGCGTTTCGTATCACCAGCAGGAGAGAGAATGTCTGTGTCACTTGATGACAGCTTTCGTGAAGACCTCGGGGGTGACAGCCTCGATATGGTACAGGTAGTGATGGAGCTGGAGCACCAGTTTGACATCACCATTACCGATGAAGAGTGTGACGGTCTGACCGTTGCCGGCTCTAAGGTGAGGGATATTGCCGACCTTGTGGAAAGAAAGCTGAATGGATAAGACGACTATCTGCTGTGATGTAAAGTGCAACGTCCGTTTGGACTGCGCACTTTTCTCCTTGGCTCTTGACGTGAACTCAGGCAAGGCCATCGGCCCCTATGACATACTGCCTGACGGGGAGTGTGGCGGCAGATATTATAAACAGAACAAATCGAAATAGTTATGAACAGAGACGTTTTGGAACAGGCCAACAGGATTTCAAAGGAGATAGACGATTGCAAGTCTGCTCTTGAAAGTATGGAAGGGCTGCTAAATATGGGGATGGTCAAACCAGTGGACGTGATAGACGCTTTCCTTGACACCATGCCCTCAGAGTTTGTGAGGCGTCTGTCTGCCCTTGCTATCGGTATGGTGCAGGAGCGCAAGGACTACATGAAAAGTAAGATAGAAAATCTGAATAAAGAACTTGACGAGTTATGACACACGAAAGTAAAAACAGGACAAACGCCCGGAATGACTACCAGCATGACGTGTTTGTGGTTGACTGGGCCTGTGTAGAAAAGAAACAAAGCAAATAGTATGGAACAGGAAGAAAGAAAGTTAGTTGAGAAAATCCTTGGACGGGATTTCCTCAATGCCGCAGAGACCTACGGCAGGAACATGAGAATTGCCTGTGCTGCCCAGGGCGCGAGTGAAACGGTGCAGTCAGCCTTTGAGCGCATAGCCACCGTTGCCTTCTGTAAGGGTGCTGAGTTCTACCGCGATGGCGAGTGGCATCCGCTGGAGAAGGGCTACCCTCCACTTGACAAATGGCTGTTGCTGAGTAATGGCGGTTCCTTCTTTGTCGGCAGGGTAGTGAAGGGAAAGAATGGCTCCCTGTACTTCCAGAATGAGGACGAGGAGAAGATACCGAAGCCTCGCTATTGGATGCTGCCCCCTGACATGGAAGATCAGGAGTCGAAGGGAAAGACGGTGCCGCTCAAAAAGTAGAGCGGCCCACTCTCCCGAGCAAGCCGTTCCTATGCAAATAAGATAAATACCTTCAAAACTATGACTATGATACCCGGAAACGGGCAAGAAGCATAGATGAAATGTATCTATTCACTTGCAAAGGTAAGGATTTTTGAGTAAATCACAAAATTTTTTAGCGATTTTGATAAATAGATTATCAAATATTTTGCAGTTTCGGGAGAAATGATTATTTTTGCAGCACTAAATCTTGTATAAATGATAAGAGAACGGATAGAAGAGCACATGCACCAGCGCGGAGTCAATCAGACAATGCTCTGTACCCTGCTGGGGCTGACAGTACAGAACTTGAACGCTTTCCTCAGAGGGAGGCGGTCGATGCCGTACAAACACCTGATGAAGATAATGGCTTATCTGAAGGTGACGGCAGCGTATGAGGGCGAGGACGGAATGGTTCCGGCCAACATGATTCATCTGCTTATGCGTGACCGTGTATCGAAGCAGAACAAGAAGATTATCGAGCTGTCCGCTGAGACAGGTATTAACCGCTGTGTGCTGAGCAGCTATTTCAATGGCAAGCGCGGCATTACGGTGGAGCAGCTGGAGACGCTTCTTGTGTTCTTCGGTATGGATATTGTGAAGTTTCAAAACGCGAAGGCATGAATCAGGACCAGTACATACCAGAGGGAAGGTGGGAGTTCAATGCGGAGGTGGCGCGTGTCTTTGATGACATGATAAGCCGCTCCATCCCTGACTATGACACCATGCGCGACCTTACGACGCGGTTGGGGCAGAAGTTCATCACCCATGACAGCAATGTTATGGACTTGGGCTGTTCCACTGGCCTCGGTGTGGAAAGTCTTATCAAGAAGAATCCCGAATGTCTGTTCCACCTCTGTGATACGAGTGAGCCGATGTTAGGCATCTGCCGTGCCAAATACTCAGGCATGGAAAACGTCATCATAGAGAAGAAGGACATCACCAAGGAGTTACCAGAGGCGAAATGTAGCCTTATCCTCTCCTGTCTCACCATCCAGTTCACGCCGATAGAGTACCGCCAGCGCATCATTCAGAATGTCTATGACAGCCTGCAGCGTGGCGGTGCTTTCCTTTTCGTTGAGAAGGTGCTGGGCTATTCTGCTGTGATAGACGAGGCGATGAAGGATGAATACTATGCCATCAAGAGGGAGAATAGCTATACGGAGGAGCAGATCGCCGGGAAACGTAAGAGCCTCGAAGGTACGTTGGTGCCTGTCACCGAGGCTGCAAACCGTCAATTCCTGGAAGCTGCTGGTTTCCGTATCATCGAGACCTATTGGCGCTACCTGAATTTCTGTGGACTAATAGCAATAAAACGATAGATTATGGAGAAAGGTGTTATTCAATTAGAAAGTCAGAAGTCAAAGAAAGGTATGTCTTCTGTTGAAGTAGCGGAGCTGATAGGCAAACAACACGCTCATGTTATGCGTGATATTCGTGTGCTTTTGGAGAAGGGAGTATGTGAATCCAATTTTGGATTGACCTCATATTCAGATGCACAGGGAAAAACTCGACCGATGTATTTCCTCTCGCCGAAGGGGTGCCTCATTCTTGCATCGGGCTACGACCCAGTTCTGAGAGAGAGAATCATTGACAAGCTGGAGGAATTGCAGAAGGCACGAAAGGCGATGCAGTCCACACTCCCTGACTTCTCCAATCCTGCTGAGGCAGCAAGGGCGTGGGCTTTGCAGTATGAGGAAAGAGAACGTCTATCTATCGAAAACCAGCAGCAGCTCGTTCAGATTGAGGCCCAGCAGGAACAGTTGCAGGATCAGAAGCCAAAGGTGGCCTTTGCAGATGCCGTCCTATCGTCTCCTGACTCTGTGCTTATCGGTGAACTGGCGAAGATTCTCTGCCAGAACGGTTACGAGACAGGTGAAGTCCGGCTCTTTGAGCAGCTGCGCAAGGAGGGCTACCTCTGTAGTGTCGGCTCTGACAGGAATATGCCGATGCAGCGATACGTCGAAATGGGCTTGTTTGAAGTCACCAAGGGTACACGGTCGGGAAAGAACGGTGAGCAGCATGTCACCCGGACTACCAAGGTGACCCAGCGCGGGTGCCAGTATTTTATCAATAAATTCGTGAGTGCATAATGGAAGAGATAAAGATACACGACCTTATCCAGGATGATAAGAACTTCAATCAAGGCACTGAGAAAGGTCAGGTGCTGATGAACCGCTCTTTTGAGAACTTCGGAGCGGCCAGATCAGTGCTCATTGACAAAAACAACCGCATTATTGCCGGCAATAAGTCGGCCAAGACAGCGGAGGCCCACGGCATAGACGATGTGATTGTCGTGGAGTCAACAGGTGACGAGCTGATAGCAGTCAAACGTATTGACCTTGACCTTGATTCACGCGAGGGCAGGGAGTTGGCACTGGCCGACAACATGACCTCCAAGGTCAATATGTCTCTCGACTATAACGAGATACGCCGCTGTGTTGAAGATGTGCAGTTAGACACTGAGGCATGGGGTATTAAGGATATTGACAAGTACATCGAGAAGCAGACGGCACAGGAGGCCAAGGCAGCGAGAGCCAAGGAGCGCAAGGAGCTGGCCAGCAGCCGTGCAAGCAAGGATGCAGACGTGACACCTGTCCGTTTCAAAGGCTACTCCATCACTCCTACCAAGGAGGAATACGACAGACTGAATAAGTTCGCTGATGAATACTACGAGGACAACGGCGTAGTCATCGGCCTTGTTGGTGAATTACTCGGTATATAGGCTATGGAAGAAAGACAGATAGACATTGAGGCCCTGGTGCAGGATGACCTCAACTTCAATAAAGGCTGTGCCGAAGGTGAGAAGATGATTGACTACTCACTTGAACACTTCGGCTGTGGCCGCTCGGTGGTGCTGGATAAGAACAATCGTATCATCGCAGGCAATAAGACCGCTGCCTCTGCCATCAAAGCAGGCATCAAGAAGGTGCGTGTGGTGGAGGTGACAGGTGACAAGCTCGTTGCAGTGAAGCGTACTGACGTTGACCTTGACACGAAGCAAGGCCGTGAGTTCGCCCTCGCCGACAATATCACGGCCAATGTGAACTTCAACATCGACATGGAGAAGGTGAAGGAGGCGATGGAGCGTGTCGAAATGCACCCTGAGATTTGGAATGTGGAGGTGCCTCAGTCAAACACTGATGGCCCTGACCGTTTCGGCGGTGACAAGAACACCACCGTACAGGTAGAGAGCTTCAAATTCGGCGTGTATGACATTGTTCTAAGCAAGGCCGAGAGTGAGGAGCTGCAGCGCCGTGCCAAAGCCTACGGCAAGGAGCATGGTAAAATGGATGGATTCATTAACACTTTATTGGATGAATATTATGAACGAAGAGATCAGTAAATTGATTCAGACGGTGCAAATTGACACCCTCTCTCCTGCGGGCTACAACCCCCGAAAGCTGGAAGATGACGCGCAGGAGAACCTGAAAGCATCCCTGTCAACGCTTGGCATCATCAAGGCCATCGTGATAAGGGGTAGTGACAAGCGCATCCTTGCTGGCCACCAACGTACAAAGACGATGAAGCTGCTCGGCATCACAGAGTGCCCTGCCTTCTGTCTGGAGAATGTCACGGTGTACGACGAGGTGCGTTTCAACCAACTGCACAACTTTACCGAGGTGGAGGTGAGCGAGAACCAACCGCTGCTGAAGGTGAACGTGCCAAAAGGAACGGTGGGCTTCACCCTCGTACAGCCGAAAGACCTTATCATGGTGAACAAAGGCGGTGAGGCCAACAAGGTCATCAAACTGACGGAGCTGGTGAATAAGTACGGCCAGTTTGCCAATGCTGTCGCTGACAGTGAGGGAAACATCATCATCAGTGCTATCTATGCGAAGACGATCAAGCTGCTGCGTATGCCCTTGCTTGTCTATGTGCTGCCCGAAGGTATGGCAGAGCAGGCAGAGCATTTCTTCTCCCTGAAATATGGTGAGTTCAACTACGACCATATAGAGCGCAATACCTATATCCAGTCGTATGCTCAGCCTGAGCGTCACCCAGAGGGGGCAGACAAACACGCCCTGTCAGTCCTCTATGAGACACAGGTCATCCCCAACGTGACGAAGGCCACGCGCATCCTGGACTTCGGTGCCGGCTGTAAGAACTACTACGAAATGCTGAAGGGCAAGGGCTATGACATCGACGCGATAGAGTTCTTCTATTGTGGGCCGAAGATGCTGCGTAGCAAAATCCTGACTGAGCAGGTGGAGCGTGACTGCAAGGAGATATGCGCTCACTTGGAGAAGTACGGACGCTATGATGTCGTTGTCTGTGACCATGTAATCAACAGCGTGGACTCTCTGGATGCGGAGGCTGCTGTACTCCGTACCTGTTCTGCCCTCTGCAAGCCCGGAGGCACGGTGTACTGGGCTGGAAACACCGTCTATGGTGCCACCTCCTCGAACAACACCGAGAACAGCAAGCGCAAGAGAGGCACCTTTGCCTTCCTCGATGAAGACAAGTTCACGGCCAACTATATGAACGGCGTTTGGTACTTCCAGCACTATCACAGCATGGCCGACATCTGCGAGTGCAACAGGAAGTACATCGGTAACACCTTCTCTGTGTATGACAACGGTACGCTGAAGGATAAGGACAAAGAGATCAAGAGCGGCACCTTTGAGGTGGTGGCTGTGAATGAAATGGTTGCCACCCGCAATGAGCTGCTGGATTCTGTACGTTTTGAGTTCACTCTGCCACTGCCAGGAGGCAAACGTTACGAACTTGATAAACAAATCATACCAGTATTGGAAAAAATATTAAAATAATTGCCCAAAAACTTGCGTATTTGATAAATTCTTTGTACCTTTACACTGACAAATAAGATAAATACATTTCAAGACATGGTTACAATAGAATATGCTCGTTTTAAGAACGTCAATCGCATCTTGTGGCTGCGGTATATAACGGACGTCAACCTTGCCCATCATTGCATGAAGAGCCTTATCGGCACCAATGATGAACGGGTGAAATGGTGGACGATGGCCTTGCCGGAAAACATGACTCTGAAAAAGGCCCCGTTCTATTACCTCTGTGGGGTAGAGAAAGGCTGGAACTGGCCAAAGAACCTTCACCTGGCCTTCATCGAGAAGGAGGGAAGCGTGATAGAGATAGACGATGACTTCATCCAGTGCCGCATCATCAATGCGGAGCGGGTGCCTATCACTCCTGACTACATAGACTACTCGCTGCCCCATGCAGACGAGAAAGCCTACAACACCTGCCGCAACTGGTGGTTTGCGAATTACCTGGCAAAGACAGCGTTCAAGAAGAAACACTCCCTCGTCAGTCCGATGCTCTTTGAACATGAGGACGGCGGTTGTTGCGACCATGATAAATAAAACAGAAGAAAAGATGAAACTATACACTTCATACTTTGCAAACGCCAAAGCCTTGGCAAAAGCCAACGTGATGATGATAGGCATTGCCCTGTACCCGCCACGATGGTACCAAGGCCCATCATTGAAGGAGGTGGCTCCCACCTACTCCATATTGAAGATGACCAGCTCGGACGAGGAATACACACGCCGATACAAGGCCGAGATTCTTGCCCGGATGAACATCACTGACTTTATAAACCAGGTTCAGCGCCTTGCCAATGGCCGTGACGTGGCCCTCTGCTGCTATGAAAAGCCGGAAGAGTTCTGTCACCGCCAGCTGCTTGCCGAACATCTGCGTGCCAACGGCATACAGATAGAGGAATTTGTGGCCAAGGAGCCAGTGCATGAGCTAAGCCTCTTTGACACCTAATCCCACACCAACACCGCGCAGATAGAGACCCAAACCCTCTGTCTGCGCCTTATTGCGCCGCGAGCACCAGACGCTCACCACACCAACAGAAACCCCTCAGTATAAACCCATAAAAAGAAAGAAATAGCTTATGTTCACAGGAACAACACCGCCGGAAGTGAAGGTAGTCTTACAGGACATCATGTCAAGAGTGGACTGCAAAGAGGTCTATGTGGCCTGCTCCGGCAATTTCAACTGCGACAAAATCATGCACGGGCTGGGCTTCAACGTCCATTCCAATGACGTCTCACTATACACGAAGCTGGCAGCGGACATCGTACTGGATAAAGACACCACACCGATGACCTGCACCAATGAGCGCTTCGCCAGAATCTTCGACCAGTGGGAGGAACACCCATACAAGAAGCTGATCGAGGTGATGTATGTCATGAGCATCAGCCGCTTCACCTCAGAGAAGAACATCTACGAGGAGGAAATGCTGCAGGCGTTCCTGGAGAAACACCAAGCCTATTACCTCTCCACAAGGGAGAAGCTGGGGAAAGGAGCCTTCAATTTCAAGATTGCCGACTTCTATTTTGGTGACTTCGTGGACTTCCTAAAAGCCAAGAAAGGCAGCGGCGGCGTCGGAATAGCTTTCCCGCCCACATACAAGGGAGGCTATGAGAAGATTTACAAGGCCGTCGAAGAGACCTTTGAGTATGAGCACGCCCACTACAACCTCTTTGACCCGAAGGAGGCCGAGGGCATCCACCATGAGCTGCTGACCACTGACAGGAACATCGTCTATACGGACAGGCCGTATGAGAGCATCGAGGAGTTCCTGTGTGCGAAGATTATCCTCGGCAAGGGCAAGCATTCCGTCTATCTGTATTCCTCTGCAGGGGAGCGTGACCCGAAGAAGTATTTCATCGAGCGTCGGACGAAATCGCTGAAGAGCAAGTACACCACTATCCCACCTGACTTTGAGTTTAAGGAGGACACGAAGATAACGTGTAAGCTGGTGGAGGTGGAGAACGTCAACTATTACAAAGACTTCTACATGGCCAATAAGGTGAACTACACCAACGGCGGCGACTTGGGAATGATATTCTTCGCCGACGGGCTGGCCTTTGGTTTCTGCTCGTTCTCTAAGATGCAGAGTACGCTCGATGACCTCTTCTGCCTGGCCGACTTCGTGGTGAACAGCCACCAAGCGAAGCTGTCAAAGCTGCTCATTATGTGTGAGCTGTCCCATGACACACAGATGGAGATAGCACGTAAGTACGGCGAGTATTACAAGGCGATCAAGACACCTGTCTATACGAAGAATCCTGTCAGCATGAAATACCGTGGGGTGTTCAAGCTGCAGAAGCGGGAGGAAGGCAAGCTGACCTATATCGGCGAGTTTGGAAAAGAATCAATCACTAATATCTATAAATCATGGCTGAAGAAATACAAGAAATGAAGGGTGGTGGTCTGAAAGACATCAACCTTATCAGGGAGAAACTGGACGATGTGAACGCGCTCATCGCCCCTTACAAGCTGGCGTATGTCAGTCCTACCGATGACTGCATCCCTCTGGAGCGCAATGCTCACTATATGGATAAGGACATCTTCGACAGGCTCGTTGACAATGTGGCCGAAGACGGTTTCCTGTCTCAGCTGCCTTTCGGCATGAAGCGGCAGGAGGATGGCAAGTACCTCATGCTGTCCGGCAACCACCGACTGAAAGCTGCTATCAAGGCGAAGCTGGAGTATATACTTATCCTATATATTGACGAGGTGGATAAGGACACACAGCTTGGCTACCAGCTGAGCCATAACGCCCTCGTCGGTAAGGATGACCGCCAAATGCTGAAAGAAATCTATGAGGAGATTCAGAGCTTGGAGAAACGCGAGTTCTCGGGCCTGAATGGTCTGGATTTCGTGGACGTGAACAAAATCTCCACTCCTGCCATCAATGACGGTGACATCGAGATTACAGAAATGAAGTTCATGTTTGTGGAGAGCAGGGCCAACAACATCAAGACCGTGCTTGACGCACTGGAGAAGATGGAGATTGGCGAGGAATCAAGTATCATCGTCGGCTCCTTCGAGTCCTACATCAGACTGACGCAGGAGGTGAAAAAGCGCTATCAGATAAAGTCTCGTAGCGTGGCTTTCTCGAAGATGATAGACATCTGCGAGGCGTATTTAGAGGAGTTGGCCAAGCAGGATGCGGAGACTGCCGCTGCTGTGGAGGCTGACGCACAGAGTGAGACAACTGAATCCTGATGACTATGGAAGAGGAGAAGAAACAAAGGGGCAGACCGCCCGAAAACCTCTATGCCAAGTACGTCGCTGGAAAGGAGGAGCAGATAGAGCAGTATTGTGAGCAAGGTGCCGACCTGAAAGGGCTGGCTAACCTTCTCGGCTGTGGCCTCACAACGCTCAAACGCATCAAGAAGGAATACCCGGAGTTTGCCGACCTTATCAAGGTTAGTAGTGAGGTGGCCGACGATGCCGTTATCTCTGCCCTCTACAAGCGGGCCCTCGGCTATGAGGCAGAGGAGACGGCGACGGAGGTGCGTGTTGACCCCAGCGGAGCCACACAGACGACCTTTGTAAAGAAGGTGAAGAAGCACGTCCCACCTGACACCACGGCGGCGATTTTCTGGCTGAAGAACAGAACGAAGGAATGGTCAGACAGTCAGAATGTGAAGTTTGACGCTACACAGCCTATCAACATCACCATTGCACCATACAAGAGCAAGGGTGAACAACAGACAGGGGATGAACATAGAGATACAGCTGAACGAGAAACAACTGAAAGCCTACGAGCTACTGACTGATTACACTAATGGCATCACTGAGGTATTGTATGGCGGTGGCGCACGCGGTGGAAAGAGCTGGTTGGGTTGCCTGTGGCAGATACTTAGACGTATCTCGCTGCCGGGCAGCGTCGGCTTTATTGCCCGTCGGGAGTTCAGCCGTCTTACTGATACCACCATGGTGACGTTCTTTGAAGTGCTGGGCGACCTCGGGCTAACAGGCTATGGCTACTACAGGACGGCACCAAGCCAGGGTGAGCCGGGAAACTCGTACTTCTTCCCCAACGGGAGCATGATATACTTCCGCTATATCGACTGGGACCCGCAAGATCCGAACTACGACCGCTTTGGCTCCTACTCGCTGACGGATATGTTCCTTGACGAGGCACAGGAGATAGACGAGAAGCCAGTGTCAGTGCTGCGAGGTCGTTTCTCTCTGCTGAGAGGAAAGAACGCAGACGGTACGGAATGGGTGACGATACCCAAGGCGATGTACTCCTGTAACCCGAAGCGCAACTGGATATATAATGACTTCGTGAAGCCTGCAAGGGAGGGCCTGCTGGCGAAGTTCAGGGCGTTCATCAAAGCACTGCCGAAGGATAACCCCTACCTGGAGCCTGCGTACTTGGAGAACCTGATGCGGGCAGACAAGGTGACAGTGCAGCGTCTCGTCTATGGAAACTTTGAATATGAGGATGACCCTGCCGTGCTCTTTGACTTTGACGCGCTCCGTGACCTGTTCTATAACGAGCATATAGAAGAGGTAGGAGGCAAGAGCTGTTCCGCTGACTTGGCCATGAAAGGACATGACCACTTTGTCATAGGCTCATGGACGGGTAACGTCTGTAAGATAGTCCTCGACAAAGACTACTCCACTGGCAGGGAGATAGAGCGTGACCTGAAGAATGTTATGCTGAGAGAGGCCATCCCCCGCTCCCTGACTATTGTCGATGCAGACGGCATGGGTGCATACTTGGAGAGCTATCTCGAAGGTATCAAGGAGTTTCACGGTGGCAACCCTCCCCTTGACAAACGCTATCAGAATCTCAGAGCAGAGTGTTACTTCAAACTGGCAGAGCTGGTCAATGGCCGACGGTTGAGAGTCATCTGCAACGAGGCACAGCGGGAGCGTATCATTGACGAGCTGGGAGCGTTGAAACAGGCCCACATAGATAATGATGTAGGCAAGCTGGACGTCATCAAGAAGGATGAATGGAAGAAGCTGCTGGGCGGCAAATCGCCCGACTATGCCGATATGCTGATGATGGCTATGTACTTCCGTAGAACGAAAGTAACGGCTGGCGCACAGGTCTCAGTGCAGGTGAGACGTACTGAATAGCAGAGTTCAGTAAACGAATGAGCAAATAAGAGAATACCACCCAAAATAAGACTAATTTTGAAGATGAAAAGTAAGAAGTATAGAAGAATGGCTGACGAGAAATGCACCTATAAGCAGTTCCTCATGCTCTACCCTTATGCTGACAAGGGCGTGCAGGAGGACTTGGTGCTGCGTCTGAAGGATCAGCCACGACCCGCGAAATTGTGCGGGAAAGACGTACCTCAAGACCTCAATGCGCTCAGCTATGGCACGCTGGATGACATTCGCTCGGCGGCTGATGCAAAGGACATCGTAGGGGAGTGTGCGAAGATTCTGTTAGGCATAGAGCCTGACCAGCTGTTTGACGAGGACGTTAACGATGTCTTCGGATTCCTGAACTTTGTCACGAAGGAGCTGGAGCGTATCAACAAGCTCTTTGCCTCCATCAAGGTCAACTACAGCAAGGAGGAGATTGCCGCCGGCATCAAGACGCTGGACTTCGGCAGCTTCGGTGTCCTTGATTGGTATGCAAAGCGTATGGGTATCACCAACCAGAACGAGGTGCGCGAGGTGGCATGGGTGCGCATCTACCGCTGCATGTATAATGATGCAATGAGCAATAACTATGAGAGGAAGCTCTCTCAGCAATATATGAAGAAGAAGTAATATGGCAACGAGGAAAGTACAGCAGAAACCGCAGAAGAAGGAGACCCCTATCTGGGAGGGCCACCATTGCCGTGACTGCGCGAAGGTGGAGATAGTGACGAAGTTCAACACTCTGAGCTTGAAGGGTGAGCCGACGCTTGGCCGCTGCCCTCATGTCACCAACCGCAGCGTGTTGCTTTCCGAGGATGCCTGTAAGAACTACCAAACCAAGACAATATGCAACTGATAAAACCTTCTGTAGAACTATGGCCGTGCCCGGATGACTGGCAGGAACAGGTGGCGAGAGCCGCACGTCTCTGCTATGCCTCTGAGGGAGGGCAGAAAAGCGCAGACGATTTCTGCGATATGTTGGTGAAGCGTGGCCACATTTCGATGTTCCGTCATGCCTCACGGTATTTCATCATCGAGACCAACCCGACACCAGAGGAGGCCAAGGGTGGGATGCTCGCTACGACCATCGGCGCGTATATCCCGAACTGGCTGCTGCAGGTGCTGTCGAACACCCCCTATGCTGCCATCGCCTGGTATAAGAAGAAGGGAGCTGGCAGGGTGTACTTCATTTCGACCAACCAGCAGTACCTCATGGATATGCTGAGGGTGAAGCTGCTGCTGGAGCCTTACGAGGTGACGCTGACTGACTATGTGGCCAAGGCTAACGAGCTGAGATATAAGACAGCACTTGCTCTTATCCGTTACACCGTCTGCGTGACGACGCAAATCAGCACATCGAGGGAGCTTAACCGCACGTCACCCAATGCCATCGCCGAGCAGAGCACCCGCTATGTGAACTTCGGCAAGAAAGGCGGCATCACCATCTGTCTGCCCCACTGGTACAAAGAAGCAGGGTGGAAGAAACGCCTCTTTGCCCGTGTCGGCTGGAAGGTCGCCGAGTGGTGGTATATGCTCTCACTGAAGATGGGCCTGCTGGCACAGGATGCAAGGGGCTTCCTGCCGCTGGACGCTGCCACCCGCGTATGCTATACCTATAATGTCAGGGAGTGGAAGGCCATCATGCGCCTGCGTCTGCTGGGAGCCACTGGCAAGCCACACCCCAATGCTCAGATAGCTGCTCAGATGATTCACGATGTCATCCTGCCTGAAATGGCCAGGCACGGTGGCAATAACCCCGAATTGGTATGAAGGACGCGAACACACTGATACAGCAGGCCGCTGACTTCATCAAGACCATGCAGGAGGATGAAGGGCTGCAGAAGGAACTGCGGGAGCGGAAGATCGAGCGGACGAAGGCAATGAAGATTCTCCACCGCTTGCAGAAATACCGCAGGGGAGGCATCGACTTCAAGAGTATTGGTTACACCAACAAAGAGATAGGCTGGGCTATTGACGTAGCCATCCGTGAATTTAGAAAACTGAATCTGTTATGAGTGACCTGAAGAAGATAGAACGGCACGGCACCGTAGAGAAGAAGATTCACAGCGTCGTCGATAGCATGGGCGCTGATGTGGAGTATATGTTTATGAACTGGGCACAGGCGAATGAGGCCATCGACGATGTGGAGAAGCCTACCGTGGTCTATATCCTGCCCCCTGCTGGCTCCCTGTTCTTTGAATGGGCGAGGGTGAAAGACAGGCCGGAGGCACAGATAGCCTTTGTCGCTCCCACTGACTTCGACTTCGAGGGTGAGGCCAACGATGACATCATCGAGCAGATGAAGCGGCTGTGCGTGAAGTTCGTGAAGGCGTATAATGACAGCGGACTCTTTGAGCCGATAGAGGGTAAGCTGCCATACCAGGTGCTGTATGACCACCTCGACCATAACGTGACAGGAATCGTCATCGAGCCGACGATCAAGGAAGAGGACGGTATCATCATCTGTGAGGACGAGGTGAGGGCCGAAGATGAATTTGAGGAGGAGCAGGAGCAACAGGAAGAAGTGACACCTTGATTCTGAAACGGCTGGATAATGAGCAAAATGTAAAATAAGGAGTGCTGACAAAATGGAAGTAATTCGTGCGTTAGTCGTCAAACACCTTCAGAGCATACAGAAGGGTATCGCTGAGAACATGGAGAAGCAGCGAAGGACTGCCTCTGGCCGTTCTGTGGCCTCCTTGCGTATCGAGGAGGATGCGAACAACGCCGAGGCCATCCGCTTCTTTCTCACTGGCGGCGCACAATGGGCTGTCATGCAGCAAGGTCGAGGTCCGGGCAAGGTGCCTCATAACTTCTCTGAGATTATCAGGGAATGGATAGTGAAGAAAGGCATCAGCTATAGCAATGCTTCGGGAAAGACACCTGAGAAGAAGCTGAACAGCCTGAGCTACGCCATCGCCTATTCGATAATGAAGAAAGGCACGGTGCTGCACAGAAACCACGGCTACAATGACATCTTCGACACCTTGCTCAGGGAAGAGACGGAGAAGCTGGCCAACGAGTCGGCAGGAATCATGGAGTTAGACATTGACAAGATAAACGATAGCAATAATGAGAACAGTTAGCCTTTCAGGAGGTGGCCTTACGGGCAGTGCCTCTATACCCGATGCAGTGGTCTATGCCTTCAACCAGAACTATGTGGAGCTGGCGGTAGGAACCTATACTGGCATCCTGAAACTTGCGGTAAGCGACGCCATCAACAGCTTTGAGATTGATGTGTCGGTGCTCAACGGTGGTGCGAAGTGCTTTATCTCCCGCCTCTTGCAGCTGCTATTCACGAACTACGTCACCACGCGGTCAAAGACCGTCACCATATCCATCAAGACCAATGAGGGTGTGACGATGGGTAGTGGCAACTGCCTCGTTCTGTGGGCTGCTGTGGAGGCAGGGATGGAATACGGCTACTACCTACCCATCACCTCTGACATCTACGGCGGCGGTGCACGGAAGCGCGAGATTATTTGGTTTACGGCCTTTCCGTTCACCGTGTCGGTGTTCAGCAATGCCAGTGGTATCTCTGAGGTGACGCCCGCCAATGTCTCTGACGCGAACATCAGGCTCATACAGAACAGCGAGAAGGTGGGTAAGTACCTCCGTTGGATAGACTGCTACGGCTTCATCCAGTATTTCCTCTTTGCCTTGGGAACGAGGCAGTCGAAAAACAAGCTGGGGAGTACCAGCATCGATGCGGAATACACGGTGAATGGTGTCACCCATTATGCACAGCGGGCCACCCATGTACAGAACACCGACACCATCAAGTGCTGTGCGGTGAATCTGAGGAAGGAGATACTGGCGTATGTGGAGACTATCTACAAGTCGCCGCATATCGAGCTTTACATGGGAAACAACGTATGGAAGCCTGTCAATATCGATGACGGCACGGTAAGCATCAATGAGCAGGATAGGCTCTACGACTACGAGATTTCCATTACCCTGCCTGACACACAAGTACAGACGATATGATTTACGACGAATACAAGAAGCTGAGAGTCGGTGACACCTGTGTCATCATCAGGACTGGAGAGCCGGGGAAGGTGCTGAACATCAACCGCGAAAGAGACTCCATCCAGGTACAGGCGAAACGCTACGGTATGGGAATGACAAAAGAGTGGTACAACTATACATATTTGGCAAAGATATGAAGACATGGCTCATCATCGCAGGGGTATTGGCCCTGCTCACACTTTGGCTGACGTTGCGCTTCGTGCTCATCGCCATTATCTGGTATGCTGACGACCTCAGACGTAAAGGAAAGCTGAAGAAATGAAGGAAGAACTATACATCTACACCTCAGACACGACGAGGGAGCTGCTGGATATTCCCTCACCGAGTGGGATAACGCTGAAATGGGAGAATAACCTTTTCGGCGATATTAGCAAGCTGTCGTGTTCGCACAGCTACACGTTCAAGCTGCCACTCACCCAGCGTAATATCCGCTTGCTGGATTTGGCCAATGACATTCGCCACCGCTCGATGATGGTCAGGATCAAGGTAAAAGCCGAGTTCTACATCAACGGCGTGTGCCTCTGTCCTAACGCTAACCTCTATGTGTCGGAGGTCAGCGACACGGCTTTCTCCTGCGTGATGACATGGAAGGTGCTCAAAGCCTTTGAGACGCTGAAGACCAGCTCGCTCAACCTCAATGAGCTGCCGTCGGTGGGAAACTTCACATGGAAGGACGGCGACGATTCGCTTGTCTATGGCTACCCCACCGATACGCTGAAGAATACAGACAATATCCTCTACCCTGCATACGACCCCGGACTGCCTTACGAGGAAGGAACGCCACCGAAGCCTGTGGTGCCTGTGTACCGTCTTATTCAGATGATAAACGCCCATTTCGGCGTGAAGTTCGACATAGGCCGTGCGCTGCTCAGTGGCATGGGAACGCTGCCAGCAGCTAACTTCAACAACAAGAATTTCTATGGCCACTGCGTCTATGATGACTTCGTGACCTACGGCGTGATACCTATTACAGGTATTGCTCCATTCCTGGCAGGGAGATATAACGCTGCCGGCATACCTTTCGTGAACCTCACAGGCATCAAGGACGGCTCGCTGCATCAGGAAGGTGCATACAGACGCTTCACCAAGGAGGATGACAATACGAAGTCATGGAGGGAGAATCAGCGCTGGCGTGCCTACGACGTGACAGAGGTGCACCACTGGGGCGGCATGGCTGCTGTTGCCACACCTCCCGATGGCAGGGTGTACCGCTGGAACAGGTATATCGGCATGGAGGGCTTCAATTACACTGCCAATGAAGGGAACCTGTCGGAGGAGTTTGTGGAGCAGCTGAATATGTGGAAGAGTTCTTCCAACAATGGCGTCTGGAGTGGCCGCTACCGTGGCTACGATGTGCATTACGCCAAGCGGACGATAGAGTACGGTTTCCACACGCCTCAGACGGGCAGACTCACCCACTATGCCCTGAAGCTGACGGCACAGTGTACTATCAAAGGCACGGCATCCATCGTGGTGAGCAAGGCTGCGGTGACTGCTGGCCGCACCTCTGCACCTGAATACTGGTGGATATACCTTGTGGAGGCAAAGAAGGATGAAGAAGGTGTAGTGACCCTTGACAAGCTCTCTGACGAGGGCGAGGAATGGGTAGGACTGCGCTCTGTAAGACGTGAGGAGACCAACACAGACTACATATACTACTTTGACTTCGGCGTGGAGTATGAGCAAAGAAAGCTGACGGTTGAAGCTGCCGAGGATGATAGCCTTGGCATACTGCTGTGGTCAGGTTATGAGTACACACCGCCTACCGATGGCACCGTTGACCTCGCTACGAGGATGGGCGGTGCTGAGAACGTGCAGAAATACTATGACTTCCCGGAACATGACTTCAACGATACCTTTGACGAGGGCGACGTGCTCTTCCAGCAGATAAACATCGCCTCGGTGGAGCCGAGCGTGGAGTATGCCTCTGAGCTGCCTGTCGATATGGATATTGTCGGCAATCTCCCTCAGATTTCGTGCTTCGACTTTATGAAGAGCGTGTTCTACATGAACGGAGCCATCCCCAGGGTGGAGAAAGACGGTGAGACGATCGTCGCTATGTACTACAACCAACTGCGTGACCGTATGCTGGCAGGACAGGCCCTCGACTGGTCAGACAAGCTCATTGAGAAGAGTTCGCAGGCTAAGATGTCGAAATACGAAAGCTCGAACTTCGGCCAGAAGAATTACTTTGAAATGGCCTACAGCAAGAAAGACAAGAAGGAGAGTGAGTTGGCTGACGAGTTCGATGTCTATGGTGACGGCTACGGAATCGTCGGAATCAATGACTCCCTGCTGGATGAAGAGAAGTCGCTGTTTCAGTCGAAGTTCTATCCCGGACTGCGGCAAGATATTGGCTATCCCAATGTCTCTACTGGCCGCACGACGAAAATCTGGGACGGTGAGAAGAACCTGCAGACGGAGGTAAACCCAATCTATGGCTTCCTGAACTTCAGGGCCTTGGATTCGTCTTTCGAGTGTACGTCGGACAGCGACAAACGCCCGATGATTAAGGACAACGGCGTAGGCTTCCGTCATATCAGGATGAACACCTTCGAGCCGTTTGACGCTATCGACGAGCTGTTTGGCTACCTTGCTGACATCTTGGAGAACTACGTCTATGTGAAGGAGCAGATGCGATTGACGGAGATAGACCTGCAGAACTTCGACGAGTCCATGCCTGTGTACCTGAATAAGTACAACTCTTTCTTTGCCGTGAGCACGATACAGCGTGACAAGGAGGGCATCAGCACCGTGGAGCTGATACAGCTGCCTCACTCTGTGCCCACCTATAAGACACCAGTGGATAACAGCATCGTGGACGCTATCTCATACGGCTATGTCATCGGCGGTACGCTGATTTCATTTGAGCTGAACCTGAATAGGACGTACACCTCCAACCGCTGTCCGCTATGCTACGACCTCTTTGTGAACGGTGGCTATGAGACATGGAGAACGACATACAACACCCTGACTGAGCCTGTCACGGTTAACGGCGCATATCTCTCCCGCTTCGTCTATCCGTATAATGACCAGTGGGACGGCAACCCCTACACCCTGCGCTTCTTTGTGCCTCAGACGGTCAGCTATACGGTGACGAAGAAACGTGGCTTTGATACGGTCTATACACAGCAGCTGACGGCGGTGCTGAGAGTGTACTATGATGACGAACTCCTGGAGCCGGGATGGCACACCAAGACCTTCACCAAGGAAGAGGATGGTCAGTACCATATATTCAAGTTCGCCTTTGACGTGTATAACAGGGAAGAGGAGCTGCTGGAGAAATACCGTAAGAAGCTCTACTATTTCGTCTATGCACCTGACACCTCTGTCATTACAGACGACTACGGCGATGACCATGAGGGCGACACCAGCGAGAAGGTGAATACGGTAAAGGTCACAGGTGCGCAGTACCTCTCTGACCTTACGGCACAGGAGTACACGCTGGAGTTCGGCCCTGACTATGCCACCGTCCATGAGGATAGCGTGGAGGTGACGGCGAATGTCGGTAGTGACGTGCTGACGATTAGCAACGTCACCACTGCCGGCTTCACCTTGCAGGCTGTTGCTCTCCCTGAACAGGAGCAGGTGGTGACGCTGACGATCAGGGTCACACTGGAGGATGACAGCACATTTGACAGCACTCACACGGTGAGGATTATCAAGCCGTCGGTGGCCTTCAGCGGTAAGACCGAGATAGAGGCTATCAACGGCAAAGGCTCTGCTGTCTATACCATCTCTACGAGGCCCACAGCGAAGCCGTTCACTATCACCAGCATCACCTCAGACAATCAGAATGTGACAGTCAGTTCGGTAACGGGCGACGGCTTCACCCTTGCTGTTGACGGCATTTCCGCTGACACCACGGCCACTATTACTGCCGTGTTGGTGGTGGATGGTCAGACGGTGATAGGCACGATGAAGGTAACGGTGAAGATGAAGGATGCCTGGTCACTCGACCTGTTGGACGAGGCAGGCGCTCTTATCGTTGACATAAACGGTATGTTCTACACCGAGAACGAGTGGAAGAACTCAGGGAATGTCAATAGCGATGCGGAGGGCGTGGCTGTCTCTGATGGTGAGCACCGTTTCATCATTGCCAAGAAAGAGTGTGGCAGCGGTGCCGTCGGTGGCTATCGAGAGACTGGCATGACACCAACGGCCACAGGCTATGTCATCACCTCCGAGGGTACGCTGGTACCCGGGCAGTTCACGACCGAGAGTGAGGAAACGGCATTCACTGACTTCAACGGCCTTGCGAACACCAACGCCATATTGGCCACCATTACCGATACTGACATAAAGGTACTGCGCGATAGTCAGCAGTTCCCGACTGGCAGGCAGGCATACCTTGGTACGGTGGGTGAGTTCAAGGTTATCAGCACGAAGCGCCCACTCATTCAAAACCTGCTGGAGGCTATCGGGGCAACACCTATGGACTTCAGTAATTCCAACTGGAATGACTACCTGACCTCTACCCAGTTCAACGATAAGCGGGAGTGGTTCTTCTACTTCGGCACTGATAACAAGGCCCACTATGACACGAAGAACCACAAGGGTAAAATCCGTGCCTTTGGCCAGATCAGTCAGTCGCAGTCCGTTGACAAGGGAACGATAGACATTGACGGTGACGAAGAGCTGACGGCAACAGGTGGCAGCGTGACGGCCAACTATACGCTGAATGTCTCTCCATCCAATGCTACGGTGGCCGAGGTATCGGTGACATCGAGCAGCGACGAGGTGACTATCTCCAATGTCAGCAACTCCGGCTTCCGTCTGTCTGCTACTGGTGTCACTACGGACATTACGACGGTTCTCACCGTTAAGGCCCGCGTGAATGGCCTCATTGTCTCTGACCAGCTGACAGTCACGATAAAGGGTGAGGTCGTGGTGAACTACGACAGGCTGGATGAAGAGAAGGTGCTTATCCTTGCAACTGACTACTCGCTTTATACCGCCGAGGAATGGGCGTTGTCGGGTAAGACAAGTGAGCAGGCCGAGGGTGTGGCCGTGTCCGATGGTACACACCGCTTCATCATTGCCAAGCAGGACCTTGAAGAAAGGGTGTACTTCGGTGGTGCCTATTTCTACATCGACGGCCTGACCTCTGGCATCAACTACAACGGAGAAGAAAACACGCTGTTGCTGATTGCCGCCATCGACCGTGCCGATATGTACTACAAGGAGCAGCCGTATAGTGCAGCAGCTTTGGCAAGAGCTGCCGATGCGTTCCCATCTGAAAAGGCTGGCTACCTCGGCTCTGCTGGAGAGTGGAAGATGGTCACGGCTAACCTTGCTGCGGTACAGGCGTGTCTCGCTGCCATCGGCACCGCTCTCTACCAGGCAGGCAGTGATGGCTACTGGACTTCCTGCATCTACGGTGGTAACAAGCAGAACGCGGCCCTGTGGGGTAGTGACAACAGAAGCGCCTACTACTGGTATGCTTACGAATACTACGAGGGCTACGATTTGAAGGTGAACAGCGGCGTCGGCTACTGCTCCCGCTTCTACAGCAGAAAGAGAGTTCGTCCATTCAGAAAATTCTAAACCATTCACGATATGTCAGATACAAGGGTTAAAATCATAGACATTCAAGTAAGGTACGAGAAGGCCGTGGCTGGTATCGCTCAGTACCGACAGGCTATCGCCGATGCTATTGCCTTTCAGAAGGAGTTGAAGCAACAGCTGAAAGACGGACAGATTACGCAGGACGAGTACAACCGTAATATGTCTGCCTCACAGGTGTATATTCAGCAGCAGGGCGATGCGCTGAGAACGCTCACCAGCCAAGTGAACAACCAGATAAAGGTGCAGAAGGAGCAGGAGGGTAGCCTTAAATCCCTCCGCTCCCAGCTTGCATCTGCCAAGGCATCCTACGAGGCGATGGGTAAGGCAGAGCGAGAGTCTGCCGCTGGCAAGCAGCTGCAGGAGAAGATTGCCGGACTCAATGCTGAGATTACCAAGGTGACGAGGAACCAGCAGCTACAGGAGGGCAGCATCAAGAAACTGCGTGCTGAGCTTTCCAATGCCAAGTCCGAGTATGAGGGAATGTCGAAGGCTGAGAGGGAGAGTGCCAGAGGCCGTGACTTGCAGAATAAGATTGCTGACCTGAATAAGCAGATTAAGGATTGCACGAACAATGTGAAAGTGCAGGAGGGTAGCCTTGTGGACTTGAGGAAGAAACTCTCTGAGGCCACCAAGGAGTACGATGCCATGGGAAGGGCTGAGCGTGAATCTGCCAAGGGTAAGGAGTTGAAGGCCAAAATCAATGACATCACCACTGAGCTGAAAGCAGCCGAAATGGAGACCCAGCGTTTCTACAGGAACGTCGGTAACTACAAGGACGCTGCCGCTGGACTGGAGAACCTCAAGACAAAGGTTGTAGGGCTGGGTAAGGCGATGGTCACGGCCTTTGCCGGCGGCTCGATGATGGCTTTCTCCAAGGACGTGCTACAGGTGACGCGAGACTTTGAGGACGCTATGGCCCGTGTGCGTGCCGTCACCAATGCCTCTGCTGAAGACTTGCGGCTGATGACCGAGGAGGCACGAAAGATGGGTAGAGAGACGATCTACCATGCTACTGACGCTGCACAGGCTTTGGAGAACCTATCACGCGGTGGCTTCAATGCCAATGAGGCTACCCTTGCCCTGAGTAAGACGCTGCAGCTGGCACAGGCCAATGCCATCAGCCTTGACGAGGCCAGTGATATTATGATTCGCACGATGCGCGGTTTCAAGCTGCCTATCAGCGAGGAGGAAATGGTACACGCCAATGATGTGCTGTCGAAGACCGCTGCATCGTCGGCAACGAATATACTGGAGCTGGCCGAGGCCCTGAAGAACGCTGCCCCATTCGGCACCTCTCTGAAACAGAGCATCGAGGAGGTGAACGCTGCCCTTGGCGTCCTTGCTGACGTTGGTGTGCGTGGCTCCGATGCTGGTACTGCCCTGCGAATGGTCATCCTGGGCCTCTCTACATCTACGGCGAAGCAGCAGAAGGTGTTCAAGGAGTTCGGTATCGACATCAGTCAGGCAAGCCTCGAAGCCGAGGGCCTGACAAAGACCCTGCTACGATTGAAGGAGAGTGGTATCATGGACGCTGCCGACTCTGCCTCCAAACTGGCTGACGTGTTCGGCAGACGATGCACACCGCAGGTTATGGCCTTGGTGGGTAACATCGACCGTCTGGATGAAAAGCTGGTCAGCCTCGGTGGAAAATGGAAGACCTTCGACGAGGCTACTGCGCTTTCTGAGCATTTGGACGTGCCAGTGAGCCAGCTCAATGCCTCATTCAATATCCTTGCTCAGAACAGCATCACAGGCACGGCAGCTGTCGAAGGCGTAAAGAGTGCTGTTGCCGGATTGTCACGCGAGGCTCAGAATGGTGGTGGCGTTTTCAAGCAGTTCGGTATAGAGTTCACTTCTGCCTCTATGAAAGCAGAGGGCCTTATTGGAACGTTGAACAGACTGAAAGAAGGTGGCATCCTCGAAACTGAGGACGGCACGAAAGCCCTTGCGCAAGTATTTGGTGATACGGCTGTGCCAGCTATTCAGCTGATGATTCAGAATGTGGGCGACCTCAGAAACGCTTACATCGACCTCGAAAACGCTGATGTGGCCGGAACGACAGAGCGAATGTTTGAACAGTCATACAGCGACGTGTCGAAAGCTATCTTCACCCTGTCATCTGCTTGGGAGTCGTTTAAGATTTCCCTTGGCCAGAGTGGTAGCGATTTGCTCATTGCTCCGCTAAAGGCCCTGACTGGCTTGGTTCATTTCCTGGAGCATAACCTTGCAGGCACCTTGCGCTTGGTTATCTCACTGATTGCAGGTATCAGCTTCACGAAGCTGCTGAATCATGCAAAGTTGTCTTTCTCTGAGATTCGCACGTCTGCCATCACCAATGCAGAAGAGGCTACGGCAAAGAAGAAGGCCCTCGATAGAGAGTATAGTGCGCTACAAAAGGCCAATGCTCGTGACCTAAAAGCATTACAAGATGCCTCTGGTGCAAAAGAGGTGCAGCTGAAAGCACGTACACTTGACCAGAAACGCAGACTTGACGAACTGGAGAAAGCACGTACTAAAGCAGCTTTGGCAGAGGAGCAAGCATGGCAGAAAGCTGCTGCCATTAACTCCGGAAATTCTTGGAAGAGTGCGATGATGGTGGCGAGGACGGCCGTGCAAGGTTTTGTCACTGCCACTAAGACCATGCTCCGTAGCTTTGCTCTTACTGCCGCTATTACATTGGCTATTGATGGTTTGATGTCTCTTGTCAGTTGGCTCAAAAAAGCAGGGAGCGAAACGGAAAAATTGTCTCGGACACAAGAAATGATGAATGATGCCAACAAGAAAGCTGCAGAGAGTTGTGCTGCTGAAATGGCAGAATTAAAGAGACTTTATGATGCAACGCAAGACGTTACACTTAGCGAGGAGAAGCGTATAGAAGCGGCTGAGAAATTGCAGAAGCTATATCCTAATGTCTTTGGAAATCTGAAAACGGAAGCCATTTTGACAGGGCAAGCAGCTGGCGCATACAAAGACCTTGCTAATTCTATTCTTAGTGTAGCGAAGGCAGAGGCTTATCGAAACAAGGTAACAGAGCTGATGCAGGAGCAAATAGAGCTTCAGGAGGAGATAGACGCACAGCAAAAATACCTTGATGATAACGCATCAAAGTATAAGAAGGAAAAAGCTGCTCAACAAGAACAACGTCAGTATGCAGAAGATGTTACAAGTGGTTTAGAAGGATTCCAGGAGAGTCAGGTGGTGGTGCAAGGAACTTATCAGCTGACCGATACTAAGTTCCTTCAAGATTATGAGAAAACTCAGCGTGAAAATGCAAAGAAATTAGAAGAAATATCGGAGAATCAAAAAAGAATTGATTACTTCGAGAAAGAGATAAAAAAGAGCACCGAAGGAGTTGCAGGTGGTGAAGGAGGTGGTGAAGACACCCCTGCTCCTACTTATACCGAGGACGTTCAGGCCCACCTCAAAGCATGGCAGGACGCGAAGAAAGAGTACCAGCGTCTCATTGCTGACCAAAACGCCACCACTGAGCAAGTGCTGGCCGCAAGAAAGGCGATGAATGACCGTCTTTCTGAGTACCAAGACCTGACAGGCACCAAGGGCGGTAAAGGTGGAGGTGGTGGTAGCAAGCAGACACCCGAACAGAGACGTGCCGAACTGGAGCGTAAGGCCCTCGAAGAGGCTGAGAAGGCTATGCTTGACCTGATGAAGGACACTGCCGCTAAACGCCGTCAACAGCTGGAGCAGCGTTATGACTCTGAAATCCGTAGGCTTCGTGTGCAGCTTGCCACTGAAAAGAATCTGACTGAGACTGCCAGGGGTGCTATTGAGAAAGCCATCATTGCCAAGGAGCAGAAGAAGAACGAGGAACTGGCAAAGCTCGACGAGAAGGAACTGGAGCGTCAGGTACAGGATCAGCAGAAGCTCATTCAGTCTCGCCTCTCTGTAGTGATGAAAGGCTCTCATGCTGAAATGGAGCTGAAGAAGCAACAGAATGACCAGAAAGCACAGCTTGACCTCATTGCCCTGCGCCGTGAGAAAGAGAACCGTGTGGCCGATGCGGAAGAGAAGAAGCGTATAGCCGATGCCGCTGCACAGGAGCAGTTAGACGCTGCCATTGCTCAGTATGGTGCTGAGTCCGAAGCTGCAGCACAGGCACAGGCCGCTCTCCTTGCCATCCAGCAGGAGGGAGCCGATGCCATCCTTGCCGTGAAAGCTGAGTATGCCGAGCGTGCTACCAACATCGAGGAAGCTGCCCGCCGTCAAAACCTCATTCTTGAACAGCAGTACCAGCAGCAGCTTGCCAGCGAGAGACAGCAGGCTTTGATGAATCAGATTGCTGAGCTGGAGGCATGGGAGAGTGCAAGGCAGGCCCGCGAAATGGAAAATGCCGATGACTGGGTAGAGCAGCAGCTTGGCATAGAGCAGATGCGCCTCGATGTGGTCAATGACAGCGAGCTTGCCATCCTTGCCGTGCGCCAAAATGCGGCTAACCAGAAATATGAGGACATCGTGCGTCAGGGCCAGCTTGAAGGTGAGACCGAACAGCAGTACAACACCCGCCGCATACAGGCTGAGAAAGAGAAGTTCGCCGCTATGGAGAAGTTCCGCTCTGCTGACCTGAAAAACAGAAAGGCTTACTACCAGTCCATGAGGACGCTCACCAACAGCCTCGTCACCCTTGCCAACGCTCTTGCTGACAACAACGAGGCAATGGTCAGACTGAGCGAGATTATCACGCTGGCACAGATTGCCATTGATACAGGTCGTGCTCTGTCGGGTGGTATTGCCTCCGCTGCATCCCTGCCTTATCCTGCCAACCTCGCCGCTATCGCTACGACGGTGGCCACGGTGCTTGCCAATATCGCTTCTGCTATCAGCACGGTAAAGCAGGCCAACCAGCAGATTGACAGCATTCAGTCGGCAAAGGCCAGTGGCAACAAGTATGCAACTGGTGGTAAGGTAACAGGTGCTGGCACTGGCACGTCTGACTCCATCCCTGCTATGCTGAGTAACGGTGAGTATGTGATGACCGCCAAAGCCACGAAGCTATACGAGCCGCTGCTTGAAGCCATGAACAAGGTCGGTCAGGGAGTGCCACCGATGACTATGAATAACGGCTATAGGGAGGCACCGCTGTATTCCAATGACCTCAAAGAAGGCTTCCGTGAGGCAGCGCAGGAGATACACCCTGTTGTCTCTGTTGTGGAGATAGCCGAGGCCCAGCGGAAGGTTGACATCATCGAGAGTCTCGACAACCTGTAAGGAAGAAAGAAAACCATTATTCACGTTATTATGACCAGATACGAATTATTCCAGGCAAACAAGTCTCTTATCGAGGCTTTGGTAGACAACATCATCGACATTAAGGACGTTAAGTACCTTCCCCTTGTTGCTGAATACAAGGAAATGAAGGCGAAGCACCACAAGGTCGGTTACATCGTTTACCATCTTAGTGAGAAATACCAGATGTCCGAGCGAGGAATCTACAAGCTCATTGACAGAATGACAAAGAGGGTGAAGCTATGAGGTATATCAACACTATCAAGGAGAGCCGCCTTATTTTCGGCGACAACCTGCAGGTGATGGATGACCTGCCAGCGTACAGCATCGACCTCATTGTGACTGACCCGCCGTATTGCTTCAGCAAACACAATGGCAAGCTGGAGAGAGGGGAGAATGAGAAGTGCCACAGCAACACCTCCCTCTATGATTATAACGATGATACGGGGGAGTGCAGGATCAAGGTGCAGTTTACCAAGGCCGACATCTACAAGTGGCTGGATATGACACCCCGGCTGATGAAGAAGATGAACGCCTACATTTTCTGCTGTGAGGACCAGATACCGTACTATGCGGAGTGGGCGGTGGAACACGGCTACAAGTTCGCTATTCTTGTTTGGGAGAAACCTTTGGGTATCATCAACAAGAAGCGGTTTGCCCAAAATGCTGAGTTCATAGTCCGCATCTATGAGCTTGGCACAGGACTGAACGCGATGGATGACAGCGAAATGTATAGCCGCATCCTTCATGCTCAGGCTGTGAGAAAGAAGCTGACACCCACACAGAAGCCTTGCGAGATTATGGAGCGATTCATCCGGCTTTCTACTCGGGAAGGGGGCGTAGTGCTTGACCCCTTCCTGGGTAGTGGCACAACGGCTGTCGCTGCTCAAAGGCTGGGGCGTAAATACATCGGCATAGAGAATAATGAGAAGTTCTACGCTGTTGCTGAGAATCGGCTGAAGGGTGAGCCAATACAGGCGTCATTCTTTTAGCGACGTGATGGTGTAGCCTGACCCTCCACCATATTCGCCATCTTTGTCAAAGAGCCTAAGAACGTCTCCAGTGATAAGGAAGTATTCGCCAAAGGAGCTTTCGGTGTCATAGTATTTGCTGCCGTCTTTCCTCAGTGCCACAATCTTTTCGCCACCAGCTTCGTGGTTTTCCTTGCAGAAGAGCTTGCTGCCTTTTTTGTAGATGAAAAGCCGCGAGTCAACTTGTGGTGAAATGTTTGATGTAAGGCGCCAAAGTCCTATGACCTCTACTGAATCAGACAGAGGGTAGAAGATGTTATAGAACTTCTTGACCATAGCAAGAGTCTTGTCTGTCTCCTTACCTTTGAAAATAGAGTATTCCTGTCCGATGTAGTAGATGTCTTTGGGTACGAATCCAAAGAGGGAGTCTGCGATATGGTTTTCTTCGTCTGTGAACGAAAGGGCTTTCCTGACCCATGACCGATAACCGTCCGAAGACGATCCGTTTTTCACGAAGTCGTTAGTGCTTTTCAGCCAAACAATTTGGTCGAAGCATTCTTTACTGACCTTGTAGAGAACAGAGTCAGGACGTGCCTCCTTGACTTCTTTTTGTTCAGTCTGGTTGCTCTTTGAAGAGCATGAGAAACACAGGGCCACCGTAAACAAAACGGCAATACAGATAAGCAGCTTTTTCATACCTCAGTCAATTTTTCTGCAAAGGTAGTAAATTTAGGCGAATATTGTTGCGCAAGTGATAAATTTAACACAAGCTAACTGAAAATAAAAGTTGGTAATGTTGCGTGTTTGATTATTTCTTTGTACCTTTGTAGTGCAATATAAGATAAACCCTTCAAAACTTCAGAATTATGAACAAACAAACTTTCATCGACGAACATCTGGCACTTGCTAATGAACTCATTAAGGCAAAGAGAGCTTTTGATAGTGGCTCGCTTTCAGAACTTGGTTTCAGACTGGTGCTTATCGGAGCCAAAGAAAAGGCTCTGTCTTACACTCAGGGATTTGCAGTAAGTGAGGACGGCGACGAGACGGACGAACTGATTGAACTGGACGAGTGTGACCGTGAGACATACGCTGACTACCTCAATGACTTCGTGAAGATTGACATGGAGGACGTAAGGCTTGGTGGTAGCAGTAGCTTCCTGATTGCTTTCGTTGGAGAGTACATCTATTATGAGTATATCCTGCGAAATCTTTAACATCAGCTAACCAAAATAAAAGGTAGTAAACTTGCGTATATGATTATTTCTTGCTACCTTTGTAGTGTAAATAAGATAATAATTCACCTTCAAAACTTAGACATCATGGCAAAGAAATTTTTCAGCATTGAAGTCAGAAGCGAAGCCACAGGCGAAATCGCTGACATCATCACCAGTAACCAACTGAAGGACGTTGAGACATTCGAGGAGATTCAGGACTATGTAATAAAGCTGGCCAACGAGAAGAAATGTCGTGGCAGTATTAGCAATGAATACGGCTCACGGGTGCTGGACTACAATTATAGCCCATCCTGCGAGAACAACATCTGCTTCTGCTGGAGCAGCGAAGAGCTTCTTAACGACTTCATAGCCGCCCATCCTGAGAGACCGAAGCCTAAGACAATACTGGAGCAGTACCATGAGCTGAAAGCCCTGCATCCAGACGCTTTGCTCCTGTTCCGTTGTGGTGACTTCTACGAGACCTACGAGCAGGACGCTGTGGAGTCTGCCCGAATACTGGGAATCACCCTCACCTACAGAAACACGAAAGACCACAAGTGGCACGATACAAAGGACGCGATGGCCGGATTCCCTCACCATGCCCTCGACACCTATCTCCCGAAGCTCATACGGGCGGGCAGACGAGTGGCCATCTGTGACCCGTTGGAAGATCCGAAGAAAACGAAGAAGCTGGCGAAGCGTTGTATCACAGAGCTTGTGGCTCCTGCTGTGGTGAATCAGTAATAAGGCTGTGCGCCCAGGTTCGAGCCTTGGGCACCAACAATCCTCTCATTAGGGATGGGTGGTTTTATCCGCATTTTCGGTAGCACCTTTGAAGTTGCTTTCCACCCCGAAACAAAAAAGGAACTTGAAAGCGATGCGCGACTACTACGCGGGCAAGTGGGGCGTTGTAACGGCCAGACGGGTAACATTGGGCGATAAAGGAAAGCGCACCCTTTAATGGGTTATTCACGAACAAACAGAGAAGATTATGAGTAAATGGATTTTCCAAGACATCAAGGACATTCAGGCGAAGCACCTGCCGAAGATCGTGCTTACTGAATCCAATGTTGAGTTTGAGAGACTGCGGGAGCAATACTACGCTGCTCTGCGGAAGAAGGTCACTCCTGAGATATACGTCCGCTATGAGTTATGGACGTGCGACATCTACGTTGACGTGGACTACATCATTGTGCAGACGTTGGCCATCTACAAGAAACAGGTGACCAGAAAGCAGGTGACGGAGTGGATAGAGCAGAATAAGGAGCCGCACCATTACCTGAAATAGAGGCCGGACGCATAGGGGTGGACGATTCAGCCGCCCCTTCTTTTTGTCCTGTCTCAGACAAAATTTGTGGATATGACGAAAAAACAAGGCGTAAAATTTGCGCATTTGATAAAATTTGCTTACCTTTGTAGTGTCAAATAAGATTTATACTTCAAAACTTCGAGATTATGAGTAAAGTTTACGAGAACACAGCACGTCGTATCGTGGCTTTCAGCGATGACGGCAATTACAAGCTGATTGCCCAGAGAAGGGCTATTCAGACTGAACGGCATGGCCACACGGCCTATGCTGGCTCCTATTGGACGCTTGACACCTACAGGCGCGAAGGTATTAGCTTCGTTCCTTACTCTTTCGCTGGCCTGCCTGGTCGCTTTGCCAAGAAGCAGGAGATTATAGACGCACTCGCAAAGTCGGTGAGATTCACACAAGCATATAAGGAGCTGGCAGCATGAACATCTTTACAGACAACCCGGATTTCTACCCCACCCCTAACGCGGTCATCGAGCAGATGATGATGGGTGAGGATATTATAGGTAAGACCATACTGGAGCCGTCGGCAGGCAAGGGCAATATCGTTGACTGGCTGAAAAAGAATGGTGCTGGTGAGGTCATTGCCTGTGAGAATGACCCGAATATTCGCAAGCTGCTGGATGGCAAGTGTGAGGTGATAGCAAATGACTTCCTGACCGTCACACCTGACATGGTGAGCCATGTGCAGCATATCGTTATGAATCCACCGTTTAGCAAAGGAGCTGAGCATATCCTCCATGCCTATGAGATAGCCCCTCCGGGCTGTATCATTACCGCCCTCTGCAACTCTGAGACCATCAACGGCTACAGTCGCTATGACAAGAATCAGCGTTTGTGTGAGCTGATAGAGAACGAGGGCAGGGAAGAAAGCCTTGGCTCTGTCTTTGAACAGGACGCTGAGAGACGGACGCGCTGCCGTGTGAGCCTTGTCAAGCTCTACAAGCATGGTGAGGGTGCAGACGAGTTTGCTGGGTATTTCTTCGCCGGCTATGACGAGGATAGTGCCAACGCCAACGAGCGCGAGGGCATCATGCCCTATAACTTCATCAGGGAGCTGGTCAACCGCTACGTCTCTGCTGTGAAGATGTTTGACGAGGTGATGGCCGCAACAGAGAGAATCAATGAGGCAGCAACCTACGTTGAATATGAGGACGTGGTGAAAACCAATGGCGAGCCAGGCAAGCGCAAGGTGGAATATGGCTACCTGCCTGTCAGGTTTAAGGCTGTCAGCAGCGACGATCGAGCCACTACCGTCACACATTCCTCATACCGCAAGGCCCTGCAGAAATACTACTGGCGCATCATCTTTGACAAGCTGAATATGCGGAAGTACGCTACGGCTAAGCTCAACGAGCAAATAAACAAGTTCATCGAGACGAATAAAAATGCTCCGTTCACCATGGCCAACATCTACCGTGTTATTGATATAGTGATTCAGACTACTGGCCAGCGGATGCAGTCGGCATTGGTAGAGGCTTTCGACGCTATCTGTGAGCTGTCTGCTGAGAACAGCACAGCAGGCGAGAAATGGAAGACCAATGCGAACTACATGGTCAACAAGCGGTTTATCGTTGACTGGATGACTGACTACGGAGATTATAGCTGGCATAAGCAGAGTGTTAGCATCCGCTACAGCGGCAACCGCGATAAGGTAGAAGATGTGACAAAGGCCCTCTGCTACCTGACAGGTAGTAACTATGAGTCCATCGGTAGCCTGCGTGAAACTGCCGAAGGCCAGCCGTGGGGAACATGGTTTGTGTGGGGCTTCTTCAAGTGCATAGCATACAAGAAGGGTACGATGCACTTTGAGTTCCTGGACGAAGATGTATGGTATCGCTTCAACCAAGAAGTCGCCAAGACTAAGGGCTGGGATTTGCCTAAGAAAACACAGAAGGAACGTAAGAAGCCAGAGCGTAAGGCCAAGGCTACTGCATCCACTGAAATGACGTTATTCGGGTAGGCTATGAGAAAGGTTTGGACGAAACAGATGGTGGCTACGCTCCGAAAGGAATACAAGGAGACTCCGTTGGCTATACTGGCCTTCAAGCTGGGTGTCTCCATGCCTGCGCTGAAGACAAAGGCACAGAAGCTACACCTCAGAAAGATAAAAGGCCGTTGGACTGCCAAGGAGGATAAGCAGTTGCGTAAGTTTTATCCTGACCATACCATGAGCGAGCTACAGCAGCTTTTCGATGGTCGTTCTGCCAGTTCCATCTACCAGCGGGCAAAGATACTCGGACTGGAGAAAACGAAGGAACATCTGAGCAGCATCGGTCATCGGCTGGCTGCTGACCCGAAATCTATTGCTTGCCGATTCACCAAGGGCCTGACACCTCCGAACAAAGGGAAGCGTCAGACTTCTTTCATGTCTGCTGAAATGATAGAGCGCACCAAGCCGACACGTTTCAAGTCCGGTCATAAGCCGCACAATACTCGGCCTGTAGGCTACGAGTCAGTCCGACATGACGGCTACATCTACATCAAGGTAGAAGGTGAGCCAAAGATGGTACAGAAGCACCGTTGGCTATGGAAGAAGTACCATGGGGAGATACCGAAGGGAATGTGCGTCGCCTTTAAGGATGGCAACCGCCTGAACTGCACCATCGACAACCTCATGCTGATAACGGATGCAGAGAAGGCCACAAGGGTAACAGCAGCTATGACACCTGAGCAGAGACGAAAGATGTATGAGAAAAGCTGTCTTTCGAGAAAGAAATCCATCCGCTTAGACAAGATCCGCATCCATTGGGGACTTGAGCCAAAAGGTAAATTGGTGAAGCGCTGGTAAAGAAAATGAATCTTACATCAAAAAAGTGAAGATATGAACGAGGAACAGATTTGCTACAACTGCAAGCACGTCAGAAACGAGGGAACATTCTGCCCTCTATACAAGTGCGCTCTCACTGGAGAGAAACGAGAGAGCTATGACTCATGCCCGGAATGGGAGGACTACGAAGACGATTAGCCTATGAGACAGATTTCTCCATTATGTAGACGGTGTACCAAGCTGAAGAATTGCTGGTCACAGGCAGGTAGCTTCACAAAGACGTGTATGGCCACCACCACCTACTGCACACGCTTCGAGGATAAAGACAAGGCACCGAGGCTGTTCCCTGTCCTACAGTCGTATGAGGTGGAGGTGTTGAACGCTGACAAATCGAGGAAGCTATGACGTACATGACCAGAGGCGGTGCTAAGACCTGGTGGGGTGTGGACTTGCCGAGAGAGATTGCCTACCTGTATAAGGATATATGCGATACGGAGTGGCAGTCTGTCACCTACAAGGAAATCTTTGCCCGAAAGAAAGCGAAGCAGGACAGCAACATCTATATGAAGCGGGCGCACGAAGAGGTGAGGCCCTGCGCTGTATGGGTGTTCTGGAACGAGCCGATTTGGGGAATGTTCTTCGGTGGCTGGTGGATATATGTGCGGACAACCAAGGGCGATTTTCCTCTGAACTTCCGAAACCCGAGAAAGGATTTGGTCATGCAGGTGAAGCAGCTGTTTTCCTGTGGCTGTCTGCCCTTTGATGAAATCTACGACGAAACGTGGTTCACGGCTTTTGAGAAGCGGTATCACTATCCAGGAAAGAGAGAGAAGAATGCCATCGCTTTCTGTCATTGTCGCTTTGACAAGCGAGGGCGTATCACAGATATAATGAAATAGCTATGAGCGAAGGTAAAGTAGAGGCACGACTGAAAGCCCTTGCCAGCGAAGAGCGCTATCTACAGTTCGACAAGGGCGAGGTGGCTGCATGGGTAAATGGTTATCGCTTTGGTGTCTCTGACATCTACACAAAGCTATGGGTGGCCAAACGGCGTATGCTCGATGTCTATGCTGAGTCTGCAAAGGCCGAAGGTGAGGAAATCGCCTATCACAAGGCCGTGGCCACCTTTGCCCTTCATATAGATATGCTGATGAAAGAATTAAAACCAGAAGAAAGATGATAGTACACAGATTCATGTCCGAAGCCGAATACAAGCTGCTCATGTCAGGGGCGACGCTCCGTAATGAGAAGCCGCATATTGGGTATAGGACAACGAGCGTAGGCTTCTGCTTCTTCACCGAGCCGCCAGATCAGGCTATCCACTGGCTTAGTGGATGCTGTGACCCTGACTACTGCGTGACGATGGATATAGACGCGAAGCACTTGAGAAGTTCCATCGGCCATTACCGCAATCCAGATGGCGGTACGATGGATAAGGTAGAATACTGCTGCACCTCCTACTCGCTACAGACGGCGAAGGTGTTTGACGCAACAGACAAGTACAGGGAACTGACCGAACTACGCAGGCTCATGCGAATGATGGGCTTGATATATTAGTAGAAAAAATTTGCGAATTTGATTAAAATAATTGCCGTGATATTTGCGTATTTGATAAAATGTTTGTACCTTTGTAATGTAAATAAGATACAAACTTCAAAACTTCAAAGATTATGGCAACTATCGCATCAAAGAGCAACGTGAGAGTTAGTAAGAGTATGGTAATGAAAGCTGCTTGGGCCATCCTCCGCAGGAAGGACGTCGCCAACATTGCTGAAGCCCTCCGCAAGGCATGGCAGGCAATGAAAATCAAGGCTCAGATGTCCGTCGGTGTTGCTGAGTTCACCTTCCGCAAGGCTAATGGTGAGATTCGCAAGGCCATCGGCACCCTCAAAGGGTCGGCCATCAACTACGAGTACAAAGGTACTGACCGCAAGCCCTGCTATTCTGCTGTGTCCTACTGGGACTTGGAGAAAGAGGCTTTCCGCTCGTTCAGCATTGCCAGCCTGCTCTAACCATCATCAGTAACAACTAAAGAAAAGGAGATACGACTATGATTCAGAAAGTAGAACAGCCTTATTTTGAAATGGGATTCAACCTCCTGGCCGGCATCGTGGTTGACGCTGAGCTGAAAGACTAGATTGAAGCTGTCCTCTGTGAGGCACGGGCGAAGGTTGGCAGTCTCATTATGAACAATCTCCAGCACATCAAGGAGACCAACAGCAACTTAGTCTATCCGCGAGGCAAGCAGACATCGTTCAACATCGCGGAGCCGAAGCGTGAGTATGACATGGACTTAGGCAGGAGAATGTACCTGTTGAACGGTGCGCTGTCTATGAAGCGTGTGGAGCACCTGTTTGAGACCGACGAGCGACTGAATGACGATAAGATCAAGGCTTTCGTTCAGCGGGCCATCGAGGACGATTTAGACAGAGAGGAGGCTGGCCATGAGTAGGAGACTGGAGCTTATCAATGAGATTATCGCCAGAAACGAGCGATACATCAACACAAAGAACAAAGCCGCTTCACAGGCCCGTAAGCCTATGAGCGTAGAGGAACGAAAGAAGCTGCAGGAGTTACGCAACGCTAACCACTGGTTGCGCAAGGCTGAGTTTTGCATCGTTCAGTCATTGGTCAATGAGAAGGAGTACATCGACACCAACCCCAACGATAAGCCTATTCTCGCTGCCCGCTGTGCTAAGTGTGGTCGTGTGTACTTTGCTGCTGCCTTGGGCTACGGTGTGGAAGAAGATACCAGCGACAACATCAAAGCTGCAGTAGCCGAGGGTGACGAGCTGTTTATCACCAACGAGGTGAAGATGCAGATGTGCAAGTGTGAAAAGCGAATGTTTAACGCAGAGGACGAATGAGAAAGATAATGTTCAGCACCAAGTTCTGCCTGGAGCAGGCAGTGCTTGATGGAAAAAAGACTCAGACGAGGCGAGAGGTGAAGTTCAAAAACGACCTCATTCTTGAAGATACTATTGTGCCAGCACTTGAAAGGTGCTGGAAGCAGGAAATGATAGAGAGGTATGCCTGGTTTAAGGTCGGCGAGATAGTGGCCATTGCACAGAGCTATAAGACCACTGATGAGAAAAGCATTGTCGGTTACAGACCAGCGTGTGACCCGAACATGGTAGTGCCGATTTGGGCCGAAGATTCAGCTGGCTACACAAACAAGATGTTTGTCAAGCCGGAACTCATGCCCTACGGCATCGAGATTACCGAGGTGCGCATGGAACGCTTGCAGGAGATTTCAGACGAGGACATTTTACAGGAGGGTATTTCTCCGCTCTGTCCTTTCTCTGCCTATAACCCTGAGACTGGAGCAGAGGGTAGCTACAGCTTCAAGGAGCTGCACCAAAGGGCAGATCAGGTGAATATCAGCGAATACGTGTTCACCAGTCCGAGAGAAGCCTATGCTGCCCTCATTGACGCTATCAATGGAAACGGCACATGGGAGCGTAACCCTTGGATGATGGCCTACACATTCAAATTAGTAGAGTTGTAAGCTATGCAGAAGGTGTATATTTCAGACGTGGCTCATTGCGGTAGCTATGAGAATTGCCCGAGACGAAAGACGTGCTATCGGGCTTGGCTGTCTGAGGCATCGAAGGAGATAGCCGACGAGCATGCCACCTACAACTCCCCTGCCCCGAAAGACTGCACGATGTACGAACCATTACAGGATTGACTATGATAGAAGATGTAGTGAGATTTACCTCTGATTCACCTTATGGCGATTACGCTTTCGGTGAAATGGGAGTGTTGAAAGGATTTGTGAGCGGTGGTGATGGAACACCTTGCGCTGTAGTCAGGAAAGCAAAGACGCTGACCTATGTACTGGCACCATTAACGAGTATTCAATGTATGAAGGTATGACAAGAGCAGATATAGAAAGTTTGTCGAATGTGAGGCCCTACTGCTTTGAGACGGTAGGAGAGGAAACCTGGTACAACGTAGGGCTTGTTGACGGCCTCGGAGCTGCTGACTCTGAGCCGGACGTTAGCAGTCTATGGCACGACAAAGATGAGAAGCCGAAAAAGCTACCCTCTGTACTGGCCACCTTGGACTTCATGGGTGAGATAAACACCCTACGCTGTGAGGATGAAAGCGAGCTGAGATATGCGGTGAGCCACTGCTGCGTACAGAGGTGGGCTTACCTGAGTGACCTGCTCCCTAATGACATGGAGGTGAAGCTATGAAAAGAAGAGAGTATTTCAGTAAGATGAAGAATCTGTGCAAGCAGATGAACGCCCTCATTCCCATCAAGGAGATAGAGGACGTGAACAAACTCAATGACCTTATCAATGAAGCGCGGTCGGAGGTGCCAGGATTCAACCTGTATTGGGACAGGGAGCTTTTCATCGATTGCAATGGCGACGATGACAGGATTCGCGGCGTGACCCTGCATAGCGGCAAGGTGCAGTTTGAGCCTAACGAAGACCCAGTAGAGCATCCGGGCGTGGTAATTAGATACATTGACAAGAAAGACGAGATATGAAGAACGTACCAGAAACCATCTACCTGCAAGTTGGTGACCCCAGCGTGAACAGCGAGGATGAAATGCAGGACTTCGACTTCAAGGAGATCGAGGACGTACCCGATGCTGTGACATGGTGCCGAGACAGGATTTTCAGCACCGATATTGAGTTTGTCCGTAAAGATATTGCCGACGGTAACAGTCTGTGGCATGACTACAAGAAGGAGCCGCCAACGGAGGAACTGATGGCCGTCGTGTTCTATGGGCTGGAGTTTGTTGTCCGCCTGTCATTCAAGGTGGCTGATGGAACCTACCGTTTCGACCACAACAAGAATGGCGAGGAAGCTATATTTTGGATGCAAATACCAGCGATACCGAAGGAGTTAGTAATACCATTTCTGAATCATCAAACAAGTAAGCAATGAGCAAAGACATTACCCAGATGCGGTACTATGCCGCTGAGTTACGCAGGATGCTGGAAGATGACAGCATCGAGGATTGTGAGTGTGAGGTGGAGGCGTTCTTAGACCCTGCCGAACACCCGGCTATCAAAGTGAGTCCGAGCAGTCTGAACACAGACCCTCAGACACTATTCTGCCTTCAGGACATCGCGCAGTTCTGCAATGAGCTGGGCCTGACCGTTTACATTACGGTGGAGGAACACGGGAGTATCATCATGCCTGTGGCCATCATCCACTAAAGCCTACTCTCCCGAATCTTATTTACACTATTGAAGTTTTGAACTTTAGGGAGGGCCTGGGGGAGCGTCCAAGCGTGGGTGCTCTCCCTTTTTTACGTTAGTTTCTTTTAAGATTAGGTAGAGAAAAATGGTCGTAAAAACTTGCGCATTTGATTAAAAACCACTACCTTTGTATTGTAAATAAGATAATAAATAACCCTTCAAAACTTCAAGAGCTATGCAAAAGAGAACTATCACCAACAGAATCTATAAGGCAGTTGAAAAGTCAAAGACTACCTCTCATATCTACCGCGATACTGACTGGCGCGGAATGTCATTTCTCCTGTCCGACATCGAGGGCGTAGTGAACACCCTGGGCGCAACGCTGACCTTCATCAGCAGCGACTACGAGGGAGTGCTTGGTGAGTGCGGCCACCGCAAGGTTTACCGCTACACTATCAGCTCAGACGAGTTGAAAGACGATGTGAGCGTCCAGATAATCGCTTCTTTCTGCGGCACAATGGCCGACCCGATGGGAGCCTATGACCTGACCCTCTTAATGAACTAAAGGAGGGCCAGGCTATGAAAAAGATTCCTGCACCATTGGACGAAAAGAACGTCACTACTGACTGGATAGAGAGCATTTTCGACGACTGGCATTTGGCCTACGGCATACACAGGGTGGTCGGCTTTGTTGCTGGCTGCATAGTAGATGCAAAGTGGCATGAGAACGTATTGGAGTGGCTGGTATGCAGAGAGACAGGTGGCGATTGTGCCAGTGCCTTCCTGATACTGGAGGAACGGCTGAAAGCGATGGAGAGCGAAGATCAGAATGTGGAATCGGTCATCGAGCATGAGGGCGAAGGTCGCTACTGCCTCATACAGTCTTTCTTCTTTCGTGACGAGGAGTGAAAAAAATTTTCGTAGAAAAGATAAATTTTCTTGGTAAAATTTGCGTATTTGATAACTTCTTTGTACCTTTGTACTGACAAATAAGATAAACAACCCTTCAAAACAAAACGATTATGAAAGCAATTAAATTGACGAAGGCCACCATTAAGGCTATTGCCGAGGCCATCAACGGAAGAGAAGTCTGTCGGAGCATTACCAAGGTAGAAGGTGCTGAGTTCGAGCAGGGCAAAAACCTTATCTTCGTTGACTTCACCATCGACGCTGACTTCATCGAGGACTTGAACGTACACAATGAGGTGGACTACAACAACATCGAAGACCTCTCCTGCTGGGTAGCCTGCAATGTGGAGGTTGACAACATCACCGCCTTTGACGAGGACGGCGAGGAGCTGGAGGTCAGCCAGATCAGCTACAATGAACTGCATCAGGCTTTGGCCGTTGCATAGAGAATCGGAACAAAATAGTAACTTCAAAACTTAGAATTATGGAAATCCCAGCAAAGTGCCCGAAAGAAATCAATGAGATTTTAGAGGCAGTATTTGAACTATTGAGAAAGTCCTATGAGGACAAAGTGGACGTGCACGTTGCTTTGCAGCCTACGCTCTTCGGCACGGTCAATGTTGACATCTTCTCCGAGAACAAGAGAGCGAAAAAGACCATGCTCTCTGTCACGCTATGGCCGAGTGAGCATGAAGGCAATGCTGCTGACAACGGCAAGCAGTGGAAGAAGATGCTTGCCTACTATGAGCGTCAGCGCGTCTATAATGCGAAACACCTGAAGAAATAACCACACAGAGGAAGCGGTAGGCGGTGACGAATTGGCGTCAGGTAGTCCGCAAGTACGAGCCCACGTTACGGGAAGAGCCGCCAGTTGCTGCCTCTTTATCTACAGAAGATTATGGCAACACTATACATATCGACACCCATTAACAGCAGGCCGGAGAAAACGCTGAAGGAGAAGCTGCAGGCGGCACGTCACCGTGTGAATCTGCTGGTGGAGGTTATCAGAGACGATAGCCGTTTTGACAAGTACGACAGGTTGGTGAGCACGTTCAACGTCAACCCTCCCTCTGACATGGAAATGAAGGAATCTGTGGCGATGGGCCGCTGCATAGAGGCAGTGATGGAGGCCGAAGCCGTCTATCTTGACCATGCCTGGCAGAGTTCCAAGGGTTGCAACCTTGAATACAGGGCTGCAAAGATTTATGAGAAACAGATTTACGAACACGATAAGATGTAGGCTATGACACAGACGGAATATAATAAGCTGGTGGCCATGCTTGACTGCCTGAAAGAGGTGGCTGTTGAGTACAGAGGTCGCTCCATTGATAACATCATCAGCAATATCGAGGCGAGGATCAAGCACGCCGACGAGAAGGGGCTTGACACTGGCGAAGTGAACGAGGTGCCAGTGGGTAAGACCATCGAAGTGAAGGGTCATAAGCTGCTCTGCCAGAAATGCGACGATGGCAGCTGTGACGATTGCTTCTTCCAAATTGAAGGATGCGATGGCGTAGTCTGCTGTGGCAGTAGAAGGGCTGACAAGAACGATGTGGTATTCATTGACATTACCGAAGGAGGGTCTGAGCCATGACGTCTGCTGAGACATATCAGATGGTGCTTTAGCCATTTGTTTAGGCGATGGGTGAATAGCACACCCATTGCAGTTAAAGTTTTGAAGGGGTGCCTGCTGTCCGTGATGGATGGCAGGCATTTTTGATGTAAGGCCCTATCGGCCAGTCTTTTTCGGATTGGCCTTTTTTACGTCCGTTTCTCACTGAAACTGCGATAAATACAGCGTTTGAAGCTGATGTTGGCTGCACTTTCGGGTTCAGTGGAATGAGACGAAAGAAAAATTTTCCTCCTTATTAAATATGTAATTTTGCCGTATAATCACAACAATTCCGGAAGAAAATGGCAAAACTATGTATCTACAACGAAATCGTTGACGAAGAAACTCGAGTAATGTACCGTGACTGGCTCGGCGTCGATGCTGTGTGCTACAAGGACATTCACGACTTCATCAACAGCATGGACGAAGGAGACAACGCTATTGACCTGAAGCTGCACTGCCCCGGCGGTGACTGCATCGAGGGTTGGGCCATCTACGATGCCCTGCGTCAGTCTGGTAAGGAAATCTCGGCTACCATCGAGGGGCAGTGCTCGTCTATGGCAACCATCATTCTACTGGCTGCACCCAAGGAGCGACGTTTCGCTTTCGCCAACGCAAGAATGTGCATACACAACCCGAGCCTTGCATGGCTTGACCTCTGCACGATGGAGCGTCTGACCGCCGACGAGCTGGAGAAGATGAAGGGCAAGCTCGATGCTCAGCAGCTTGCGCTCATGGAGGAGCAGAAGAAGATTCTCGACCTCTATGTTGAGCGTACTGGAGCTGACCGTCAGGAGTTGCAAGACCTGATGAACGAAGACAAGTTCGTGGATATGGAGAAAGCCAAGGAACTGGGCTTCATCACTGACACCCTTGCCCCGAACACGGCAACGAAACCAAACCCCAATTACAAGAATATGGAAAAGACAGAAGTAAAGACCAGTTTGCTGAAGAAGCTGCTCTCTCTGACAGGCTTCAGCAAGATCGAGGACGTGGAGTCCACTATCCTCAATCAGAAGATTACCGCTGCTGACGGTAGCGAGTTCACGGTAGAGCGTGAGGATGGCGACCCGCAGGTAGGTGACAAAGCCTATCCCAACGGCACGTACACCCTTGACGACGGCACCGTGATTGTTGTCGCAAACGAGGTAATCGAAAGCATCACTCCCGCCGACGGTAGCGACGACGAGGACGTGAACGCCCTGAAGCAGCAGGTCGCTGACCTCACCGCCCAGGTGGAGACGCTGACCGCTGAGAACGCCACCCTGAAGGAAGAGAAGGCAACGCTCGAATCCGAGAAGGGTTCTCTCGAACAGCAAGTGCAGTCCTTGACAACTGACAAGGAGAATCTCACAGCAGCCGTCGGCACGCTGACCTCTGAGAAGGAAGCTCTCGTCAATGACAAGGCCACCCTCGAAGCTGAGAAGGAGTCTCTGACTCAGGCTCAGAAGACCGAGGAGGAGACCGCTATCCTTGACACCGTAGCCAAGGCAGGCGGCAAGGCTTGGCTGGAGAATGTCTGCAAGATGCACTCCACCTTCCACCCCGGCAACCGCTCTTTCGTGGAGAAGGGAGGCCAGCGTTTGGAGGGCGAGACCCGCACCCAGCAGTTGCTCCGCGAACAGCGTGAGCGTCAGGAGGCCAAGCGCAACGCTCGTAAGTAAACTGAAACGTATAACTCTTAAAACAACTCCGCAATGAACTTTGAACAATTCACTGTAGACAATGGTGCAATAAGAGACCTTAACGAGCTCTTGTTCACCTCTGTGTTCAACGACCCCGACCTGGAGCGCGTAGTCACTCCTATGGTCAACGTCGAGAACGGTAAGAAGCTGGGCTATGTCGACCGCATGGGCGACGTTGGCACGGCTGGAGGCGGCTGTGACCCGACCTACACAAGCGTCGAGATTACAGGTTTCGAGAAGACCTGGGAGCTCGGCAAGTGGCAAATCCCCAAGAGCATCTGCTACGAGGACTTGGAAGACACCATCGCCCGCTATGGCATGAAGGAAGGCACCGAGCGTGCTGACCTGCAGGACACTCCCTACTGGGATAAGTTCCTCATGCCGCTGCTGAAGAGCGCCATCAACGACATGTTCTGGCGTCTGACGTGGTTCGGCGATACCGCTGCCAAGAACGTAGCAAGCGGCGGTGTCATCACCGATGGTATCGACGTCAAGCTGCTCAAGGTCTGCGACGGCCTGTGGAAGCGCCTGGAGGCCATCATCGCCCAGAATCCTGCTCAGCAGATTGCCATCAGCGCAAACGAGGCTGAGACCTACGCTGCTCAGAAGGCAGCTGTCCGCGTCGAAGGTTATGCCATGGGCATCATCGACGACCTTCTCTCTGAGGCCGATGGCCGCATCTTTGACAAGCCCGACCACGCCATCTTCATGACGAACAGCCTGTTCAAGGCCCTGCGTACCGATGTGTATAAGATTACCAAGTATCAGATGACTGCTCAGGTCGTAACCGAGGGCATCCTGCTCTCCGAGTACGACGGTCATCCTGTGCTGGTACTCGACATCTGGGACCGCATGATTAAGAAGTACCAGACCATCACCACCACTACGGGCGAGGGTGCTCAGGCCGTCACCACGACCAAGCTCAACAACCCGCACCGTGCTGTGCTGGCTTCGCCTCAGAACCTGTTCGTCGGCACGTCCGACAAGGATCGCATGGCCTCTCTGACCGTGAAGTTCGACGACCGCAAGCGCGACAACTTCATCTATGCTGAGTCTAACCTCGGCACACTGGTAGGTGAGGACAACCTCGTACAGGTCGCTATCTAAACGAAAACGGGCGCGGTGTCGGGACGTAAAAATTCGGTCGCTGCGCCCACATTCCTAACTCTTAAAACGTAAAGACTATGCCTGCAGAATTATGTGATTTCAAACTGGCTCAGGACATCGGCGGCTCTTGCGCTAACCCGCAAGTACCCGGTATGAAGAATACTGGTTACATTATGAACTTCGATGACATCGACTGGGACGCCCTCACCAAGACTGATAACGTCGTGTCCGCACTGACGTTGCTCACTGGCGGTAAGAAGGCTTACAAGGTCGTTGTTCCTGGCAGCACGCCCTTCACGGGTACGCAGACGGCTCTTGCCACTTCTACCTATCGTAACAAGTTCAACAAGACGGTTTCGCTTGTGGTGTTGAACAGCGGCCCCGATGTTGCGAAGAACATCATCGACCCGCTGGCCAATGGCCGCTACGTCGTCATCTTGGAGAACAAGTTCCAGGGTACTGACAAGAAGAATACCTTTGAGATTTTCGGTCTGGAGACTGGTCTCACCGCCACCGAGATTACCAACGAGAAGTATTCGGAGGAGACGGATGGCGGCTGGGCCGTGACCCTGCAGGAGGCAAATGCCCCGTCGAGTGGTATCTTCTACTACAACACGAGCATCGCCGCCTCGCGCACCGCTCTCGAATCGCTCCTGACTGCTACTGCCAATCAGTAAACTATGGCAAGCTATCAGGAGACTCTAAGAACGCTTGAGGAAATGAGAAGTCGGTACGACTCCGGCTTCTCATCTTCCGACCAAGCGATTATCGAACAGCTCTATTCCGAAGTTTGCGGAAAGAGGGTAAGAAACACTGGGTGTAGGGATTGCTGGCGTGATGCCTACATCGAGACAATGCTTAAACTTAAACAATTAGGAGCAATGCCAAAGAAAGCTAATTATGTATTGAAGCCCGGCATCGTCTTACAGGAGCCGGGAAAGAACAAGTTCTATGCGCTGAACAACTGCCCCGACGAGGTGGCAGAGCGTTATCTCGCTAAGTTCCCTCAGCACATCAGTATGTTCGAGGTCTATCCCACCGATTGGGAGAGCCGCGTGAAGGCCCGCAAGGAAGGTACGGTAAGCGTTCCCACCTATGACGAGCTGAAGGCCGAGGTCGAGAAGCTGACTGCCGAGGCAGAGGGTAAGGATGGTGAAATCACCGCCCTGACCGAGCAGGTGAACACCATGAAAGCTGACCTTGAAGCCGCCAAGGACGAGGCCGACGCTCTCCGCAAGGAGGTTGTCGCTGCCACTGACACGGTGGAGAAGGGCAAGGACGAGGCACAAGCCGAGGTCAAGGCCCTGCACAAGGAGAATGACGAGCTGAAGGCCGAGGTGGAACGCCTCACCGCAGCTTTGGAGAAAGCCCTGAAAGCAAAGGCTGGCAAGGGTACGAAGGAAGCCCCGAAGGACGAAGCACCCAAGGAGGCCCCTACTGCTGAGACTTCTACAGAGGAGGGCAAGTAAGCCCTCCCCTTCTCACTATCACATTTCCCGTTATTATCGTTCAGCCCATTATCCCCTATGAATATAAACAATGTAAAACGCTCACAGAAACGTTTTGAGAGCAGCTATCAGAGTAACCTCGGCATACAGAGCTATGGAAAAGATAACCTCTACCCCCAGCGAATGTATGACCTTATCCGTAGCAGCGCAAACGGTGGCACTTGCCTTGAGCGTTTCCAGACGTTCATAGAGGGTAATGGGCTGAACAATACCGATTTCTCTGAATATGAGTGTAACAGACAGGGCCAGACGGTAGATGACATCTACCACCTGATTGCACAGGACATGGCGCTGTTCCACGGCTTCGCTCTCCACGTCAACTATAACATGATGTGCGAGATTGTGGAGCTGCATCATGTTCCTTTCATGCAGTGCAGGCTCGAAGAGGAGTCTGTGGATGGTAAGGTCGTGCATATCCTTATTCACCCTGACTGGAGCGGTAAGAAGACACGCAAGGGAAAGAAGATCGAGGTGAGCAAGAGCAATTTGAAGAAAATCTTCACCTTCAACCCCCGCAAGGAGGTGGTCATGGCGCAGATAGTGGCCAGCGGTGGTATCGAGAACTACCGCGGACAGATTCTGTGGTTCTCCATGGATGGAAAGTGGGACTACCCTGTACCTATCTATGACAAGGTGGTGACGGCGCTTTCTACGGATGAAGGTCTCGACAATGTGAAGTACCGTAACACCCGAAACAACTTCCTCACTGCTGGTATGCTCGTACACAAGAAGGGTCAGACGTTAGGCATCGACCCTGAGACTGGCAAGCAGCTGGAGAAGAAAGATGAAAGTGATGTCAGCGAGAGTCTGAACGTGTTCCAGGGCGACGAGAATGCCTGTGCCATCATGGACGTGACGGTAGAGAGTGACGAGGACGAGCCTAAGTTTGTGCGCTTCCAAGCCACCAACTTTGACGGCAGCTTCAAGTCCACCGAGGAGAGCGTCACCAGCCGTATCTATGCTGCATTTGGTCAGGAGCCGTGGTACAGAATCCGTTTCGGTAGCCTCGGCTTCAGCAGCGACATTCTCTCTGACGCATACGAATACTACAACAGCTATGTCAGCAAAGAGAGACGTGCCATCAGCCGTGCGCTGAAGCGTGTCTTTGACTACTGGTATGAGCTGGCTAACCCGACGAATGACTATGAAGTGCAACCACTGGTATATGTAAGCAATAAGGAAACGAAATGAAACACCTACTGACTACGGAAGAGCTACGAAAGCTCGGAAGACCCATCGGCAAGGTTGCCGACGACAAACTCACAGCGTTCATCACCGAAGCCGAGCAATTACATATAAAGCCCATTCTCGGTGATGAATTGTTTATAGGGCTGCTTGCCGAACAGGATAAAGCAGTTGAGCAGCGCGACGAGGTGAAGACCATGCTCCTTGATGGTGGCTCCTATGTCATCAATGAGGGGTGCGACGGCGAGAGCATCCGTAGCTTCATGGGCCTGAAGGTGGCCATCTCCTATTTCGTCTATGCTCAGAACCTCATGGTCGGCGACGTGGAGAGCACACGCTATGGCTCTGTGGTGAAAAGCGGCGACTACTCAGACCGCCTCTCTTCCAAGGAGCGGTCGGACGCATACAACAATACGCTGGAGGTGGCCAACAGCTACTTGAAGGACTGCGTGGCCTACTGCAAGGAGAAAGGGCTTATCAAGCGGGTCGGCAAGCCTGCCGCCTCCATCGGTGGCATCGTCATCAGAAAAATAGGATAAGGTATGATAGACTTACGTGGACTGCTCAACGCCGGACTGGACGCTTTCGGAAGAACCTCTTCCGAGAAGTGGAATCAGCTTGTGCGTGCTGTCATGGAGCTGCAGAAAGGCGGCGTCGGTAATGGCAGCACGGGCGGCACCACGACCAATGTCACCCATACTACTGAGGCCGACCACGCGAAGGAGGCTGACCATGCCAAAGAAGCTGACAAGGCTAAGAACGTTGACAAGGCGAAGGAGAGTGAGTATGCGAAGCTCGCTGACAAGGCCACCGACGTCACCACCAACTCCCCTGCATACGACCGCTGGCTGAGAAAGGATAAGGACGATACGGCCAAAGGTTATCTCGGCTTACTCAAAGGCTTTTGGATAAAGGCGAAGGGTCTGTTTGGTATCGACGAGGAAGGTAATGCTGACCTGAATTGCGTCAATGTCAGGAGTACGGCGTATGTGGAGGGTGAGACAGTGCTGAAAAGCACGACCACCGTAGGCGACTTCGAGAAGGATGCTGTGGTAGGCATCGGCTCGCGGCAGGGCGTTAGGGTGCTCCCTGATGGCAGTATCATCGCCCGCTCACTGGAGCTGTCCGAGTCGCTGATGGTGCCTACCATCAAGTATAACTCTATCGAGGTGCTGGCAGGCACACGATGGGATTCTGCTGGCAAGGGTCGGGTGAAGGAGATTATCAGCACAGACACCACGAACCACACCAGTACGTTTGTCCTTGACCTGAATAACGGAGAGCCTGGTGAGTTTGTTCCCGGCGACATTCTCCGTGGCTTCTGGCACAATATGGACGGCACGAAGAATGCCGTTGCCAACAGCGACGACCGTCACGGAAACATTCAGCGGGCAGGCTTCCAGTCTATCTACTGCCGTGTGCTGACCGTCGGCGACATCGTGGAGCGTGTCATTGATGATGTGACGTACTACATCGCAAGGGATGCAGGCTATGTGGCCAAGCCAGATGACAGGATTCTTGCCAATGGCCTTGTCACCGTGCAGCTGAGACAGTTCAGTGCTGACCCTGAGCGATGGTCGCCATATCCCGAGCAGTGGAGTGTGCTGTCTGTCAGCGGCTCCTTCGACGGCACGAAGCCAGAGCGTCAGAAGTTCTTCATCTACACCACCTCCTACATGGCCCGCTATGAGGGCGTGAACACATGGGAGTGGGAGGATCACAACCTCATGGGCGCATGGGGCGACCTCACGGGCTTCACGATGATGGAGCTGGACGCGAACAATCAGGTCATCTACCGCAAGGAGTTCCAAGGTGAGGGCTTCATCACGAAGGATGCGCATATCTACGGCATCCTTGACCAGTTCACCCGCTTCTCTGACAGGCTGGAGATACGGCTGTCACGCGCCGACGGCACCGTTGCCGATGGTGAGACGCTGCGGGCTGACTTTGTGCTGAAAGACATCGAGGGAACGATTATCAGCAGTGGCTACACGCTGAGCATCACACGGCAGACGGGTAACGCACAGGCCGATGCTGCCTGGAACGCGGCGAAGGCTACGGCCTATCCTGACGGCATCCCCTCTGCCCTCAACTTCACCTTTGCCGATATTCCCGAGACAGGAGCGGTGTTTATCGTTGCTGCCAGCCGCGAGGTGACTAATGCGCAGGGAAACTCCGACACCTACACAACCTCAGCCTCTTTTGTGCTGACACGGGCTTACGCCGTGGAGGATTTCAAAGGCCCTTGGGACGAACTGACGACCTACACCCGAACAGCGCGAAGCTATCCGACAGTCACCTACGGCGGCTGTAAGTGGTACTTGAAGGTGGTTACCAGCACAGGTGACGAGCCACACCCACTCTCTAATGTGTGGGGTATGGTGTACGGTGTCAATGACTTGGAGATACGCTTCTACAACGAGAGTGGCCAGCGGATATACAACGCCCAGCAGCACCCGAGCTACGTCAACCTCTTTCTTGAGCCCCGCCTGCTGTGCGGCAACTATGACATCACCGATAGCCTACAGGCGAGTGATTGGGTCTGGTCACGCTATACAGGCAACTACGGGGAGCAGACGGACACCCGCACGGCTGCTGACAAACAGGCCGATCAGGGGTGGCCATCCGCTCACTGGCCGTCAACGCCGATGACCCGCACTATCCGCATCACCAATGACGATATGCCTCCTACATGGGGCAGCGGGCCGATGGTGAACTTCGTCATTACCGCCCACTACGACGGGCTGGAGATTCCGAATATCATTACGATGTAACCAAAACCCAGAAGATATGACAAACTTAACATTCACTCAACAAGACGGCATTTATATCTCGGACGTGTTCAACGGCAACGTGAACGTCCAGCTGCTCTTTGCCGTTGCTGGCCGTTATCCTGCCGTGGTGGAGACCCGCCTCAGTTCCTCACTGCCTTGGGGCAAGTATAAGGACGTGGTGGTAGAGACGACAGCCACCGTTATCCTGCCTGACTGCACAGAAGGGCAGCAGTTCCGTATCAAGTGCTTCGCCAGTCCTCAGTCGGCGCAGTATGATGACATCGTTATGCCCGGCAAGGCGGCTCTTGATGCTACGCTGCAGAGCATCGACGAGACGCTGACCTCCCTCGATGGCCGTCTTGATGACCTCGAAGAAGGCAATGAGCCGCTGGTGCTGTCAACGAATTTCGATACTGGCTACTTGGAGCAGGAAGGTATCAGCAGCGGTAACTTCGGCGTGGACTACGAGAGTGGCTATCTGACTTTTGAACCTAACAGTTAAAAACGACAAAGATATGAAGAAAAACGTAGCCCGCATCCTCCCCTTCAGCAAGGGCGAGTATGACCCCACTTACAATTATGATGTGCTCGACCAGGTGCAGAGCGGTGTCAGCGTCTATCAGAGCAAGAAGCCTAACAACCTCGGTCATCCTGTCACCGATACCGCTTGGTGGCAGAAGTATTTCGATGCTGCCGCTGCCATCGAGGCCGCTACCTCTAATGAGTCGCCGGAGGTCAACAACGGTGCTGTAGTGGCACGGCTCATGGCCATCGACACCAACGGACAGGCTTGCTCCATCACTCCGGCAAAGATTGTGGAGTATGTGCTTGACGCACTCCTGGATTCCGACGTACTGGCAATTCCTAAAAACGTAGGTGAATAATGAGACAACTGAACAACTCCCAGCCGTTTGCGGTGACTACCGTGTTCAGACCGCTCAACACGCAGATGAAAATCAAGGTGTTGGGTGGACTGAGCACGACGCAGTTCTACCGTCAGACATCGCAGGAGTGGATTCCTGACCACACGCACGCTTTGGTGGTGGATGGCAACGGTACACAGACCGACGGACCGCTACGCCTCCGTGCTGACTACGAAATCCATGACCCTGACGATTCGTTTGACGCAAGTACGCTCGTTCCGCAAGTGTACTGGTTCGTGAAGGACAACACGGCGGCTACCGCTGCTGACACTCAGACCAACGGCACACAGGTGGTGTCTACCGACACTACAGATGACTACTACGTCGTTGGCCGTGACCTCTATGTGAGGAAGAACTTCACGCACTTGAACGGTGTCACCATCTACTGCGAGGCACGATTCACCGACCCGCGCACCAACGGGCAGATAGTGCTCTCTGACACCCTCCCGCTCGCAGGCATCCTACAGGCCGACGAGCAGTGGAATATCAGCATCCTCTGTGACCGTACCCGCAAGCACTACCCGCTGTCTGCTGCCACCACCATCTACACCTTCGAGGCAGAGGCAAGGCATGGCAGCGTGGATAAGACAAGTGATGTGGCGTGGTTCTGGGACTACTCTCTGAATAACGGCAGCACATGGCAGACGATCACCGATGACTGCCTTTGGTATGTCAGCGGAAAGAACACCTCCATCCTGTCTATTGACGTGGACTTTATCGCCAATATCCTTGTCAGGGCGCGTATCGGTGTCGGCAGCGGCACGTCAACGGTGGCACCTGACATTCCGAACATCGCCACGGCTTCCATCGCATGGCGTTTCCCAAAGATTCAGCCTGTGGTGTTCAGCTATGGCGGTGACAAGGTTTTCAAGGAGACGGTGAGCATGACCTTTGGCCTGTTCGTCCATGTCGCCAAGCATGACGATATGACGGAGGCACAGAAACGCCACTGGCTGCTGACAAACTGGTGCGTCCGTGAGCAAGGCACACAGAACGCTCCCCGTAGTCTCAGAGCATGGGGATTGCAGGTCGATGTGCCGCAAGCCTACCTCTTCAACACGTCGGGCAAGAAGTATATCGTTGACCCAAACGTAGCCATGCGTGAGGTCTATGACATCATCGCCGACCCCAGCGGAGAGATTTTCCAAATGAGCAATAACCAGACAATGGCTATCCGCACGTAATCAATTCACCCTTTTAATATCAGAAAAGATGAAAAAAGCTAAGACAACACTCGCGTCTGGTGAAGGTATCGCCAAGGTGCTTTGCATCACCAGCAACAGTGACCTCTACGAGGCCACTCCTGAAGAGGTCGGCAACGCCTCTGTTCCCTCTACCGTCATCGGTGCTCTCGCCTCGAACTTCACGCTCGAAGGAAACAGCAGCCCGGCCTTTGCCGTAAACAACCGTGGTGCTGCTGAGCTGTATCAGGCACAGATGGGCGGCTACGCTTTCCTGTTGAAGGACGGCAAGGTATATGCTGCCAAGCTCAACGGCTCCGACTGGACTAAGTTTGCCGACGGCACGGCGTTCACGACAGCACTGGAGCAGGCTACGGAGACGATGGTTCATGTTCCCGACTGCCATTTCAAGGCCGAGGGAAAGACCATGAACTTCGGCGGCACCGTGCCTATCGACGGCGGCAAGGTCTTCGACAGCCCTCACTGGGTAGGTGCTTACAAGATTTGGTATGACACCAACAACAAGGCACACAGCCGTCCCGACAAGGCCCCGAAGCACTCGCAGACCATGAGCCAGTTCTGGGCTGCTGCACAGCTGCTCGGCTCTCAGTGGGGTTTGGCTAACTACCAATTCCACTGCCTGATTAACGCCCTGTATCAGGCCCGCTATGGCAACCTTGATTCACAGACCACCATCGGCGCAGGTTTCCAGACATCTTCTTGGGAGGCTGCAAGAGACGTTCCCATGGGCTTGCTGAAGTCACTGGGTGACGGTAGCGGCAAGGTGTACTACACTGACGCCACCATCGGCGACCAGTACCCTGTGAAGCTCTTCGGCTTCGAGGACCTGTGGGGCAAGCTGTGGGAGTTCCGTCCCGGCATCCGCTTCTATATGGATGATGATGTCCGTAAGGCCGTCGTCTATCCCGGCAACGTGGTGAGCAACAGCGCCGAAGGCCGTGAGTTCGTATGTGCTGTGCAGTCTGCCTCGGGTGCCTATGTGAAAGGCATGGAGCTTGGCCCGAACTGGGATATGATTGCTCAGAATGTCACCGGAGGCGGTAGTAGCACCTATTATTGTGACGGCTATTATGCTGCCACTACAGGACAGCTGCTGATCGTCGGGGGTAGCGCGGATAACGGTGCGCGATGCGGTCTCTCGTACGCGCGCTCGAACTACGCTTTCTCGGTCTCGGTCACGAGCGTCGGCGCTCGCCTGGCCTTCTACGGAGAACCGGAAATCGTGAGCGGCGCGGAACTGGCTGCACTGGCATCCGCGTAAGCGGAGGCCGGGGCAGACGGTGTAGCAAGAACGCAACACGCCCCGCCTCCTGGCGGGGGAACGCCTAACAGAAATTATCAAATCAACAATCAACAAAAAGTAAAACAAATTAAAACCAGAGGGAGAAGCCCCGCCCCGTGTGGGGCCATCCCTTCTGCTTGAACGAAGAACTGACAAGGAAAGAGAGAACATTCTGACTTCCTGAGCACACAAAAGAACTATCGCCTGTGCCGTCGGTGGTGAGGTTTCCCACCTTCTACTACTCCGAAGGAGATACACAGGCGAAGGGCTGCAAGAATGGCGGAGAGACTCGCCGCAGCCCGAAAAGGCAATAAATCGTGGAGCTGCTGAACGTCGGGGGTAACGCGAATAACGGTGCGCAATGCGGTCTCTCGTACGCGAACTCGAACAACGCTTTCTCGAACTCGAACACGAACATCGGCGCTCGCCTGAACATCAACACTTAAAAGAAGATACGCTGTCCGAAAGGGCACACGATTGAGCCTGTCTCGATGGAGGGAGTGACTGCCGCCCAAGGCAGCAACAGCCCGACAGAGCGAACACAAGAGGCGTAGGGTACGAAACAGAATCCCCTCGCGCAAGTAAGCAATGCAGTTGTACGCATATACCGAAAGCCCGTGAGCCGCGAAGTGTAGAAGGCAGAAGAAAAAGAGGTAGTAGCCGTTCTCTCTTGAACTACAAAGGACTATGGCAGAGCAGGAGTTGGCATATAAACGCAAGGCACGGCTGCGGGGTAAGAACCGCAAGGTGCGCATCGCCCAGGTGTATAACATGGGTAACCTTCGTTTTGCTGACCATGAGGCAAGGAAGGGTAAGGGTGCGCACAAGGGCGTCCGTATCTTCGACCAAGATGTTGAGGGGAACCTCAGCACTTTGTCCGATATGCTGCGCGACGGCACCTTCCACACGTCGCCGGGCCATGAGTGTGTGCGTCACTGCCCCTGCGGTAAGGACAGACTGCTGCACAAGCTGCCGTATTATCCCGACCATATCAAAGACCATGCGATGATGCAGGTCATCATGCCGACGATGCGGAGGGCGTACTACTATGATTCCTCTGCCTCCATCACAGGCAAGGGGATGCACTTCGCCGCCCGTCGTACCCGCAAGTGGATAGACGCTCATTCGAGAGAGCGTGTCTATTTCGCTAAGATGGATTTCGTGAAGTTCTACCATAACATCGACCAGCAGAAAATCTATGACCTTCTCGCGCTGAAGTTCGGCGACAAAGGCATCCGCTACCTTATCTGGGAGACGGTGACCGCCTGTGACGAGGGGTTAGGGATTGGGCTGTTTCCTATCCAACCGATGGCGAACTACTACACAGGTCCGCTCTGCCGTCTGCTGATGGCCAACTTCGATGTGTGGGTAGAGATTTACTGCGATGACCTTGTAATCTTCGGCACCAGTCCGAGGGAGATATGGAAGGCCGTGAACTTTGTCAGGGACTATGCCCGTGACGTGATGGAGCAGCCGTTGCATAAGAATGTCGGCGTGCAGGTCATTGACGAGAAGCACAGGCTGGACTATGTAGGCTATCAGTTCTTCAGCACTCACACCTTCATCCGTGACAGGATGAAAAGGAAGTTCAAGCAGAAGATGCACCGCCTGAAGGACCCCATGCGGAGGTATCAGGTGGCTACGAGCTATAAGGGATGGCTGCTGCACTGCGACGGATTCAATCTCTGGAGAAAGGTTATGGGTATGAAGTCATTCAAGGATTTGCAGGTGCCGACCTTCGACAGGCTGGACGGTGACGGCAAGCGTATCATGGAAGGGACGAAAGTCTCTGCCTCCATGCTCTGTGACAGGGAGATTACGTTCCTCGATGCGGAGTTTGGCGTGAAGTCGAAGTACAACAAGCCCGCCACCGTCGTGCAGGTTGAGGATCACGGTCAGAAATACAAGTTCTTCACCAACAATCAGAAGTTGACTCAGATATTGCAGTATATCTCCGACCAGAAAGCCTTTCCTTTCCGCGGGACGCTGAAGCGTGCCAATGCCTCCGGCCTCCCTGACTATACGATAGAATAATCATCAACCCCAAATACAGTACGAATATGGAAATCAAGAAGACCACATTCAGCGAGCGCCCCGCGCTCATCGAGCCGGAAGGCTCCGTCGCCCGTATCAACTTCGACATCGAGGAGGTTACGGAAGTCATTAACCAGGGAGAGGGCAATGGTGAGGAGGAGACCCGCACCGTCTATCTCGCCCATATCGTCCGTGTGGAGCAGCCGCTCACCTTCGACCGTATCAAGGCCGCAATGGTGGAGAAGGGCTTCGACGATGATAAGGCCGAGGAGCAGACGGCGATGACCCTGCTTGCCCTTGTGCAGGGTGGCCAGCATGTCGGCAACGAGCTGGAGCTTGCCCGCCGTGCCGTCATTGCCCGCATCAGCGCCTATGACAAGAGCGATGCCGTGAACCAGTTCAGCTACAACGGTGTGCCGATGTGGCTTGACAAGGAGACGCGCAACGGCCTTATCGCTCGTCTCAACGCTGAGAAGGCTGTCGGCAAGACCACCTCAACCCTGTGGCTGGGTACCCAGTCGTTCACCATCACCCCCGACGCTGGCCTGCAGATGCTCGCCGCTTTGGAGGTGTATGCCTCTGAGTGCTATGACAAGACTGCCGAGCACAAAGCAGCCGTCGCCGCTCTTGACGACGTGAGTGCTATCCTGAACTACGACATCGAGGACGGCTACCCACAACAGCCTACCTTCGGTGAGTAATTTTCTCATTTTTCCAACTTCTAAAAACAAACAGTATGAAGAAGACAATTTTGCTCTGTATGCTGACTTTCCTGTTCAGCATGACCGTGGGGCTGACGTCCTGCGAGTGTAAGAAAAAGGGTGAGGCCCCCAAGGAGACCGTTACCCAAGTGACCGAACTTGTGCCTGAGACGGTTATCTCTACTGACCGTCAGCAGCTCTTCAACGAGATCGGCGGCGATTATATCTGGTACGAGACGACGGCGTTGTACGCTGACCGTTTCGACGCGGAGGATGCCACTGGAAAGGTTGTTTTCGTGAAGAACATCTTCCAACAGGTAAAGTCTGAGACCGACGAGAAGGGTAGAGAGGTGTATGATGTATGGTGTTACATTTTCAAGACAGACCTTACAGAACGCGCCGAATATGCACTACACACCTTCATGGCTGAGAACGACCCGCTGACAGACACACAGATTTGTTTGACGTTCAAAGCCGCCTACGACCGCATGATGCAAGCGAACATACCAAAGCCTACCAATAGGACGTGCGTCTTGCGAATACCTGTCGGCCCATACGTCTGTAATGCTCAGTACATCTTTGGAGACAATAACTGGGCGGTGTTCGTCGATGCCGTCACTGGAGACGTGAGTACACGGAACCCCGCTTTCCAGAAACCAGAGGAAGAGCCAGTGTTGCGTAAGCCCCTTGGCGAGTGGCCCTAAAGTGATGTGATATGAGTACGTCAATGATAATGCTCATCATTTCCGCCGTGCTGGCTGTCCTCTACGTGGGGGCAGCCATCTGGCACGGTCGCAAGCTGCCTGACTCAGTATCGGCAATGGTGTACCTCCTGCCGAGAGCAGGGCAATGGCTGTGGACGCTATGGCTGTGGGCTGTGGCTTTCCTTATCCTGCCCTCACTGATGGATGCCCTGCCTGAGAGCTGGACGTGTGTCGGTTTCCTGACGATCGCCGGGCTGCTGTTCAGTGGTGCCATGCCGCTGGTGAAGAACGAGGCGAACACTCTGCACTACGTCTTTGCCATCGCTGCCGGCATCCTGTCGCAGGTCTGCGTCTTGCTGATAAACCCCGAATGGTTCGGCGCATGGATGCTGTTCCTGTTCCTCATGGGTAGCCCTACGTTCAGCCGTGGGGTGAGCTTGGTAAGACGATGAAGGGCAAAGGCGTGTTCACAGCCGAATGCGTCTGCTGGCTCACATTGACTGGGAGCCTATTTACAACGTAGAATCTAAAAAACGAAAGAACAATGCCAAACGCTATCTCCAATCATTTCTGCATCACCGCCATTCAAGAGGGCGTGACCATACAGGGGTCGCTGCGTATCAGCGGCACGCTGTCGCAGAACTTCAACGCCAACACTGGCAAGGCAATACCCAACTGGAAGGCCACGCAGGAAGACCCCAACCCGGCCCAGCCTGTGGTGTACCTTGTTGCCCGCCGTGGAGTGACCTACATCGCCAACAATGCCATCAATAACGGGCAGTGGCTCTATAACGATGTGGTGATACAGTTCGACGCGAACAATAAAAGCACGAACTTCCTCGACGCTGACAATGCCCCTCTCTTCCAGAAAGGCACGACAACGGCCAGCCTTGGCGGTAACACCTATTCCGTTCCCTGCCTGACCGTTATCAGCAATCTTGCCTCCGCCACGAACATTGACCTTGACACCATCGGCTTCAAGGGCAGCATAGAGGTAGCGGGCAAGCAGATGGCCTTCCAGTGCCAGGTGGACGTGAAGATTGCTCAGATGACCTCGCAGGGCTTCCTTGGCCTTATCTCACCTGAGAGTGCTATCATCAGCGAGAAGAACCAGACGGTGACGCTCACTGCATCCCTGTATGCCGAGGACGGCAGTACGCCAGCGACATACTACACGAAGTGGTACAATGCCGGAACGGGCGACGAGTATGTGTCGGCGAGAAACGCACGGACGCTGGCCATCAATGAGGTGGACGTCACCGACAACCTCATGGTGCGCTGTGACTTCTTCACCGACAGCAGCTTCAACAACCGTGTGGCCACGGCGTTCTCGTCTATCGACGACACGCAAGACCCCGAGTACTTATATATCTCACTGAACGCCGCCGATGCTGACTTCAGCGGCCAGCTGGCACCCGGCGAGTCATGTACGGTGACAATGTGGGTGGCCACGATGGAGGACAGCACTGCCATCAACACGGGCTACACCAGCTTTGCCGTCCATTTCTACGACGGCCAGCAGAACGAGATTACGGGCAGTGTGCCTTCGGTCTCGGTCAGCAACAACAAAGGCACTATGACCATTCCCTACTCTTTCATCGCCGAGCACGGCTATAAGATAGAGGGTATCGTCACCGCCTCATAGGGAGCGCAGGGTTAGCGCCCTGCCTCCTTTATATCAAAAATCATCTTAAAGCAGCAAGAGAGAATGAGAAACGTTATTTCCAACTCGTTTTCCGTCAGCGCACAGAAGCCGACGGTGAGCGTTGACCACATAGACAACTACTATATCGTTGAAGCCACGGGCGTACAGCCCGCCGTTGATGACTCTCGCTGGCAGTTCGTACCTGCTGGCGGTACTATCCCCATGCCTACACCTGCAGCACCGTATCTGTGGCATAAGACCGTCACATGGCTGACGGACGGCACACACCTCGCCCCTGTGGTGGAGTTCGCAGGCTCCATGGGACAGAACGGTATAGACTATGACCTCGTACCTTCTCATTCCTCGATACTGAAAGACGCTAACGACAACCTCAGCCCGGCCAACGTGACGTGTTCGCTGGTGAAGAGGAACGCCGACGGCTCCGCTGATGCTCAGAGCAGCATACCTACTGGCTATTCCATCAAGGTACAGAAAGACAACAACACGGCTTCCAACTACACCCTTGGCAGCAATGTCTCAACGTCCAACTGCTCAGTCATCGTCTTTTCGCTGTGGTATGGCTCGGTGGAGATCGAGCGCCATACTATCAGTGTCGTGGTCGAAGGTGCGCAGGGTGTGGACGGTAGAGGCATCCAGTCGCAGGACTACCGCTTTAAGGCCAATGACACGGGTGTCATGCCTGCCGCTCCGACATCTGAAGCAGAATGGAACACCTGGAAGGCCCTCAACGCCACTGGCTATAGCGAGAATGTGCCGTACTGCTGGAGGTGCTGTAAGACCGTGTATGTGGATGGTCACGGCAATACAGAAACCGTCTATCTCGTTGACGGCCCTACGGTGTGGGGTAAGAGCGGTAAGGACATCTATCTCCTTGACCTCGACAACGAAATGGACGCCATACCAGCAGACAGCACAGGCAAGACGTTGGCGCAGGTGGTGCTCACCACCAATTACAGGCTCTACAAAGGGCCGGACAATATCACGGCGCAGAGCACACAGCCGACGGCGGCGAACATCAAGATTGCAGGTATCACGCCGACGATAACCGCCAGCAGCGACTATGTTCAGATTCAGTGGACGATACCTGCAAACACTACACTCTCTGCTGACCGCTTTGCGGCCACCATCCCCGTCGGCTTCAACGGCGAGACCTACAGGGCTGTGTTCACGGCCAATGTGGTGAAGAGCGGACAGCCCGGCGTGTCGCCTGAGATTTATCAGCTGCTCCTGTCATGCACAGAGGCGTCGTTTGCCAGAAACGCCTCCAATCAGCTGACCCCTTCTTATGTTGACGTGCGCTGCGGCTATACGAAGACCGTGGGCGAGACCGTTGAGAAGCATGTCGGCAGCAGCCAGGCAGAGCTGATGAACATCGCCAACAAGTACAATATCTTCTACCGCGCTATTGCAGCCGATGGTACGGCTGGCTCATGGGCGTGGATGAAAGACCTTTCATCGAATAACTTCTACCTGAGAATACAGAGCAGCACGACAAACGTTGCCTATGAGTTTGCGCTGAGTACGGCCAGCGGTACTTCATCGATTGCCGACAGCAACATCATAGACCGTGAGACGCTGCCTATCAATAAGGATGGCCTCAATGGTGCGCAGGGTGAGTCTGCCTTTACCATTGACCTTGACAACGAGCAGGATGCTTTCGGTACGGACAGCGAGGGAAAGATTGGTGCCTCCCTTTCGCGTGAGACGACGGTGGCTATGTTCTACGGCCTCACACCGCTGGAGCTGACAGGTATCTCGACAACGAAGAAATACGAGGATAACACCAACTGCGGCAGTGAGGTGGCCGTGACTACCGATGCTACCACTGGCAAGGTGACAGTCACCCTCGGTAGCACGACCTTTGCCTATACCAAGACTATCTTCATTGACATCACAGCCACCAGTGCACGGGGCAGCAAGTCGGCCCGCTTCACGCTCCAGCCACAGGCAGGAGGTGCTCCCGGTGTAACCCCTACGATATACCAGCTTGAGCCTATCCCCAATGCCCTTGCTTTCAGCCGTAACGCAAGTGATGTGCTGACACCCAGCTCACAGAGCGTCACGCCCAGCGTGAAGCGCACGGTGGGTAACGAGACCGATATTCTGAGTTCGTTGAGTGGCTACCGTGTCTATTACGGATGGGATAACGTGGCCACTCCGAGCAGCTATAAAAATGTCGGCACTGATATATCCGTGACGAACACCAACGCCGCCAGCCACTATAACCTCGTTCTTGAGCTGTGGCAGATGAACGGCAATACGAAGGTGAAGCGTGTTGACAGGGAGACCGTACCCATCAACAAGGACGGCTTGAAGGGAGACCCAGGAGACCCCGGCGATACGCCATTCATTGCCGACATCGACAATGAAATGACGAGTATTCCTATCAGTCAGGCGGGAAAGGTGGAGACGGAGCAAAACCTGTCTTTCAATGTCTCTGCTTTCTATGGTCAGCAGAATGTCATCGATGCCTGTCAGTCCGTGGACTTGGTGAACAGCGAAGGAACGGTTATCTCAGCACCCAGCGGCTTCACCATCAACACTACGGCAAAGTCCACGGTGACGATTAAGATAGCAGTCAACACCCAGCCGGCAGAGATTACGGAGTTGCGCTTCCGTGTAGTCCATGCTGACTACGGCACCCGCTACTTCACCTATAGCATCGCCGCCGTGAAGTCGGGCGGTAAGGGTCAGGATGCGGTACTCTATGAGCTGCTGCCATCGGCGTCGGAGATTGCCGTTGGCAGGAACACAGACGGAACGTATAACCCTGCGACGGCCACCCTGACCTGTGGCTATAAGAAAATCGTCGGCACGGTCATCAGCATATACGATGATGTGACGGGTGCCTTCGACGGCTACAATATCTACTTCAGACGCTATAACAGAAGCACGGGGCAGTGGTCGAACTACCTACGCTATACCTATTATAAGTCGTACCTGACGAACTTTGACATCGCCACCTACAGCAAGTTTGAGTTTATCATCTGTACGAATACCGCTACGAGCGTGGCTGCATCCAGCGTGACAGGACTCATTGACAAGGAGACCGTGCCTGTGGTGGCCGACGGCCAGCAGGGTAAGGACGGTGTGAACGCTATCACCATCGACCTTGATAATGAATGTGACGCTTTCGGCACAGACCCCAGCGGCAAGATTTCGGCACAGGTGGAACGTACTACCAAGGTGTCGATGTTCAACGGCATCACGCCGCTGACGCTGACTGCCATCGAGACGAGTAAGACCTATGAGGACGGAACCAGTTGCGGTAGCGAGGTGACGGTGGAGAAGAATGTGGAGACAGGGCAGATTACGGTCAAGCTGACCAGTACCTCCTACTACTATACGAAAACCATCAATATCGGCATCACGGCTACGACGGCCAGCGGTTCGAGGACGGTGGTATTCACCTTGCAACCGCAAGCCAGCGGTACGGCGGGCGTTTCTCCTGTCATCTATCAGCTCAGCCTTAAACCCTCTGCCCTCACCTTTGCCCGAAATGCAAGCAACGGACTGGTGGCCCAGAACAACACCCTGTATTTCTATGCAAAGAAAACGGAGGGTAACGAGACGGTGATACTGACCTCACTCAGCGGCTACTATATCAAGTGGGGCTGGGATGGCAGCACGACCGTGCAGGGAAACAATATCAGCATCGGCACGACGAGGACGGTGACCACGACCGAGGCCGCTAACCACACCTCTCTTTGGGTGGAGCTGTGGAAGACAGGCGCATCGCAATGTGCTGACCGTGAGACCGTGCCTATTCATAAGGATGGACTGAAGGGCGATCCGGGTGATGACGGTATCACGCCGTTTGTGGTGGATATTGACAACGAAATGACCTCCATCCCTATCAGCCAGGAGGGTAAGGTGACGAGTCAGATTCAGCTCAGCTTCAACATCGGTGCGTACTATGGCCAGACAAATGTCATCAATGACAGCGCCTGTTCGGTGGCCCTCGTCGGTACTGCTCCCAGCGGTTTCACCGTTGACACCGCAACGTCGAAGAGCAACCCGCGTATCACCATTGCTGCCAACACCCAGCCAGCGGAGATTACGGAGCTGAAATTCCGTGTCTCTCACACTTCGTATGGCGACCGTGACGCTGTATTCTCAATCGCCGCCGTGAAGTCGGGTGGCCAAGGTCAGGATGCGGTGCTCTATGAGCTGCTGCCGTCTGACACGCAGATTGCCGTGGCGCGTACTGATGCAGGTGGCTACAACCCCAGCACGGTCAACCTCACCTGTGGCTATATCAAGAAGGCAGGAACGAGTGCGCCGACGACCGTCACCGATGCGACTGGAGCCGTGGATGGCTACAGCATCTACTTCCGTAGGTATTCAAGGAGCGGCAGCTGGTCATCGTTCTTTAACTATGTCTCTTACAAGATCTATCTGCAGAACTTGGACGTGGCGACCTATAGTAAGGTGCAGTTCATTCTCTGTCGGAATACTGGTTCGTATTTTACCAACGAGAGCAGTATCACGGGCCTTATCGATAAGGAGACGGTGCCTATTGTTGCTGATGGAACGAAGGGCAAGGACGGTAAGGATTGCTTTGTCCTTGACATCGACAATGAAATGGCGGCTATCCCGGTCAACAGTAGCGGTAAGGTGGAGGGTACGCTGTCGCTGGAGTTCGGACTGACTGCCTTCTACGGCACTACGCCAGTAACGGGCGATTGTGGCATCAGCGTGGACGGCACGCTGCCTTCTGGCTTCTCCGTTGACCTCGGAACACCTACCAACCCGTCGGTGAGCATCGCCAACAATACCCAGCCGGCAGAGGTGACGGAGATTACCTTTAAGGCCGTCCATGCGACATACGGCACACGCTACGCCGTCTTTACCATCTGTGCTGTGAAGTCAGGCGGCAAGGGCGCGGATGCTGAGCTGTACCAGCTTGCACCGTCGGAGAGCGCGCTGAAGTTCGCAAGGAACAGCGCAGGAAACCTCACAGGCAGCTATACCGTGTCCTGTAAGATTCGTAAGACCGTCGGCTCCAATGCCACTGAGTACACTTCTCTGAGTGGCTACTACCTCTACTATGGATGGGACAGCGCTGCAAATCCTGATGGAAACTGGACTGGCTTTGTCACCGTCGGCACTACACAAGCCAACTCTCATACAAACCTTGTGCTGGAGCTGTGGCGTGGCCAGCGTACCGTCAGCGGTTCCGTCCGTCTTGACCGAGAGACCATCCCCATTCTGAAAGATGGTGAGAAAGGTGGCGAAGGCGATCAGGGCAACGGCATCGCCAACGTCTATTTCTACCGCATGTTCACGGTGAACTTGGTGGAGCCTGCAAGCAATGATAGCGGTTGGATTCAAAAGGGCAACTCCAACTATCCAACTGAGGAAGAACTTTCTAACGAGAATCACTACCTCTGGGAGAAGAAGCTGACAAGCTACACCAGAAGCGATGACCCGACGATAGAGATTTCTTTGATTGCTCAGTACGTCGATGGCGTCCATGAGAATCTACTGGAAGATACGGCTTTCCTCTCTGAGGGAGAAATGGAGGCATGGGACGTTTCCAATGGCACCATATCGAAGAATGCGGTAGGAAATCACAACTCCTTCTGTTGTACGCCTAACTGGGAGGATAACTATACGGAAATGCTGAGGCAAGTAGTCTATAAGTCTGGCACTATACAGAAATTGAAGCCGAGTACATGGTACACGCTTTCGTTCTATGCTGCCATGACCAACTATTTCGACTTGCTTTCAAGTGAAGTATATAACGGTTCGGACACGAATTATTGGAGTATCAGCGGCTCGAAGAAATGCTTTTGGATTGCAGCTGGTAGTACGGCTATTGTTACCGTTAAGGGTAAAGTCTATTCTACGGCTGTAAGGCTTACCGTGTTCGGCTATGCTGATGGCTGGGAGGGTGGCTTTACAAAACAAGTGCAATTCACAAGCACAGGTTATCAGGAGAAATCGTTTACTTTGGTAAATACCTCATCTTCGGCTAAGAAGTTCTGGGTAGAAGGTTATGTCTATATCAATGACGGTGGAGATACACACAATAGTTCGAGTGCACTCAGCAACCGTGGCTATATGAACCTGATTCGTGTAGATCGTGGCTGTAAGATTACGTCTTACCTGTACCGTTCTGACAACGGTCAGGCCGTTCTACACTCGTCCTCTGCTCCTTGGTACGTCAACGGAAAGAAGATTACCTCTGCTCAGACTTTATCAGATGGAAACACAGGTCATGTAGTTTCCCTTGATGGAGGTGGAACGGCCAACGTGCATGATGGCACCTATGTCGGGTTTGCAGATGACGGAAATGTGACATGGCAGCTATCTCCAGGAACGAAAAGATGTGTGATAACATTCAAGACACCGAGTTATTTATATACCAGTCCTTATTATTACGTTTTGTTCCGATTGGAGCAGCACGCAAATCCGGGCTGGATATGTATGCCGAAGCTGGAAGAGGGTACTGCTGCAACCGATTGGATAGAAGCCCCAAATGACCGAATAGCCGAGGAGATTCAGCATGTATATGTAGGGCCTTGGACTTCAGGAAACACATACTATTATGGTGGCGGTACAGGAGTGCGCCATGTAGTGAGGGCTCCTAAAAGCTATGGAGGTGCGTACACTTACTGGCGCATGAAGGTGCGTACAACTTCAGCGGGTTATGTTTCCACTTCTCAGCCATATAATGATACGAGCCATTGGGAACAGGCCGATTACTTGAAGTTCGTAGCTGCAGAGTTCCTGTTGGCCGAAGAAATTGTTGTCGACAAACTGATACCTACGCAGATAAGAAGCGCCAACAACACCTTTACTATTGATGCAAATGGAAATATAACGTGTAATGCAGGAACTTTCCAGAATGTATTAGTAAAAGGTGGCCTTCGCAGTCCGTTCTCGTTCCTGTCACGAGGTTCTACATTCAGCAATGATTTTTCGGATAATATTGCTGTCTATAGTGCGTCGCAGTCATCGTATGCCTTACCTTGGACGGTTGCGCAGTCAGGACGAAAGGTAGTTATCACGAATTACTATTGGAATGGAAACTATTCAACTGCATCAGGCTATGCTCAGCTAACAGCGCCGTCGGGCTACTATTTCTATGAGGATGGAATACAGAAGTCATCCATCAAACTTAGCCGTGAAGCTGTAGAGCTGTTGGGTTATGGTGATACAAACACTTTCTATGGATGGATTGTGCTGAAACGTATAGACTTAGGTACACAAAATCGCTATGGCCATCAGATGAAGATGTTGGCTGTCGGTCGTGTAACTGGTACTGCAAGTGGTGCAAGCGTTTCCTATCATAGCTTCGATGGTACTACTATGTCAGTGACGAGAGACGGACAGGGTATATATACGCTTTCATGGAGCAATAGCAACTGGTTTGGCAGTGCAAACGATGTATTCGCAATGGTTTGTGGATATGGCGTTATCGTAAATGGTACGAATCCGCTGTACGCATCTGTTAAGAGTCAAACATCTACATCGATAACGGTGCAGACTGCCGACGATGATAGCCGAAATGATGGCTCATTCTCATTCTTTATAATGAATTTCAACGATTGGATTTATCTATAAGACTAAGAACGATGAAGATTGATTTTGATTCAGTAATGGTTTTCTCTGATGTTGCAAGGACTCAGGGAGAGATAAAGAGCATCCGCAAATACTTTGCAGATTTCCTCTACACTCAGCAGAACGGCATTCTTGCTTATGCTCTATCAAGAAAAATATTCAACGCTACTGACGATACAGAGTTTACTCCTGAAGAAGTAGAATTGATAAGAGCATATAGTCAAGACTTACCGCCTTGCTATATTGACGCTATCAGCGAAATGCTGTATGTTGGTGAAGAAGATCGACGCTTTCCCCAGATGTTTGACGGAGGGGAGCAGAAATCAGATAGTATTAACCCTTAAACTCAAAGCCTTATGATTACTGGAATTTTTTTAGCCGTGTATGTGGTAGGCATCTTCGTTGCCTATCAGAAAATGAGTGCATGGAAGCACTCTAAGTACGAAAAGGTGGCTTTCTGCCTGATTTGGCCGTTGGTCGCTATTCTCTATGGTATTCACCTCTTGCACAACAAGAAATGAAGACTAAATTAGTGTTCAATGACATCATCCCCTTCAGGGGATTCCTGTCGATGTGCCTTTGGCCGTACATTTTTGTGCGGAACAGCGCGGCCAGTCGCTACAACACCGTGGTCAACAACCACGAACACATTCATGCCGAGCAGCAGAAGGAAATGCTGGCCGTGGGCCTTGTGCTTGCCGCTATCCTCTGTCTGGCAGGCTGTGGGTGGTGGTCGTTGCTTGCTCTGCCCCTGTTCCTATGGTGGTACTGCCTGGAGTGGCTGATAAGACTGATTCTGTCCGGAGACAGTCACAAGGCATACCGAAATATCAGCTTCGAGAAAGAGGCTTACTCTAACGAAAAGGATTTGGAATACCTGTCTCACCGAGAGCATTTCGCTTGGATAAGACGACATTGGTAATAACGTGAATAACTCGTGGCCGTACTGCCCGTGAGGGTCGTGCGGTCTTTTTTGTGTATTTGATAAAAATTTTTAAGGAAAAACTTGCATATTTGATTATTTCTTTGTACCTTTGTAGTGTCAAATAAGATATTTACTTCAAAACTTCAAAATTATGGTACACAAAAGGAGAATCACAAGTGAAATGGACTATGCCACTTTGGTATTGTCAGCTATCATGTTCGTAGTAATGATTTTCGGCACTATCTACGCCATCATTAAGGGCGCAGCTCACTTTCCTCTCTATGGTATATTCGCTGCAGGAGCCTATGCTCTCATGCGCTATGTGTGGAGAGAAGGAACGGAAGTTGTCAACAAGTAAAACCTGACTGGCTATGAGTACAAAAGGTATTGCGCTGATGACTGCTATGATGATGGCAGCTGCAGCAAGCGGCAGAAATCCCTATTTTGAGACTTCTGAAAGAAGGGAGCGCTATCGCCAGCAGAGAGAGAAGCATTTCAAGGAGAGAGCCCACAAGATGTATGGCGAAGACAGAAGCGAGCATGAGTTTGTCATCCATGGAGAGACGATACTGGCCCATGACCGCAAGACTGCTCTGAAAATCTACGCTAACCGTCATCCTGAATCCAAGAAACGTAAGAGGTAACTATGAGTACGGTCATCAATCGTAGGTGTAAGACCTGTGGCTACTACCTTGTCAGTGCTAAAGGCCGCATAGGTTGGTGTCACTGGTTAGGTGAGCCTCGCAATGGTGACAGATACGAATGTGAGGACGGTTACAAGAAGAAGGAAACGAAAAAATCTTGAACATCATGCCAGACAAAGAGAATAAGACAGGAACGTGCAAGCCTACTACCACTTTTATAGATAGTCGGCTGCATTTCAGAGACGGTAAGATATTCATCACCGCAAAGGAAATGTATCACGCTCATGTGGTAGATTTCAAGGAGATAGATGTTACTGAGCAGGTGGCCAGAGCCATTGCTCCGTATATCGGTACTAACAAATAACACCTGAGTTATGGAAATCAACGAGATTCAGCAGAAAATCAATGACTGCGACGAGAAGATCAGGGCGATTAAAGAAGAGCGCCAAGTGTTGAACAGAGAACTGCGCGATGCCATGCAGGCAGCTTTTGAGGCTGAGCACATGGTGAAGCCTGGTGACTTGATGGAGACGCACACACGCGGCAAGGTGTTCTACGATGGTTTCATCGTGGACGCTAACGAGCGAATCTTCATCCTCTGCCATCCTATTAAGAATGACGGCACACCCAGCAAGGGAGTTATTCACTTGGTATGGGAGAGTTTCAAGTAAGGTAGGCGATGTTTGACAAGCTGAAATGTAAGCTCGGTATTCACAAGCCAGTGCAGTATCACCATTCTTTCAGGCACAAGTTCAGAACAACGAATAAAGGCCGCTCGAAGAAACGCTGGTACACTGGAGTGAGGGAGCTTGTGACAGTTACCTACTGCGAGATTTGCGGTAAGAGGCTTGGTCAGAAAACCAAATGGATATATAAGTAATATGTTCGATTTGAATAAGCTGAAAGACAACGACGCTATCTTTTGGATATTCCGCTTCCCTGAGTTCCGCGAGATAGCTGCAAAGTGTGGTTGGGCTATTGCCATTCATGGCTCTGCTGTTCACGACCTCGACCTCATGGCTATGCCATGGGTGGAGGAACACACAACGGCTGATGAACTGGCACAGCGTTTCACCGATACAGAGCAGCCGAACTTCCGCAGGCCCTACGAGAAGTCGAAGCCGGGCGACAAACCCAATGGACGCATCGTCTATACGATTTTCGTAGGAGGCACCTATATTGACATGAACGTAATAGAGAGGGTATGAGCAAGGTCAGTTCAACACAACCGAAGAAGGAGGAGTTTTCGGAACAGTCGATACAAAAGCGACTGAGCCACTTCTTTGCCAGCAAGAAATACGATGTTGACGGCCTCTTCGTGTTCTCTTGGGAGAGCGACAAACTGCTGTGGACGAAGGCTGGATATATCTACGAGTTCGAGATAAAGATTAGCCGTGCTGACTACAGAAACGACTTCAAGCATAAGGGCGAGAAGCACCTTATTCTCAGCTCCACCATCGCAAGGGAGCGACAGCAGGCTATTCAGCAAGATTTATTCGAGCAGAAGAAAAAGGAGCATCCCTACTGGTCTGACAATGACATTCAGCGTGTCTATGGTGACACGGAGCGCATCATCAAAGGTCGGAAGATGCCTAACTACTTCTACTATGCCGTGCCAGAGGGTATGATTCAGCCGGAAGAAGTGCCTCCCTATGCTGGGCTGGTATGGATGGCCAAGGAATACAGGTACTGCGGTGGTATCATCATCAAGAAGAAAGCTCCCATGCTGCACAAGACGAAGTACACCGATGGGGAGCTGAACCTGGGCGAGAAATTCTACTACAACTGGCTCACTGCAAGGCGTAATTTTCGTGAGGCAGAGGAGAGCGTGGACTACTTTCGTACACGGTTGGAGAATGAGCTGGCTGCAAAGAATCAGGAAATGACCTACGACGAAATGGCCTTCAAGCTGAAGATTGCAGAGAGCAGCCGTGACGAATACAAGGAGAAGTGGGGCAAGCAGCTGCGCGATGGTATTGCTGACAGGGCCGAACTAAAACGGCTGAAGCATGAGATCAAGAAGCTGCAACCTGACTTTGACCTGCAAGCTATCACAGACGAGGTAGATAAACTTTATGGAATAGACAGAAAATAATCAGAGAGTTATGAAACTGAAACACATCACATTTACAGGCGTTGACGCTATGACAGACATCTGCGACCTGAAAGAGATTCAGAAGGAGTACCCGATTGCAGAATTTGGGGTACTGACGAGTTACAACTGGATTGACAACGGCAACCGCTATCTCAACCCAGCATTTATGAGTAACCTGTATGGTTTCGGCGGCAACCTGTCGCTACACATCTGCGGCTCTGCAGCCCATGACGCTACTTGCAAGAAATGGGAGGATATAGACGAGTTGACGTTTGGATGCCTCCATCTGTTCAAGCGCGTACAGCTGAACGTCTCCGGCAGGAAAGATAACCCGAAATACTGCTGGATTCCGCTTGTCATTGGTCAGGAGCTAATCGTACAGCAGAAAGGCGTCGATAACATCACCCTCTTTGAAGAGACGGTGAAGCATTGGACTGAAAAGCCGTTTATGCACCGTGACACTATCTCTGTACTGCTCGACGCATCGGGTGGTCGTGGCATAGACACTCCCATCCAAGTGCTGAAGGGTAACTATAAGGTCGGCTATGCAGGAGGTATCAACCCCGACAATGTAGCCGAAAAGCTACACTACCTACTGACCAATCCAGACGTAGGCGATTTTTGGATAGACATGGAGAGCGGTGTGCGCACAGACGATTGGTTTGACGTCAACAAAGTGCTCCGTGTGCTGGCCATCTGCAAGGAGGTAATCAGGGATTGTAATATAAAGGAATAGGGTATGAAGCAAGTAGAATTACCATTTGAAGATTCTAAAGACAATGAAATTTGACTGAGCCATGATAGACGAGCAGAAGATCAGAGAGTATGTGAAGAAGGCCCACTATGTTGCAAGCCGTCACGGTTTCCATGACCAAAAGCATAGCAATGAGCATTGGCTTTGCCTGGTCATCAGTGAGGTGATGGAGTCGGTGGAGGCAGACAGAAAAGGTCACCGTGCCAATAGAGAAGCCTTTGAGCGCGAGGCCGTCAAGAGACAGATGCCCGGTCATAACATCGAGCATAGACGATTCCACTTCAACCAGTTTATCAAAGATTCGATTGAGGACGAAATCGCCGACGCCGCCATCCGCATCTTTGACTTCATCGGAGAGCTGTATGGTGACAGGATGGTTTATACCTTTGGCGGTGCCAGTCGCTTCGCTGTTGCGTCATTCCCTGAGACAGCCTTCCGATTCGTGAAAGAAGTCCTTGGTGACAGGATGATAGAGCTATCGGAGAGCATCGAATACCTCTATGCCTGGGCCGAGTCGCTGAACTTTGACCTTGACTGGCATATTGAGTGGAAAATGAGATATAACGTGTTCCGTCCTAAACTGCATGGAAAATCATACTAAAGCTATGGAATTAGGAAACTCAATAAAGAAGATTCGCAAGAAGCGTGGTTTGAGCCAAAAGCAGCTTGCCGCGAAGATGGGTATTTCAACAAATGGCCTGTGTAGTATTGAGACGAATCAGACTTGGCCATCGAAGGCAACGATTGAAAAAGTCTGTGACGCGCTTGAAGTAGAGGAATGTTACTTGCTCCTGTTCAGCATGACAGAGGCAAGTTTTCCAGATGACAAGAAAATCCTGTATCGTGTCTTGTGTAAGCCGTTGCAGGAGGAGTTATTGAGAGATTTACAAACTTTAGAATAATATGGAAACAAAGAAAATCAAAGTGAGTGGTGAGCATTTTATTGAAGTGCTCGACCGAGTAGTGAATAAGTTCAACGGCAGCATGGATTTGCAGCTGAAAGCCTTGGGTGGCCAACGTCCGAAGATGACTCCTGCATTAAAGATGTTCCGTGAGAATCGTATCAAGCGCGACCTCATTCTTGTAGAAATGAAGAAGCTGCAGAACAAAGAATCTCTGTTGCCGGCTGGTGAGCGACAGGTGTACTCAGCCCTTATCAGCGAGGCCATCAAACAGACGGCTGCTGAGCAGGCAGCGAAGGAGGCAGAGGAAGCCAATAAGGAGAAGAAGGTATGATAGAGATTCCGAAGTACAGCGTTCCCACCTATGACCCTAACTCGATATACGAGAATCGTAGGACGGACTTCACCCGACGCATCCCAGCACTGAAGCCTAAGCAGCAGGCGCGTGACTCAAAGATTGCTGCTCAGATTATCAGAGCATCCGAGGGAGGCACAGACGCTAACGCAGAGGAGAAGGTGCTTGACATCTTCATGCGCAAGGCTCACCTGTTGTCAAACCCTCGCTATTGGGAGTTGATGCGGACGGTGTGGGTAGCTGCTGGCACCACTGAGACAGCCGAGGTGTTCCGTAGGATGATGCGCTCCACACGTCCGTGTCGGTCGTGGTTTATGACCCCGGAAGATGCGGAGGCACTGGAAAGCATGGAGTTCCCTCTTACCGTCTATCGGGCCTACGACGCAAATCTCTATCCTGATGACACTGACCCAGGAATCAGCTGGACGCTCGATAAGGAGTGGTGCGAGGGCTATGCCGAGGCAAAGGGCAGGGTCATCAAGAGTCGCAAAGTAGAACGTAAGGAAATCTTTGCCTATGTCAGCAGACGAGGCGAGGAAGAAATCATAATTTTGTAAAGCTATGAAGAAGTATTATCCAATCAGAATTTTTAGCATCACCTTCGGCTATGGCTGGTGGTGGGGCAGTCATTTCTTCTTCCTGAAAAAGGGAGTGTTTGCCATCATGCCTATGTGGTTCCACCATAACAAGTGCGAATACAAGAACGGCAAGGCCATCGAGGGCGGCACGATACACAGCTGGGATGAAGAGCGTCAGCGTGAAAAGCAGGAGGATGCAAACCGTGTGAAGTCAAATGTGTAAGACAAGGAAAGAGGTATTCAGAAAGATAGTGGACCAGACATGCCGTATGCCTGTTTCCTGTAGCTGTGAGCTGTGCAAGAATATGTGCCACACCCCTTGCCTTGGAACGCCGCAGGATATTCTCGCTCTCATTGACGCTGGGTATGCTGACAAGCTCTGCTATACGGAGTGGCTGGTTGGCATGATACTTGGTTTCTGCGATACGAGCATAGCAATGGTGCAGATAAAGGAAGAGGGCGACTGGTGCGTGTTCTACCATGACGGCCTCTGTGAACTGCATGACAAAGGGCTGAAGCCTACGGAGGGGCAGCTTGCCTCACACATAGCTCTTCCAATGGAGAGGAAACCTGAGTACAACCTCACCTTTCAAGTTGCGAAGGAATGGGGAGACGAAAACCTTGATGTCGTGAAGGAGATAGTGAGGAAACTTAGTGTGTATTGGGATTCAAAAGAAACGGCTCATAAGGAGCCATAGTTATTCACCTAAAAAATCATAAGTAAAATGAAACTGATTGTAAGAAACCGTAACAAAGAAATCCAGTTTGTTAACGTAGCCTCGAAGGAGGAAATGGTATGGGTTGACCCCGATGTGTATGCTCAACTGAGCCACGATGCAGCAGAAGCGGCCATTGAGTTTATGAAGAACCACCCGAAGATTCACGAAATCAAGTTCTCCACTCTGCCAGAGCTTGACCCTGACGAGGACGAAGAGAGCTTCGACGCTTACGACTGCCCGGAACAAAAAGACGAGTCGGAGGCAAAGGACGATCAAGAACAACCAAACGAAGAGAGCCATGATTGATTACAACGCTTTCCATAAGTATCTTTGCGAACTGGTAGAGCTGTTCCAGCAAACACAGTCGTTGAAGGGAATGTCGGCAATAGCCCGAAAGTGGCATTGCATGGCTCTGACAAAGGAGCAGTTCTTCAAGATGAATCTTGACAAGATGACCGTCCTACAGGTCACCCCTCAGTATAGTAGAATGGTGCGTGATGTTATCGGCAAGCACGATGCGAAGGTCATCCTGAGAGATACTATCGGCGGGCTGGCCACTGACTTTCTCCGCGAGGGCAAGCTGTCACAAGGTGGTGACAGAATGGTGCAGATTACCATTACCCAGCCAGCGCAGACGCTTTCCTCTGTCGCTGACAAGCCACGCCAAACTACTCAGACGAAGAAGCTGCCGCAGTACAAAGCAGGACAAATCCTGTTCCGCAAGGGCAGGGATGGTGGCATGATGCACCTCTGTACTGGTGTGCAGGGCGACCGTGTTCACTGGTACTATGAGTGCCTGGCCGACGAGAAGGGTGTGGACTTCATCAACGAGAATAAGTCTGACTCTGATTCGTGGGTAGGTAACGAAGACCTCAGACTGGCCAAGGGCAATGAGATTGCCAGATTCCTCGGTGCGCTGACCCGTGACGGCTACCTCTGGGAAGCCGATAATGTCAACGGCCTTTTCTTTGTGAAGGGCAAGAAGATCGAGCGCAAGGCAGTGGAGGTGTTCGCCAATGACCTGCCAGACGGCTACGAGGGTATAGTGCCGCTGCCGTCGATGCCTAACTCACCATACCGCTATGCGCTGCGGTGTGTGTCGCCTGTGGATAATGCCGACATCTATATGCTGGACGCTACGGCCAGACAGCCGGCCCTCACCAATGCCATCCTCAGACAGATGAAGGCGGCGATGGGAGACAAAGGCTTTGACCATATCCGTGAGTATTTCGAGTATTCCATGCCTACCCTTGGATGCAGCGAGGATATGAAGGAGCATACCATCGGCTTTGTGAAAGACGAGAACAACGGTAACAGCTATTGGGTGGCCAAAGACCGTGACGTGTTGCGTCTGCTGGCGTGGCTGGCCTATATCATTTAGGAGGGCTTGCTATGAGAATCAATTATAGAAACTGGGCGGCTCTACAGGTGGTGGACGTCACCAAATGTACTGAGTTCATGCGGTCAGACTATGAGCATATTTTCTGTACCCTTGACCAAAACGAATTGCTCTCGGCTGAGGACATTGAGAAGGTGAAAGGCTTTGTGACGATGGAGATAGGCTACGGCTTTTATACCGTCGGCATGAAGCTCTACTATATCTCTAAGACATTCCGCGAGGCCCTGAATAAAAGCTGCCTTGCCCTCTACAAAATGCTCGGGTCGAAGGAGGCTTGCGAAAAGGTGCATGAGGATTGCGCTTTTATCGACGAAGATATTCTGTGGGTGGTGAAGACAGCTCCTAACGGATGGATAAGGATAATTCGTCTGCATAAGGAGGGAGCGCTCTTTACCTCGTTTGCCTTTAGATTTGTCGGTGATGACCGCTTCGAGACGCAGTTCTCGACAACCACACCAGCCGTTGAAAGGTCATGTGTAGCCTACTTCTACCTGCTGATGATGTTGAAGAAATACGGCCAGGTGGATATTGAGACCGTTGCGAAAAGTAAGAAGATCAGGTCGAAGATGCTGAACGAGAAGGCCATCAATGAGACAGGCATCGACGTGCAGGTGCTTGATTCCCGCTGGTTCACCACCATCTGCCGTGACGAGGGTTTCTTGGTGTCGGGCCACTTTAGGCTCCAGCCAAAGAAAGACGAAAACGGCGAGTGGACGCGAGAGCTTATCTACATCAATCCCTACGCGAAAAAAGGCTACCACCGTCTGGCGCCGATAGTGAACATTGAAAACGAAAACCAATAGACAGATATGGATAAGAAGATTTTCCTCCCTGATGCAGAGACGGCAGCGCGTCTCATTGAAGATGCTTGGCAGGCTTTCGTCAAAGATGCAGCAGCCAATGGTATGGTGTTCGGTAACGAGAAGTATGCCTCTTTCGCAAAGGATATGTTTGTCTGTGGCTACAGCTACGGACATAATGACTGCCTGGAAATCATCAGAGGCCAGCTACAGGCTATGGATATGGTGAATGACATCTTTACGACTAACAAGAAAGTGAATGAAGCCGAAGAATAGAATCTACTGCCCGGATTGCGGTCGCCCGAAGATGCTCTTTGAAACGGAGCGGAAAGCCAACGACTTCATCAAGTGGAATGCCAAGGACATACAGAGTAATGGCGATAAGCTCCGAAGCTACTACTGCTCTGCCTGTTGTGGCTGGCATATTTCCCACCATGAGCATTCTGAGGGCTACGATTCGCGTACCGATAACCTTATCGGGGCCTACAGGCGCCAGATGAAGAAGCGCGTGGCAAAAAGCCTTGACCGTCTGATTATCAATCCGAACATGGAGGCTGAGCTGCAGAAGAAGGGCGAAGAGATTTTCAACGGAGTGCCTGAAGACATCAAGAACTACGATACCATCTACAGGCTACGGGCGTACCTCTCTGACTACTTCACTGAAAACGCCATCGATGACCAGGACGGCAGGATAAGGGGTGTCGTGTATAAAATGTGGCGCGAATATAAACAGAAAAAGCAATGAACATCTTTAGTGAGATTAAGACGAAAATCATGGGGCACATGAGGATATACCTTGAACAGCCCCCTACTGAGAAACGACCGCAGGACGATGTGCCTGACGAGCGAGTGCTGAAATACGTTGTCGGCGACTACCAGCGAATGTTCCATGAGCGTTTAGCATTGATAGCCTATATCCGTAGGCTGGAGAACATCTATAAGAACGCTCAGATGGGGATATTCCGCTATGCCGCCCATGACAAGATAGAGAAGATTCCCAACAAGAAGCGGATGGTGCAGGAGTTGCGCCTCCTGCTCTATGACATCACCAAGGAGCATCTGTCAGCGCAGAAGCAGCTACGCAAGATGGTCGGACTGCCAGAAGAAACGACTGACGAAAGTCAGCTATTATAAACCAACTAAAAGATTTATGACTATGGAAGAAAAAGTGATTGAAATGTCTCGCGCTGGCTATGCCGTTGAGGAGATTGCCGAAGAGCTTGACATGGAAGAAACGGACGTGATGGAAATCTTAGAAGAAGCCGACGAGCTATGAGTAAGACAGAGACCATCCTTCTGATTGTGAACTGCACGCTGATGGGTTTCCTGCTCGGCGTGCTGTTCATGCAGAGTCGCTTTGGCAAGTTCTACGGTAAGGAGCACGACCGTATCACTGCTGGCGTTATCAAGCGAATGTGTAAGGCCATGCTGTCTCTCTGCTATGACTGGGAGCAGATTAACATGGTCTTGGAGCGAATGGGGCAGAAGATATTGCCGCCGGGCATTCCTGCACCCACCAACGTACACCGAAAAAACAAGGAAAAAACAGAGGAGTAAACTTGCGCATCTGATAAATTCTTTGTACCTTTGTAGTGTAAATAAGATAAACCATCAAAACTGAGAAAACATGAAAGAAGTTATTTTGAACGTGCCCGAAGAACGGGCCGACGAGTTTACTGCCCGCTTGGCAGCACTCATGCAAGAATGTGGGGCTACGATGAAGTTCCAGCCGAAAGACGGTGATTTTGTGGCCTTTGAAGATGACACTACGGAGAAGCCGTTTATCGGCATCTTCAAGTCGTGGTATGCTGACACCAGAGACAAGATTGAGTGCTATGCGCACATTGATGACAAGGGTGAGCTGGAAGAGGAAGAAGAGTATTGGAACGCTGATACCATCCGACTGGCTACTGAAGAGGAAAAGGCACAGCTTGAACGCTGCCTGCTGAACGCCCGTAAGCGCTGGAATCCTGAAGAGAAGTGCTTTGAGACGTGCGAGAAGTACGAGTCTATCAAGACCTTTGACGATGCTTGCGATGCAGTGCGAAAGATGGCCTTCAATGGTGACGCATTAGCCGATTTGCTGCTGAAGGACTTGGAGTTTAACTCGCCACGAACACCTGACCTGTTGGCATTCATCAAGCTACGCATCGTGGCCTATGCCATCAATGACGGCTGGACTCCTAAGTTCGTGGTGGGTGAGTACCGCTATTATCCTTGGTTCTACCTCTATACACAGGAGGAGATAGACAGGATGGACGAAGAAGAAAGGTCTAAGCTGCTGTACGTCGGGGGTCTCGCGGCTGGCGGTGCGCAGTGCGGTCTCTCGTACGCGCACTCGGGCTACGCTTTCTCGTCCTCGGCCACGAGCATCGGCGCTCGCCTGGCCTTCTACGATGAACGGAGAGCGAAATACGCGGGAACGAAGTTCCTGGAGCTGTACCGTGACCTGAACTTCCTGCCTCCGACGGATGAAGGGAAAGAGTAACTGATGGCCCTCTCGGCGAGCTGAAAGCGAGCCGTTCTTCCTGCACTCGCCAGTTCATTAGAAATTCGTCTTGCCTACGGCAAGTGGGAGCGGAAAATCCGTAACTTTGCCGAAAAAGGCATGACGAATTTTGTGAACTGGCTTTTAGCTTGCATTAACTGGTGTTGGAGTTGGAAAGGCATTTGGGCTTTCCTTGGTGGTGTATTCGGATGGTTCATAGCAGAGTTTGAACCGACATTCCCGCTGATGATTGTGGTGATTATCCTGATTGTGTACGATGCTTGGACGGCGTACCAGCTTGACAAGCGAGTACACAAGAAATACCCGGATAAGACGAAGCGAGACCAAGCGCATTTCACCAGCTTTGCTTTCGGCAAGGTTGTCAGGCAGACGATACCTAAGAGGCTTTGGCTCATTGTCCTTGCCTACATTGTGGAAAGATGGATTTTCGTTCATGTCAGCATCCCATTGAGCTACATCGTGGCCGGAGTGATTGCCTTTGAGCAGGCGCTTTCCATTTTGGAAAACGAGGCGTCATGCCGTGACACTGAAGAGGAGAGCCGCTTTTGGAAGATTCTACGCAAGATTCTGATAGATAAGACCGAGAGACACTTTGAAGTCGATTTGCATGACCTCAGAGAAGAGGACGAAAAAGGTGGCCCACGGAGACCACGTAGAAAATCCCCAAAACCAGATATTCAACATGAAGAATTTTAGTTTAAGTTTGTTCACATCGGAATCCGTTTCCGAAGGCCATCCCGATAAGGTGGCCGACCAGATTAGCGATGCTCTCCTTGACGCATTCTTGGCTAAAGACCCAAATGCGAAGGTGGCCATCGAGACGTTAGTAACCACTGGCCAGGTCGTTGTCGCTGGCGAAGTGCGCTCCAGTGCCTATGTAGACATTCAGAGCGTGGTGCGTCAGACGATCAGACGTATTGGCTACACGAAGCCGGAGTACGGCTTTGATGACAGCTGTGGCATTATCAGCCTCATTCATGAGCAGAGTGCTGACATTCGCCGTGGCGTGGAGCGTGAGAATCCCCTTGACCAAGGCGCAGGTGACCAAGGTATGATGTTCGGCTATGCCACCGACGAGACAGAGACGTTTATGCCGCTGCCTCTGTACCTTGCCAACCTCATTGTGAAGGAGCTGGCGTATGCCCGCAAGCATAACATCGGCATCCACTATCTGCGTCCTGACTCAAAGAGCCAGGTGACGGTAGAATACGACGAGGACGGCAAGCCAGTCCACATTGACACTATCGTTGTCAGCACCCAGCATGACGAGTTTACTGCCGTCCGTCTCGGCGTGACACAAGGTAAGATCGACAATGACGAGGCGATGCACGCTCTCATTGAGGATGACGTGAAGAACCTCATTCTCGACCGTGTGAAGTCTCACATCAAAGACGAGGCCATCCTTGCCCTCTTCGACGATAAGACAAAGGTGCTGGTGAATCCTACTGGCAAGTTTGTCATCGGTGGCCCAAACGGTGATACTGGCCTGACAGGTCGTAAGATTATCGTTGACACCTATGGCGGTAAGGGCGCACACGGTGGCGGTGCTTTCTCGGGTAAAGACCCGTCGAAGGTGGACCGCTCCGCTGCCTACATGGCACGCTATGTGGCAAAGAACATGGTAGCTGCTGGCGTGGCGAAGGAAATGCTGGTGCAGCTGTCCTATGCCATTGGTGTTGCTCAGCCTGTGAGCGTGAACGTCAACACCTTCGGCACCAACCAGACGGCACTCACAGATGCAGAGCTGGCCGGAGTTATTCAGGAGTTGTTCGACCTGCGCCCGAAGGCCATCGAGGAACATCTGCAGCTGCGCTATCCCATCTATGAGGAGACAGCCGCATACGGTCATTTTGGCCGTGAGTGTACCAGCGTCAACAAGACCATCGAGGGCGAGACCTACGGCGTGGGCCTGTTCACTTGGGAGGCACTGGACGCTGTGGAGAAGATTACCGACTACTTCAAAACCCACAAGGCATGAGGGAGTTCAAGGTAGGCATCATCGTGGCTATGGAGAAAGAGCTGGAGCAGCTGAGGCTCCACGTCCATGACCTCACCTGTGAACGGCGAGGCGTGAATTTCTTCTATGTCGGCATGATGGGGCAGGTGTCAGTGGTCATCCTGAAATGCGGCATCGGCAAGGTGAACGCGGCGGTGGGTGTCACTGAAATGCTCGACTGCTACCGTCCGCAGGTGGTTATCTCTACTGGCGTTGCCGGCTCGCTGGCCGATAATGTGAAGTCACTTGACATCGTGGTAGGTGAACGCTACGCCTACCATGATGTCTATTGTGGCAAAGGACTGGAGCCAGGACAGGTGCAAGACCTCCCTCCTGTGTTCATGGCCGACGAGTGGCTGCTGGGCGTGGTGCTGAAAGCCTGCCCTACTGCACACCACGGCCTTATTGCCAGCGGTGACCAGTTCGTTGAGGACGTGCAGCCTGTCATTGACATTCATCCGACGGCGTTGGCCGTTGACATGGAGAGTGCGGCTATTGCTCATGTCTGCCACCTGTTCCGTGTGCCGTTTGTCTCGGTGAGGGTCATCAGTGACAGTTGCAGCGAGGGCGACTATGAGAAGTTTTGGCAGGAGGCACCACAGGCGACCTTCAAACAGATAGCTAACATCATTTCCTCTTTCACATGAAGAAGATCGACAGCTTTAAGATAGACCACACAAGGATGATGGAGGGTGTCTATGTGTCACGAAAGGACGTAACGCCCCACGGTGACGTGCTGACCACCATCGACATTCGCATGAAGTGGCCGAATCATACCTATATGGCCCCAAAGACGATGCACACCATCGAACACCTTGGCGCTACGTTCCTGCGTAGCCATCCCCAGCTTGGCGATAAGGTGGTGTATTTCGGTCCTATGGGGTGCGCAACTGGCTTCTACCTCATTCTGCAAGGAGAATGGGACAGCCACCAGCTCGTTCATGTCCTGCAAAGTCTCATGGCCTTCATCCGCGACTATAAGGGTGACGTGCCAGGTGCGACGATGCAGGAGTGTGGAAACTACATCTACCATGACCTGAAGGGCGCGAAGGAAGTGGCGCAGGACTACCTCGACGTGTTGAATAACATCACCGCCGAGAATCTCAGCTATCCGACAGACTAACCAAAAGACATAATGATATGACTATTTACAAGATTGGCTCCCCGAAAAGTGAAGTTGTGCGTCAAATCCAGAAGGCTTTGTCGCTTTATCCCGATGGTATCTATGGCCCCCTGACGGCCGAGCGAGTAAAGGAGTTCCAGCGTTCCCATGGACTGAAAGCAGATGGAATCGTTGGCCCGGCTACCTTAGCGAAGCTCCTGCCCTCTGTGACTGCCACCGTCTTTCACCTGAAGAAATCGGTGCGTCGTATTGACGAGATTGTCATTCACTGCACGGCGACACGCGAGGGTCAGCCTGTGACCGTCGAAGACATCACCAGCTGGCACAAGAAACGTGGCTTCACCACAATAGGCTATCATTATGTCATAGACTTGGATGGCAACATTCTGAATGGTAGAGACGTTGACAAGAGCGGTGCCCATGTAGAGAACCGCAACAGCCATAGCATCGGCATCGTATATGTCGGTGGCCTTGACAAGAATGGCAAGGGGAAGGACACCCGGACTGACAAGCAGAAAGCGGCTTTGCTCAGTCTGCTCCTTGACCTGCGGAAGATGTACCCCAAGGCAAAAATCCTGGGCCACCGTGACTGCTCTCCAGACAAGAATCACAACGGCATCATCGAGAAATGGGAGTGGCTGAAAGAGTGCCCTTGCTTCTCGGCGATAGACGAATATCGAAGAATCTAAAAACTTACAACTATGTTTTACGGTTACAATGACCCTAACGACTACTGGCTCCCACCACAGCAGAACGTTGATCCGGAGGATGCCATGAAGCTCGGCTGTTCCTGTGCCATCGGTTATGTGGTGGCGTTTTTCATCGCCATACTGATATGTGCCTTGTTCTCGTCTTGCGGCTCGTACAAAAAGACGGTGAAGGAAGATACGCATCAGACGGAGACCGTGACCACCAACACGACGGCCAACAGCCAGACGCAGACAAACGCTACGTCGCAGTCCTCCTCTGTCACTCAGAACACGGTGACTGAGCGGACGGATGACAGCACCGAGGTCGTGACCATTACTGAGACAACCTGGTATGATACGAGTAAGGCCGACAGCACGGGAAACTCCCCTGTCCTGAAGACTGAGAAAACCACGACTATCAAGCATAACGGAAAACGAACTGAGCGTCAAGAGAACGAGAACCGAGAAAGCGAACAGACAAATGCGTTATCCTCGACAAACAGTTCAGCAGTTATCAAGGAAGAGTCTGCTACGAGAGACGAAACCAAATCGAGCGAGAGGAACACTGCCGCCACCGAGACGAAGCAACTATCTTACGCAGCGTGGGCTTTGCTGGCGTTATCTCTGCTCATCATCGTAGGCGTCCTCGCCTACTGGGTAAAATCGAAGTACCGACAACGAGGCTAAGATAGTTAGCCAACTTCCGAAGATACTGAGTCCCTTGCCCCCAGCAGACGGGTGAGGGACTTTTTCTAATTTAACCCCTTACTACCTATGACAAAGACAGATGGAGCCGTCACGCTGCTGGCACTCATTGACAAGGTACGTGAGTGCAGACGGAAGCAGACTACCTTCAGACGGCAAAAGAACACCGAGAACTACAAGGCGATGCTCGCCTGTGAGGAGGAGACGGATGCTCTGCTCCGTGAGGCCCGCAGGAGTATTGCCTCTGACTTTGGAAAGAACATCGACGTTCTGCCATGATTTGTGAGTACATCAGGCGTAAGAAGCCCACCATGCTTGCCCCTTACGGCGTGTGGGTGTATAGCCACCAAGGGGTGACGATAGTCTCCTTTTGGACGAAATCAGGCAAGCAGACATCGCTACGCTCCAGAAACCCTTACTCTGAATACTGGTGGGAGCGGTTGCGCAAGCTATATGGGCGATATGGGCCGAGAATACGCAGGAAACAGGGATTATAGCACTCCTTTTGGGGTGCTATTTTTAGTTAGTTTCTTTTAACCATAGCTACAGATAAATTTCTGAGTAAAATTTGCGTATATGATAAAATCATTGTACCTTTGTAGTGTCAAATAAGATAAATAACAACTTCAAAACTTAGCAGATATGAAAGAGAAGAAAAAGTACACCCTTATCAGAACGAGAATGTTCTTTGGGAGCAGACCAACATCAACGAAAGAAATCACTGGTACACTGGAGGAGTTGACGGATTATTTCAGTTACGCCCTCTCTGTAGGACATTCGTACAAGAAAAGCATTCCTGAGCACCCTAAGACCATCCGCTCGCTGGTGTCTGCGGTCAATAAGTCATACGACATCAAGGACGGTGGAATGACCTGTGTAGAATTAAGCAAATAAGATAAGTTTAACCCTCAAAACATTAGTGATTATGGCTCACAATTTAGAGATTAAGAAAGTGAATGGCGTGGAAGTCGCCAGTTTCGTAGAGAACGGCAAGAAGGAGCGTGCATGGCACAACCTCGGCCAAGTGTTTGATGGCGCAATGACGGTGGAGCAGGCCCTGAAGCTCTCCCATGCTGACTATCAGGTAGAGATGCAGCCGATAGTGGCCATGACTCCCACCCTGTCGGAGGCGATGGCTAACAGCAATGCGGAGGCCATCTGTGACGCTATCCTCGATGCGCAAGTGAACGGCAAGAAGGTGACAATGAGAATGGACACCTTCGAGACCCTGGGCGTTGTCTCTGACTGCTACGGTGTCGTACAGAATGAGGACGCTTTCAAGTTCGTAGATACCCTGTGCTCGGGTGAGCTGGGTAATGACCATGTTCCTGTCATCGAGACAGCAGGTGTCCTCGGTCATGGTGAGCGCGTTTTCATCAGCGCGAAGTTCCCTGAGTCGGTTATCCTCGACAACAAGGGCGATGACCGGGTAGAAATGTACGTGGTATTCACCACCTCGCACGATGGCACCGCTGCCGTGAACTGCATGGTGACTCCCGTCCGTGTGGTGTGTAACAACACCCTGAACTTCGCCATGAGGAACAACGCAGGAAAGATCAGTCTGCGCCACACCTCTCAGATTAACAGCCGTCTCGACCTTACCAATGCCGAGAACGCTGAGTTCGCCTATAAGACGCTGCACATGTACGACATCTATAAGAAGTCGATGGAGGAGCGTTTCTTGCACCTGCAGAGCATTAAGCTGGCTGAGCGAGACCTTGACCGCATACTGGCCGAGGTGATGTATTCGGAGAAGAACATGGCCATCTACAAGGCCACTGGCGACACCCATCATGCAGACATCACGACCTTTGCCAAGAATCAGTTCGATAAGATGAAGCAGACGGTGGAGAGCGGCATCGGTCAGGAGGTCGGCCAGAGAGGTACGGGAATGTGGCTTATCAATGGCATCACCACCTTCTACCAGAACGAGTACGACTTCAAGACGGAGGAACAGAAGTTCGACAGCATCATGTCCGGCTATGCCTCGAAGAAGGTGCAGCAGGCTTACGAGCTGGTGACTGCATAGCCACCATGACCTGAGAAAAGAGGGGTTGCAGGAGCTTTTCTACAGCCCCTCATTCAGTTAGTTTCTTTTAAGATTAGAGACGAAAATAATCGGGGTAAACCTTGCGTATATGATTAAAAACCTGTACCTTTGTAATGTAAATAAGATACAATTAGTAACCCTTCAAAACTTAAAAGAAATGAAAACGATAGCATTTTACTTCATTGGTGAGAACGTGAAGATTTTCGACGAAATGATGCGCGAAAACCACGAAAGCCAGAATGACCCAACCCTGTCTGAGATTATCAGAGTCGCTAACGATGCCTGGGGTATCAAGGTTCCTGCTGATGCAGACGAGGAGGAGTGTAAGATGGAAGTGGAGAATATGCTTCTCCAGTACGGCTTCTATTGTGGCACAGACTATGAGTTTTAACCCTATAAACATTAAGAAGTATGAACAAGAAGATTATCAAGGCGATGTATCAGAACATCGTAGCAAAAGACGTGAACAGACCAGTGATGAACGGCGTACACTTCGAGGAAGGCCGCTGCTATGCCTCTGATGGTCATGTGCTGGTTATCCTGAACGAGGGCAGCAAGAAGCTCGACGGTAAGACCATCAGCCTGACAGGTGAGGAGATCGAGGGCCGCTACCCGAATGTTGACAGCGTGTTTCCGCACAAGCAGGACAGCGACAGTCAGTTTGTCCTCGATGTGAAGCAGCTGAAGGAGGCTTGCAGCTACCATGGACGCAAGCTGGAGACGACAGACAAGGATGCGGTAGTCATCAACGGCGTGGGCTTCAATGTCCGTACCCTTCTGCGACTGCTGACCACTATCATGCTCGCTGGTACCAAGGAGGTGACGTTTACCACGCGAGACAAGGCACACGCTGTGGTAGTGGAGAACGGCAAGCTCATGCGCTGTCTTATCATGCCAACGCTCTATGTGGAAGAGCAGATAGACGCTGAAGCCGAGATTGGCGAGCCTGTTGTCCTCAGCTACGAGAATCTCATCAATGACTTCGTTTTCAACGGTTGGAAGAAGTCACAGGCAAAGGAAGAGCTTGCCTGGGCCGTGTAACTGAATCAGTAACCCATAAAATAGTAGAGACCTATGCAAACAAAGAACGTTCAAGTCGCATCCGTGCGCAACATTCCAGTGAGTGACATCACCCCCAGTAGCCTTAACCCCCGAAAGACGTTTGACCAGGACGCCCTCTGTGAACTGGCCGACAACATCAAGGAGAATGGCCTTATCCAGCCTATCACCGTCCGCAAGCTGACCAAGGGCAGTGATTTCAAGTATGAGATTGTCTGCGGTGAGCGCCGTTTCAGGGCCACACAGATTGCCGGCATGACCGAGATACAATGTATCATCAAGGAGCTGGACGATAAGCAGGCTTTCGCTGCCATGATTATTGAGAACCTTCAGCGCAAGGACGTTGACCCGATGGAGGAGGCCGCTGCCTTCCACAAGCTCTATACCGAGGGAACGATGCAGGTAAAGGAGATCGCTAAGATTCTCGGCAAGTCATCAAGCTATGTGGTGAGCCGCATACAGCTGAACAATGTACTGCCTGAGTACCTGCCGCTGCTGAGAAATGGTAATATCTACCTGAACCAGCTCATAGAGATTGCGAAGCTGACCAAGGAGCAGCAAGAGATTCTGTTCCGTGACTGCTTCACTGAGGCCAGCATAGCACGGTGGCCGATTAAGTACATCACCATCGACATTCTGCATCAGTGGATAGACGAGCACGTTATGCAGTACCTCGACACCGCCACCTTCCCACTGGGAGACGCTTCTTTCAGCTGTGGCAAGGATTGTGAGGGTTGTCCGTTCAACACCAAGAACAAGCCGGAAAGCTACGGTGACACTGCCCGCCCGCGCTGCATGGATATGAAGTGCTTCCGACAGAAGGCACAGGAGAATGTCTTCCGCATTGCGAAGGGCCTGGATATGCCTATTGTCTATCAAGGTGAGGGCAACGAGGAGATTGTCAAAGCCGCTACTGAGTACGGTCTGAAGCTCCAGAACATGACAGGCCGCTCCTATGCTCTGTGTCCTGTTGAGCCTGACAAGGCATCCTTCAGCGATGAAGAGGTGTACGAGAAGCGGATGGATAATTACCGCCATGTGAAGGCCATCTTCGACAGCAACATTGCCGACGGCAACCTGCAGCAGGTGTATGAGGTTTGCTTCGACGGCAAGCTGAGTGGCGAATACAAGTATGCCTACTCCATCCCTGAAGGTGTAACGGACAGCGACGATATTGCCGCAAGCGACCTCACGAAGGAGCAGATAACGAAGCTCAAGGACTCCCTGCTGAAGACTGAGGAGCGAGAGCATGAGGAACTGGTAGAGCGTAAGCGTCAGGCCCTCGCTGACTCTGCCTACTCCACAAGTAACGCTGTGCTGACAGCCGAGGAGCAGCGTTTGTTCCATGCTGCCCTTGTGAAGCGACTGGCCCCGGACTTCAAGAAGATGATTGGCCTCGAATGGAGCAACACCGAGGATTGGTACCAGCAGGCGGCAAAGGTCATCGAGGAGCACCGGAACGCCATCAAGCGCGAGTTTATCAAGGCTATGCTCGGTGAGAAGAGCGTTTGCTTCGCCCATGACCTTCAGGGAATGCTCGACGCTCTGATGACTGAGGCCATGCCTGAGACCAACGGCGACATCACCAAGGAGGTGAGCAAAAAGTACGCTTCCCAGCGCGAGAAGATCCAGGCAGACATCGACAAGCTCAACGGTAAGGAGGAGTAACCTCTGAACTGGCATAACGGACGGGTGGCAGTCATTGACTGCTGCCCTTTTTGCGTTAGTCTCTTTTAACCAAAAATCTTGTGGAAATGCCGAAAAAATAAGGAGTAAAACTTGCGCATTTGATTACTTCTTTGTACCTTTGTATTGTAAATAAGATTCAATAACCCTTCAAAACCAAGAGATTATGTTACAGAAAGAATTTGAGGAAAGGACGAAGATGCAGGTCAATCCTGCTGAGTATGCCACCATCGAGAGAATGTATATGGCTTGTGACAACCTGGATAAGGACGAGTTCTGCAAGCTGTGGTTGGAAAACCAGAAGAAGCCCAACGGTCTTGTTAAGGGCCTGTTTCAGCAGGTGAAGGAGTTGGACGGTGACGTCAAGAGCTATGAGTCAGCCCTGAACAACCTCCAAACCCAGCTGAATGAGGCCAAGGAGGCACACGAGAAGTTTGTCAGCGACATGGGCGACTGGCTGCTGATTCAGTCCTATGAGAATGATGATGACGCTCTCAGGGCCAAGGCCATTGAGCTGCTGGGTGAGAAGGAGTTTATCATCCGCAAGTTGAACTATGGTTATGAAACGAGCGAGAAAGACCGCCAGCTGCTGGTGTCCTTGCTCACTACCAAGTAAGCGTATGGAAGCCGTTTGTCCGACATGTGGGAGCCGCCAGCTGTGCGGCCCCTACCAATCAGAGAGAGAAGAGACGTATTTCTGTGAGGAATGCGGGGAAGTTATTCACACCGATAATAGTATAAGGCTATGATGCAACCGACGAAAGAATTGCTCAGTGAACTGGCAAAGCAGGGATTGGCTCTGAAGCCCATCAACCGTGACCAGTACGCCATCAAAGACGAACCAAAGTGGCAGATCGTGAAGAAAGACTAAGATGGGAGGTGCTGCCTCCTGTCTTTTTTTTGCATTTTTTCCGAAAAAACAGTGCGTAAAATTTGCGTATTTGATAAATTCTTACTACCTTTGTAGTGTAAATAAGATAAAACTTCAAAACTTAGCAATTATGAGAAAGTATTCGATTTATCAGGTAAACGAGGATGCAGCCAATGGTCGCTACATCTTGTTCAGCAGTCTGGATTTGTTGCAGGACATGGGAATCAAGCTCAGTCTTGACCAGTACAACAGAATCTATGAGGGCCAGATAGAAGAAGAGGCCACCATCGAGGAGACACTGGAGGCTATCTTTGTTCAGATGAACATCGGTAAGAAGCCCGAGGGCTACAATGGTCATTCCCTGTCCGTGTCCGACATCATAGAGATAGGCGGCAAGTTCTACTACTGCGATAGCTACGGCTTCACTGAGGTACAGCTGGCACAGAAGAAGGCCGTGTACACGGTACTGATATTCAACGAGAGAGCAATGAAGCGAGAGCGTAAGAACTTCAGCACTCAGGAGAAGGCCGATGCCTACTATGAGCAGCGCAAGTCCAAGGTGACGCTGGCCTGCCCTGCAAGGGAGAAGTTCTTCTGCTATCGGAATGAGTGGGGAAACATGATGCACGTTCAAAAGATGTACTAAGGAGGGCCTGCTATGAAGATTATCGAGACAAAGAAGGAAAATGGTGCTCACGAATACAAGTTCGATAACGGGGCCTGGGCGTCTGTCTGCACTGGCAATGACTACGGCTCATGGGAGTACCAGAGTGATGAAGATGACGAGGAGACCTATTCAGAAGGTGGCCTTTGGTTCGAGGGAAAGGTGGTCACAGACTTTGATGGCTGCTATGACTTGCCGGAGGAGGTCAGGATGGCCCTCAGTGAGTTAGGTTATACGTTGGACGAATAAAATATCAGCATTATGGAAAACAAGACGTACAAAGTGGAGGTCGTAGAGACCTTGAAGAGAGTGGTAGAGGTGGAAGCCTGGAGCCAAGCAAATGCCGAGGCCAAGGTCACTCAGATGTGGCGCAACCAAGAGATCGTCCTTGACGATGGCGATTTCTCTGATGTCCGCTTCGGTGCTGAGACCGATGGACTGCCCTTCATCCATGAGAGCTACAGGAAGAACATCGAGAACACCCTGAAGGATATTCCCGAAGACAAGACCCTGCATTTCCGCTACCAGATTAGCGACTGCGTGGCATGTGTGACCAAAGGCCAGCTTATTGACCGTGCCAGGAAAGACATGCCTGTGTACTTTCTCCGTGCTATGCACAACGTCCGCATCTGCGAGAATGGCTACAGCGTGGAGCCGTGCTTCAACAGGATTGAGCAGGCTGCATGGGATGCTGCCCTGTCTGAGTTCTACAAAGACAAGCAGGAGTGGTGCGACAAATACGGCTGTGACTAACTGGAAAGGAGGCTACTATGAGCAGACGATGGAAATGGTTCTTCACTGAAGAATGGGATGAAGGCGGCACCGTCCATGTTGCTGCCTACGGCCAGCAGAAAAGGTCGGAGATAGACAACATCTTGGAGCAGCAGGAGAAATACTCTCCATACGACTATGTGGATTCTGTCACCTGCGACACCGAGGAGGAGTATAAAAAGTATCTGCAGGCCCGGATAGACAACGGGGCAGAGGTGAAGTATTATGATTGAAAAAATAGAGGTGGTGTATTGAAAGATAGTGCCAGTCGGCTATCGCAAATGCAGGATAAGGCAGACTTAAAAGCAAACCCCTGCACCACCTCTTTATATAATAATAGAAGGTATGAAGAAAACAGTTAGCGAAGAAATCATGCAATGCTGCATGGATAGAGGAGACCTGCCAGAGTTCTTCGACATCAATATTGGCAAGGACTTCCATTTGGAAACGAGGCCGGAATATTTCTGTGAGATAAAACAGCCTCGGACGATCAGAATAGAGATTACCAGCTACAGGGGTGTTGCCTGTGGTGCCATGCACTACTATGCGAGACTCATAGCAGACGGAATCTACATCTATTCTTATGAGAAGGGCAGTGGTGGTAAGGTGAGCAAAGTCTCCCATGGTGGCTATGTCTGCGAAGAGTTTAGTAAACTGCCTCGTGACAAAAAAGCTATTTGGAGTTCGTGCTACGAAATTGAGGTTATGCGCATCCTGACACAAGAGGAGATAGACGCTGACCCTGTTCGCTGGGAATACTATGATGCGGGTTCTCCTACTAACGCCTTCTATACGAAGGAGGAGGCTATTGCCAGAGCCAAGGAGATAATCAAGGCCCGCTTTGATGTAGATTGGGTAGTGAAAATTGATGACATGACATAAAGAAGTGACGTATGAAACTACGAAAGATTAGAATTGTGGCAGACAGCTGCCCGCTGAAGAGAAAGAATTGTGATACCTGTATGTATTGCAATGGTACAGAAAACAGTAAAGTCTATTGCTATTATGGCGATAAAAACTGGTAAGCGTAATGGATGACAGAAGATGAAACCATATTATAAAGAGGTATTATGAAGAAGTATTGCACCAAGCTCCAGAAGGAGGTCAAGCTGCTTGATTGCCTTGCCTGTTACTTCGGTCAGCCCGGTGGCCTGCGTAAAGGCCCTGGGAATTGCGGGTACTGCAAGAAAGTTGGCGTAGATGCGGGAGCACCTGAAGGAGACCATTCAGCTGAAACCACCATTGACACAGCTACAGGAAAGGTTGTAAAGACTAAATTGGTAGAGAAATGAATACAACAGTTGATTTTAGCCAGTCGGTCGAGAGCTTGTCAAAATTAGGCAAGGCGTTTTCAATGTCTGCATCCTCAGTCAATAAAGCTGCCGAAAGCATGGCAGAATTGGGAAGGGCAGTAGGCCCTTATTCGCAAGAAGAAATGAGGCTTAGAAAGAAGCGGAGAAAATGGTGGCTTATCCTGATTGTGCTGGCTCTCTTCTTTGTCGCTGCACTCCTGGTACTATAGACCGCTTTCCTCAACCAGTTCGTCCATGCTCTTAGTGGACGCTACTGCATCGAACACCTTACGGATGGCTGCATCGGCCATCCGTCTGTTTACGTGTATGTAGTTGCCGATGGTCTTGTTGCCTGTAGATGTGGAGTCGCCGATGCAGAACTCTATGACACTCTCCTTAATCATCAGCTCGTTGGCCAGCTGTGCGAATGTCTTACGGGCAGAGTAGTAAATGAGCCGGCTCTCGATACCGCATTGTTCGGCGACGTGCTTCAGGTGGCGGTTGAGGGTGCGGGCGAGGGAGCAGTACGTCCGCCCCTTGTGCTTATACTGAATCTGCCCCTTAACGATTAGCTTGTCAATAAGCACACGCGCCTCCGGCTGGATAGTAAACTCCGTTGATTGCTCGTCGGGTCGGTAGTTCATCGTCTTTTGGCGCAAGAAGCGGATGGTGGGTTTTGTCAGATCGAGGCGCATGATGTCAACCAGATTCATGCCGCAGAGGTAGAAGGACAGCATGAAGAGGTCACGGGAGAAAGACATCTGCGTTTTGTAGCGGCCCTCAAACTCCTTGTCTCTGATAACGCGCAGCTGCTCGATGGTGAGGCCGACGTGCCGCACGTTGTTCTTCGGCATGTCGAAGTCTCGGAATGGCATTACATCATACTGCACCTTTTTATGGCGCACAGCAAAGGCCACGGCACCCCTCAGATAGCCGAGATACATCAGTTGGGTGGTGGAGTTGAGCTTCTTCGTCTTGGCCAGGTAGTCGCGCAGCTCGAACAGCTTCATCGCATCGAGGCGTTTCAGGGCGTAGTCCTCTGGGAAGAACGGCTCAATGGCGGTGATGGCCGTGTCGAGGATGCGGATGGTGGACTCAGACGTTGACCGTAGCTTGTTCTGCCTGTAGAGGTCGAAGGCTTCATGCAGGGTGATGGGCTTGCTGCCTTTGATGGTTTCCTCAATCATGGTGAGCAGCTGGGAGCAAGTCATGTAGTCGGTGTCCTCCAGTTTATCGAAAGCCTGGTATATCTCCTGCATCTGTTTTAGTAGCTGCTGGTTGATGTAGGAGGCGTTAGGTATGCCGATGACCTGCCCCCCAATGACGTTTGACTTCGAGGGAACGATGAAGCGTGTCTGAAAGTAGCGAGTGGTGCCACGGTGTGACATCGCTATGCGGATGCGGTGCGTTCCATCCTGCAGCACCTTCGCTGGAAGTATCGTTGGTTTGAGCTTCATTTCTTAACAAGGGTTAAATTCCTCCGACAACAAAACGGTTCGTCTGCGGTCATTTTTTGGCCTCCGACAATTGTCCGACAACTGTTTTTTGATAAGTTTCTACGGCGGGCGGTTTCCTGAATCCCTTTATGTATCGTACTTTCGTCGGTTGTAGGCCGTTTATCATTTTTCCGACCTCACTTTGGCTACTAAGTTTCCCATTTTTCCGATATTTTGGGTGCAAAGGTACTAAAAAAATGTTATTTCCCCTCCACTTTCAGAATTTATTTGTAACTTTGCTGCCCATATTTTAATTCAACGACGATGAAAAAGCTGTTAATGATGCTTGCGCTGATGCTCAGCATGACTGCAAGCGCCCAAAATGCCGATGAGCTCTACGAGGAAGGTAAGGCTCTGTACGATGCCAAGGACTATGTGGCTGCGCTGGTCAAACTCAGGCCTGCCGCCGAGAAAGGACACAAGAAGGCCCAGTATCGCATGGGCCGCTGCTACGACAAGGGTCACGGCGTGGAAGAGAACAATAAGGAGGCCTTCAAGTGG
>JAEEZX010000063.1 GCA_016292045.1 Bacteroidaceae bacterium | reverse complement strand
GCCGACAAGGCACAGCTGGAGAAGTTCATCAAGACTCTCAAGTCCCAGCACCAGTACCCCAACCTCATGTCGCTCATCGTCGGCAAGCGCTACGCAACTGTGGCTGCCGACTACAGCTCAGTGACCATCGCAGACGGCGAGTACACCAAGACCGTGGAGTTCGTCTTCAACGCACGTCCTCTCATCGACGGTCAGGAAGACCCCGAGTTCAGCGGATCTACGGATTCAGGGAACGGCGGATCTACGGGTGGTTCAAATGCTGAGACCGTACGTCTCACCGTGAGTGCAGGCAACGGCGGTCGTGTGAAGATCGGCGACGGCGAGTACGGCGCAGGTGGCAACACTGACGTGGCACCCGGCACGAGTGTCAACATCTCTGCTCAGCCCAACGCAGGCTACAGCTTCTCACAGTGGAGCGACGGCAACACGAGTGCTTCCCGCAGCGTAGCCGTGAACGCAGCTATGACGCTGACTGCCAGCTTCACCCTCAACAGCGGTGGTAGCGGCGAAGGAGCGGGAGAATAAGAGTGAAGAACGAAGAGTGAGAAATGGCGCCCAAAAAATATTCAGAATAATCGGAGTAATCTGAATAATCGGAGTATTCGGAGGGCGCCTCTTCACTCTTCACTCTTAACTTTTCACTTTTCACTCTTAACTCTTAACTAAAGAACGGCACCCTTTCGGATGCCGTTCCTTTGTTATTACTGCAAGCCTTGCATCGTGCGCTCGACAAAGCGCTGGAGAGCTTCGCCCTTGAGCAGACCGTTCTGCAGCAGGCAGAGGTCAACAAGCTGAGCCACCTGGCTGTCGTCGCCGTCGATGACCTTGCGGATGAGAGGAGCGTCGGTGTTGAGGATGACATTGTAGGAGTCGGGCAGTTCGCCATAGAACGACATACCCGGCTGCAGGCGTGCCATCTCCTTCATGCGGCGCATATACTCGCTCTGCGTGAGAGTGACGGGAGCGGCCTCAGCGCCCAGCGACTGCGTCTGCACACTGTAGGTGGGAGCCTTCTTGTCGTCCTCGGCAGGCTTCAGCAGGTCGGAGAAGGCCTTGATGAGACCCTCGTACTGCTTCTTCTCCTCCTCCGTCTGCTCCTTGACATCCTCCTTGAGGATAAGGCGCTCCAGCACGTCGGAATCGACACGCGTGAAGGTGGACTTCTCCAGCTTGGTCTCAAGCATGTTCATGAGAGGAGCGTCGAGCTGTCCGTTCATCAGCAGCACGCTGTAGCCCTTCTTCCTGGCAGCCTCGATCTGTGCGTACTGAGCCTCGCGGTCGGTGGCATAGAGATAGATGGTCTGGCCGTCCTTGTTGGTCTGCTCGGAAGAGATGAGCGTCTTGTACTCCTCGAGGGTGAAATGCTTGCCCTCGGTGTCGGTGAGGAGATAGAAGTCCTTGGCCTTGTCGTAGAAGTCGGGCTCGGAGAGCATACCGTAGGCGATGAAGATGGAGATGTCCTGCCACTTCTCCTCATACTCAGCGCGCTGCGTCTTGAAGATGGAAGAAAGACGGTCGGAGACCTTCTTGGTGATGTAGCTGGATATCTTCTTCACGTTGGGGTCGCCCTGCAGGTAGGAACGGCTCACATTGAGAGGGATGTCGGGCGAATCGATGACGCCGTGCAACAGCGTGAGGAACTCGGGCACGATGCCCTCCACCTGATCGGTGACGAAGACCTGATTGCAGTAGAGCTGTATCTTGTTGCGCTGCATCTCGATATTCTCCTTGAGCTTGGGGAAATAGAGTATGCCGGTGAGATTGAAGGGATAGTCCACATTGAGGTGAATCCAGAAGAGGGGTTCGTCGCTCATGGGGAAGAGGTGGCGGTAGAACTCCTTATAGTCCTCGTCCTTGAGCTCGGAGGGCTTGCGCATCCACAGAGGTGCAACGGAATTGATGACGTGGTCCTCGTCGGTCTCCACCATCTTCTTCTCCTTCTCGTCCCATTTGCTCTCCTTGCCGAAGACCACGGGGATGGGCAGGAAATGGCAGTACTTGGAGAGCAGCTGCTCTATCTTGCCCTTCTCGAGAAACTCCTTGCAGTCGTCCGCAAGGTGCATCACGATGTCGGTGCCGCGCTCGCTCTTGTCAATCTCCTCGAGGGAGAATTCGGGACTGCCGTCGCACGACCATTTCTGGGCGGGAGCGTCCTGATAGCTCTTGGTGAGGATGTCCACGCGGTCGGACACCATGAAGGAGGAATAGAAGCCCAGACCGAAGTGGCCGATGATGGCCTCAGCGTCCTTATACTTCTCGAGGAACTCGCCCGCGCCGGAGAAGGCTATCTGGTTGATATAGCGCTCTATCTCGTCGGCAGTCATACCCACGCCGTGGTCGCGCACGGTGAGCGTGCCGGCCTCCTTGTCGATGAGCACCTCCACCTTGAGGTCGCCCAGTTCGCCCTGGAACTCGCCCTTGCCGGCCAGCGTCTTGAGCTTCTGTGTGGCATCCACAGCGTTGGACACCATCTCGCGAAGGAATATGTCGTGGTCGCTGTAGAGGAATTTCTTGATGACGGGGAAGATGTTTTCAGTCGTTACCCCAATGTTACCTTTTTTCATGAAAGTATGATTTTATCGTTATCTACTGATGTTTTGTATTTTCTCTTGCGTCCGCCCTGCATCATAACCTCGCAGAGGGGTTCCTCCAGACAGGTGCGTATGGCACGCGAGAGAGGCCGGGCGCCGTATTGCACGTCGTAGCCCTTGTGGGCCAGGAGCTGCTGCGCCTCGGGAGTGACGGTGAGCTGATAGCCCAGCTCGGCGATGCGATGCATGAGAGGCTGCAGTTCGAGGCTGACGATGCGCTGTATGGCCTCCTCGTCGAGCTGGTCGAAATGCACCACGTCGTCCAAACGGTTGAGGAACTCGGGAGCGAACTGCTTCTTGATGGCCTTGTCCACAATGCTGCGCGCACGCTTCTTGTCCACCTCGCCCTGCGAAGCGGCAAAACCGATGCCGCCGCCGAAGTCCTTGAGCTGGCGCGTGCCTATGTTGGAGGTCATGATGATGATGGTGTTCTTGAAGTCTATCGTGGCACCGTTGCCGTCGGTGAGGCGCCCCTCGTCCATCACCTGCAGGAGCAGGTTGTAGACATCCTGATGCGCCTTCTCTATCTCGTCGAGCAGCACGATGCTGTAGGGACGGCGACGCACACGCTCGGTGAGCTGGCCGCCCTCGTCGTAGCCCACATAGCCCGGAGGCGCACCCACCATGCGGGAGACGGTGTGCTTCTCCATATACTCGGACATGTCGATGCGGATGAGAGCGTCCTCGGAGCCGAACATCTCGTAGGCCAGGCGCTTGCAGAGGTAGGTCTTGCCCACACCCGTGGGACCCACGAAGAGGAACGTGCCGATGGGCTTCTTCGGGTCCTTCAGACCCATGCGGCTGCACTGGATGGCGCGCACCACACGGTGGATGGCCTCATCCTGCCCTATCACGGACTTCTTGAGCGTATCCTCCAGGGAGAGCAGACGGGCGCGCTCCTTCTGACCTACACGCGAGGCGGGAATGCCCGTCATCATGCTGATGACCTCGGCTATGGTGTCCTCTGTGACCTCACCGCCCATGAGATGCACCTTGGCACCGGCCTCGTCCATGGCGTCGAGCGCCTTGTCGGGGAACGAGCGGGAACTCACGAAGCGGTCGGACAGATGCACGCAGGCCTCGATGGCAGCGTCGGTATAGGTGACGTTGTGGTGCATCTCGTAGTGGGGCTGCAGCAGACGCAGTATCTCCAGCGTCTCGGCAGCGGTGGTCTCGCGCACCATCACCTTCTGGAAACGGCGGTCGAGGGCTCCGTCCTTCTCTATCGTCTTGCGGAACTCGTCCACGGTGGTGGCTCCGATGCAGCGTATGTCGCCGCGTGCCAGAGCGGGCTTCAGGAGATTGGCGGCATCCATGGCACCGGTGGCTCCTCCTGCTCCCACGAGGGTGTGTATCTCGTCGATGAAGACGATAATCTCGGGGTGCTGCTTGAGCTCGGCAGTGATGCTCTTGAGACGCTCCTCAAACTGACCGCGATACTTCGTGCCCGCCACCACGGAAGCGATGTCGAGCATCACGATGCGGCGGTCGGCGAGCAGCGAGGGAGCCTTGCCCATGGCGATGTGCATGGCCAGACCCTCGACGATGGCACTCTTGCCCACACCGGGTTCGCCGATGAGGATGGGATTGTTCTTCTTGCGGCGGCACAGTATCTGCTCCACACGCTCTATCTCCTTCTCACGGCCGATGACGGGGTCCATCTTACCCGTGCGGGCCAGTTGTGTGAGGTCGGTGGAGAAGGCATCGAGAGCCGATGTGCCGGCAGGGCTCATCTCACCCTCGCCCGGCATGGCATCCATACCGGCAGCCTCCGTCTCCTCCTCGTCGGCATCGTCGTCGCCAGGCAGACCGCCCGGATTGAGGATGCGGGCTATCTGTTCGAAGGTGACTCCGTGGCGCTCCAGAATGCGGCCGGCGGGATTGTCCTTCTCCTTGAGCAGAGCCAGAAGAAGGTGCTCGGTGTCCACCTCGGGAGCCTGCATCATGCGGGCCTCGAGAATGGCCAGACGTATGAGGCGCGAAGCCTGTATGTCCATCGGCACCTCGCCGGGCTTGGAGGGCACGCCGATGAGATGGTTGGCACCGCTTTGCTCCAAATCCCTGATAATGGAGTCGGTGTCGGGCTGAATCTCACGGATGAGCACAGCACCCTTACTGCCATTTTGGCGCATCATTGCCAAAAGCAGATGTATGGGTGACACAATGTCACCTCCCAGCCGTCCGCTTTCGCTGAAAGAGAAAGCTATGAGGAAGGTCAAATCCTTGGAAAAGTTCGTATTCATGGGCTTTTCTATGCCTTATTCACTTTGTATTATGCAAAAGACGTGCCAAGAAATGTCGACTTTCAGGAAAAATTCGTACCTTTGCACGCGTAATAACAATGTAGAACGCATGAACTACGGATTTGTGAAGATTGCCGCTGCCGTGCCCGAAGTGAGGGTGGCAAGCCCGGAATGGAATGTGGAACGCATCGAAGCCCTCACCGTGCAGGCCGAGGGAAAGGGCGCTGAAGTCATCGTCTTCCCCGAACTGGCTCTGACGGGATACACCTGCCAGGATCTCTTCCATCAGCAGACGCTGCTGGACGAAGCGGAGCGCGCACTGTCCAAACTGCAGGAATTCAGTCACGGACTGGACATCATCATCGTGGTGGGAATGCCCGTGCAGATTAAGGGCGGACTGATAAACGCCGCCGTAGTGATGCAGCACGGACGCATAGAAGCCGTGGTGGCAAAGACCTTCCTGCCCAACTACAAGGAGTTCTACGAGAAGCGCTGGTTCGTCTCTGCTGCCGACATAGCTCCCGGCACGGCAATTTGGCTGGGCGGACAGCAGATCGAGCTGCAGCGCGGCTGGCTCTTCGAGACATCGTCGATGACATTCGGCATCGAGATATGCGAAGACCTCTGGGCTCCCATCCCGCCCTCGTGCCGCATGGCACTGGAAGGCGCGGAGGTGATACTCAACCTGTCGGCCGACAACGAATGCGTAGGTAAATACAACTACGTGAAGCAGCTCGTGAGACAGCAGAGCGCAAGCACCATATCAGGCTATGTGTATGTGGGAGCAGGTTTCGGCGAGAGCACCCAGGATGTGGTGTTCGGCAGCAAGGTGCTGGTGGCCGAGAACGGAAGCATCATTGCCGAAGGCAAGCACAACAGCCTGAGCGAACAGCTCGTCATCACGGAGATTGATATCGAACGCCTGCGCAACGAACGCCGGCAGAACACCACCTTTGCCACATGCGCCGCGAAGGAGACGGCGGAGGGAGCGAAGCGCGTAGTGCTCCACACGGAGCCCCGCGAATTCACACTGACGAGAAGCATATACCCCCACCCCTTCGTGCCGCAGGGAGAGGAACTGGACGAGCGCTGCGAGGAAATATTCTCCATACAGACACAGGGACTGGCCAAGCGCATGCGACACACACACGCCCAGACGGCTGTGGTGGGCATATCGGGCGGTCTGGACTCCACACTGGCGCTGCTCGTCACCGTGAGGACATTCGACCTGCTGGGGCTCGACCGCAAGGGTATCATCGGCATCACAATGCCCGGATTCGGCACCACCGACCGCACCTACCACAACGCGATGAACCTGATGAAGCAACTGGGCATCACCATACGCGAGATAAGCATCAAGGCAGCCTGCGAGCAGCACTTCAGGGATATTTCCCACGACAAGGCGAAGCACGACGTGACCTATGAGAATTCGCAGGCGCGCGAGCGCACGCAGATACTAATGGATGTGGCAAACCAGACGGGAGGCCTCGTGGTGGGCACAGGCGACCTGTCGGAACTGGCGCTCGGCTGGGCCACATACAACGGCGATCACATGTCGATGTACGGCGTGAACGCATCAGTGCCCAAAACGTTGGTGAAGCATCTCGTGCGCTGGGTGGCAGAGCACAGCGACGACAAGGAGGCACGGGCCACACTGCTGGACATCGTGGACACTCCTATCTCGCCCGAACTGATTCCCGCCGACGAGAAGGGCAACATCACACAGAAGACAGAAGACCTCGTGGGACCCTACGAACTGCACGACTTCACCCTCTACTACCTGCTGCGCTGGGGATTCCGTCCCGCCAAGATAAAGATGATGGCATTGAAGGCCTTTGAGGGCATCTATGACGAAGAGACCGTCACACACTGGCTCAAGACGTTCTGCAGACGATTCTTCCGTCAGCAGTTCAAGAGGAGCTGTCTGCCCGACGGACCGAAGGTGGGTTCTGTAAGTCTGTCGCCACGCGGAGACTGGCGCATGCCGACAGATGCCTCTGAAGATGCGTGGCTTAGGGATTTATAATGGGAAATACGGCAAGAAACGGCTAAATCTCGTGTAAAAACAAAAAAAACGCGCATAAAACGGGAATTTTAAGCATTTTGCTTTGCTGTTATACAAGTTTTTTTATTATCTTTGTGTCGGAATTGAAGAAAAAACTAACCGAAAACTGAAAAAAGTATGACAAAGCTTGAATTAATCAAGGAAATCTGCAACCGCACAGGTGTGGATACCGCAAGCGCTACAGCTACTATCGAGGCCATGATGTCTGTAATGAAGGACACAATGAGTAAGGGTGAATGCATCTATCTGCGTGGATTCGGCAGCTTCATTCTGAAGCACCGCGCACAGAAGACCGCCCGTAACATCTCAAGAAACCAGACAATCATCGTGCCCGCTCACGATCTGCCGGCATTCAAGCCCTGCAAGGACTTCGCCGAGATGCTGAAGAAGTAAAGGCGCGCAAGTATTAAAAAAAAGAAGGGCACTCGTTTGAGTGCCCTTTCTTATTTATATTTCCTGTCCCCTACTCTGCTTTCTTAACCACAGAGAGACAGAGCTCGTCGAGCTGGGACTGGTCTATCACACCAGGAGCGTCGAGCATGACGTCGCGACCGGAATTGTTCTTGGGGAACGCAATGCAGTCGCGTATACTGTCCAAACCGGCGAAGAGAGAGACAAAGCGGTCGAGACCGTAGGCCAGACCTCCGTGAGGGGGTGCGCCGTATTTGAAGGCATTCATGAGGAAGCCGAACTTCGCCTGCGCCTGCTCGGGAGTGAAACCGAGTATCTCGAATATCTTCTGCTGCAACTGAGCGTCGTGGATACGGATAGAACCGCCGCCCACCTCGACACCGTTGATGACCATGTCGTAGGCATTGGCACGCACGGCGGCAGGATTCGTGTCGAGAAGAGGTATGTCCTCGGGCTTGGGAGACGTGAACGGATGGTGCATAGCCATCAGACGCTGCTCCTCGTCGCTCCACTCGTACATCGGGAAGTCGATAACCCACAGGCAGCTGTATTTGTTCTTGTCGCGCAGACCCATGCGGGAACCCATCTCAAGGCGCAACTCGCAGAGCTGCTTGCGCACCTTCATGGCATCGTCGCCGGAAAGAATGAGAATCAGGTCGCCGGCCTTCGCCTGCATCTTATCCTTGAGGGCAGCCAGCGTATCGGGGCCGTAGAACTTATCCACACTCGACTTCACGCTGCCGTCCTCGTTGACGCGGGCGTATACCATACCCTTGGCACCCACCTGGGGACGTTTCACAAACTCTGTGAGCTCGTCTATCTGCTTGCGGGTGAGCACAGCCTGACCCTCGCAGCAGAGAGCGCCGATGTAGCGCGCACCGTCGAACACCTGGAATCCCTCGGGAAAGAGTGTGGGCACAATCTCATGAGAAGCATTGTCCACCTCGGAAGTCTTGAGCTCCACAATAGGCATTGCGAAACGCGTATCAGGCTTGTCGCTGCCGTAACACCTCATGGCTTCAGCCCATGTCATGCGGGGAAGCGCGGGAAGGTCGATGCCCTTGATGGTCTTGAAGAGATGACGGCTCATGCCCTCAAACATCTGAAGGATGTCCTCCTGCTCAACAAAAGACATCTCGCAGTCGATCTGTGTGAACTCCGGCTGACGGTCGGCACGCAGGTCCTCATCGCGGAAACACTTCACAATCTGGAAATATCTGTCCATGCCGGCCACCATGAGAAGCTGCTTGAGCGTCTGTGGAGACTGGGGCAATGCATAGAACTGACCGGGATTCATGCGGGAAGGCACCACGAAGTCGCGGGCACCCTCCGGAGTGGAATTGACGAGGATGGGAGTCTCTATCTCGATGAAACCCTGCTCGTCAAGATAGCGGCGCACCTCGAAAGCCATCTTGTGGCGCAGCTCCAGATTCTGACGCACCACGGGACGACGCAAGTCCAGATAACGGTACTTCATGCGAAGGTCGTCGCCGCCGTCGCTGTTCTCCTCGATGGTGAAAGGAGGAGTGAGAGAAGCGTTGATGATATTCAACTCGGAAACGATAATCTCAATGTCGCCGGTAGGGATATTCTTGTTCTTGGAATATCGCTCCGCCACAGTGCCCTTGGCCTGAATCACATACTCACGACCCAGAGAAGCGGCCTTGGCCTTGAGTTCCTCACTGGCATCTTCGTTGAAAGCCAACTGGGTGATGCCGTAGCGGTCGCGCAAATCGACAAAGGAAAGGGCACCCAGATTATGGATGCTCTGCACCCAACCCGACAAGGTGACCTGTTCACCTACGTTTGTCATGCGGAGTTCTCCGCAGGTTTTAGTTCTATACATATTATATTATATATATGTTTCTTCCACCAACAAAAAAAGGACGACCTTGCGGGCCATCCTCTTTTTCGTACGCCCTCAGGGGCTCGAACCCTGGACCCATTGATTAAGAGTCAATTGCTCTACCAACTGAGCTAAGGACGCATTCCTCGGGGCATCAATCCCCTCATTTGCGGGTGCAAAGGTATGGCATTTTTCGCAAACAGCCAAACTTTTCGTTTACTTTTTTTCATTTTTCTCACAAAATGTACATTTCCGAAGGCACGAGACGCTTCAATACAGTAAGAGAAAAGTCCAAACCGGCCTTAATACCGTATTCCGAGAACACCTGTTCGTAGGTCTTACGCACAAGTTCCGGATGATTGTTCTCCTCGGAAAGATGACAGAGCCAGAGATGCCGCAACTCCGGAGTGGCGTACTCAGCCACCAGACGGGCACCGGTCTCGTTGGAGAGATGTCCCTTCTCCCCTTTTATACGTCCCTTGAGATGGGCGGGATAAGGACCCATATTGAGCATATCCACATCGTGATTGGCCTCCAGCACAAGATAGTTGGCACGGGCCACAAACTGACGAATGGCATCTGTGACATGACCGGCATCCGTGATGATGCAGAAGGCCACACCCTCCGCCTCAATGAAATAACCGACACAGTCGCTGCTGTCGTGGGGCACTTCAAACGGTGTTATCTTAAAATCTCCCAAATCAAATGTCGTATCCTTTTGGACAAAGCGGCGCAAAGCTACCGGCACCTTGTGAGGCATACAATAATTACGGCACATACCCTCGTGAACGGTCTCCGTAGTGTAGACCGGCAACTGATACTCCTCCGACATAAGTCCGGCGCCTTTGATATGGTCAGTGTGATCGTGGGTAATCAGAATGGCGTCTGCATCCGACAGCGAGAGGCCGTAGTCACTTAGGTACTGCTTCACCTTGCGGGGACTCAGACCTGCATCGAGGATGAGCATATTATGCTCTGTCTTGAGCAGATAGCAGTTGCCGCTGGAGCCTGAACTAAATGAAATAAACTGCATATATTTTTTTCGTTTTAACTCAATAATTAGAATGGGAGACCAACCGCAAAATGGAATGTGAAGTCCCTGGAGAATTTCGGATATATCAACGGATAGTGTCTCCTCGTGTCCTCGAATGCCGGATTAATGGCCTTCATGCCAGCATCCAGGCGAAGCAGGAAGTAGTTGAAATTGAAGCGTATACCCATACCGTATGACACGGCGATTTCCCTCCAGAAGCGGCTGAAGGAGAACTGACCGCCCGGCTGATCATCATAGTCGCGAAAGGTCCATATGTTACCGGCATCCAGAAAGAGTGCTCCGTCCACCTTCCAAAACAGATGTGCACGGTACTCGACATTAAGGTCCAGCTTTATGTCACCTGTCTGGTTTATAAAGTCGATACGACCGTCTATGCCGCGAAAACTTCCGGGACCCAATTCACGTACACTCCATCCTCGCACGGAATTTGCACCGCCCGAGAAATAGCGCTTCTCGTAAGGCAGGATATTGGCATTGCCGTAAGGAAACGCAAGACCGAGGCCGGCATGGAACGCAAAAGAGTGACCTTCGGATATCTTGAGGCTACGTGAGAAATCCAAATCCACCTTCGCATATTGAGCGTAGGCAATGCCGAAGAGGGTACGCTGACCGTCGCTGTTCTTGGAACTGGAGAACGCGCTGCACAATCCATGCAGCAGATTGCCTGCTGTCTCCAACGAAACACGGGCCGTCCAGCCGTCCTTGCCATATATACTCATCGCCCCCAGGGTGTGGACGCTCGAATAATTAAACGTGAACGACCAGTTCATAATGAAAAGGTTCTCGTAGTTGTAACGGAGAATCGCGTTTCTGGAAGTGGGGTTATCCAGATAGGTCTTGCGGAATGTCTCCGATATCCAAGGCATGTAAACATAGTTGAGTCCCAGAAGGTCCCAACGGTACTGATGCTTGCCGTTATAACGTCCCCATCTGTAGCGCAACGCACCCGTGACAACGCGGCGATGGAACTCGGGACGGTCCTGCGAGTCGAATTTCAACGACACCTCCGATGTAGCCTGGGTGTGAGCGCGGAACCATTGATTCAAACCTGGGAACATGAAATTGGGAAACGTCAGCGAAGCCTCAAAGGAGTATTCAATGAAATTCTGACGGTCGTACCCCTTGAGCTGTTTGATAGCCTCGAATGCTCCGCGTGCCTTAATGGTCAACAGTTCCGAACCGTGAAAGATATTACGGTTCTGATACGTCACCTCTGCCGCAACTCCCAAGTCGCCGGAAGAGTTGGTGCCGTCCAGACCGAACTTAATAGTGTTTAAGCGGGCCGGCGTGAGTATGATGCGCGGATACAGCCTGTTGGAATCACGTTCCTCCAACTGTATGTTGCTGGCTGCCAATGCACCCAGGCGAATGAGTCGACCATAGGTGGTCTGAACGTCACGCTCGCTATAAAGACTATTCGGCTTCATCGCTACGGTGCCGCGCAACACCTTTTCGCGCAGACGCAAAGGATGACGGGATGTGGTGTCCAATTTAAATGTCGTTTCACCCCAGCGGTATATCTGATGATAAGTGATGGTGTCGCCATGCTGGGAGAAAGGGAATATCACCATTGTGAGCGCCACCTGATGATTACCCAAGGTGGTATCTGCCAAGAAAGAGATATGGTCCTTGTTGAAATGATAATAGCCTACTGAATTCAGTTTGGATGCAATGCGACGACGCTCGTCATCCAAAACATTAGCATCAAAAGGCATACCCTCGTACAACAGCGTCTCGCTCATCAGCGGCTCTATCAAATACAGAAGAAGCGAGTCCCTCACCTCCGTGGAGAGGTCGCGAATACTGTATCGCGGTCCGTAATCGACATCAAAGCGCACTCTCATCTTATGACGTTTCGTACGCTCACTGTAGGACGACTTTGCGTGCAGATAACCTTGTGCTCTCACAGCATCCTGCATCTGCTGGGCGCTGCGTCCAGACTGCAACGAATCGTATATCACGGGAGCTTCTCCCATACGTCTGATCATATTGCGGAAACGTCCCTCTTTCTTTCCTGCCATCAGCCAGATGCCCAGAGGCACCTTCACAGCAGAAAACCATCGCTGATTAGGATGCTGACGGATATAGCCGTCCAAAGAAGACGGATGCACCTCCGTGCGGTCGAGAAGATATTCCCCTTCTGAAAGATACTTCTCCGACGAACAGGATACGATGACAAGTGCCACCAACAGAAGGCATGTCAAAGTTCTGAAAAGGGCGCACAGACGCATCATAAATGCAAATATATGACTTTTTTTTCAAATTTTTGAAAAAACGCCCGTATGCTACCGGCTACTCTACACTTTTTTCGTACTTTTGTATCATGATAAGTAAGAATCGCATCAAACAGATACATTCTCTGGCACGACGGAAAGAACGGGAGGCAAGCGGTCTTTTCGTAGCGGAAGGGCCAAAGTTGATAGAAGATTTGCGCAGTTCGTTCACACTTGAGGCCCTGTTCGACGACCTCACAAAAGACGAACTCCAGAAAGCCTCGCTGCAACAGGCACCACAGGGGCCGATTGCAATATTCAAGCTTCCCCGATGGCAGATACCATCGCCAAGTTCCGACGAACTGATCCTGGCGCTGGACACAATACAGGATCCCGGCAACTTAGGTACCATCGTCAGAGTGGCAGACTGGTTTGGTATTGAGAATATTGTATGCACAAATGAAACCGCCGACATTTTTTCTCCGAAGGCCGTGCAAGCCACTATGGGAGCCATCGCCAGAGTGAAAGTGCATTACACGGATTTGGCTTTCTGGCTGTCAGAAGCGAAGTCGCAAGGGAAAAATATCTACGGAACCTTCCTGGACGGAGAAAATATCTATGAAAAGACGCTGTCCGACACAGGAATAATAGTCATGGGAAACGAAGGAAACGGGATATCTGCGTCCATAACCCGGGAAGTAACGGAAAGGCTGTTCATTCCACCCTACCCTTCCGACCGTGAGACATCGGAATCTCTCAATGTGGCAATGGCAACGGGAATTATCTGCGCGGAGTTCCGACGCCGCCTTGCCATATAACTTCCGCCTCCTCACTTACAAGGGGATAGTATCTTACCATCAGTCCGTCTTCATAGACAACCACGAGAGGTCCTTCTATCAGCGTGCCGTCTTCCATACGCAAACGGTGAAAGGCTATCTTTTCTTGCGTCTCACCCATTTAGTGTTTTTCTCCTTGACGATTTGAATTTTGTGCTCCTTTGCCTCACCGCCACGCACATCGTGAGGAGAGAGACGCACATGTTCCGTCGTATCAACACTGACGCTGTCTTCCACAACGACCTCCGTACTGTCCTCGACAACCGGTATCTCCTTTTCATGATGATAACGCACCAAAGCCATATGACTGAGCGCTGTCAATGCAAACTGTCCCTTCTCCGAAGGAGGTATATAGACACAGCCCGAAACCTGCACTATACGCAAATTGTTATGCACCAGATTTTCACCTATTTCTATCGCCACCGGACGGTCGTCGAAGAGCGTGCGCGTTGTAGCAGCCACTGTGTCACCCTCATACTTGACAGAGAACTGGACATAGACATCCTGATTTGCCTTAGATGACAACGACTGGGGCGTGAATACCCAGAGGAAAGTATCTCCCTCTCGGAAAGTGGAGTCTGCAGGAATAATGAAGCGGAATACATTCTGGCGAGTGGTGCCCAGCACCAGACGGAAGGTGCTGCCCTTCCATATATTAGCGGTATCGCCATCTTCCGACAATGCGGCATAAGCATCGTGCACCTGCTGTTCGCTATTGACACCAAGTATCTCTGCTTTCCTGTCCAGACGCTCACTGACACGCCGCATAATCTGATACAGATTCTCAGAATGCTTACACCAATAGACCATGCTGCTGTCAAAATCCGCCTCGCTTATTCTGTGTTTGTCAAACACCTGATGCACCCTGATGTAACGATTGTCGGCAACATTGCCGCCTTCGCTCTCAGCCAATCCCATCGCCATATGGTAGTCGTACAGGATCTCCTCCAATTCTCTCTCTGAGAGTATACCGTCGGGCAAAGAGGGCTTACAGCCGACCAGACACAAGGCAAGCAACAATATCCTAACGCTGAAACCTCTCATGATAAAACACTATGAGGGCGGCTACGCCACAAGAAATGGCAGAATCCGCAAGGTTGAATATTGGAGAAAAGAAGATGAAATGCTCACCGCCCAATACGGGCATCCATGAAGGCCAGTCCCAGGACACTAACGGGAAATAAAGCATATCTACTACACGACCGCGCATCAGTACGTCGTAGCCGTATCCCCATCCAACAAAATGAGCCACATACGGAGGAGCCGGGGCATTGAAGAAAACACCATAGAAGATGCAGTCTATAATGTTACCCAACGCTCCCGCCGTAATCAGCGCAATACAGATAAGATAACCTATCTTCTCACCCTTTTGTATCAGGCGCCATAAATACCACACCAACAGACATACCGCAAGAATGCGAAAACCCGTAAGCAGGTACTTATCAACCAATTCCATCCCGAAAGCCATTCCACGATTCTCCGTGAAGAGAATATAGAACCAGTCCGTAATGCGAATGTTTTCGTGCAGAGCCATATGGGTCTTCACCCATATCTTACTCCATTGGTCAAGGAGCAAGACACACAACATCGTGAGCAGAACAGTTATGGTGCTCCTTGCTTTCAATTCTTACGCAGTGTAAGTTCCTCGCCGGAAAGGTTTATTTCCGTAGCCAAAGTGGCAGATGCTATCATGTCCTTGAACAAAGCGATGCACTTCGCATTCTGCTCATTCTCCGGAATATTGATTGCTATACGGTCTGTGATGTCCAGCCCGCTGTCTTTACGCAACTGCTGTATCGCACGAATCAATTCACGGGCTACGCCTTCAAGACGTAATCCCGGCGTGATGGTGATATCCAATGCAACTGTAAGTGCACCCTCGCTGGTAACACTCCAGCCTGGCATATCCTGTGCAGAAATCTCTACATCCTCACGTGTCAGTTCATAATCTGTGCCTTCCACATTGATGGTGATAGTATCGCTCTCCAACTGGGCTATCTGTTCCTGGCTCAATGAGGCAACTACTTCTGCAGCGGCCTTCATCTGCTTACCAAACTTCTTTCCCATAACACGGAAGTTAGGCTTCACGCTCCTCTCTACCATCTGTCCTTCCACAAACTCTATCTCCTTGATGTTCAACTCCTCCAGGATTATTTGTTGCAGGAAGATGATACCTTCCTTTATGCTACTGTCTGTAACAGGAATGGCTATACGCTGCAGAGGCTGCCGTACACCTATCTTCTCCTTCTTACGCAAAGACAACGCCATGGAACATATCTTCTGTACGATGTCCATATTCCGCTCCAGCGATCTATCTATTACGCTCTCGTTACAAGTTGGATAATTGTCGAGATGCACGCTGATCTTGGCTTCGCCGAAAGTAAGATCACGATACATACGATCGGCAAAGAAAGGAGATATGGGAGCTATCAGCTTGCTTACGGTAAGAAGACACTCGTGCAGAGTCTGATAGCAGGCCAACTTATCCTGCTGCAAACCCTCTCCCCACAAACGCTTCTTGGCCAAACGCACATACCAGTTGCTAAGATTGTCGATGACAAATGTCTGAATGGCTCGTCCTGCACGTGTGGGCTCGTAATCGTCCAGTGCCTCTGTTACTTCTTTAATGAGAGTATTCAGCTGACTCAAAATCCAACGGTCGAACAAGGCACGCTCAGCATATGGAACCTGTGGCTGAGAGTTGTACCAGCCATCCACATTGGCGTACATAGCCAGAAGACTGTAGGTCTGATGCAACTTCACAAAGAAGCTGCCGCTAACCTCTTTCACGCCGTCGGGGTCGAAACTTAGATTATCCCAGGGAGCAGAATTCGTAACCATATACCAACGTACGGGGTCTGTTCCGTAAGTCTCTATGCATTCAAAAGGATTGATAACGTTGCCCAGACGCTTCGACATCTTCACACCGTTCTTGTCCAGTACCAAACCATTGCTGATAACGGCTTTGTATGCCACACTGTCAAATACCATCGTGGCAATAGCGTGCAAGGTAAAGAACCATCCACGTGTCTGGTCGACACCTTCGGCTATAAAATCTGCAGGATAACATACACGGCTGTCAAGAGCCTCCTTATTCTCGAAGGGATAGTGAATCTGAGCATAAGGCATGGCACCTGAGTCAAACCAAACATCTATAAGATCCAGTTCGCGCGTAAGCACATCACCATTCTTGCCCACCAACTTTATATCGTCTACGTAGGGACGGTGCAGGTCTATCTTGTCATAGTTCTCCTGACTCATATCACCAGGAACAAAGCCTTTGTCCTTCAACGGATTGCTTGGCATGACACCTGCTGCCACTGCTTTTTCAATCTCGTTGTAAAGTTCTTCTACGCTACCTATGCAGATTTCCTCCTTACTGTCGCGGTTGCGCCAGATAGGCAGGGGTGTGCCCCAGTAACGTGAACGGGAAAGATTCCAGTCGTTCAGGTTCTCCAACCACTTGCCAAAACGTCCCGTACCTGTTGCCTCTGGCTTCCACTTGATAGTCTTGTTCAGTTCCACCATACGGTCCTTGCAGGCTGTAGAGCGGATAAACCAAGAATCCAAAGGATAATAAAGTACAGGCTTATCGGTACGCCAACAATGAGGATAGTTGTGTACGTGCTTTTCTATCTTGAATGCCGTGCCTTCGTCCTTCATCTCAATACACAGGATGACGTTCAGATCCATATCCTTCTGAGCGGCCTTTTCGTCATATTTACCACCCTGATTGTACTTCGGATCATAGGCATTCTTTACATATGCGCCCTGATGACGGGAATAGGCCTCCTTATCCACAAGAGTATTGTAGAAATCCTCGTTCATATCCTGAGGAAGGAAATATTTTCCCTGGAAATCAACCATTGGACGTGTATCTCCCGACTTATCAAGGATAAAGAGACTCGGGACACCCGCATCCTTAGCCACCTTGGCATCGTCTGCACCAAATGTCGGAGCAATGTGTACTATGCCGGTGCCGTCTTCCGTAGTAACATAATCACCGGGAATCACGCGGAAAGCATCCTCACTCTTATCCACACAACGGCCGTTCTGCAATTCGGACGGACGCACCCACGGCATTAGCTGCTTGTAACGCAAACCCAGCAAGTCCGCACCGGTTCCTCTCCACAGCACCTCAAGAGCGTTTCCTTCCTCTGCCTGGAAATATGCTGAAACACGTGCCTCAGCAATAATATATACCGCTTTCTCTCCATTATACGGATTTTCGCCCTTAACGGCGACATACGTTATTTTGGGACCTACGCAGAGTGCAGTGTTTGAAGGAAGTGTCCATGGAGTCGTTGTCCATGCCAAAATATATAGAGGCAGTTCACCTATCTTCTCGGAAAGACCCTTCAACGATGACGTTACCGTAAACTGAGCTGTCACAGTAGTGTCCTTCACATCACGGTAGCAACCGGGTTGGTTCAACTCATGGCTTGAAAGACCTGTACCTGCAGCAGGACTGTATGGCTGAATCGTATATCCCTTATACAGCAAGTCCTTGTTGTACAGCTGTTGCAAAAGCCACCACAGGCTTTCAATGTACTTATTATCGTATGTGATGTACGGATGCTCAAGGTCCACCCAATAACCCATCTTATTGGTGAGGTCGGACCACTCATCGGTGTACATCATCACATTCTTTTTACAAGCACTATTGTAATCGTCAACGCTAATCTTCTTACCGATATCCTCCTTGGTAATACCCAGACTCTTCTCCACGCTAAGCTCCACGGGCAGCCCGTGAGTGTCCCAACCCGCCTTACGCTTTACCTGAAATCCTTGCATAGTCTTATAGCGCAGGAACGTGTCTTTGATGGTACGACCCATCACATGGTGAATGCCCGGATGTCCGTTTGCCGATGGAGGGCCTTCAAAAAATATAAATGAAGGGCAACCTTCCCTTTCTGTTAAGGACTTGTGGAAGACATCTTCTTCATCCCATAGTTTCAAAATATCCTTCCCTGTTTGGGAAAGATTCAATTTACTGTGCTCTGCGAATTTCTTAATCATATAAAATCCGTAAAAAGGAGTTGGCCTAGACCAACTCCTTTGATTGTGTTGTTAATGTTTATTCTTTTGGTCCTATGCCGACCTCATCAGAAGGCCAGAATCTCAGGAACCAGGTCTTAACATTGCTAAGATCACCAACCACGCCGGAACTTCTCGTTATAATGCGGTTGTACTTATCTGAGACGTATTTGTAATTGTTACGTGTGCCGATAGCATCCACCATTACCTGTGTGTCTGCGCCAGAACCCTGTGATCCATAACCGCTACCCTTCCAGAAAGCATAGCGCATCAAATCATAGAAGCGCTTACCTTCATAGGCAAACTCTATAGCCTGCTCGTCAAGTACCATCTTGGCAACAATCTGCTGATCCTGATCGAAGCATTTCTCACGTGTCTGATGTTTCCAGTCTGCATATTCGCCCACGAGATAATCGCGATACTTTTCATATGCATCCTTCTTCTTCAGGTAGTTTTGATACTTCTCATAATTGCTTGCATATGCCTCCTCATCCTGCAGGTAAGCTTGCCATTCATTGCTGTATTGAGTCTTGGTAATGGCCTCATTCTTCTTGATGTAAGGATTTGCTGACAACTCTTCCCATTTTTCATCAAGAGCCTCTTCAGCCTCTTCCTGAGTCAACACCTTCAGGTAGTAATTGAGCCACATGGTCTTTACCTCTTCCGCATTGTTATACACATTGTACAATGTCACGGGAAGAACATCTGTGTAGTTATCCTCCGTAGGCGGATCTAATTCCGAATTGTGCTCGGGATTGAAAGGATACCACAATTCTGTGATAAGAGGACTATTACCCTTCAAAGCAACCACCGTACGTTTGATATACGGATTGGGGAGCAACTGGTTAACCTTGTTGTTCCTTTTGGTTGTTGCAGTTCTGGTGTTATACACCTTCTTGTAGTAGTCCAGCCACAGTGTATTGATTTCTGCCTCGGAATAGATATTGTCCACAGTCACATCTGTAGTCTCATCGCAGTTTGCTGTCGTTGGAGGATCATCCACAGTGTTGTGTGCAGGGTTGAAGGGATACAGCAGCTCTGTCAGCTCCGAAGGAGCCACTCCAGGCTCGGGCTTTACCGGCACTGTGGGTTTTGCCACAGGAGAGGGATTGCTCTTCTGCACCTTTCCATCCTCACCTTTAGGTGCTGGCGGAGCAGGAGTTATGCTTTCCAAATCAGTTAACCCATAGTATCTGTCGTTCCACTGCGAGCTGCCACTTCCACGGGAATGGATACCACGATTGATGCCACGATAATCAGAACCTCTAGCATACTTGTTTTCTGTCTCGGCATCAGTGAGAACATGCATCGTATCGGCAAGCCATTCAAGAGGAGTTACATAGAAATTCTTATCCCATGAGAAATTCGCCCTCAAGAAATCTGCTTCACTCTCTACGCTTGATGCCGGCAAGTTAGGAATCACCCATGCATCCAATGTCTCGTCATTGATACCGAAGGCCAAAACTGCATCGGCGTAAAGAGGATAACCGGCATAGTTCATTGCCTCAGCAAACTTCAGGAACACTTCCGTCAAACGATACACAGTAACGTGCTTCGCATTTGAGTCATTATGTTTGCTATTGGAGATTACAGTCACCTGGCCTTCATCCTCGTCATAAGTTGTGGCACCCTCGCTACTATACATACTATAGCGCAAGTCACCTGTCTCATGCCCTGTACGATATGCTTCTGCATATACGATAGTTTCCTTGCCTTCTCTGTCTCTGGAGAAGATAATAGTGTCGCTCTCCGTGTTGTAACCACCGCAATAGAGCATCGTATCCGTCATTTCCTTCAGACGGTTACTCGGCTTGATACATGCAGCCTCAAAAGCTCCATCATAGCTGGAGGTATAATACTTGTTCAGCAAATTATAATTACCCTCTGAACTTGCAGTATCCATCAGCAGTACACTTACCACATCATTGTTGGGGCTGTATAAGCTCTGTGAACCGATCATACCGCCATTAGATGTGGTCATTGACATTCCACTCGGATCAAAGGTCTTGTTCACTGCATCGTAAGCACCGTTGCTGAACATCCATGACACATTGTTCGTTCCGGTGTAAGTCATGTATGTTGGCTGAGTGTTGCGGTTTGCCAGATAATGATAATAGTACTTTGCTGCCTGCAATGCATCGGCCTGGCTCTTCTTCAGGACAGAACGCCACAGATAGAGGTCACCCAACACAACGTCGCCGGGGAAGAACATATTCATATAGTGACAGCTCGCAATGAACGAGTTGCTACCCTGCGACCAGTGGGGATAGCCCTGCTTGTCCAGGACATCACGACTTTCCTCCAGATTATCGTTTGTAAGGAACCAGTCGATAATCTCAACCATATTCTTACGGGTGGAGGTATTCAATGCCTCACCGATAGAAAGAATGGGATCTGTGAAGAACGGGATATTCTCACCGTAGTTGATTGCCAACTGGAGATATACCCATGCACGGATAAACTTCACTACAGCATACTCCCTATCGAAGAGTTTTCTGTACTTCACGTTACCGTTTGCATCCAAACCATCAGGCTGTGTTGTCTCCTTGTTCAAATCTGCATACTGCAGGAAAGTGTTACAGTTGTTGATGACAGCATAGTAGTCGCTGGGCTGGTTGAAACGGTTGTTGAGAAGCGCCGTATTATCTGTGAAGTTGAAGTTTGCAATGTCCTTCATGTCTGATGTGGCATTGCTCAGCACCTCAACAAGGTCGCCTCTCACCTCACCAAGAATATTGGTGCGCACACCAAGAGCCTGCAGCTTGGAGATAATGCCCAACACGTAGGTCGCAGTATCACTGGGGCTATCGAGAGGTCCGACAGGTCTGGTTGCGTCATTTTCGTAGTCGAGCATGTCGTCACAACTGGTGGCGAGGCCCAAAGAGAAGAAGCCCAACGCCAAAGCTACAATATAGTTTTTCAGTTTCATGACTGTATCGATTTAGAGATTGATTTTTACACCTACGTTAAAACTACGTCCGGCAGAAAGGAAGCCTCTGTCCACACTCTGGAACAGAGCTGCATTACTTGCAGAGAGCTCAGGGTCTGTGCCCAAGTACTTGGTGATGGTAAACAGGTTGCATGCCTGTGCCCACACCGTAATACCCTGAATAGCCACGCTGTTAATGGGCAGCTTATAACTGAGTGTTACACTCTTAAGTTTCAGGTAGCTGCCGTCTTCGATCCAACGATCGCTGAAATCACTGTTGCCCATGGGGTCATTATAAGACGCTCTTGGCACATCGGTCTGATGACCTTCGTAACTCCAGCGACGGAGCATTGCTGTAGTCTGGTTCTGGAAACGGCTTCCGCTCTCCAACTGCTGACGTGCATAGTTGTAGATGTCACCACCGAGACTGTATTTGAAGTTAACGTCGAGCTTCAAGCCCTTCCATGAAACAGCAGTATTGAAACTACCGAAGATATCCGGTGTTGCGCAGCCGATAAACGTCTTATCGTTGTCGTCAATCTTGCCATCACCGTTGAGGTCGGCATAATGTACATCACCAGCCTGGAACTCCGTCTTCTTACCTGTCTCATCCACGATATAGAGTGCATTACCGTTCAAGCCGGCGGCATTTGCCTCTTCCGTGGTTGCATACACGATGTTACCGTTTGCGTTCTTCACTGTTCTATATCCATAGAAACTATTGGCATCATAGCCTTCCTGAGAACGTACCACACCGCCATACACTTGAGTGTCAATGTAACCGAGGTCGTTACCTATCTCCGTCACCTTGTTCACATAGTGACCTACTGTAAGACCGGCTGTCCAGTTCCAGTCATTAGAGCTGTAGAGATGTGCATTCAAACCGATATTGAAGCCCTGGTTCTCCAGACTGCCGGCATTTCCCCAAACACTGCCCATACCGCTGGCAAAACCGAGAGCCTGCTGTATCAGGAGGTTGCTTGTCCAACCCTTGAAGTAATTGAACGAGAAGCCCAGACGATTGTTGAGCGCATTAATCTGTAAGCCGGCATTCAAGCGGCGGGTAACTTCCCACTGCAACTCCTCATTACCGATATCACCCAAAGCCATTGATGCTGCCGTAGAGTTAATCAAATAAGGAGTGTAGAAGGTGCGACGTGCGCCATAAGGCACATCGTCATTACCGCTGAGACTATAGCCCAATGTAAGTTTCAAGTAATCAATACCCTTCACGTTGAACCATTTTTCGTTGCTCATTACCCAACCTGCCTGCAAGCTCGGGAAGAGTCCCCAACTTACACCGCCGAGCTGGAAACCGCTCTTTGTGGCACGACCGAACTCAGAGTTTGTCTCCATACTCATTTCACCGGTAACATAGTAGCGGTTTGCGTAGTTGTATTCTGCCTGTGCATACCATGTCAGTGATGTGCGGTTCTCGTCACCACCATCTGACGACTTACCAATACCGGAATTTGGCTGCGGGGTCTTATCACTACCGGTGTTGTATGCCAAATTGGAATTGTACTTATATTCCTGCTTGAGGAAACGGAAACCACCCATTACGTGGATATTGTTTGCACCGAAATTATCATGCCAATCCACCTTGGTGTCACTCATGAGGTTGTTCTGCTTACCAAAGAGAGAACGGATTTCGTTGTCCATGCTCTGATGTACCTTGTTCACATAATAACTTGGCACACCGTTCATAGGTATGTAATACTTCTCATTAGTGTTAATCAGGTGGAAGCTGAACATGCTGCTAACGAACAGGTTCTTGTTGATATCCACCTTGGGAGTAACGTTCAATGTCAGGAAACCATTATCGAAATAGTTCTTGTGCTCACCATAGCCATAGTGCAAAATGGCAGAAGGGTTGGCAAGACGCCAGTTGGCCTTGTACGATCTCATGGACGCGATATCATCCATATACTCCTCGTCATCAACGTTGAGGTGATTTGTATTGACATAACCACCATTCTCGTCTGCCACGAAACCATAGGGGCTCAACATCGGAGTCTTTGCAGATGCCAGGAAGTTGAGTGAAGTAACAGGTTTGTCGTCGTAGCTGACAGGTGTGCCCTGATCGAACAACTCACGGGTCTGGTTTGTGTAAGAGGCATCAAAGCGTACATTTACGATATTTGCCAGTTTCACGTCCGTATTGAATCGGATGTTCAGACGGTTAAGATTATTCTCCTTGAGTGTGCTGTTGGCACGGGTATAACCTACAGAAAGCATATAGTTGGCAACATCGCCACCACCGCTAACACTCAGAGCATAGCGCTGTGTCACTGCATTGCGATACACTTCATCGCCCCAATCCGTGTCAGCCTGATACTTATTGTAGTTTGCGTTTGCAATACCATTCTTCATATACGGCTGAAGGAAACGGAAGTTCTTGGTCCTGGTGTTCATCGAACCGATGAGCGCTGCAGCATAGTTCTTATACTGCACTCCATTCATTACGTCATACGTAAGAGGTATCAGTTCCACGCCGACACTGGCACTCGCCTCAATACGGGTAGCCATTGTCTTATTGCGGCGTGTGGTAATCTCAATCACACCATTACTACCCTTTGCACCATAGAGTACGGTACCGTTGCTGATTACCTTTACATCTTCCACATCATTAGGATTGATGTTGGTAAGCACATCATTGTAGAATCCGTCGTGCAGATACGTACGCCCGTACTGCATGTCAATGGGCACTCCGTCCAACACGATAAGAGGCTGGGTATTGGATTTTAAAGAAGTCACACCATTCATTTCGATGTAGCTGCCGATACCGGGATAACCGCTTCTTGTACGGCTATTTAAAATACCCTGCAACTGGTTACCAATCTCATCCAGAGGATTGACAGCAGAAGTGAACTCCATGCTGGACGCAGATACGACATTCTTAATGTTATCATCTGCCGTATAGAGTGATTTTGCTGCATCACTCTGCATAATGATATCACCGAGGTCACCGCTCTTATTCAGACCTACACGGATAGTATTGTAACCAGGAATCGTTACAGTTACCACCGTTCCGTACACAGGTACCTGCATTGTGAACGTACCGTCCTCATCCGTCAATGTAGAGTAGCCACTACCTGCCACACTCTGTATCATCGCACCGGCCAGAGGAGTACGTCCCTGGTATCCCAACACACGACCCTTGATTTCACGGGTCGCTTCCTGCTTCCTACTCTTGCGCACACGCTTCACAACGGCAACGGTGTCCTGAGCCTCATCAGCATCCTCACTCTGTGCCATGATAGAGAGAGGAGCTGCGAGAAGCAGCGTCATAAGCAATATATTGATGTTTTTCATATTCTTAACAGCCTTTATTTATATTGGAATGTTGTCGCGATGTGATATTCCTCCATCAAATCCTTGATAGAATACTGCTCAGCCTCTTGCTTTGTCTTGAATGGCTTCAGAATGACATGGCTGATACGCATAGAACCACTGACGGGGTTAAACAACTCCAGGTTTATCAATTTGATACCGGTCTCGTCATATGCTGCCATTTCAAGAGATGCCTTACAGTCAATCAACGCATTGTAAACGCGAAGCACCCATGTGGGAGAAGCATTTTCCTGATTTATGATAGCATAATCTGTGGACTTGGCTCTCATCACCTGTACTACTTCAACATCCTGGGTCTTGGGAATGAACACCTTGTTGTTGAGCTTTGTACTTGGAATATAGAACTCATCGCTTGCCTGACCGTAGTCGTCTCTTCCGTCTTCATAGGGATAGAACTGCAGAAGCGATGCTGTCGCATCTATCTTCAAGTGACCGTCATCGAGATCCTTCACAGTGGAACCAGTCCAGACGAAACCATCCTTCGGGAGTTTGCACTTGAATTCTGTTGCCTCCTGACCGTCACCTACATAAACCGTCTCAAACTCATCCAAGGTATAAGGATAATATGAGTTTTTGGCATCCTTATTGTAGGGTACATACTTACCGTTCTCACCACGCTCGTCCGTCTCATAGTCTTCAATCACCCTGAAGGCAAGACCCTGCGCTCTTGTACCGCCACTGCTTTCAACATCTGAAGGCAATGTCACCACATAGGCGTTGTAGTACACGTTTGACATAATATTCTTACCCAGAGTATAGTCATAGAATACGCGCGTGTCAAGATTATCAACCGCACCATCCTTCATGACCTTATCTGTCGAGTTCTTTGCCATAACGCGCATATAGGTATTACCGTCCACATGATATATCTTAGTACCAATTGTGTCGAGATAATAGTCACGGTCGTATATCTTATCCGTGCGGAACGGCTCCCCGTCTGCTCTCTTTCTGCAGACAATCCAAGGCACAGCAGACTTCACCGGACGAGTATTGGCATCGAATCTGTCATCACCCTCTATCACGGTACCGCTCACCTCAAAAGTCTTGGGAGAATATTCTGTGAGACGGGCTGCATAAGCGGACTGAGATGTGAACCATGTCTTATACCACTTGTCTTTCACCAGGTAATCCTCATCTCTATCGTCGATGTAGATGGTTCCGTTTGAGCATGTCTGCGTCTCCAGACCATAGAGAATACCATTGGCGGGATCCATCGGCTTTCTCCAGACGTGGGTACGGTAATCCACGTCAGCATCTATAAGTTCACCGTTATAGATTGCGCTATAGTGACCGTAAGGACGAGTCTGATACTTCCTATACTGCGTAGAACAGATAGAGTCGGTTTCAAACTTTTCATTTGAAGCACTGTTCATGTTGAACACACGGCCATACATGATAGCACGATTGGTCCATGTCTCCTTCAAGGCTTCTGCCTCTCTTTCAGACTCATCATCGTCGCCTGTAGGCTTATAGTTGAAATACTTGGAATACTCCGTATAGAGCTTATCCCACAAATCATCATTCGGCAACAGGAACAGATAGGAAGAGTCCTCTACGTGGAAGTATGCATCGTAGAGACCTGCCAACTCGTTGTTTTCATAATTCAAGACACTATCGATATACGTCTGATTACCATCGATAATTTCGCCTGGAACACTCTTTTCCTCGTCCAGTTCATACTCATCATACTTAGACTTGTATGTGACAAACCTCTTTATATTAGAGATAGTGTCTATTGCTTCCTTAAGATTCAGATAGCATGGGAGAGCACCGCCGGTTATCTTATAGAGATAGCCGTTGTTACACAACTGCTTTTCTGTAATGACACCATGTGCTGCATCGTGACCGACTGCACCGTTCACTCCAATAGTCCAGTCGGAAGAACCGGCATCGCAATGCACTCTCATATACTTACCGTTGAGCATACTTATCGTGTCAGTCTTTTCGTCAGCACTTGTTTTCACGAAATTGTGGCCATACAGGCTGATGTGGTTATCCACAAACTGCATCACAGCAGTGTTGTAAGCGTCCTGTACGGAGTTTTTTTGCTGATTGTAGATCTCAATCCACTTGTCTGCATCCTCTTTATTCACATCCATAGGAGCAAATACCGTGAACAGATTCGGGCTGGCAAGCTGCTGGTCGAAACCAGTAGCCTCAAGCACACGTACAAACTGCTCAAAACGTCCCTGACGCACATCCGGATCATTCTTGTCCTTCAGACGCTCCAGCAGCGTAGGATAGGTGGAGAGGTCTTCTGCCCCTCCCTCGTAGTGTTCATTCCATTCGTCTGTACATGACGTCCACAACAGCATCCCCGTGCTGAAGAGCAAGCCACTCAGAAGAAGGAAATATTTATTCTTTTTCATATCGTTGATGAAATTTTGTTTTTCAATAGATATAGGTTAGAGATCATCCTCGCCGCCTTCTGCATCTTCGACGCCCCATACGGACTTGGGAACAAACTCAAGGTAATCAAGCATAATTACAGTACCCGTAGCAGCAAGCACACTCTTGATACGGATAGTATGGTGCGTATTGTTGTCAATCTGCACAGGCTGCTCACCAAGTACATAGCGACAGGTACGTTCAATTCTGGAAAAATAGTTCTTCGTGACAGTCGGGTCACCGTCTTCATGACCCTCACCGGAAATACAGAAGACACTTCTCGGACCATGATACCAACCGAGATTATGCATAGCCTTCTTGGCAGCCAAAGCCTCCTCTGTTGTCGGTGTCACATAAGGACTCTGACCTGTCCAGATGTCAACCCACTGTGTGCGATCCGCAAAGTTGTCAGAACGCATATCGAAAGGCAGACCTACGGGTTTGCCGTCGAAATAGAACTGACAGATACCACGAGTAGGCATGTTGGCAAAGCCCAGACGAATCTGATAGTTGCCATCAGGCAATGGCGGAATTTCCATCGTCACGTCGTAGTTACCGGCATTCGACGTGATGTTGAGCTCATCTCCCTCATAACTCCAGTAAGTGTTTTGCGGACCCTGATACAAGAAGATAGCGTCGCTGTTTACCTCCAGTCCGTCAATGTAGCCTGCGGGGAACCAATAGTTCTTACAAGCCGCATCCTTACTGTTGGACATAGCCTGACCTTCGTTGGTGACATCACTGCGAATCTGGTTTGTCAGGAACACGGGGAACATCGTGTACATATCCACACGCATACGTGTGTTGAATACGTACGACTGCTGTGTCTGCTCACTAAAGTCAATCAAATCAGCCAGACGGAATACGAAACAGTTCGTACCTTCATTATTCTCAATGTAGTCATCCGGGGCATCCGGACGGTATACCTTAACACCCGGTATGCTGGCATGACCCTCAATGGTATCCGAGAAGTGGTTCAAATAAAGATACTTCTGCTTCACAGCTGCAGTCGGAGTAATATCCAGACCCAACTCGTTAATATCACGTTCAAGAGTGATATGCTCCACCTTCAGCAATGCATATTCATTTACCGTACGGTACCACTCTGTGGGATTCGTCAAAGATGTCTCAATCGTTGTGATTGTGGTCAGCTTATTGTAGTTGGCTTTGAAAGGAAGGATGTGATAAGCCATCAACTTATAAAGAGGATTAGCCTTCTCCTTAAGCTGGTCAGCGGTGTTGTCCTCATAGTTTGCGGGATAATCACCTCTACCGTACATGCTGCAAGCATAAGTGTAAAGCTTGTTAATGTTGGTGATTTGGTGTTTCATTTGCAAATCCTCATCTGCCACCATAAACACAGTACAACCGTAAAGCTTTACATCGGGCACCAGACAATAGTCCCACTGTCCGCCGGAATAAATACTCTTGGGCGAATAAGCTTCGCGGATCTCATCCCACTGTCTGTCCTTATCTGCCTTCAGCGTATCCAGAAGACCCGTTACATCGAGAGCCTGATAGAACAACTTGAATTTCTCGTTGTTCACCATCTGCTCACCACTGCTGCTGGGAGCTTCCAGAAGAGCATCAATTTCATGCACCACACCATTCTCCACTGTGTCGTTACAGTTCAAATAGTTGATAGTAGCGATACCATTCAGTTTCAGAGTGTTGGTAATCACTTCTCCTGCAGTGTCATATACCTTAACTATTTCATATGAGATATACGACTTAAGAAGGTTACCGGTCTTAAGCTGATTTCCACTCATATTTTTGATATCGGAAGTGTAATACACACTTTCGCCTATCAGGTGGAAGCGAACAATCGTGTCGCATGCCTCCGGACTGAGGTCATTAACACTTGTGAGTCCCTTCTTGAGAAGGTAGCTCTGCACAGCAGCATTTGTGGGCGCAAAACAGGTATATCTTCCCCATGAGGAGAGCACTTCATCGAATTTGGCACTTGAAGAAGCGTCCGCAGACTTTGCTCTCTTAATAATAGAGTAGAAGTCTGAGAACTGACCGTTCTCACGCAAGAAGGTGGCCATCATAGTGCCCTTCTTAATGCCCAGAGCATCATCAGGAATGTCATCACTGCACGAATTCAACACGGCAGTGGAAAAGAGCATCGTTACAGGTAACGCTACTGCCCATATATATTTTAGGATTTTCATCTTATTATACTCTTTTAAGGTTAATAGGCACATTAATCATCATCTTCTTCACCCTGATAATACGGATTCTGCGCAATAACTGTTCCATTGGCATTCACCTTCTTCAGCTCGTTCTTGTTATAGGGCAAGAACAGTGAGTTCTCATTGGGGAAGATGTCGCTGGAAGTGCCACCGGCAGAATACTTCTCAAGAGTGGCGTTGCGCAATGTTTCGTAATCATCATCACGTATGGCGAAACGTATGAGGTCGAACCAACGCTTACCCTCAAAGAGGAACTCACGCTGGCGCTCGCCCAAAAGCAAAGTCTTCATATACTCAGCCTTTTCCGTCCAGACGGTCTTGTCCAAGCTGTGAGGACCTGGTTTCTTTGTTTCTGTAAGAGTCTTTGAATCAGTACCTATCTCACTACGACGGTTCACCACCCAGATAAGATAGAAAGCCTCCTCAAGTCTGTTCTGCTTGATAAGGGCCTCAGCCTTCATCAGCATCACATCAGTCAGACGATAGAAAATCCAGTTACCTTTACGCTCACCGGTTCCCCATGAGAAATCTGAAGAATAAGGTATAGCCGTATTGTTTCTATTGTTTGAAAGAGTAACACTTGCTGCGTTGAACTTACGGATAGGCAAAGCACCACCGGCAGAACCGCTACCGCCGCTGTTCTCCTCACGCTCAAACGTAGTGTAATAGCGGGTATCGAACTTTGTCAGGAAGAATCTGTTCTTTGGACTGCCGGTAGGACTGGGCACCGTCTCGTCGGCTTCGTTGCCCATTGTGCTTTCTGCAAACAGAAGGCCGTTGCCGGAGTTGTTTATATTACCACCCGCAGTGTACCTGTTTCCGTAGAATCTGCCGACAGTCTCATTAGCCCAGCCTGTACCGTTTTCATCCGCAGTCATGTAATAGTTGAGCTCCATCAGACCCTCAAAACCGTTACCATATGATGCGCTGAAATTGTAACGGTAATCGTTCATGGTACCCAAAAGACTTTCGGAGAAATAAGTATATAGAGGATAACCTTCTATCTTCTTCTGAGTCATCTTTGAAGTCATGCTGGGAGCATTCTTGTCATCAGGATGCATAAAGAGCTTGGGCACTCCACTATACGAACGGGACATCATCTCCGAACTGTACTCCAACTCATCATACTCCTTCAATTTTGCATTCAAAATGATGTCGGCATAGCGCTCCACATCGTCATAGCGACCGCGCCACAGACACAAATCACACAAGAGAGCATAAATCGCATTCTGGGTGAAGCGGTTGGAGTTGTACTTTGAAGCTCCCGGTGTCTTATAGCCGGGCAGAGCCTTATAGGCTTTGTTCACGTTCTCCTCCAAATCGGAAATCAAAGCATCGATGATTTCGTTGCGGGGGGTTACAGGAAGATTCTTCACTTCATCCTCCGTTTCCACCGGATCGAAATAGAAAGGCACGTTGCTGAAAGTGCGTACCAGATAGAAATAGCACAACGCCCTGATACCGCTACACTCAGCAATGAACGCTGCAGACTCCGTATCCGAGAAATTCGGGTCTATCGCTGCCACTTCGGGGGATTTCTTAATACAGATGTTACAACGGTTAATCACATTGTAGAAGTCCACCCAAGTAGTGTAATAGTTATCCGAACGCGGGGTACGTGTCAAGTCGTAAAGAGCCTTGTCAGCCTTTCCGTTTGAATTATCGTTCGGCTCCCTCGAACCGTTTATCACATTGTCGGAACGCACCTCGCCCCATACAATGCAACGGGTCAGGAAGTTGTACTCCTGCATTCTGGCATAACAGCCGAGCACCATCTGCTCAACGTCAGCCTTCTCGTCCCAGAAGTTATCCTCCGTGATTATGTTTCTGGGTTCTATCTCCAGATAGTCTCCACAACTTGTCAGAGCCAAGGCGGAAACAATGGCGAGAACCATCACTCTATATGAATTGCTTAAGTATTTCATGTCTTGTTTCTCCTTTCAAGTTTTAGAATCCTACTGTCACACCTATGGTGTAGCTCTTTGAGCGAGGTGTCTGACCCTCTGTTACTGCTATACCGGAACCTCTGGTACCGAACTCAGGATCAATACCGCTGTATTTGGTCAGGCAGAACAGGTTGTTGGCGCTGACATAGAAACTCAAAGCGTTCAAACCATATTTCTTTATCTTCTTCGCATCAAAGCTGTAAGCGAGCTGCAGATAGTTGAGACGTACGAAGCTGGCATCCTCAACGAAACGGTCGCTTATCATTGTATTGAAGTTGTTGCTGCCAATCATAGCACGAGGAATACTCGTGAGGTCGCCGTTCTTTCTCCAGCGATAGTTCACAGCCTGACTCTGGTTGTTATTGCTGGTCATAGCCTCCATGTCCAAACGGTCGAGGTTGATGACATCCACATCCACACGATAGTTGAAGTTAGCCATCAACTTCCAGCGGTCGTAGTGCAGTGTGAAACCGAAACCACCGGTGAGCAAAGGCAGAGAGCTACCGAGATACTCAACATCAAGTTCGTCGATGTTACCATCGTGGTTCTTATCATTGTAGATAGCATCACCGCCCTCAAACTTGTAGGCACCGGTACTGTTGGTTGTCTTATTGTAGAACGCACGCATGCGCTTGGGCGTTCTGCCATCGGCCTCATACATCACATCACCGTTGGCATTTGTTGCAACCGGGAATGTGTAACCGCGGCTTACGGCCTCAGCAAGAGATGTCACACCTGCCTCGTAAAGCTTGGTGGGAAGAATGCTCTTCAAATAGGCATCCTTGACAGCTGGATCTGCGTACTTTTCAGGATTCCTTGCCAATTCACGCTCCACAGTCTTGAGGTTCTGAGCGGCAGCGTAAGTGTACTGGTATACACCCTTGTATTTGAAACCGTAGATAGAACCGAACGGGTTGTCAATCTGCACGCGCTCGATAATGCTTCGGTTCTGGTGTCTGAGGTCAACGTTTCTTGCTTCCAAGGTAGCAGCATCCAGATAAGTGATGGTGCTTCGGTTGTTTGCGAAGTTAATATAGGCATCCATGTAGAACTTGCCCTTCTTGAAGAGGCGGTTTCCATTCACATAGAATTCCCAACCGGTATTCTGCATATCACCGATATTATTGTAAGCCAAGGTATTGTAACCGTTAGAAGAAGCTATACCCTTGGAAAGAAGCATGCCGTTGGTCTTTTCCTTATAGATATTCAAATCGAAAGTGATCATATCATCCAAGAAGCCCAGGTTCATACCTATATTCCACTTGATGCGCTCCTCCCACTTCAATGTGGTCAGCTTCACACCGTCGGGTGAGAATGTTGTATTACCCAGATAGGACCTACCCTGAGAATAAGTATTCAGATAGAGGTAGTCTCTACTGGGTGCATTACCGTTCAAGGCCCAACCGCCACGGATAGCCAGCATGTTGATCTTGGCCTTCTCACGAACCTTCTTCATGAACGGCTCGTCTATCAAGTTCCAACGGCCGGAGATTGCAGGGAAGTAGCCCCAACGGTTATTCTCACCGAAACGTGTTGTACCGTCAATACGCAACGTGAAGTCAATCATATAACGGCTCTTCCACGAATAGTGGGCAGAGAACAGCCAGAAGATATTTTTCCACTCACCGTATGTGCTGGACAGACTTGTCAGACGTGCACCGGCTGAAGGATTGGTGATACCTTCGGCAAGACGGTTGGCATGTGTAGCCTGAGTGCTCGTGTTACCTGTACCGAGCTCGAAACGGCCGAGAGCGGTCAGATAGTGATCCTCATTCTCAAAGTGAGGAGTGAAGGTCAGGGTGTGTTTCGTAGTAAATCCGAAACTCTTGGCACTTGTACTGTATGCAGAGTGAGTGTCAAGGAAGTTGGCCGTAGTGAGTTCACGGGGAATATCCTCATCAGCATAGTCGTTGCTAATATTCATGTAGGCCTTACCTTCATAATTCAACTGATGCTTGTCAGCATTTGTTCCGAGGAGCTTATACTTCAGGATAAGTTCGGGAGTAATCTTATAGTTGCTGGTGTTGTATTCAGCAAGATGCTGCTTTGCAACCGGGTTGTCATAGCCACGCTGGTCCTTGAGCTGCTCACTCATGGCCGTAGTGTTGTCGTAGCCGGCGATAGAGATACCCTGACCTGCCTGAATAGCATAGTAGTAGTCGCTTGTGGGCACTCCGTCCACCTCTTCACGGTAGATAGCCATGTTAGGCATCTTCTTCTGTGCCAGACCCAACAGACCATTGTAGCGGTTATGCAACTTGGTGTAGGTCATGTCGAAGTTACTGGTCAGGGTGATACGGTCGTTTACATAGTAGTCAAGAGCCATACGTGTAGAGAAACGCTGCATGCTCTGCTTGATGATTGTACCGGTTTCGTTCTCAAAACCGCCGGAAAGACGGAATGTAGTCTTCTCATCACCACCGCTCACAGCAATATAGTGCTGCTGACGGAAACCTACCTGCTTAACGGCATCCACCCAGTCGGTGTTGTTGTTGAACATGTAGCTCTCGGGGAACTCCGAATGGTCGACATAGTCGATTTCCTTGATGGCGGAAGCATTGTCAATCTGGTTGGGATTGAAGTAAGCCTCCTTCAGCATCATGGTGTACTGGTCACCGTTCAAGAGCTTCCATCCGGCAGGCTGGCGTGTCACAACACCGGTGAACGAATAGCTCACCTTAGCGGGACCGCGACTACCGCGCTTCGTGGTAATCTCGATGACACCGTTACCACCCTGGCTACCCCAAACGGCTGCAGCAGCACCGTCCTTGAGCACCTTGATATCCTCGATATCCTGGGTGTTTACTTTCAGAAGGGCTGCATAGTCCTCATCGGTGGCACTGTTGGGGTCGAAGTTGGAGAGGTCGGCATCTGACAGCACGTTACCGTTCACGACAATCAGCGGCTGTGAACTAACGTTGCTGGAGATTGAGCTGGCACCACGCAGACGCATCTGCGAACCAGAACCCAGGTCACCGCTCATGCTTACGATATCCAGACCTGCGATACGGCCCTGCAGAGCCTCATCCACACTGGTGATACCCAGACCCTCGAACTCCTTGGAGCTGATGCCCTGAGCAGCAAAGCTGACTTCTCGTTCGGGGATGGCGAGACCCGAGGTCTTCATCATCTTCTTGGCCTTTACCTCCACGTCCTTCAGAGTGGTAGTATTGTCAGCCATCATGATTTTGAAGACGGTCTTGTTAATAGGAAGTACTTGAGGCTTGAAGCCCACGTATGACACTTTCAGTTTGTTCTTCTGGCTCTTGATAGCCAAAACGAAGTTACCGTTCATGTCGGTCACTGTAGCGCTCACGGTACGACCGGAAGCATCCACTTCTTGCACATTCACGCCCGGAAGCACGTCGAAGTCATCGCTCACCGTACCGGAGATGCGCTTGATCTGCGCGCTGGCCATCATAGAGACCATTAGCAGACCTGTCAATAAGGTATATTTAAGTGTTTTCATAGTCTCTATTAGTTCTGAACGGGATCAGGCAATGTGACACCATATTTATCGAAGAGCTCCTTCAATCGCTCATACTTACTCTGGTCCCAGGGATTAATCTCGGCGGGCAGACTAAAGTCCTTATTATCCTTAATCTGGTGCAAAACCACATAGCTGGAAGAATAAATCTGACCCAAGCCCAGCTTTTCCGAACTGCTGTTACCTGTAGATTCTATATAGAAGTTCTGAGTTGCCATGAGATTGCACTTCTCAATATCCACTTCTACCTTCTGGCTAGTGTCGCCCTTGGGATAAACCTCAAGAGTCTTGCTGCTGGGATCCTCCTCAACATGCAAGCCATAGAACTGGTTGGTCTCAAGGTTAACCAGGCTGGTCTCAAACACGCCCTCTATTTCCTTCTGACCTACATATATACCGTTGTCCTGAACATGGTAAGCGATAAAGTTTTCTATTGTCTGCTTAATAGAATCCCTCAAATCCTTGAGCTCTTTCAGGTCATCAGGGTAATTTGAGATGCCGGAGAAATTCGTCTTAATAACGTCGTCTGTAGGACCAATGGCATCATACCACGAACGGCGAGTCAGCTCATATCTGTTGACCTTTGAATCCATCGCTGCCTTAGTGGGAATATAGATGGTGTAGTTGTAAGGTCTGAGCATACTTAAAGCAAAGTCTGTGGCATCAAGTATCTTATGAGCGGTATTACCGTCATTCTGAGCAAGATACTTCGACTGGGAAGTACCGGAATTCAGCACGCTAAAGAAATCAGGGAACTCTGCCTGAATCAACTTATAGGGAGAAATCGTTGAAGGCAGAAGAACCTCTGCGACGGGCAGTGAAACACCGTTTGCCTTCACAGCAGCCGAAGGACTCTTTACAAAACGATTGAATCGTGTCTGGTGACCGCCGGCATATCCTGCATTGGCAATATTGCTGCCACCGGCCCAATCTACCTTAATGGCAGAACCGGACTTAGTTTTATAATAAGTGTACGCGGGCACGAGCGGGCTCTCATTGGGAGCAACATCCTCAACAGGACAGATACCGTTCTCAATGATATACTTCAACAGCTTGTAAGCGTTGCTCTTATACCAACTGCTGTAATCAGACTGCTTTGCGAACACATCGTAGTTGGACATTCTGGCAAATACTTCGCCTGTAGGTGTAGCTATACCCGTAGTAGCATCATAAATGTATCTTTCGGGAACTGCATAAGGCAAGTATTTGTCGCCGTCATACTTGTAGTCATAGAGCACGGGACCTGTCTCCGAACCGCTACCACCCGTACGGGTCAAACTGGAAGGATCAATAACCTTTCTCATAGCCTTATCGTAGGGGCAGAAGAGCACATAACTGGTACCGTCGAAACTGCTCAGATATGAAGCATAACCTGCGGAAGCACCGGGAATATCCTTATCCTTCTGGATGAAGCTGTAGAAGACAGAGAAGCCCTCGTCTCTGCTCTCATCAAGGTCTTTCTCCTTGTTGAGCAGCATCGTAGAAGTAACGTCCTTATAGCTGGGAGGCACAATATTCATGGTCAAGCCATAGATGACACCGTTGCCGCAAACAAAGCAGTCGCCAATCTTAGAGGCATCCAGACCTTTGATTTGTGACTGAGACGTATCCTTAATCTTATCCACATTAGAAGGCAGATAACTCAGGAAGTTAGGTATCATACAGTTCTGCATCAACTCGGCCACAATAGCGTCGGGATAAAGATCCCAGCTGGGAGTCTTTCCGGCAGCATATTTGTTTGTCAGGTCGATACCCTCGTTGGTAAGGAAGCTTGTCATCTGCTGGTCGTTGGGCACAAGCATCAAAGCTGCATCCATCGCATACTCGTAAGATTCCGCATTAAGATAATACTGGTTCCAAGCCGGGTCATAAGGCAGGTACGAGGTTGCAGTCTTATCGTTGTCATAGTTGGCGGTGAGAGCACAGTGCTTGGCGTAGTCACCGGAATTCATGTAACGAATGGTATAAACAGAGTCTTCAGAACCTATATTCTTCATCTGCACAGCGTTACGGTAAGGATAGCTGAAACGCTGCAACTGCTTATAGAAAATGGAATAATTAGGCTCGTAGCTCAACTTCTCCATCATGTTGGAAACGGGATAAGGCACCTCAACCAACTTATGGATGTAACCGTTCTGACAAGTAATGTTGGAATTGTCGGGGTCGACTGCAACACCGTTCACCACCGTCTGTGATGTGCTGTTGGCATTACCGCCGGACAGGATGCTGACATCCTCGCTGGTAAAACCCTTGCTTACTGCAAAAGACGGAGAGAAGTGCACCATCGTGGCGAGGTCCGCATTACCGTTAGAGGTGTACAGGTAAGAAGCAGAAGCCGGCTTCGTGTTATTCTTACCGTTGAGCACTGCGGGCATTGTTGTAATCGCATCCTTGTCACGAACTTCAATCCACCAGTCGATATCCTTCACACCGGAGGCATTGTCCAGCTTTTCCGGGGGGAAGTTTTCACTGGTTATCTCGCCCCTCATATCAAGGTTGCTGATAGAAGTGGTGCGACGCATACATGCATCTGCAGAGGCATCATTATTGACAGCCGAGGGGTCGGTTGACAAATTGCCCAGAAGGTCGAGAACGTAGGCATTGTTGAGCATCATGCCCTTGAAGAGACGTCTCACCTTCAACTCATTTCCGGGAGCATTAAACGACTCGACACTCGTAATCGTGTGCCAAGGGTTCACTTCGGAAAGAGTCTTGTTTTTCTCGAAAAAGCGCTGCCATGCGGCATCGTCAGCTACGAAGAGTGTCTTAGAACCAGTCAGCGAAAGTATCTGACGATAGTTGTCGCTGGCGACTGGAGAACTGTTGATGAGCGCCAACGTGGTTGTATAGTCTCCACGTGTCTCCAGCTCCTCGTAAATGCTCGTTCCCAGCCACTCGGGGGTGCCTTCTAGCAGGTCATCGGTACAACCCGACAAACCAACTATCATGACAGCACCACATAAACCACCCAAGAGGCGGGACAGTCGATGTTTAACGTTACTGTTTTTCATGTTGTTTTTTTGAGTATTTTAAATATTTTTCGTTTGTTTTTACACACAATTCTGCCTTATTATAGGCGTAAATCGGGATAAAAGTAACACTTTTTTAGATTTTAGAGCCTACCCTATAAGGGTTTTTTAGTTAAAAGATGCCGAAAAGCATAAAATCGCACCGTTTTCTACAAAATTTTGCTAAAAAAGTGTAAAAAAGGATGCCCACAACCGGCAAAATTGGCCCCAGACAACTCTCAGAGTGTTCTCAGAGTGGCCTCAGACTATTCTCAGAGTGTTCAGAGAGGGGGATTAGTAACTTTCTTCAGGAGAAGGGAAGTCGCAATTCTTCACGTCGGTGATATAACGGCCGATAGCATCCGTCATGATGCTGTTGAGATCCGCATATCGGCGCAGGAATTTGGGAGAAAAGCCCTTGTTCATGCCGAGCATGTCGTGAATCACCAGCACCTGACCGTCTGCAGCACCGCCGCCGATGCCGATGACAGGAATACTCAGCTCCTTAACCACCTTCTGAGTCAATGCGGCAGGAATCTTCTCCAGAACGATGCCGAAACAGCCGGCCTCCTCAAGAGCGTGAGCATCGGAAACCAGCTTCTCTGCCTCAGCCTCCTCACGGGCTCTCACGGCATAGGTGCCAAACTTGTTAATGCTTTGCGGAGTCAAGCCGAGATGGCCCATCACAGGAATGCCGGCATCGAGGATGCGTTTCACCGTATCGAGAATCTCCACCCCGCCCTCCAGCTTGAGGGCATCGCAATGAGTTTCCTTCATAATACGGATAGCATTGGTGACACCTTCCGTCGCATTCACCTGATAGGAACCGAAGGGCATATCACATACTACAAGAGCACGCTTTGTGCCGCGAACCACACTCTTGGCGTGATAAATCATCTGCTCGAGGGAAACGGGCAAGGTGGTGAACGAACCCGCCATCACATTGGAAGCGGAATCACCGACGAGAATAATATCCATACCGGCCTCGTCAACAATGCGAGCCATCGAATAGTCATAAGCTGTCAGCATAGCAATTTTCTTGCCCTGCTGCTTCATTTCAATAAGGCGATGAGTGGTTACTTTGCGCGCATCGTCGACCAAATATCCTGCCATAGCGATAATTTTTCAGCAAAGGTACGGGATTTTGACAAACCCACAAAAAAAATCTCCCACATTTTTGCAATACAATCATTTTTTTGCTACCTTTGCAGCCAAATACGCAATGAGCCGCTCAACACTTAACATCTACAGGGCATCTGCCGGCAGCGGTAAGACATTTACGCTGACAGCGGAATACATCCGTCTGATGGTGCAGCCGATGGCCGAACAGGAATACCAGGCGACACTTGCCGTCACCTTCACCAACAAGGCCACAGGAGAGATGAAGGACCGCATCCTCACCTCTCTTTACGGTATTGCCCACGGGACGGAGGATGCAGAGGGAATGTTGCATGCCGTAATGAAGCGGCTTGAGGAGACCGGCACACCGATGGGACAGAATGCCGTAAGAGAAGGATGCCGGAAGGCTCTGTCGGACATCCTGCACGACTACTCCCACTTCCGGGTGGAGACAATCGACAGTTTCTTCCAAAGCGTCCTCAAGAATATGGCCAGGGAACTCGGCCTGAGTGCCAACCTGCAAGTGGAACTGAGCGACACAGAGGTGACAAGCCGGGCTGTGGACCGCATCATCGAAAATCTCGACAAGGAGAAAAACACGAGGGAAAACCTGATGGGATTCCTTCACGACAGACTCGACAGCGGAGAAGCGTGGAGGATAGCCGATGATGTCAAAAAATTTTCACGGCATATATACGACCGCGAATTTCAGGAAAAGACTCCTGAAGAAAAAAACGCGCTCGCCGACAGCAAGAGCATCTCACTCTTCAGGAAAGAGCTCCGCGAACATAAGGCAGAGCTCGATGAAATCATAAAAAAGAATATCACTTCGCTTGAAAACGCACTTGACACTTATGATCTTGAAGAGGCTTGCGGCAGCAAACTGTCAACTCTGCGCACAGGAGTAAAAAAAATAAGCGAAGGAGAACGCCCCGACAGCAAGACCTGGATACAGTTCCTTGAAGACAGCAGCACACTCGCAAAAAAGAATTATAAGGATCGGAGTGAGATTCTCGACGAGCTGTCCAATTTACGAGAGCATTTTATCCAGATTTTACCGGAGATTTATGCCGCTCAAAGGGAACTGTACACGATACAGCTGATACAGAAAAACATCAGCCCCCTGAGCCTGCTGGATCGCGTGGATAGAGAAGTGAAGGAAATCAACGGTGAAAACGACCGTTTTGACCTAGCAAGGACACCATTGTTGCTGGCTGCTCTTCTGGAAGGAACAGACGCACCGTTCTATTTCGAAAAAACCGGAACACGTCTTCACAATGTGATGATAGACGAATTCCAGGACACAAGCACATTGCAATGGAAGATATTCAAGACCTTGCTTTTTGAGAATCAGGCTGCTGGAGGGAACAACCTCATCGTGGGAGATATCAAACAGAGCATCTATCGCTGGAGAGGAGGCATGTGGAGCCTGCTTCACGGACTCAGCAGCGAACTGGCTCTCTGGGAACCGAATGAAGTGACGCTCGAGAACAACTGGAGAAGCGGTGAGACCGTAGTAAATTTTAATAACGAATTCTTCCTCAAGGCCGCAGCCCGAATGGACGAACTTGCCACAGATACCAGTTTCAAACTGGCAGATATATACGGAGATGTTTGTCAAAAAATATCACCAAGGCATGAAGGGCTTGGATACGTATCCGTAAAGCTGTCCAACGATAGCGAAACAGAAGAGAATGCGCTTCAGGAAATGATGTCGCAGATGCTCGAAATGCACGCCGCCGGACTGCCCTACGAGGAGATGGCAATACTTTGTCGCACGAAGTCAGACATCGCACGCACTGTAGATTATTTCGAAGCCAACGCTCCCGCAGAACTTCAAATCGTGAGCGACGAAGCATTCCTGCTCAAGAGCAGCACGACAATACGGCTCATCATTGACGCCCTGCGTATACTGCTCGCTCCGGAGGAGAAGAACCCGATCCCGTACCGCAGTTTCATCAGATTATATAAGGAGTCGCTCGAACCCGGCACCTTCAGCCCCGGCGACATTTTCCTTCTGCCCACCAGCCAGCTGTTGCCCCAAGCCCTGACAGACGACAAAGATACGCTGGCAACAATGCCGCTCTACGAACTCATCGAGACACTCTACCGAAGGCTGCAACTGAACAGAATACCCCACGAAGAGGCCTATTGGTACGCCTTTCTCGACACCGTCAGAACCCACCTGCAGAACGAAAACGGGAGCCTCTCCGGCTTCCTCGACCTCTGGGAAAGCAACTATCAGGAATTGCCGATTCCATCGGGAAAAATCAACGGCGTACGCATACTCACAATACACAAATCCAAGGGGTTGGAATATCACAGTGTGTTCATTCCGTTCTGCCAATGGGACATCGAAAAAGACAAGGGAGACAATCTCTGGTGCACCACCGGCGAAGAGGAAACGCTCTACAACCGTTTAGGCGCAATGCCCGTGAATCTGGAGAAGAAAATGTCCCTGAGTCTCTATGACGACCAGTACAGTGAAGAGCACCTGCAAAAGAGAGTGGATGCCCTGAACGAGATATATGTAGCCTTCACGCGTGCGTCGATGAATCTTTTCATCTGGAGCAAGACCGGCAAGAAAGCCCCTTTGACATACAATGTCTCAGAACTCCTTGTGGATGTCATCGCAGAAGGCGAACGCAATTATGAAGCTGAATACGGAACCCTTGTAACGAAGGTTGTCAGCAAAGGCACCACAAAAAGCGGCAACAGGATGAATCCCGCACAAAAGGGCTATCCCATCAGCGGAAAGAACTACGAAGCACGTCTCAACTTCGTTCAGTCAAATGAAAGTGAGCAGTTTGCAGAAGAGGCCAGCAACAAAATCGAAATCGGCAAGCTATACCATTATATATTCTCACAGGTGAGAGACTCCGACGATATCAAGCGAGTGCTCTCAGATGTAAGGCAACGGGGCCTTGTAAACAATGAGGAGGAATACAGCAAACTGCAGCACTATCTCGATGAAATAATGCAGGACAAGCTGTGCAAGGAGTGGTTCGACCCCAAAAACGAGGTCTGGAACGAATGCGCCATACTGCTTCCTGCAAAAGACGGCGGCAAACGCTACAGGCCCGACAGAGTGATCCGGCAGGGACAGCATATCACTGTGATAGACTACAAGTTCGGTCATTATCACCCCTCCTACCCCGAGCAGGTGAAAAGCTACAAGAGATATATCTCAGGGATGTATCCCGATTGCGTCGTGGACGGATATCTGTGGTTTGTGGACAGTAATAAAATAATAAAGGAATAATGAAGAGCTTTCTCAGACTTGTGGCAGAGAATCTGATGGCGAGATGGGGCGAGAACCTGTCGCGGGTCACTGTGGTGTTCCCCGGCAAGAGAGCAGGCCTGTTCCTTTCGCAGGAGTTGTCCGCCATCACCCCGCACCCCATGTGGGCTCCCCACTATGTCAGCATCGACGAACTCTTCATGCGTCTCTCCCACAACACTGTGGCAGACCCCATCACCAGCATCACCGCATTATATGACATTTATCAGAGTCTTCTGCCGGAAGAAAAGAGAGGCGAAGAGACCATCGACCGCTTCTGGGGATGGGGAGAAGTGCTGCTTTCCGACTTCGACGATATCGACAAACATCTTGTTGATGCCGACAAACTGTTTCTCAACGCGAAAGAACTCAACGAACTCAACGACGAGACCTTTCTCAGCAAAGAGCAGTTCGATGCATTGAAGCAGTTCTTCGCAGATTTCGACGAGAACCATCTGAGCAGGATAAAAATCGCGTTCAGAATGCTATGGGACAGAATGCCTGCCCTTTACAGAAGGCTCAAGGAGGAAATGCCCGAGAACGTAATGCCTTACAAGGGAGCTTTGATGCGACAGGTGGCAGAAGATTCGGAAACAATGACTCATATTCCACAGGACATGACGTACGCCTTCGTGGGATTCAACATGATAAGCGAATCGGAAGAGAGACTGATGAGGGCGCTGCAGAAAAGAGGACAGGCAATCTTCTTCTGGGACTACGACCTGCTCTATATGGCCCCCAACTTCGAGGCAGGAGAATTCATCCGAAAGAATCTGGAGAAATTCCCCAATCAGTTGGACAAGAGCGAGTTCGACAACATTAAGACACATCCGGGATTCACCTTTGTGAGCGCCCCGACAGACAGCATACAGACCAGATACATCCCCGAATGGCTCTCCTCCCATCTCGACAAGAAAGAAGAGAACCGCACCGCGATAGTGCTTTGTGATGAAAGCCTGCTGGAAACAGTACTTCACAGTATTCCTGACGAGAACGGCCCGCGTGAGGTTAATATCACGATGGGGTACAACATGACGGGAACGCCCACATACAGCCTCATCGTGGCGCTGCTGGACCTCCAGACCGAAGGGGTGGACAGAAAGCACAAACGCTTCCGCAGCAAAAATCTGAAGTCTGTTGCATCTCACCCGTACATCTGGAAGATAGAAGAAAGCATCTGGAACCACATACTGCCGGAGGGCGACCAGGTGGCGCTCCTGGAGTACATCGACCGCATCCTCACCGAAGGAACGCTCCTGGAGGCACTGCAGCAGCAACCGCTTGCCGCACTCCACAAGGAAACGCTTTTCCATGCGCATGTCGTGATGCAGAAGTTCATCATGCTGCTCAGCGACGAGGAGCGCCCTCTCGTGCTCAAAGAACTCACACTGAGACGATTGCTGCGCCGCGCACTCGGTCGCATCAGCGTGCCGTTCCATGGAGAGCCGGCCACCGGACTGCAGGTGATGGGTGTGTTGGAAACACGCTGCCTGGACTTCAACAACATCCTGCTGCTCAGCGTCGGAGAGGGATTCCTTCCGAAGGGCGGAGTCGACACGAGCATCATACCCTATACTCTGCGCACAGGTTTCGGAATGACCACGATAGGACACCGGATGGCGACATTCGCCTATTACTTCTATCGCCTCATACAGAGAGCCCGGCACGTCACCTGTATCTACAATGACTCCACGGCGGGAGTGCGGCGCAACGAGATGAGCCGTTTCCTGCGCCAGCTGCAGGCCGAAACAGAGATACCCATAGAGGCTCTGCGTCTGGAATCCGGACAGGAAACCGCCACATATACTCCACCCGTGATAGAGAAGACTGCGGACGTCATGGAGCGGCTCTGGGCACGCTATCTCACTCCCGACGAGGACGGCAAGACAGCCCTGCTCTCCCCTTCCGCCCTGAATGAGTATCTGCGGTGCCCCCTGAGTTTCTTCCTCAGTCATGTGGCAGAAATCAAGGAACAGGAAGACCTCGAGGACGGTATCGACGCGAGAGCGCTGGGCAACATCTTTCACTCTGCAGCTCAAAAGATGTACACAGAACTCATCGGCAGAAGCGGCGGCAACAAAACCATATCACAGGACCAGATATCCCTCCTTCTTGCAGACCACGGAAGACGCATCCAGCCATATATCGACGAGGCATTTCAGAAGGAAGGCGGCGTAAGTGATTTCCTGGGAGAAAACATCATACTGAGAGCCGTTGTCGAACGCTTCCTGCTCAATCTCCTGCGCTACGACAGAAACCTCGCGCCTTTCACCATCCTGATGATGGAGAAAACGTTTTGTTTCGACCTGACAATCAACAAGAACGGGGAGCCCGTCACAATTCGCACCGGCGGATTTATCGACCGTCTGGATATGCTGAAAGACGGCACTGTAAGAGTTGTCGACTACAAGACCGGAGGCCATCTGGACAAAGATGTGACAATGGACAAGATTTTCCAGAAAGGCGACCACGCCGGCTACTATCTCCAGACACTGCTCTACTCGCTGGCATACATAAAAAAGACAGCCGAGAAGCACAAACCGGAACTGCCGGTGAAGCCTCTTCTGTTTTATCCCGCGAAGGCTGCGACGGACGATTACGACCCCACACTCATGCTCAACGGGGCACCGCTGACGGACCTGCGGGAAGGCACGTTGATGAGCGATTATGAGGAGCGTCTGCAGAATCTCGTCAAGGAGGTGTTCGATGAGAGCATTCCGTTCCAGAAAACGGACAACTCACCTTGTAAAATGTGTCCCTACAGAACAATTTGTCTGTCATAAGACAGAAAAAAGCGCCTTTTGGCAGTCCTTTTTCGATATTTTGTTGTAACTTTGCACGCGTTTTAGGTCTATATAGTATCAATCCATATACCGGAACCCAACAAAAATCAAAAAAAGACTACAAATAGATGCTTACACTCAAACTGATTAACGAACAGACGGAACGCGTCATTCGCGGACTCGAAAAGAAACGCTTCTCAGGAGCCAAAGAGGCCATCGAAGAAGTGATGTCAATCGATAAAAAGCGACGCGAGGCACAGACCTCACTCGACCAGAATCTCTCCCAGGCCAAGAAACTGGCTGCCGAAATCGGCGGACTGATGAAACAGGGCAGGAAGGACGAGGCAGAAAGCATCAAACAGCAGGTAAGCGAGCTCAAAGTGGCCGGCGAGGCCCTCAAGAGCCAGATGGAGGAGGCAGAAAAGCTCCTCAACCAGAAACTCTGCCAGATACCCAATATCCCCTACGACGAAGTGCCGGAAGGAGCCGGCGCAGAGGACAACTGGGTGGTGAAGTCCAACCTGAAGGAGTGCGTCATCGGAGAGGACACCGTGGGCAACTGGACAGCAAACCCCGTTGTGGAGAGCGCACGTCTGCCCCACTGGGAACTCGCCAAGAAATACAATCTCATTGATTTCGACCTCGGTGTGAAGATCAGCGGTGCCGGTTTCCCCGTGTATCGCGGCAAGGGAGCACAGTTGCAGCGCGCTCTCATCAACTTCTTCCTCGACGAGGCACGCAAGGCCGGTTACGAGGAAATCATGCCCCCGACAGTGGTGAATGCAGCTTCCGGCTACGGCACAGGACAGTTGCCCGACAAGGAGGGTCAGATGTACCACTGCGAGGTGGACGACCTCTACCTCATCCCCACGGCAGAGGTGCCTGTGACTAACATCTACCGCGACGTCATCATCGACGAGAAGGACCTTCCCATCAAGAACTGCGCCTACACCCAGTGTTTCCGCCGCGAGGCAGGTTCTTACGGCAAGGATGTGCGCGGCCTGAACCGTCTGCACGAATTCTCCAAGATTGAGATTGTGCGCATCGACACACCGGAGCACTCTGCCGAGAGCCACAAGGAGATGCTGGCGCACGTGGAGGGACTGCTGCAGAAGCTGGAACTTCCCTATCGCATCCTGCGTCTCTGCGGCGGCGACCAGAGTTTCACCAGTGCCATCTGCTACGACTTCGAGGTGTACAGCGAGGCACAGAAGCGCTGGCTTGAGGTCAGTTCCGTGTCCAATTTCGACACCTACCAGGCCAACCGCCTCAAGTGCCGCTTCCGCAATGCCGAGAAGAAGACGGAGCTCTGCCACACCCTCAACGGTTCGGCACTGGCCCTGCCCCGCATCGTTGCCTCGATCCTTGAGAACAACCAGACGGAGGACGGCATCCGCGTTCCGAAGGCACTTGTACCCTACATGGGTTGTGAGATAATCAACTGATGACAACAAACATAAGGTAAAAAGCATATTTCACTCATGAACAAAATTGTCAAGAAAATCCAATTCAGCGAGAAAGTCTTCCGTCTCGACGTGGAGGCTCCTCTTATCGCCAAAGCACGCAAAGCCGGTCACTTCGTGATTGTGCGCGTTGATGAGAAAGGCGAACGTGTGCCCTTGACCATTGCAGGCAGCGACACGGAGAAAGGCACCATCACACTGGTTATCCAGACAGTAGGTGCTTCCACCACCAAGCTCTGTTCCCTCAACGAAGGCGACTACATTGCCGACGTTGTAGGTCCTCTGGGACGCGCCACACACATTGAGAACTACGGCACAGTGCTCTGCGCCGGCGGCGGTGTCGGCACAGCTCCCATGCTGCCCATCATCCAGGCCCTCAAGGCTGCCGGCAACAAGGTGATTTCCGTCATTGCCGGACGCTCCAAGGAGCTCATAATTCTGGAAGACGAGGTACGCGCTTCCTCCGACGAGGTCATCATCATGACCGACGACGGCAGCTACGGCAACAAGGGTGTTGTCACTGTCGGCATGGAAGAGGTTATCCAGCGCGAGAAGGTGGACAAGTGCTTCGCCATCGGTCCTGCCATCATGATGAAGTTCTGCTGTCTGCTGACACAGAAATACAACATCCCCACCGACGTATCGCTCAACACCATCATGGTGGACGGTACAGGTATGTGCGGTGCCTGCCGTATCTCCGTGGGCGGCAAGACGAAGTTTGTCTGCGTGGACGGTCCCGAGTTTGACGGCCATCAGGTGGACTTCAACGAGATGCTGCAGCGCGGCGGTGCCTTCAAGGCAGAAGAGGCCGAGGCTATGGCTCAGTACGAGGCTGCCCTGAACGGTTCCAAGACATGCTGCTGCTCAGACAAGAAAGAGCAGAAGAAGGAGACTTATTCTGCTGAGAATATGGACACCACGACACCCGTTGCCGAACTCATCGACCGCAACGCCCCCTACCGTGAGGAGCTCCGCAAATCCATGAAGGCAAAGGAGCGCACCGCTATCGAGCGCTGCAAGATGCCCGAACTGGATCCCGTCTACCGTGCCACAACACGTGTGGAGGAGGTCAACACCGGTCTCTCCGTGGAGCAGGCCATGACGGAAGCCAAGCGCTGTCTCGACTGTGCCAACCCCACCTGTATGCAGGGCTGTCCCGTGAGCATCAATATCCCCTCGTTCATCAAGAACATCGAGAGAGGCGAATTCCTTAACGCCGCCCGCATCCTGAAGTCCACATCCGCACTCCCCGCTGTCTGCGGCCGTGTATGCCCTCAGGAGAAGCAGTGCGAGAGCATGTGTATCCACCTCAAGATGAAGGAGCCCGCTGTGGCTATCGGTAATCTGGAGCGCTTCGCTGCCGACTTCGAGCGCGAGAGCGGTAAGATGGCACTGCCCGAAGTGGCTCCTAAGAACGGCAAGAAGATTGCCGTCATCGGTTCCGGTCCTTCCGGCCTCTCCTTCGCCGGCGATATGGCAAAGGCCGGATACGACGTCACTGTCTTCGAGGCACTGCACGAGATCGGCGGTGTGCTGAAATACGGCATTCCCGAATTCCGTCTTCCCAACGCCATCGTCGACGTGGAGATAGAGAACTTGAGACAGATCGGTGTCAACTTCGTGAAGGACTGCGTGGTGGGCAAGACCATCACTGTCAAGGACTTGGAGAACGAAGGCTATCAGGGCATCTTCGTAGGTTCCGGTGCCGGTCTGCCCAACTTCATGAGCATTCCCGGTGAGAACTCCAACGGCATCATGTCGTCCAACGAGTACCTCACACGTGTCAACCTCATGGATGCTTCCAACCCCGAATACGCAACGCCCGTCAAGAAGGCCAAGAGCGTGATGGTGGTCGGCGGCGGCAACACCGCTATGGACTCCTGCCGCACGGCAAAGCGTCTCGGCGCAGAGCGCGTATTCATCGCATACCGTCGTTCCGAGGAGGAGATGCCTGCCCGTCTGGAGGAGGTGAAGCACGCTAAGGAGGAGGGAATCGAATTCCTCACGCTCCACAACCCCATTGAATATCATGCTGACGACAAGGGTAATGTCACTGAGGTGGTACTGCAGAAGATGGAACTGGGCGAGCCCGACGCTTCCGGTCGCCGCTCTCCTGTTGCCATTCCCGGAGCCACTGAGACCATTGCCATCGACCAGGCTATCGTAGCTGTCGGTGTGAGCCCCAACCCCATCGTTCCCACGTCTATCGACGGTCTGGAACTCGGACGCAAGAACACCATCGTGGTGAACGAAGGCATGCAGACCAACATCCCCACCATCTTTGCCGGCGGTGACATCGTGCGCGGTGGCGCTACGGTGATCCTGGCTATGGGCGACGGACGTCGCGCTGCAAAGGCTATGGACGAGTATCTTAGCAACAAGTAAGAATACAGCACATGAAAAAGATTGTCTGTCTGACACTTATCGCCCTTCTCTCGCTGAGCATGAACGCTCAGCGGAGAAAGGCGAAAAAGAAGAAGCCCACGCCGGAGGAACTGGCCGAGCAGGCTCGTGAGGAGAAACTCCAACTGGCACGCCTCTCCACGGCGCAAATCACCTTTGTGGATTCCGTGGTGGTGTCGTTCGACGAGCTCTTCCAGCATCTCAACCAGGCAGCCAACGAGACGGGCACCGTCTCTGCCGACGGTTTCGTGTCGCAGCTGGGCAACAGACACATCCTTTCACAGCGCGCTGCGGACGGCCGCCTGCGTCTTTTCGAACACGACCTCATCGGCAGCGAATGGACAGCGGAGGCGCAACTCAAGGGACTGCCCGACAACGACCTGCAGCAGCGCTTCCCCTTCATGCTCTCCGACGGCATCACACTCTACTATGCCGCAGAGAATGAGAACGGACTGGGCGGACTGGACATCTACATGACACGCTACGATGCCGACGGCGGTCGCTATCTCAATCCCGAGAATATCGGCATGCCGTTCAATTCCGAGGCCAACGACTACCTCTACATCGTGGACGATTTCAACCAGTTGGGCACCTTCGTCACCGACCGCGGACAGGACTCCGGCATGGTGTGCATCTACACCTTCATACCGCCTGTTTCACGCACCACCTACAACGTGGACGAAATCGGTGAAGAGCGCATCAACAGTCTCTCGCGCATCAACAGCATACGCGACACGTGGACCGACCAGAATGCCGTGGCAGAAGCGCTGAAGCGCAAGCAGAGCCTTCAGGAAGGCGAGAAACAGGCCTACAAGAAGGATTTCGAGTTCGTCGTGAACGACCGTCTCACCTACACCTCCCTCTCCCACTTCAAAGATGCCAACGCCCGCAAGATGGCGGAGCAGTGGCTCAAGAAGAAGGAGGCTCTGGACACCGACTCGAAGATACTTGCCTCCATGCGTGAGCAGTACGCCAAGGCCACCGCATCGGAGAAGAACCGCCTTGCCACGCGCATCCTCGCTCTCGAGGCAGATGTGGTGCAGGCCGTCTCCGACCTGCACGCCCTGGAGAAGAACATCCGGGCCGCACTGCTGGACAGATAAACATCTTCACGCCATGAAATACGCACCTTCCGAATTGATAATCAACGAGGACGGAAGCATCTTCCACCTCCATCTGCGCCCCGAGCAACTAGCCGACCGCATCATCCTTGTGGGCGATCCCGGTCGCGTTGCCACTGTGGCAGCCCACTTCGACAGTATTGAGTGCGAGGTGCAGTCGCGCGAGTTCCACACCGTCACCGGCACCTATGAGGGCAAACGCATCACAGCGCTGTCCACCGGCATCGGTTGCGACAACATAGACATCGTTGTCAACGAACTGGATGCCCTCGCCAACATCGATTTCAACACGCGGGAGGACAATCCCTCTCTGCGCCGGCTCACCATCGTGCGCATCGGCACCTGCGGCGGCCTTCAGCCCGAGACACCGCTCGGCACGTTCATCGCTTCGGTCAAGAGCATCGGTTTCGACGGACTGCTCAACTACTACGGCGACCGTGACCGCGTGTGCGACCTTGCTCTGGAGAAGGCCTTCACCGCCCACATGAACTGGAGCCCGCAGAAGGGCGCTCCGTATGTCGCTGTGGCGGATGCCGGACTCATAGAGCGCATTGCAGCCGACGACATGGTGCGCGGCATCACCTGTGCCTGCGGCGGTTTCTACGGCCCGCAGGGACGCCAGATACGTCTGCGCATCCAGGACCCCGGGCAGAATGCCAAGATTGAGTCGTTCCGCTATGAAGGCATGAAGATATGCAACTTCGAGATGGAGTCGTCCGCCCTTGCCGGTCTCTCCGCCATCCTCGGCCACAGGGCTATGACATGCTGCATGGTGGTGGCCAACCGCTACGCCAAGGAGGCGAACACCGGTTACAAGACGCAGATTGACGACCTCATCACACTTGTCCTCAAGCGCATTTAAATGACTGACACAATCTGCGCCATAGCCACAGCTACGGGAGGTGCCATCGGTATCGTCCGTGTATCGGGTCCCGATGCCATGAGCATCACTTCCGGCATCTTCTCCAAGGACCTGACCAGCGCCCGTCCCAACACCATCCACTACGGACACATCATTGACAAAACCTCAAACCTCAAACCTCAAACCTCAAACCTCATCGACGAGGTGTTGGTCTCCATATTCCGTGCTCCACACAGCTATACCGGCGAAGATGCTGTCGAAATATCCTGTCACGGTTCGCGCTACATCCTGCAACGTGTGCTGGACGCTCTCTGCGCGGCAGGAGCCCGTCTTGCCCAGCCGGGTGAATTCACCAAGCGTGCCTTCCTCGCCGGTAAGATGGATCTCTCGCAGGCAGAAGCCGTGGCCGACCTCATCGCCTCCGAGAACGCTTCGCAGCACCGTCTGGCTCTGTCACAACTGCGCGGCGGTATCACCACACGGCTGCACCAGCTGCGCGACCAGTTGCTCCGTCTCACATCGCTCATGGAACTTGAGCTCGACTTCTCCGACCAGGATGTGGAGTTTGCCGACCGCAGCGAGCTCTTCACGCTCATCGGCGCTCTCGACAAGCATATCTCGCTGCTCATCAGCTCCTTCCGCGAGGGCAATGCCATCAAGGAGGGCGTCCCCGTGGCCATCCTCGGCGCACCGAACGTGGGCAAGAGCACACTGCTCAACGCACTGCTCGGTGACGACCGCGCCATTGTCTCCGACATACAGGGCACCACGCGCGACACTGTGGAGGACACCGTCACCATCGGAGGCCGTCTCTTCCGCTTCATCGACACTGCCGGCTTGCGCCACACCAGCGACACGGTGGAGCAGATGGGTATCGAGCGTTCGCTGCGCGCCGCAGAGCGTGCCCGTATCATACTCCTTGTCACGGAACCCGGTGTGCCCTACCCTGACTTCACCCCGCGCGCCGACCAGTGTGTCATCCGCATCCTCAATAAGAGCGAGCATTTCCAGGCCATCAACGGACTCGGCATCGATGCCCTCAAGGAGCAGCTGCTGCAAACCACCGGCGATGAGCAGTCGTCCACCGTCATTTCCAACGCCCGTCACAAAGAGGCTTTGGAACTGGCCCTTGGTGATCTGCGCCGCGCCACCGACGCCCTGCATCAGGGCATTTCCACCGACCTCGTCAGCGAGGACCTGCGCCTGTGTCTTCAGCATCTGGGTGAAATCACCGGCGGCACCATCACCTCCGACGAAGTCCTCCAAAACATCTTCTCGCACTTCTGCGTCGGAAAGTAGATTCTGCGTGGCACGATTAAGCAAAAGCTTAATTCTACCATTCATAATCCTCCACATAACCGTCGAAGTGTACTTCCTCCTTCCAACCAGCCTCGCGAAACAGACTGCGCACGTCTTCTTGTATTGCGGGAGAAATGAGGCGTGTGCCGTTGCGATACTCATAATAATAGGTACGACAATGCATACTGATGAGTCCTTGACGTACATACGGCTCCACACGACGAGGCATGTCGGCATTGAAGATATGCATCATACCCTTCGCAAACTTCACCTTCTTTGAATTGCGGAAGAGCGAACAGCGTTCTGTTCCCACATCTTGATAGCGAGGATTCACACAATGATAAAAACTCATGGTGTCGGGCATCTGCCGACCCACTAAATAGCGCAGGCACTGCTCCTTCAAAGGGCATTGTTCTGCAAAACACACCGTATAGCCGTTCTCAGCTTCCTTCTTGAATATCTCCTGTTCTGTCATAACGAGTGCAAAGATACGAATAAATGAGCAAACCGCCAAGGGAATTAAGAGAAAGTTTTTGTCCGCAACGCGCGAACTCTTTGTCCGTAATGAGCGGACTCGAAGTCCGCAACGAGCGAACTGTCTGTAATGTCGTTGCAAGGTCGCTGTCCCGTTGTAGTTTAATCCTTTCCGTTGACGGCATCGTAAAAGGCATTGTCTAAGTGGCTGTCCCGTTCGTTCCTCGCGGATTGTATCCGCAGAAACATTTATTCATGTCTTTCCGGTATTAAATTTTGGCGTAAATGTACGATACATTTTTCTATTTTTACGTGTTTATCTAGAAAAACAATTCTTTTTGTTCGATTTATATTAAGAAAAGTTAAGAACACCCGCTTATTTACCCAAAAACTCACTGGGTGTCAGACCTGTGATACGCTTAAACATGCGGGTGAAATGGTGTGGGAAATCAAATCCCAGCAGACGGGAGGTCTCGCTGATGTTATGCCCCTGCATCAGCAGACTTTTCGCCTGATTGATGATGTAGTTGTGGATGTAGCCGATAGCCGTGCCGCCGGTGGCTTTGTGGATGATATCGCCTAAGTAGCGTGGCGAATAAGCCAATTCTGAGGCGCACCAGGTCACTGTCGGCAGGCCCTTTGCCAACTGTCTGTTCTCCCGAAAATACTGTTGTAGCAAATCATGAAAGCGTTTCAGCAGATCGCTGTTGCCAGTCTCCCCTTCGGACATTTGGCGAAGATAGATGCGGTTGCAGTATTCCAGTATCAGACGCAGATAAGCCTGCAGCACTTTTCGCAAAGAGGGCGAATCCTCGTGCGTCTGCAACTCCTGTCGCATCTGCGCCACCAACTGCGTGATACAGAGCCACTCGCCGGGCTCCATGCGCAGCGAGCCATCAAAGAAATACGAGAAGAACTGATAGCGGTCTATCTGACGCTCCAACTCGCTGCCGTGCAACAGTTCGGGCGACCACAACAACACCCAACCGCACAACGAGATGCGCTCGCCGTTGTCTTCCAAGCCGCCTATCTGACCGGGCTCCACGGCAATGATGGAACCATCGCTCACCTGCAATTTCCGCATGCCATAAGAGAGATTATGGGGGAACTGACGCTGGATGAACAACCCATACACGCCATAGTTGTTCAGGCTGTGACGAAAAGGCGCCAACTCGTCATAATGGATGATGCTGACCAGTGGGTGCAACACAGGAGCTTCCACAAATCGTGCATAATCGTTGGGACTGTCAACTCTCAGAATTTTCCTCATATTCGCAGCAAAATTACAAAAAAACACATCAGCGCCATCAAAAAATGGTAGTTATTTTATGTTTTACAACCACTTTCTGCGAAATTGGTATATGATTATCCGGTTTATGTAACACTCTTTTCGGTTAAACTCCGTAATTTTGCATCCGAAAACTTTAAAAAGCATAGAATATGTTAGGCAATTTTACATTCCACAATCCAACCAAGTTGCATTTCGGTGAGGATTCTTTGAGCAAACTGAGTGAAGAACTAACCCACTACGGCAAGAAGGTGATGCTCTGCTATGGCGGCGGCAGCATCAAGCGCAACGGCATCTACGACCAGGTGACGGCCGAACTGAAAAAGGCTGGCTGCGAGGTGGTGGAGATTGCCGGTGTGATGCCCAACCCTACTATCGAGAAGGTGTTGGAGGGTGCCCGCACTGCTCGCCAGGAGAACGTCGATTTCATCCTTGGCGTGGGCGGCGGTTCCACTGTTGACTACTGTAAGGCCGTGGCCGGAAGCGCTTGGTACGATGGCGACCCCTGGGAGTATTACTTCAAGAACTGGCAGCCGATGACCTGCCGCTGGATTCCCGTAGGCTGTGTACTGACGATGGCAGGCACAGGTTCTGAGATGGACAGCTGTTCGGTGATTTCCAGTCACTCGGAAAACCGCAAGATGTTCTATAACTTCCGCAATCCCGACTTTGCCATCCTGAATCCCCGCTTCACCTTCACCGTTCCCAAGTATCAGATGGTGGCCGGCATCTACGACATAATGAGTCACATCCTGGAGCAGTATCTCTCCGGCACCGACGACAACACCAGCGACTATATCGCAGAGGGACTGATGCGTTCACTCATCGTAAGTTCACGCAAGGCTAATGTCAACCCAGAGGACTACGAGGCTCGCTCCAACATCATGTGGACAGCCACCTGGGCACTCAACACCCTCATCGACCGCGCAAAAGCCACCGACTGGATGGTGCACATGCTGGGACAGGCCGTAGCCGCCTTTACCGATGCCACGCACGGTCATACACTCGCAGCCGTCAGCGGTGCCTACTACCGTCTGCTCATCCGCAAGTCGCCCGATGCCGTGCAAAAGTTCAAGCGTCTGGCCATGAACGTATGGAACGTGTCGGCAGAAGGCAAGACCGACGAGCAGATTGCAATGGAAGGTCTTGAGACGATGGAACAGTGGATGCGCGAGCTGGGACTGGCGATGAACATCACCGACTGCGGCGCCAAGCCGGAGCTGATTGAAGGCATGGCCGACGCCTGCCCCATCTGCCAGGGCGGCTATTACATCCTGAATCGTGACGAAGTCGTGCAGGTGCTGAAGGACAGTTTATAGTTGACAGTTGACAGTTTAGAGTTTAGAGTTCAATGCTCAATGTTCAATGTTCAATGTTATTGCTGGGTCTTATGATAGCAGCAAACGGTTTCGCTAAGGGCGTGATAGTCCGCATTGCCGAGATTGAGGTCTATCCTCAGTATCTCAACGAATATCTGGCCATTGCCAACGAGGTGGACCGCCTTAGCATGGAGCGTGAGCCCGGTGTCATCTGTCTCTTCCCGATGCAGAGCGCGGAGGACTCCACACAGATTCGCATCCTTGAAATCTACGCTTCGGAGGAGGTCTATCAACAGCACCTAAAAACAGACCATTTCCAGAAATACAAGACAGGTACGCTCCACATGGTGAAAAGCCTCAGACTGCCAACCATGAAGCCACTCGACCCGGAGACGATGAAACTTATATTCAAAAAACAAAAATAACGATGAAACAGATTCTGCTGTCTTTGGCAACGCTGTTTTTCAGCTGCTGCTCTTCCGACAATGAAGTAAAAGCGGAGGGGCCTGCCAATACTGGCAAGACACTTGTGGTATATTACAGCTACACAGGCAACTGCCGCGAGATAGTAAATACACTGACCGGTCAGATTGAGGCCGACGTCCTCGAAATCCGGCCTGCCGAAAAGGGACTGAGGTACGAGGCAAACAACTATGCCCTCGGTACACAGTTGCTGAATACCATCAAAGCCAATCCCAACGATGCCGGCAGTTACCCGCCCATTGACCCTGTAACCACATCACTCAACGACTACAAAAACATCATCATTGTCACCCCGCTGTGGTGGAGCCAGATGGCGGCCATCATGCAGACCTACCTCTTCCAGAGTGCTTCTCAGATGTCAGAAAAGCATGTCGGCATAATTGTATCAAGTCATTCGAGCGGCATCAGCGGTGTGGTGGCAGATGCCAAGCGACTGTTGCCTGATGTCACATGGATGGGCGATGCACTGTGGATTAAAGCCAGCAACCACGGCAATCGCGCCTCACTGATAGAAAGCTGGCTCAAGACGCAGAATTTCTCTGATGAAGATACTTCTGCGGATAAGATGTACATCACCGTCGGCGAACAGACACAAAGCGTGACACTGGTTGATAATGACGCAGTCCAAATTCTTATTGCAAAGTTACAGCAGGGGGATGTCACCATGACGCTCAACAGCAGCGGCGGCTTTGAGATTTGGGGAGCATTAGGCTTCTCCCTGCCCACCAGCAACCAGCAGATGACGGCTCAGCCCGGCGACGTGATTCTCTACAACGGCAGCAATATCTGTCTGTTCTACGGTTCCAACTCCTGGAGCTATACACGTCTGGGACATATCGACGGGCTATCGGAAAGCCAGCTGCGCACCTTCCTGAAGGCAGGTCAAAACGATATAAAAGTGACCCTGTCGCTGACCAAGCCCACAGGCATCAGAAACATGGCCTCCACCCCTTCAACCAAGGGCGAAAATGTGTATTATTCACTGAATGGGCAAAAAGTAACTAACCCTACACACGGCATTTATATAGTGAATGGAAAGAAGATAGTATTATAACACCGAAACAGCATCAATTATGAATCACTATATCGCATGAAAATGACATCACTTATCGTACTGACTGCCATCAGCCTTATGGCCTCTGCGCAGTCCCAGTTCACACAGCCTACCCGCACTTACCTCATGCACAGCAGCGGCCTCCACCTAAAGCGAGGCTCAGACGG
>JAEEZX010000062.1 GCA_016292045.1 Bacteroidaceae bacterium | reverse complement strand
TCCGGCTCTGATGCGCTGTTTGATGCCGTCATCACGCTGGCTACGCTTGTATCGGCAGGTGTCATGCTGCTGTGGGGTGTGTCGCTCGACGGTATTCTGGGCGCACTGATTTCCATTGTCATCATCAAGGCCGGTGTCGAGATGCTCGCCTCGCCCGTCAACGAACTGCTGGGGACGAGTATCTCGGCAGAACTCACCAATCAGATAAAGAAGGAGGTCTTCGACTTCGAGGGCGTGCTTGGCGTCTATGACATGATACTGCACAACTACGGCCCTGACGTGAAGATTGGTTCGCTGCACATCAACGTCTATGACACCATGTCGGCCCACGGGATTCACGGGCTGACACGACGTATTTCCACGCGGATGTTTGAGAAGCATGGCATTATCATGACTGTCGGTGTCTACGCCATTGCCACAGGTGACAACCGCCGTGCTGAATTGCAGTCGAAGGTGATGCAGACCCTCGCAGCCCACAAGGATATTGTTCAGGTGCACGGTTTCTATTATTCGGAGAAGAACAAGTATCTCTCTGTCGATGTCGTTCCGGATATCTCCGTTCACGACGATGCCGCCTTTGTCAGTCAGCTCACTACTGAAATACAGCCGTTAGTGCCCGACCAGCAAGTTGTCGTCGTGGTGGATCATAACTATACAGAATGATGAATTGGATTATCTTGATTACCGCTGGGCTTTGCGAGGTGGGGTTCACCTACTGTCTTGGCAGGGCAAAAGGTGTTTCCGGCAATGAGTGGTGGACGTGGATAGCTGTTTTCGGGCTGCTGTATGTCCTTAGTGCCATACTACTGGCAAAGGCCACACAGACTATCGCCCTGGGTACGGCCTACCCCGTATGGACAGGCATCGGAGCCGTCGGGGCCGTCGTTATCGGCATATTCATCTTCAAAGAACCTGCCACCTTCTGGCGGCTGTTCTTTCTCACAACCCTCATCGCATCAATCATCGGACTAAAAGCAATATCATAATGATGAGAAAAGCAAGCATTTGCGCGCTGCTACTGACAACAGGGCTCGCAGCACAAGGTCAACGGACGCTGTTCGACGACGGATGGACATTCAGCCAAGACGGTAAAACCACCCAAGTGAACCTGCCCCACGACTGGGACATCTACGAAGGTCCCAATTCCGGAAAAGGTGCTACGGGCACTGGAGGAGGATGGTTCAAGGCCGGCAAGGGAGAATACCGGAAAGAGTTTAGAGTTGAGAGTTTAGAGTTTAGAGTTGAGAGTTTAGAGTTGAGAGATAAACTCGTGAAGCTCCACTTCGAGGGTGTGTACCAGAAGGCCGAGGTCTATATCAACGGACAACTGGCAGGGCGGCATGCATACGGATACACGCCTTTCACCGTGGACATCACGCCCTTTGTGTATAAGGACAAGCGACAGAACGAGGTGGTGGTGAAGGTGAACAACTCCGAGCAGCCCAACTGCCGTTGGTACTCAGGCTCGGGCATCTACCGCCACGTATGGCTGGAGACGATGCCCACGCTGCACATTGCAGAGAACGGCGTGTTTGTCACTACACCCGAGGTGTCGGCCGACAAAGCAACGGTAAAGGTGGAGGTAACGGTGCAGAACGAGAGCGACAATGACCAAAAGGGTATCGTTGAGGTGGAAGGGCAACAGAAAGAGGTTGCACTGAAAGCCGGTGAGAGCAAAACCGTCAGCTTTACCTACACCATCGACAATCCCCGGCTGTGGTCGCCAGAGTCGCCATACCTGTACGAGACGCATGCAACACTAACCCCTAACCTCTCACCTCTAACCTCTAACATCTCACCTCTCACCTCTACCCTCTCCGCTAAATTCGGAGTGCGCACATTCTCATTCGATGCCGAGCAGGGTTTCGTACTCAACGGCAAGAAGGTGCTCATCAGCGGAGCCTGCGTGCACCACGATGACGGTGTGCTGGGTGCTATGGCATTCGACGCTGCAGAGATACGAAAGGTAAGGCAGATGAAGGAGGCCGGTTTCAACCTCATCCGCACCTCGCACAACCCCACCACCCGCGCCTTCCTTGATGCCTGCGACTCACTGGGTATGCTCGTCATCGACGAGGCCTTCGACGGCTGGCGACAGGAGAAGAATCCCTACGACTACTCGACGCTCATTGACTCGTGCTATCGTGAGGATATCCACGCAATGGTGATGCGCGACCGCAACCACCCCAGCGTCATCTCATGGAGCATCGGCAACGAGGTGATGGAGCGCAAAGACATCCGCGTAGTCTATACCGCCCGACAGATGAAGAAGGCCATCCACGAAATAGACACAACACGCCCCGTGACCGAGGCTCTCTGCTCATGGGACAGCGACTGGGAAATATACGACCCGCATGCCGAAGTGCTCGACGTGGTGGGCTACAACTACATGATTCACAAGCATGCCGGTGACCACGAACGCGACCCCAAGCGCATCATCTGGCAGACGGAGAGCTATCCGCGTGATGCCTTCAGGAACTGGGCCCTTGTGCAGGACTATCCCTACATCGTGGGCGATATCGTGTGGACGGGTCTCGACTATCTGGGCGAATCGGGCATCGGAAGATACTACTATCAGGGCGAACGCCCCGGCGAACACTACGTTGAAGGCGGACAGCCCGACTGGCACGGAGCCTACTGCGGCGATGTCGATATCACAGGCTGGCGCAAACCCATCAGCCACTATCGTGAAATCCTGTGGCAGACCCCCCTGTGGTCCCCCAAGGGGGACGTAGAAGCCTCCCCTTGGGGAAGTGTGGAGGGGGTCGTTTACCTTGCTGTGAAGGAACCGGACGGATATCACGGCAAGATTCGCGAAACATCATGGAGCGTGTGGCCCACGTGGGAATCATGGAACTGGCCCGGATGGGAAGGCAAGCCCATAGAGGTGGAAGTATATACCAAGCTGCCCGAAGTGAAACTCTATCTCAACGACAAACTCATCGGCACGAAACAGGTGAGCCGCGAGACGGAATACAAGGCCGTGTTTACGGTAAACTACGAGCCGGGCGAACTCCGTGCCGAAGCCGGCGGCAAGACCGTTGGCCTGAGTACCGCTGGCGAACCTGCCTGTTTGCGCCTCACTGCCGACAAGACGGTGATGCAAGCAGATGGTCAGGACCTGATATTCGTCACCGTTGAGGTCATCGACAGCAAGGGACGCGTATGTCCCGACGCAGCCGTTGCCTGCGAGGCTACAGTCAAGGGAGCAGGCACGCTGCTGGCCTTCGCCTCTGCCGACCTGAAGGACACTGAGCCATATACCTCGCCTCGTGTAAAAACGTGGAAGGGACGCGCACTGTTGGTTGTCCGCAGCAGTAAGACAAAAGGTAAGGTGCAGCTCTCTGTCAAGGCCGCGAAACCATTGCCCACTGCCACACTCACACTTCTGTGTCGAAACGAACAACGAAAAAAATGAAACAGGAAATCGATCCCAAGGACACCAATAGAGCCATCGCCTTCGAACGATTCAACCTTAAAAAAATAATTCTGTAATCATGCAAGGCAACTTTTCTTACTACAATCCCACCAAGCTGTATTTTGGTGATGAGTCCCTGAACTTCCTCAAGGACGAGCTGAAGGGCTACGGTCCTGTGGTGATGCTCAACTACGGTAGCGGCAGTGTGAAACGCAACGGTATCTACGACCAGGTGGTGGCCATTCTCCGCGAGGCCGGCAAAACCGTCGTGGAGAACCCAGGCGTGATGACCAATCCCACGCTGGAGAAACTGAACGAGGGCGTGAAGATAGCCCGTGAGAATGACGTTGACCTGATTCTGGCTCTTGGCGGCGGCAGCGTGTGCGACTACTCGAAGGCTGTGGCTGCATCGGTGTTCTACGAAGGCGACTACTGGGACAAGTTCTGGCTCAGGCAGGAGAATCCTCCCGAAGGACAGAAGCTGCTACCCGTAGGTTGCGTGCTGACGATGGCCGGCACGGGTTCGGAAATGAATGCCGGCACGGTGATCACCGATGCCTCAATCAACCTGAAGATGGGCCACGTGTTCGACAGCCGTCTGATGCCTAAGTTCTCCATCCTGAACCCCAAGTTCACGATGACCGTGCCCGAGAACCAGATGAAGGCCGGTATCTACGACATCATGAACCACATCATGGAGCAGTATTTCTCCGACTTCGACGACAACACCAGCGACTATCTCTCCGAGGGGCTGATGCGCTCGGTCATCCACAGCAGTCGCATCGCCGTGAAGAATCCGCAGGACTACGAGGCCCGCTCGAACATCATGTGGACAGCCACCTGGGCGCTGAACACCCTCGTGGGCAAAGGCAAGCAGCAGGACTGGATGGTGCACATGATCGGGCACAGCGTGGGAGCCTGGACACACGCCCCTCACGGCTATGCGCTGGCCTCAGTCTCGATGGCCTACTATCGCAGGGCAATGAAGAACGGTCTGCCCAAGTTCGTACGCTTCGCCAAGAACGTGTGGAACATCAGCGGCGAGGGCGTGAGCGACGAGCAGACAGCAGAAAAGGGTCTCGAAGCCCTGAAGCAGTGGATGCTGGAGATAGGTCTGCCTCTTACCATCAGCGAACTGGGTGCCACCGACGACATGATTGCCGGCATCACCGAGACTACCGTCGTCTATCCCGCAGGCTATCTGAATCTGACGAAAGAGGATATCACGGAGATACTTAAAGAGAGTATGTAGAACTTCACACCATCAGCGTACCACAGTGAACGGTTCGCTGATAGTGAAGGTCTTTTCGTAGCCCTTTGTCTTTACGGTATAGGTGCTGCCAAGCCGGAAAGCGGAACTGCTGACGAGGCTGGCGCTGCGACGCAGAGTGAAGGGCACGGTGACGCTCTGAACCGTTTTGCCGTCGGCATCGAGTATGCTGACGGCTTTGTCTTTCTCTATGTCGATACCGATAAGCAGCACTGTGGGCTGTTTGGCCGTATCATTGGTAGGCACGGAGGGCATCTCGCCCATACCGCCGCCCACAGAGAAGACCGTGCCGCCCTCTATTACGATGGGGGAGAAATCGCAGTCGAGTCCCTCTTCCGGCGAACCCACCTGACTCCAGGCATAAACGGTGCCGCCACGAATCACAATAGCCGTATCAATCTCCTGGCTGTCGGCATTGTTATTACCTCCAAAGGGAGTGAAGAAACCTGTTTTTGGATTGGCATCGACAGCGTCGTTACCCATACTTCGGGCTGTGACATATGCCCCGTTGAATTCGATCGTGCCGCTTGAATTGACGGCATCGTCAGGAGAAAGTATATCGACACGACCGCCGTTGAAGGCTACGCCCTGCTTACCCTCGATACCCTCGGCTCCCGCTGTTGCCGTTCTGACGGTCACACTGCCGCTGTTGATAATAATCCTGCCCTTTGAGGCAATACCCTTGGCAGAGGCGTAGTATTTATGTTTTCCACCGAATCCTCCGCCAAAATCGGGCATTTCACCGCTGAAATCAGGTCTTTCGCCGCCAAAATCGGGCATTCCTTCCCGTTTGATGCTATCACCCCCGAAAGGAGGGAATCCACCGCCAAACTGAGGAAAACCGCCGGGAGGTGCGGGAAAACTGTCACGCCGGATGCTGTCGCCCCCGAAAGGAGGGAATCCTCCCTGAGGACCGAAGCTGAAGGGCTTCTCACCGAGATGATTGCCGGATGTGGTCACATTGAGAGTGAGTTCCTCGACGGTGATATCCTTCTTGGTCTTGATGCCCCGGCAACCGTCGCCCGTAGCAACGACATTGAGCACACCCTTGCCAGAGAACAGCACCTTGTCCTTTGCCCAGATGACGGCCCCCTTGTGTTTGGCCGTATCGTTGCAGGCTGTGACGGAGAGTGTGTTCCTGGTGTCATTTACGGCTACTATCTCCACCTTCTTCTTGTTCTTCAGCCACAAGGGTGCCCCTTCCCCGCTGGTCAGCGTCAGCCCGTCGAGCTTCACCTCGGCCTTGCCGGCAGTAATCAACACCAGCTGTCCGTCAGAGCTCTTGCCTGTCAGACGGAGTGTGAGTTTATGACTTTTATAAAGACTTTTGATGCTGACCTTTGCCCCGTCGACATTCACCTTCACGCTGTCTTCGACCTGCCGCGTCACCTTTGCCGCAGCACCTTTATAAGAAACCGTGATGTCTTCTGCATGACACACGATGCTCATTATCAGGAGTATTGCCAATAACAGTTGTTCTTTCATCTGTTTCCTTTTATATCTTAACCCATGCAAAGATAAGGATTTTAGCAACAAATCAAGGACACAGATGACAAAAAAAGGTAGCAAAGGGAACCTTTTTCAACATATCTTTCATCATTACGAAGTTTTTTCTGTATTTTTGCGCCAGACAACAGCACTTCACAACCTTTAAAAACTGAACATATGACAAACAAGATTATTTTAGGTGCAATGGTTGCACTGTTTATGTTGACCGGCTGCGCCGGCAACAACGGGAGTTCTTCATCACCGTCGTTCGACGAAGTGCTGACATCACGGAGGAGCGTCCGCAGCTACGATGCTTCAAAGAAAATCTCCGAAGCAGAAGTGCGTGAACTGATAACTGCGACACAGGAGGCTCCATCGTGGGCAAACCAACAGCCCACGAAATATTATGTGGCCATCAGTCCTGAGAAACTGGCTGCCGTGCAAGACCTCGTCGGCATGAACAAGGAAAGGATTGCCAATGCACCCGTGCTCATCGTATCTACCTTCGAACGCGGCAAGTCCGGATTCTTCCAGGGAAATCAGACAAACGAAATAGGCGACGGCTGGGGAGCATACGACAACGGATTGAGCAACTGCTACCTCATCCTGAAGGCCAGAGCCATGGGATTCGACACCCTCATCATGGGAATGCGCGATGCAGGACAACTGAGACAGCTGTTCTCAATCCCTGAAAACGAAACGGTGATGGCCGTGATTGCTCTGGGCTACAGAGACGGCGAACCCACCCGCCCCAATCGCAGGGCGTTGGACGATATCGTAAGATTCTTCTAAGGAGTTACACCCTCTTCAGTCGGATAACACGGCTGGCAAACTGTCTGCCGAGACGGGCCTCGATGCCTGTCTCCATGAGGAACCTGCCCGTGAAGGTCTTGCCCTCGAATCTGCTGTTGCGCTCCGTGCTCCCGAATTCGTTGAGCTGATACTTGGCGTCGGGGTCGAGACCGGCCATGTGCCAGCGCGGTGTCTCCAGCCCGATATAGTTCTCGAACTTGTAGCAGAAGAATACGGCTTCGCTCTTATCCTCCGTGACGAACATCTCGCTGCAGAAACCCTTGTTGTCATACGGTGAGAGCAGGCGATAGAGGTCGCCCAGCTGCACAATGGGACGTATCTCTTTGTAGAACGCCACGGCCTTCTTGGCATATTCCTTTTCTTTCTCGTTGAGGTCGCTGGGCTTCATCTCCATACCCAGACGTCCGGTCATTGCCACATCGAAGCGGAATTTAAGCGGTATGACGCGACCCGTCTGATGGTTGGGCGAAGCGCTCACATGCTGTGCCATTGCCATCGGAGGGAAGAAATGACTGGTGCCCCACTGTATGAAGAGGCGCTGCTGAGCGTCGGTGTCGTCGCTCACCCAGAACTCGTCGAAGTAAGGCATTGCGCCCCAGTTCACACGACCACCGCCGCTTGAGCACAGTTGGATGACAAGTTCCGGATAGTCCTTGCGGATGCGCTCCAGCACATTGCGCAGCCCCAGATGATAATCCACAAAGAGATGGCTCTGACGGTCTGCCGTCAAATAGCTGCTGCCGAAGTTCTGCATCGACATATTGCAGTCCCACTTGATATAGTGCAACGTAGGATTCTCCTTCATCAGGTTGGCCACGATACTCACGACAAAATCCTGCACCTTGGGATTCGAGAGGTCGAGCACCAGCTGTGTGCCTCCCCTCCCCTTGGAGAGCTCGCGTGTGGGATGTGCCACCACCCAGTCGGGGTGTGCCTCATAGAGTTCGCTCGTGCTGTTGACCATCTCCGGTTCTATCCAGATGCCGAACTTCAGCCCCCTGTCTTCTGCCGCCTTCACCAGAGCCGGCACACCCTTTGGCAGCTTCACGGTGTCGGTCACCCAGTCGCCCAGAGCCTTGTCGTCATGGGTGCGGCGATACTTGCGACCGAACCATCCGTCGTCCACCACGAAGAGTTCGCCGCCAAGTTCCTTAATGCCGTCCATCATCTGCTCGCACACCTCCTGGTTCACGTTCATGTAGACACCCTCCCATGAGTTCAGCAGTATCTCGCGCAACGCCTTGCCGTTGTGCAATTGTCCGTTGCGTCCCCAGCGGTGGAAGGCGCGGCTCACTCCGCCCTTGCCCTCTTCGCTGTATGTCATTGCCAGCACCGGTGTGGTGAATGTCTCGCCGGGCTTCAGCGTATATGTCGTGTGAAGACCGTCGATGCCGGCCAGCAGGGTGTGGCGGTACTTGCCGCGCGTCTCGATGCGCAGTCTGTAGTTGCCCGTCCAGCAGAGTGCGGCACCTATCACGCGGCCGCTGTTCTCCTGCGGTTTGCCGTCGAGCGACAGCATCACTTCCGCCCTGTCGCCCATCGCTGTGCGCACGCCGTCGTAGTTCACGATGGTCTTCAGTCCTTCCGTCAGCGGTTCCTCGGTCATACCGGCCTCCTGTCCCCACGCTCCGTGGAAATGTGTCAGCCATGCGCCCTCCTGCCTGAAGGTCATCACTCCGCTGGCATACTGCTCCATCTTCACGGCCTTCTTCTCGCCGTTGCGTATCACGGTCCAGGTCTCTATCACGTCGCTCCCCTCTCCTGCCTTGTAGCAGAGGTCCACGAAGAAGTTGTATTTCCTGTCCTTCATCGTGATAACGGTCATGTCACCCTCCGTGCGCCATCCTGTCACCGCCAGTTCCGTTGACATATTGCCGTCGGCATGCGTCACGCTCAGCGCCGTCTCGTCAAAACTGTTGCGACCGAAGGCCGGATAAGCCTCGCCGTTAACGGCTCCAGCTTCATACACCTCGTGTGCCTGCGCGGCATCTATGCGCGAACCGTAGTAACTGATACGGGGAGTGTGTCCCTCGTTCACGTTCAGCATCAGTGTTGTCTTCGGTGTATTGACGAAAACGTTCTCCGCTTGCCCCGCCACGCTCACCGTCATGGCCATCAGGGCGATTTTCCACAGCTTCATATTCGTGTTAATAATGTTTTTTGTCTGCAAATGTAAGCTTTTTTTCTTAAACAAAGAAGAATTAGCAGAAAAGTCGTCTGATATTGGTGAAAAGTAATATCTTTGCAGCGAGAATAAACAAAGATTATGGGTTATGACATTCCTCAACCAGTTTCACAAGGAATCGACGGAGCGCAAGATCAAGAAAATCGAAGAATCGCTGAAATCGCCGATGAGCTCCGAAGACGCTGCCAATTAC
>JAEEZX010000061.1 GCA_016292045.1 Bacteroidaceae bacterium | reverse complement strand
GTACAAAGGTAGTGAAAAAGTGTCATCTACGGTGAGTAAACCGCGAAAAATGAGAATTTCGCAACCATTTTCGCACATTTTGTTTTGAAAAGAGCCAGCTTTCAGAGAAAAAAGAGTATATTTGCAATCGAAAGGGCGTGAAATGCTTCCTTTTAAGGAGCAAAACAACCCTCAGCGGAGGTGCCCAATCAAATCTTAATTGTAAAACAATAGCGTTAGTGCTATATTCGGTGATGTCCCTGAACCTAGGAAATTCATTGACTCTCACAAAAACGAATAAGTACCAACGTCTACGTGATAGCGTGGACGAGTCTTATCTTTGTGAGTGGGTTTTCCTAGGACCTTGGGACATCGATAAAGGCGGTTCACGCTTTTATCATGTTCTGAGGTCTTATCGTATAGACCCAATTTCACCCGAACTATGACTTTCAGGAACAGAAAGTGACAAAAAGAGATGTGGCTTATAAACAAGAAATAAACGAGCAATCTCGCCTGCTATACCGTTTGCGAGTTTTTTAAAAGAAATGAAAGAAAATAAGATATATGGAAATTAAATTTAATGCTATGAAAAAATTATTCTCTCTTTTATTTGTTTTGACGGTAAGTGTTGTCTGTTTTGCACAAGAGGTCGCAGATGATACAGCCCAAAGGGTTGCAAATGAAAAAGGCGTAAAGCCTGTTAAGTTTGCCGGTTGGTCTCTTTCTGATGCATTCCGAGCCGAAGGAGGTTATAAAGGAAGTTATTGGAAACCTACTTTTAACATTGCTGTTGACAAAAGTGGATATTATTGCATAGTAAATCTCTATAGCCAAGATGACTATATTACCATCGACCTTGGAACACTTCCTCATCTCTATTTTAAAACTGACAAAGAAGAGATAGTTGATTTAGAAATGGATGCGGAAGAGCCTTTCCACAAATTCTATCTCAATGGCTACTATGTAGGTAATGTTTTAGGTCCTCAATATCCTAAGACATGGTTGCCGGGGCGATATGTCACCAGACTTATCTTTTGTATTCCAGACATTGATACATTCCTCTCAAACCGCTATGTGAAATATAGGATTTGGCTTGGTGAAAGTCTTAATGAAGGTCCGAAGGATGTAGAATTTACCAGTAGCTATGCCAAGAAATTCAATAAGAGATTAAAAGAGGCTGCAGACCAAGCTAAGGCTTCGTATGGAACCAAATCTGAATCATTAAGCAACCCGCTGGAAGGTTTCTAACTTTAGTAGAAAGGAATCATAATTTAAGGAATTATCATTGCCATTATGTTTATAGAAAAAGTTCATCAACACAAAGCCGATTTTCATGGCGATGTTCGCACATTGATAACAGGCATCTCTTTTCAATGTCCTGAAGACTGGGAAGCGATTCTTGAATCCTTGGACAGCCAAAGTGATATTATAATAAAGAAAGAGTCTGATAACCCACATGACCAGCATGCCATAGCAGCATATCTTGGAAAGAGGAGAATTGGATATGTATCCAAGGATGACAACTGCACCATTTACATGTTTATGGGTGACGAACCTATTAGATGTGAAGTCATTGAGAAATATAATGCCTCATTTAAGGTCTCGTTTGAGCATCCCAAGAAGATTTTTGAAAACCTTACGCCAGAGCAAATCTTTCAACTACAACCAGATTGTGAATTCAAAGGTTATGACAAAGATTTGCCTTCCTATGAAATTCCTATTTTAGAAGTTGGTGATGATAGCTATGATTGGTATGATGATACTATCGTTATACCAAATATGGAAAAGTGGATAGTTGATTTTAACAGAAAATTCGTTTCCAATAAAATTGAATTAGTCTGTAGGCAAGCATCAGATGGGAAATACTATTATTATCTACCATATTTGAATTGGGATATTGCTGAAGTCGCCTCACAAGAGATATGTGATAAACTGGAAAAATTGGGGAAAGGTATTGCTTTAGTGGATGTTGCGACGCTTACTTATCAAAATACTATTGTGGCAGATCTTAAAGTTGGGCTTTGCAAGGATTGGTCTGGTATTTCTGCCATGTCATTTTTCAGGATGAAAAGGGAAAACGAAGATTTCAACTTCATATATGATATTCCTCAGGAATCCCCAGTCGTCTCAATCACAGAAGAAATATTTGCCAAGTTCATAAGCGATAATATAGGTTGTGATGTTCTTAAAATGCCTAATTTATCATGGAAATATGACACTACGGATTTTCTTGGCGATGGGCGTGAATTCTTCGAAACATATGTTTTTAAGAAAGTTATTTCAAATAACCCCAAGTGCAAAGAGATAAAAGCCAGTGTGATAAAGGGAGAGAGCGTGAATTTGTGTATAGATATCAAAATGAATAAGAAAGAAATCTTTGATGTTGTTTATAGATACAAGAAACTGTTCTTCCCTGATTACACATTGGCAAAATGTAAGAAAGAGTATGGTAATGAAGAGTTTTCAATCTTTACCGAAGGGATTAGTCCATCCCTTCATATTAGTTTTCCGTTTATGGGAGATCCTTGTTCTTTGATTTTTTACACACTCTTCTGCAACAAAGCCTATATAGAAAAACAAAAAGCGAATGGAGAGATTCTCACTCTTCAAAAATAGTTTTAATAAAATTAGCGAAAACAATCCTATGTGTGGGGAACTTACTAGATAGGTGCTTGAAGTAAGTTAAGGAGGAAATCCCCCCGAAATCACGCGATAGATTTGTTGGTTTTAGACGTACTTGATATAACTACAGATAATCTTCCACGTAACAATGAGCAACGTGGGAGATTCTGTTTTAATAAAGTCAGTACACTGCCCAAAGAGTTGACTGATGGCTTATTGTAGACTCAAATCAACAAGTCTTCTGGGTCAACCTTATATCCACAAGCCTGAAGTTCTTTGAAAAGTTTTGTCTTCCAGTCTTCCTTCAAAGAATTATAGACGATGCCGCTTAAGTCGCTCGGTTTTTCGACGTCATCGTCAAGTAGCAAGAATACATGAGAGCGCGAAAGTAAACCAAAGAAATATCCCATTTCAAAGATAACATTCTGTCTCGCACGCAGTTTGTAGTCCGTTTCAGTTTTCGCTTTTCCTTCATCGTCTGCAGTCAGTAGAACGATGGCAAAATTTACATCGTTACTGTTGCTCTCAACTTTCTCGATGATAGTTTGTCCCCTGTCTATCTGCTCGTGTAGAATAATGGGGGTCAACTTCAAATGTTCTACAAATCTTGCAACCTTCTCTTTCACTGCATCATTGTGACCATGCACAATAAAAACTCTATTGGTCATAACTGATTTCCTTTTATTTTCATTGTCAGCTAAATATCCTAATATGCCCTTGGGATGATTCGCAGCCTCATCTCCTTCTTTAGTCAAGCCAATCAGTTTCTCATCGTCATCTGTATAAGTCCAATTATATTTCTTGTGGGATTCACGAATAATACTGTCAATATACATGTCAGAAAGTGGGACTTCTTTACATTCCTCCTCAAGTTCATTTGCAAAATCTTGTGCAATGAAATCACTGAGGTCACTTATTCTAACTTCGCGTTCTCGTTCTGATATAAATTTTAGAATGTAGTTGATAATATGTTCTTTTAATGGACTCATCATAATTATTCTGCATTTTATGGTTTATAATCTAACATCTTTGGCAATTGCTCTATTATCATACTGCCACGCTTTCTTCGAATGAACTTCACGGTCTTTGCATTGACAGATGTTTTGGGTGACATTATGTATTTATTGTCAAAGTTCTTTAGGTATGGCCTTCCATTTTGGCTCCCTGAAATAAATGCTTTCTGGCCATTCCATTCAACATAGTCATATTGCTGCAAACGTGATTTACCAATCCAATGTGAGGCAACATTACCCTGTCGGAGTCCTCCCTTCTTAGGCTTAGACAAGTGGAGTGAACGGTTATGCCGTCTTGTAAGTCTAACGCCATAAAAACACGGCAGACGCTCAGCTTTGACATTGCCTGAAATGCAAAAAGCATCTGCACAATGCGTCTTTTTTATATTATTATGTATACGTCTGTGTTTTGTCATATACCCAAAAGTCAAATTCAAGTTATTGAACTCTCGCTTTGCACGATTATAGACTTCCCAACGCATAATAGACATTGCAGCAGTGTCGCGTAAACTTTTTCCTCGCCGGACTTTGAGTTGAATGTCACCACGATGGTATGCCTTGTGACAGGTCTCACACAGTGTGATAAGATTGTTGGGAGCATTACCGCCAGTTTTTCTACTTTCAATATGGTGAACATTGAGTATCTTGTCTTTAGACTTACCCTTGCAGTGCTGACACACATGCCCGTCTCTTGCGAGCACATATTCTCTTACGTTCCAAAAGCCTAATTGTTCTCCTTGTTGGTATTCAATACCAGAAATCCTGTCATTCTTGATTTTCTGAGAATCAAATTGGGCTACTTCTATTGTGGTCTTGGATACTGGGAGTATGGAACATGCAAGCCGAATCATACGCAAATGTGCTAAAATTCTATTTTCAGTACTTGGAGCAAACCATCCTTCTTTTCGGTAACGGTTATCGAATCTTGCAGCACGATAACGTGTTTTACGACTCCTGCGTGTACGCCTTGCCTCTCTTCTGTCAGCGATAAGCTTTACTACATCATCACGCTCCTCCACTTGCATTGCTAAAAGCTCATACTTCTCTGTAGTTGCAGAAACTCCAATGTGTTTACTACCTGCATCTATGCCTAACGACACTTCTTGTACTTGTTTGCCGGACGTATAGTCTAATTGAATGGTAAATGGAACAAGTCGAACCACATGTGCCAAACCGTCACGCAGCATACGACGTACCTTGCCGTGACGTTCGGTTGGCATCAGAGGTTTTCCTTCTTTGTTTAATACATATACCATTTTTAGACTTTATATAAAAAAACTGTAAGTCGGGCTTGTGCCCGTTATGCGCCCATCGCCAATGTTATAGAGTGGTTTCAAATATCAGCGACACCGTTGCTTTCGCTCCTTTTAATCGCTGACCTATCAGAGCTTGGAACTTGGGCGATCATTCCAAGGTGTCTATACATTCACTCCTAACGTAGTTCATTCAATTTTCATAATAAATATGATATTTAAATGACTGAGGCTAATCGGCTTACGCACTATAGGCTGTTTATGACAGCATTTTTGTGGGTAAACACAATGCTCACCTGGCAGCAGAATGCGGCACAAACGCTGTTTATGACAGCATTTTTGTGGGTAAACACAATACAAGCGCCTTTAATCAGGCCGGGCTGAAGCTGTTTATGACAGCATTTTTGTGGGTAAACACAATATGCCGCTGCACGGTCTTCTTGCCGGTGTCGCTGTTTATGACAGCATTTTTGGGTAAACACATAAATATAGTGTAATAGATAATCTTAATTGTCCTTTCTCATAAGCAAATAAAATTGATGTATAAAATTGTATTATCGAAATGTGACTGCAAATATACAAAAAAACTTCAAAACACAACAGACAACACCTGCAGATATGTCTTAATTGAGTATTGTTTTGCTATTTTACTATTTTTGCACAAGAAAACGTACAACTCGAGAATGAGTGATTGGATGATTTCTTCGTGTCGTTTTCTTTGTATCCGCGAGATCATATTTTGTGTGCTCGCGCAGAAGATATAAGGACTAAGATGTAAGAGGTAAGATGTATGAGGGCTGATGCGTGAGGACTAATTTATGTGTGTCCGCAATGTCCGTTGTGTCCGTTGAGAAAATTTAAGTTGTTGATTATAAGGGAGATTTTTCATGAGATTTTCTAAATGAGTGGACATCCATACTGAAAGTGTTGACACATTTTGGGCTTATCACGGATTTGAGTTGAATGCTTTTTAGCTTAACTCTGATTCCTGTTGAGTCTTATAATTTAGGGGCTCTGTAGCGGCTCTGCAGCAGTTCTAAGTGCATCGTGAACGGACACAACGGACATTGGGGAAGTCGATATTTTGTGTTCACGCAGAAGATATAAGGACTAAGATGTAAGTCCTTTGAGAAACTCAGGAACCGGTGAGATGTATGAGGGCTGATGTGTGAGGTAAGAGGTAAGACGGAAGATGGAAGAGGGATGAAGGCTAAGGTCTAAAGTATAAAGCCAAAGTCAACTATTCCTTATTCATGTACTTGCTGATAAGGGCACCGGCAATTATAAACTATAGCTGCGCAAATTCCTGCATCATTGCTTCTATGCCGTTCTATCTAAACAAATCTGTCATACTTATTTTGGTGCAAAGGTATAAAAACATTTGATTATCCGTGGAAAAGTGTCAAAAATTAATAGATTTCCACGAAAAATGAGTTAAATCTCACCTTGAATCTCAAATCACAGCTTTTACGTTTCGGACAATCGGACTAAAGATGTAAGGGGGAAGAAATAAGAGGTAAGATGTAAGATGTAAGATGTAAGATGTGTGAGTGGCTATAAAAAGTCAATGTTAAAAAATGCAAAATCCGTCAATCTGACAAGTTTATCCAATAATTTGACAAGTGATTATCGAAAAATACGTCGTACTTTTGCAGCGAAAAAAAAATAAGTATTAGCCATCAAAAATCACAAATCATGAAGAAGATTATTTTGACTCTTGTTGCCGCATTGGCAATATCCGGCAGCGCAAAGGCAGAGGACAGCGGGAAAGCGATTGCAAAAGGTTACAACCGCGTGTCAGTAATGTATTCCGCAGCATTTGCAACTCCTTTTAGTGGTGGGGGTAAAGATGGAGTACGCACTCATCACGGTGTGGGTGTGTCATACGCAAGGGGTATAGCTTTCTGTCGCTCTCTGCCGCTGTATGCTGAGGTGGGAGCCAGTTGGCAGTATTTCCCCGTCTCCAGCGGCGACTCCTGGGACAATCCTTTTGCAGAAGGACTGGAAATGATGCGCATAAGTGTGCCTGTGAACATTACATACCGCTTCGCGCTCGGTAAGAACGGGAACTTTAAGATCAGTCCGTCCACAGGTCTTAACTTCGGCTTCAATGCCATAAGTAAAGTGGATTATAATTACTGGCATATGGTAGGAGGAACGGGATATGGTTTCGATACCGACGGAAAAGTGTTCCAACTGGGATGGTTGGCAGGCGTCAACTTCAGCTACAAGGGATTCAACATCGGTCTGGCATATTGTCTCGACTTAATGCCGATGTTCGATACTACGTATGGAGTTAATTCGTATGGTCAGCCTTATCCGTTTAAGGTTAACACAGACAATCTGCAGCTCAGCTTAGGATATGAGTTCTGATTGCCCTTAGTTTTTGACTGAGACTGACAGGCGGTCGCCCGAAAAGGTGGCCGTCTGTTGTTTTACGTCCACTCAATGCATAAATAGCATAAAAATGACGGAATATGCAATAATATGAGGGCGGTTTAGCACTTTTTACGTATTAAAAGAGGTAGAATACGTATATTTTTTGTAATTTTGCGCGGAATAAGTGCAATTTATGCATCAATGAAAGACAAAAAAGCACGTTTACACGCAATACGCAACATAGTGGCGGCAGGAGGAGTGCAGAGCCAGGAACAGCTCGTGGAGATGCTGGCAAGGCAGGACATCAGTTGCACGCAGACGATGCTGAGCCGCGACCTGCGACAGCTGCGCATATCGAAGGTGCGCACGAAGGACGGAAGGCAGTTTTACGTGTTGCCGCGCGAGGGACAGTTCATCACCCCGCCCACGAAGGAGGAGATATACGCCTCGAAATGGGATGTGCAGTTCTCGGGCAACATAGCTGTGGTGCACACGCCGCCCGGACATGCGTCGCTGGCCGCCTTCGACATCGACGAGCAGCGCAGCAGACACATACTGGGAACCGTTGCAGGCGATGATACGGTGCTGGTGGTGCTGGCAGCCGGAGTGGCGGAAGACAAGGTGTTTGCCGTGCTGAAAGAGGCGGTGCCCGCCCTGAAGAAGAATTAATAAATAGATAAGCGATAAATAAAGCGAGAGAAGGAAAATACGAAGATGAAGGAAAAACTGAAATTCGACTACGACGACGGAATAAAGGTGATGGTGGCAGACGCCTCGCACGAGAAATATGTGGACGAGATACTGGAGACCATCACCGACTCGGCAAAGAAGCGCGGCAGCGGTATTGCATCGCGCACCCATGAATATCTTGCCACGAAGATGAAGGAACGCAAGGCAGTGATAGCGCTGGCAGGTCCGGAGGAGGAGTTCGCCGGCTTCTGCTACATCGAGTCGTGGGGCAACAAGAGTTATGTGGCCAACTCCGGCCTGATCGTCAAGGAGAAGTTCCGCAGGCATCATCTGGCCACGCGCATCAAGATGATGGCATTCAGTCTCTCGCGACTGCGATGGCCGCACGCCAAACTCTTCGGACTGACCAGCCAGACGGCCGTGATGCGCATCAATACGGCGCTGGGTTATGTACCCGTGGCATTCTCCGAACTGACCGACGACGATGCCTACTGGAAGGGCTGCGGCACTCCGGAGGATCCCCACTGCATCAACTGCGACATACTGGCCCGCAGCGGCAGGAAATACTGCGTATGCACCGGTATGCTCTACGACCCCGCAGAGCACGAGGGCGAACCTCTGCCCGTGGAACTGCCGGAGGACGTGGTGAAGATGGCCAAGGAGGCGGCGGAACGTAATGAAAGGTAATTGACAATTGATAATTGACAATTGATAATTGATAATTGATAGAAAAAACGAAAAAAATATATATAACGATGGAAAAGAAAAAAGTGGTAGTCGCATTCAGCGGCGGATTGGACACCAGCTACACGGTGATGTATCTGGCCAAAGAAAAAGGTTATGAGGTGTATGCAGCATGTGCCAACACAGGCGGTTTCTCAGCCGAGCAGCTCAAGACAAACGAGGAGAACGCCTACAAGCTGGGCGCAACGAAGTATGTGACACTGGATGTGACGCAGGAGTACTATGAGAAGTCCCTGAAATACATGGTCTTCGGCAACGTGCTGCGCAACAACTGCTATCCCATCTCCGTCAGCTCAGAGCGTATCTTCCAGGCTATCGCCATCGCACGCTACGCCAAGGAGATAGGTGCCAGCGCCATAGCACACGGCTCTACGGGTGCGGGCAACGACCAGATACGCTTCGACATGACATTCCTCGTGATGGCTCCCGGTGTGGAAATCATCACCCTCACACGCGACGGCAACCTGTCGCGTCAGGAGGAGATAGACTACCTCAACAAGAACGGTTTTGCTGCCGACTTCACCAAGCTGAAGTATTCCTACAACGTGGGTATCTGGGGCACCAGCATCTGCGGCGGTGAGATACTCGACTCGACGCAGGGCCTGCCCGAGAGCGCCTATCTGAAGCACCCCACAAAGCAGGAACCCGAGACGCTGAAGCTCGGTTTCGAGAAGGGCGAACTGTGCAGCGTGAACGGCAAGAAATACGACGACAAAATCAAGGCCATTCAGGCTGTAGAGGAAATCGGTGCGGCCTACGCAATCGGTCGCGACTGCCACGTGGGCGACACCATCATCGGTATCAAGGGCCGTGTGGGCTTTGAGGCAGCAGCTCCCATGATTATCATCGGCGCTCACCGTTTCCTCGAGAAATATACTCTGTCTAAGTGGCAGCAGTACTGGAAGGACCAGGTGGCCAACTGGTATGGCATGTTCCTCCACGAGAGCCAGTATCTGGAGCCCGTGATGCCCGACATCGAGGCCATGCTGGATTCGAGCCAGCGCAATGTGACGGGCGAGGTGACTCTGGAGCTGCGTCCCTACTGCTTCCAGACGATGGGTGTGGATTCGCCCAACGATCTGGTGAAGAACAAGCTGGGAGAATACGGCGAGACAGCCAAGGCCTGGAGCAGCGAAGATGCAAAGGGCTTCATCAAAGTAACGTCAACGGCTCTGAGAGCATATTATCTGGCACATCCTGATGAAAGATAAGACCCCCCTCTAACTCCCCCAAGGGGGAGGAAAGTTTTCGAGGGGAAGAAAATAATCTCGCCGTGGACTATACGTACAAATACAATTATGCATCGCCAGACTGGTACAATTTGTTGAAGGAGTTCGCAAAGAAAAACAAGCAATTCGCTACAGATGCAGAGAGATTTCTATGGGACCAGATACGAAGCAGTCAACTCGGAATAAAGTTCAACAGACAATATATAATAGGAGATTACATAGTCGATTTCGTATGTCTTGAAAAGAAACTTATAATAGAGGTTGACGGTGGTTACCATTCGGAGTATGAGCAGATACAAAAAGATGAGCAAAGAACAGAGAGACTGGAGCGGATGGGCTTTACTGTGGTGAGATTTACTAATGAGGAAATACTGTCAGATACGAAAAACGTTATTGATAAGATAAACAACAATGTGTTCAAGTAAAGAAATAAATATTAATCCCTCCCCCTTGGGGGAGAAGGTAGGGGGTCGAATTAGGGTAGGTATCCTCGGAGCTGCCGGATATACTGGCGGAGAACTCATCCGCGTGCTGCTGTCGCATCCCAATGCGGAGATAGTGTTTGCCAACAGTGAATCGAACGCAGGCAATAAGGTATATGACGTGCACGAAGGTCTCGTGGGCGACACAGAGCTTGAGTTCACCTCGGAGATGCCTTTCGATGAGGTGGACGTGGTGTTCTTCTGCTTCGGTCACGGAAAGAGCGAGGCATTCCTCAAGGAGCACGAGATACCCTCCAGTGTGAAGATTATCGATCTGGCGCAGGACTTCCGTATCAAGGGCGATCACGACTATGTGTACGGCCTGCCCGAGACGCACCGCGAACAGATACGCAGCGCACAGCATCTGGCCAATCCCGGTTGCTTCGCCACCTGTATACAGCTCGCCCTGCTGCCCGCCCTCAAGAGCGGACTCATCGGGGGCGACATCGTGGTGAACGGTGTGACGGGTTCGACGGGTGCCGGACAGAAGCCCGGAGCCACGACGCACTTCTCATGGCGCAACGACAATATATCGCTCTACAAGACATTCAAGCACCAGCACCTGCTGGAGATAAACCAGACGGTGCAGGAGCTCGCTCCCGGCTACGCAGGCCGTGTGCTCTTCATCCCCCAGAGAGGATGCTTTGCGCGCGGTATCTACGTGACGGCAGTGGCCAGGTGCGAGGCTCCCGTAGAGGAGGTGCAGAAGGTGTATGCCGACTACTACAAGGATGCGGCCTTCACTCACTTTGTGACCTCTTCGCCCGACATGAAGCAGGTGGTGAACACCAACAAGGCGCTCGTCTACGTGGAGAAATACGAAGACCAGTTGCTCATGGTGTCCACTATCGACAACCTGCTGAAGGGTGCCGTGGGACAGGCCGTGGAGAATATGAATCTAATGTTCGGTCTCGACGAACGGGCCGGACTCAATTTAAAAGCATCAGCATTCTAATGGAACTATTTGACGTATATCCTTTATTTGATATAGCTATCGACCACGGCAAGGGATGCCAGGTGTGGGACGATAAGGGACAGCAGTATCTTGACCTCTATGGCGGACATGCTGTCATCAGTGTTGGACATTGCCATCCTCACTATGTGCAGGCAATGAAGAATCAGCTCGACAAACTCGGCTTCTATTCCAACTCCGTTCAGAATCCTCTTCAGAAGGAACTGGCAAAACGACTTGGCAAGGCTTCCGGATATGAAGACTACCAGCTCTTTCTTATCAACTCAGGTGCAGAGGCAAACGAAAATGCCCTGAAACTGTCCAGTTTCTATAATGGTCGCACTCGTGTGCTCTCCCTCGAAAAGGCATTCCACGGACGTACCAGTCTTGCTGTTGAGGTAACCAACAACCCTAAGATTATTGCCCCGATCAACGCTAACGGGCATGTGACCTACCTTCCGATGAACGACCTTCCTGCCTGGGAGGCAGAGTTGAGCAAGGGGGACGTCTGTGCCGTCATCATCGAGTGCATCCAGGGCGTGGGCGGCATTCGTTTGGTAAACAAAGAATTCATGCAGGGTCTTCGTCAACTCTGTGATAAATACAACACAGTGATGATTTGCGACGAGATACAATGCGGCTACGGCAGAAGCGGAAAATTCTTCGCGCATCAGTTCTTCGACGTGAAGCCCGATATGATTACCGTTGCCAAAGGTATATGCAACGGATTCCCGATGGCCGGAGTGCTCATCGCGCCTAAGTTCAAACCGGTATACGGTCAGCTCGGTACCACCTTTGGCGGCAACCACCTGGCTTGCGCCGGAGCCATCGCCGTGCTGGACATTATGGAGAATGAGAAACTCGTCGAGAACGCCGCTGCGGTAGGCCAGTATCTCATCGACACGCTGACTGCGGAGATGAAAGCAGGCAAACTGCCTCATGTGGTAGATGTTCGCGGCGAAGGCCTGATGATTGGCATCGAACTCGACATCCCCTATAAGGAACCTCGTACCCGACTGATCAAGGAGGAACATTGCTTCACGGGCTGTGCCGGCACGAATATCATCCGTCTCCTGCCGCCCCTGTGTCTGTCGATGGACGAGGCCAGAGATTTCATCGCCCGCTTCAAGAGAGTTCTCAACGCTTAAACCCTACGTACGAAACCATGTATCAGCGCATAGCAGTCAAGGTGGGAAGCAACGTGCTCACCAAGGCAGACGGCACGCTCGACGTGACGCGCCTCTCGGCTCTGGTGGACCAGCTTTCGGAGATACACAGCGCGGGTATCGAGGTGATACTCATATCGTCGGGTGCCGTGGCTTCGGGACGGGGAGAGATGCATCTGGCCAAGGACAGCATAGCACTCCTCGACGAGGTGGCACAGCGACAGCTCTTCTCGGCTGTGGGACAGGCGAAACTCATCAACCGCTACTACGATTTCCTGCGCGAACACCACATCCATTGCGGACAGGTGCTCTGCCAGAAGGAGAACTTCACATCGCCCGAGGAGCTGAAGAATATGCGCTCGTGCATCGAAGTGATGCTGCACCACGGAGTGCTGCCGGTGGTGAACGAGAACGACGTGGTGAGTATCACGGAACTGATGTTCACCGACAACGACGAACTCAGCGGCGAGATAGCCAAGATGACAAAGGCGGACGCCCTCTTCATACTGTCCAATATCGACGGACTCTATGACGGAGACCCCGAGGCGGAGACATCGAAGGTGATTCCCGAGATAGCCTACGGACGCACAGTGGACGAATACATTCAGGAGAAGAAATCCTCGGCCGGAAGAGGCGGTATGCAGAGCAAATGCGGCACAGCCATCAAGGTGGCGGAGGCCGGTATCGACGTATTCCTCGCGCGCGGCACGAGAGAACATGTGCTCACCGATATGGTGTTCGGACGCAAGGATGTCCCCCACACTCATTTCGCACCGAAGAAATAAGAAAGACAATGATAAAAAGCGACAAGATAAAGGCTGCGGCACGACGACTGAATGAGTGTTCGCAGGAAGAGATAAACGAGGTGCTTCTGTCGATGGCAGATGCGCTGGAGAAGCACATTCCCCAGGTGCTGGAGGCCAACGCGAAGGATCTCGCGCGCATGGAGAAGACGAATCCTATGTACGACCGTCTCCTGCTCAACGAGGAACGCCTGAAGGGTATAGCTGCCGACACGCGCAAGGTGGCAATGCTGCCTTCACCCCTGGGACGTGTTCTCGAGGAGCGCACGCTCCCCAACGGGCTCAATGTGCAGCGCGTGAGTGTACCGTTCGGTGTGATAGGCGTCATCTACGAGGCGCGCCCCAATGTCACCGTCGACGTGGCGGCTCTCTGCCTGAAAGCCGGCAGTGCATGTATCCTCAAGGGCGGCAGCGATGCTGAGGAGAGCTGCAAGGCTATCGTCCGTCTGCTGCATGCTGCGTTGGAGAGTCACGGTCTCGCACCCGACACAGTCACCCTGCTGCCTGCTACGAGAGAGGCAACGGCAGAACTGCTGAACGCCAGAGGGCTGGTGGATGTACTCATCCCACGCGGTTCGAGCCGTCTCATCAATTACGTCAGGGAGAATGCCACCGTGTCGGTTATCGAGACTGGAGCCGGAGTGGTGCACTGCTATGTGGACAAGGATGCAGACCTGGAGAAGGCCGCCCGTATCGTGGAGAATGCCAAGTGTCGTCGCGTCTCTGTATGCAACGCGCTCGACTGTCTTCTCGTGCACCGTGATTTGGAGCCCCGTTTGGATGAGATACTCGCCCCCATGCAGGGACGCGTCACCTTCCATCGCGACGAGGCATCCTTCGGCACTGAGTGGCTGTCATACGATCTGGCCATCCGTGTGGTGGACAGTCTGGAGGAGGCTATGGAACACATCCGTCGCTTTGGTTCCGGACACTCGGAGAGCATCGTCACGGAAAACAAGGAGACGGCAGAGACATTCCTGCGCGGTGTGGATGCGGCGTGCGTTTATTGGAATGCTCCCACCTCGTTCACCGACGGAGCACAGTTCGGACTTGGCGCGGAGATAGGTATCTCCACGCAGAAACTTCACGCAAGAGGACCGATGGCTCTGGAAGCTATCACCACATATAAATGGATAATAAGAGGTAATGGACAGACAAGAGTTTGACATCATTCGCCCCTACAATGCGGGTGAGATGAAGGGTGCGCTCAACGCCCTGCTATCCGATCGTCATTTCGACCGCATGTGTCACGGGTTGGCTCCGTGGCTTCCGAGGACGGTGAGAAACGGATTGTTCCGCCTGGCATTCATCGGCGTGAAGACACCGCTGGATTTCCAGTTGCGTTTCATGAAACCCGTAGTGAAGCACATTCTCAAAAAGTGTACCAAGGGTGTGAAAGCCGACTTCGGGGGGCTCGACAAGAACGGTTCCTTCACCTTCATCTCCAACCACAGGGACATCGTGCTCGATTCCGCGATACTCGATTTGCAACTCCATCTCAAGGGCTTCCGCACTACCTGTGAGATAGCCATTGGCGACAACCTCCTCATATATCCCTGGATAGAGACTCTCGTGAAGATGAACAAGGCATTTGTCGTGCGCCGTTCTCTTGCAGGAAAGGACCGTCTGGAAGGCAGCCGTCTGATGAGTTCGTATATGCACTATGCCATCAACGAGAAGAAGGAGAATATATGGATTGCCCAGAGAGAGGGAAGGGCCAAGGACTCGTCGGACGAAACGCAGTATTCGCTCCTGCGTATGCTCAATCTCGGAGGCGACAGTCAGCACACGAGGGAAAACCTGCGCAGTCTGAATATCGTGCCTCTCACCATTTCATACGAGTACGACCCGTGCGATTATCTCAAGGCAACGGAGTTCCAGCTCAAACGCGACAACCCTGACTGGAAAAAATCCAAGCAGGACGACCTGGACAATATGCGTACCGGTATCTTCGGTCGCAAGGGACGTGTCGTCTATGTGGCGGGCAGTGCCATCGACAGCATTCTCGACACAATGCCGGAGGGTGAATTCACCAAGGAGATGTATATAGAACTGGCAGCCAGAATCGACCGTGTGATTCACGCGGGCTACACACTGTTCCCCGGCAACTATGTTGCAGCCGATATGCTGTCCGGCACGAAGGAATTCGCGGAGCACTATACGGAGCGCGACAAAAAGACATTCCTGGAATATCTCGAAGGGCAGTACAAAAAGATAAAGGTTGAGAATCCCGACCGTGAATTCCTCATGGAGCGCATGCTCACGATGTACGCAAATCCTGTGCGCAACAAACTGCGCGCCCAGAAAGCTTAAAGGCTCATCTCCCCGCTGCCGAGACACACCGTGCAGTCCTTGTCGTAGAGGCATCCGAACTGTCCCGGTGCGATGCCTTGAATGGGTTCCTCGCTCGTCACGGTGCACACGCCCTCTTCGTCGATGGAGAGCGTGCCCTGCATGAAATGGTCCACGTGGCGCACCTTGAATGCTATCGGACCGGGTGTTGCCGGTTCTGTAATCCAATGAACATCTGCCAGACGAAATGTGTTGCCGTATTGCAGCCGTGTGTCCCAGCCGTTTGCCACGAAGACAACGTTCTTGCGTACGTTCTTCTTCACTACAAACCACGGTCCTCCGCTCAGTCCCAGTCCCTTTCTCTGTCCGATGGTGTGAAACCAGTATCCCTTGTGGGTGCCGACGATGCGGTTGGTTTCGATGTCGATAATCTTTCCCTCCTGTTCCCCGAGGAAGCGGCGCAGGAAGTCGTTGTAGTTTATCTTTCCAAGAAAGCAGATGCCCTGTGAGTCCTTGCGCCGTGCTGACGGCAGTTTGGCTCTCAGGGCTACCTCCCTCACTTCTTCTTTCATCAAATGCCCGATGGGAAAGAGCAGACGCTCCACCTCGATGCCCGGAAGCTGTGCGAGGAAGTCCGTCTGGTCTTTCACGGGGTCTTTTGCTGTGCCGAGCCACGTTTTCCCGTCGCGTTCCACGATGGTGGCGTAGTGGCCCGTAGCTATTTTGTCGTAGCGGTGGCCGATGAGTTCCTCGAAGGCTCCGAACTTGATGAGGCGGTTGCACATCACATCGGGATTGGGTGTCAGGCCGGCCTTCACTCTCTCGATGGCATATCCCACCACACGTTCCCAATACTCCTTTTGCAGATCGACCACTTGCAGGGGCAGACCGTATTTGTGTGCCGTAGCCCGGCACATCTCGAGGTCTTCCTCCGCCGTGCATCCCGTGTCCTCGTCGCCCTCCATACCTATTTTAATATAATACAGGTCGGGACGGAACCCCTGTTCGTAGAGCAGGTGCAGGGCCACGGCGGAATCCACGCCGCCAGAAAGGAGCAGTGCTATTTTCATCCTTCAATGATGTCGGTCATCACGTCCTTGATATCCAGTCCGGCAGCTCTCACCTGCTGGGGGATGAAACTGGTGGCGGTCATACCCGGTGTGGTGTTTATCTCCAGCAGGTTGATGGTGCCGGCCACGATGATGTAGTCGATGCGTATGATGCCGCGGCACTGCAACAGGTCGTAGATAGTTGAAGTGAGTGTCTGCACGCGCTCTGTAGTGCGTTCGTCCAGACGTGCCGGAGTGATTTCCTGCACCTGTCCGTTGTATTTCGCGTCGTAGTCGAAAAATTCGCCCTCGGGCACCACCTCGGTGATGGGGAACACTACGCTTTTCTCCTTCGTCTTATAGCATCCGCAGGTGATTTCCGTACCCTTCATGAAGGCTTCCACCATCACGTCCTCACCCTCTGCCAGGGCCAAGCTGATTGCGGGGCGCAGTTCTTCCTTGGTCTTCACTTTCGTGGTGCCAAACGAGGAGCCGCCGCGTGCGGGCTTTACGAAGCAAGGCAGTCCCACTCTTGCGATAATGTCATCATCGCTCACTTCGTTCTCTCTTCCCTTGAGTACGAGCATTGAATCTGCTACGCGCACTCCGAGAGAGCGCATATAGTTGTTGAGCACGAACTTGTCGTAGGTCAGTGCCTCCACGAGCACACCGCTGGTGGAGTAGGGCATACCGATGAGGTCGAGATAACCCTGCAGCACACCGTTCTCTCCCGGTGCTCCGTGTATGGTGATATAGCAGAAGTCGGGCTTTATCGTCTTGCCGCCTGCAGTGAAGGTGAAGTCGTTGCGGTCCACCACAGCGCGTGTGCCGTCGTCCAGGAGGGCTTCCCACTTTCCGGCGTGTATCTCCACCTTGTAGATGTTGTATTTCTCTGCATCGATGAACGATGCGATACCTGCGGCACTGCGCATACTCACGTCGTGCTCGCTGGAGTCTCCTCCGCAGATGATTGCTACTGTTTTCTTCTCCATTTTTCTATAAGTTGTGTCATGTCCTCCGGTATGGGACATTCAAAAAACATTTCTTCTCCTGTTCCCGGATGTCGGAATCCGAGTGTGCGTGCGTGTAGGGCCTGTCGGGGACACAGAGTGAGGCAGTTGTGGATGAATGCTTTGTAAGAGGCAGACTTCTCTCCTCTCAGTATCTCACATCCGCCATACACCTCGTCGGCAAACAGCGTGTGTCCGATATGCTTCATGTGCACACGTATCTGGTGCGTGCGACCGGTTTCCAATACGCATTTCACCAGTGTCACGGCACCGAAGCGCTCCATCACCTTGTAGTGTGTCACGGCATGTTTCCCGTTAGGATTGTCGGGCGGCAGCACAGTCATCAGCAACCTGTTTCTCGGGTCGCGTCCGATGGCTCCTTCGATGCGTCCTTCCTCCTCAGTGAACGTGCCCCACACCAGTGCGTTGTATTCTCTCTTCGTGGACTTTACAAAAAATTGTCGGCAGATGTCCGTCTTTGCCTCCGGCGTCTTTGCTACGACGAGCAGCCCCGAAGTGTCCTTGTCGATGCGGTGGCAGAGTCCCACTTCCGGTGAGTTGGCATCGAAGCGCGGGTCGTCTTTGAGGTGATATGCCAGTGCATTGATGAGTGTGCCGCTGTAGTTGCCGCACCCGGGATGCACCACCATACCTGCTCTCTTGTTCACCACCAGCAGGTCGTCATCCTCATACACAATGTCCAGAGGAATATCCTCCGGCACTATTGTCCAGTCGCGCTTCGGATGGTCGAGCACGAGTGTCACCACGTCGAGCGGTTTCACCTTGTAGTTGCTCTTCACGGGGCGGTCGTTCACGCGTATGTAGCCTGCCTCAGCGGCTGTCTGTATGCGGTTGCGCGAAGTGCCTGCGAGATGGTCGATGAGGAATTTGTCCACCCTCAGCGGCGACTGCCCGGCATCTGCTACCACGCGCCAGTGCTCATACTGGCCCGCCTCCTCCTGAGCGTCCTCCAGTTCGTCCAGTTCGTCGTCAAAGAGTGTGTCGTCTGTCATCACGCAAATCCAAGTTCTACCTTTGCCTCTTCTGTCATCATGTCCTTGTCCCATTCGGGTTCGAACACGAGATTTACGTTCACCCGTTCCAATGAAGCGATAGTTTCCAGTTTCTGCTGCACGTCCTCCACGATATAGTCTGCGGCAGGGCAGGTGGGTGCAGTGAGTGTCATGTCCACATCGAGTGTGTACTTGTCCTCCGTCCCCTCGACGCCGCTCACTTCGATGCGGTAGATGAGTCCCAGGTCGTATATGTTAACTGGGATTTCCGGGTCGTACACCGTCTTCAGCATCTCGATGACGCGCTCTTCTGTCTCAGATTTTGTCATTTTCGTAGAAGGAATAATATGTGTCATCGCCTATGATGACGTGGTCCATCAGTTTTATTAGCATCGTCTTGCAGGCTTCTGCCAGATTCCGTGTTATAGTCTCGTCTTCGCGGCTGGGCGTGGGATTTCCCGAGGGGTGATTGTGCACGAGCACAATTTGTGTGGCTCCCTGCAGCAGGGCGTAGCGCAGCACCACTCTCACGTCGACACTCGTCTGTGTGATACCTCCGATGCTCACCGTGTGCATACCCATCACCTGATTTTTGTTATCGAGCAGCATCACTTGACACTGTTCCCTCACACCATCGCCCATACGTATGCGGCAGTATTCGTATATGTCTGCCGTATCCTTTATCTTCACTTTCTTGCCGCGCTCTTCTTCCAGCAGACGGCGTCCCAGTTCCAAGGCAGCCTGCATCACGAGGGCTCTCGAGCTGTTGAGTCCTTCCTCCCCTGCGAGTTCTTGCGTGGAGAGCATACCCAGCGAGCGCAGCGAGTTGTTGTGCTTGCTCAGGAGTGTCAGCATCTGTGTCACGCGCTCCTGTTCGCTCTTGCCAGAGGAGGCTGTTAGCAGTGCCAGCAGTTCTGCGTTCTCCAGTGCCACCACGCCTTGTGAGAGTGCTTTGTCGCGTGCCGATGTGCTAAGCATAGAAGTTGCGGTTAAAAGCAGTCTTTTCGTCCTTACGTCTCATTACGTAGTGTCTCCACCATGCACGTATGAATCCTGTGCCGTAGCCTGTGAGCTGTATGAACGAGGCAGGTACTGACAGCAGTCCCACGCGCACGCTCCTGTTCAGCACTGCGGAATCTATAAACAGTGCGGTGGAGTAGAGCAGCAGGGGCAGCAGAGCCACCGCCATTATCCCTCCTCCGATGAATGCCACGATGAGTCCCATGTTGCAACCGCTGCCTCCGAAGAAACCGACATACAGTCCGAGGGCCGTGAACACCAATCCCACAAGGAACAGTAGCGAGAGCAGCACAACTCCCACGGTGAACACTGCCGGCAAGAGATGCACCAGTTTCAGACTGCCCGGATGCCTCCTTGTCAGATGTATGCGTGCCATACCGCTGTTGTGCACTTGTCGGAAGAACTTCCTGAAGTCCGTCCTCCTCTTGTGCCACACCCACGCTTCCGGTATCAGTCTCACGCGTGCTCCGCTTTCGAAGAGACGTATTGAGAAATCGATATCCTCACCGAAGCGCATCGGAGAGAATCCTCCAAGCTGTTTCCATATGCTGGCCTTCACACCCATATTGAACGAGCGGGGATGGAACTTCTCCATCTGCTTCTTTCCGCCGCGTATGCCTCCTGTGGTGAGGAATGCAGTCATGGCGTAGTTGATGGCTTTCTGCACGGGAGTGAAGTCGGGATGCGCCCTGTCCGGGCCCCCAAAGGCATCGCAGGGTGACTCTTCCAGTGCTTTGTCCACAGCGGCGAGATAGCCCTCCGGCATCACCACGTCGCTGTCCAGCACGATATAGTATTCTCCCCGGGCACGCTCTGCGCCGTAGTTGCGCGAGGGACCCGGTCCGCTGTTCTCCTTGGCGTAGTAACGGCAGACCAGCCTGCCGGCATGCCGCTCGACCTGTTCACGGCAGTCGTGTGAGGAACCGTCCTCCACCACTACCACTTCAAAGTCGTGCAACGTCTGCCCTTCCAGACTGGTCAGCAGTTCATCTACCTCGTCAGGTCTGTTGTAGACGGGTATGATGAGCGAATATTTCACGCCTTGACGCGACCCAGATAGCTACCGTCGCGAGTGTCCACCTCGACAATCTCGCCTTCGTTGATGAAGAGGGGCACGCGAATCTCGGCACCGGTCTCCACCTTGGCAGGCTTCAGCGTGTTGGTGGCTGTGTCGCCCTTCAGGCCGGGCTCAGTCCATGTGATTTCCAGATGTACCTTGGCGGGTAATTCTGCGTAGAGTACGGTCTCTGTGCTGGCATCGGTCACCACTTCCACGTTCTGACCCTCCTTCATGAACCTCACACCGGTAATCTGGTCTTCGGGGATGTTCACCTGCTCGAAAGTTTCGTTGTTCATGAACACGTAGTCGGCACCCTCCTGATAGAGATACTGGTAGGGACGACGCTCCACGCGCACATCTTCCAACTTCTCGCCAATGTTGAAACGCTTTTCGATAACACCGCCGTTCACCACGTCCTTCAGTGTGACGTTCATGATGGTGTTGCCCTTACCGGGCTTGCGGTGAAGGAAGTCGATACAGAAATAGAGCTTGCCGTCCATGCGGATGCAGGTGCCCTTCTTGATGTCCTGTGAATTAATCATAACGATAAATGATTCTTTAGGGGTGAATAAATAGAATTTTCGCGTGCAAAGGTACGAAAAATATCCCGTTCAATGCTAAAAAGCAGTAAAAAAACCATTTTTCTATAAAAAAAACACTCTCACAGCCCTCTTCTCTCAAGTAAATGTTATACCTTTGTCGCCCGAACTGATGTTGTAAACGAAATAAAACAAGCATAAAGTTATGAAAAGAACATTCCAGCCCCACAACCGTCGCCGCAACAACAAGCACGGTTTCCGTCAGAGAATGGCTACTGCCAATGGTCGCCGCGTTTTGGCTTCTCGCCGCGCTAAGGGTCGCAAGAAGCTGACCGTTAGTGATGAGAAGCACGGTAAGTAAATGAACCTCTCTGATTTTCGCAAGAAGATTACGGCCCCCATTCTGTGGGGGAACCTCTTGGCCATGGTAATTCTTACCGTGGTCATTTGTTTTTGTGTGTGGCGTTCCATGGACGGCTACACCCATCACGGCGAACGTATAGTGGTGCCAGACGTACGCGGTCAGTTCAAGGCCAGTGCCGTCTATGAGTTGGAGCGACTCTCGTTGGATGCCGTTGTTGCCGATTCTGGCTATAATCGCTCATTGCCTCCGGGCACCATTCTCGACCAGAGCCCCGTTCCCGGCAGTGAGGTGAAAAGCGGACGCACCGTCTTTCTCACCATTAATTCCTCATCGTCGCCCACAGTGGTAATGCCAGACATTGCCGACAACAGTTCTTTACGTGAGGCGGAGGCACGTCTCTTGGGACTGGGTTTCAAACTCGGTGAGGTGGAGTATGTGGCTGGCGACAAGGACTGGGTGATAGGTCTCAAGTGTCACGGCAAGTTTGTGATGCAGGGTGACCGCGTACCATCAGGTTCCATGATTACGCTTGTTGTCGGTAGCGGTACAGAGGAGGACAATGCCGACACCGATTCCATCGACACCGAAGAGGAGGAATACATCATCCGCCTCTAATTCTGCCACCTGTCTATTCATGAAGACATATTTCCTAAGCGACGCACATCTGGGCTCTCTGGCTTTTCCCGACAGCAAGGAGAAAGAGCGACTTTTGGTGAATTTCCTCGACAGTATCAAGCACGAGGCAGATGCCCTATATCTTATGGGAGATATGTTCGATTTCTGGCACGAGTGGAGTGAGGTGGTGCCCAAAGGATATACGCGCTTCCTGGGTAAACTCTCGGAACTTACTGACCTCGGCATAGAGGTGCACTATTTCCTCGGTAACCACGACATCTGGGCATACGACTATCTGCACGATGAGTGCGGTGTCACGCTCCATAGTGCACCCGCCACAGTCTCTTTCCCCTCAGCCACGGTATTTATGGCTCATGGCGACGGACTTGGCGACCCTTCTGCCACCTTCCGTTTCCTGCGCGGTGTGTTCCACAGCAAGGTGTTACAGTGGCTCTTTCGCACTTTCATCCCCACCTCGTGGGCTATGCGCTTCGGACTGTCATGGGCGCGTCACAGCCGTCTTAAGGAGCGTGATGAGAGTTATAAAGGCGAGCACAACGAACCCCTTGTGCAGTTTGCCAAGACTTATCTTAAGGAACATCCCGAGGTGACCCTTTTTATCTTCGGTCATCGTCACATTGAACTCGATTTGATGCTGTCACGCACTGCGCGCCTCGTTGTCCTTGGCGATTGCTACAGCCACTTCACCTATGGTGTCTTGGACGATAAGGGCTTCCGCCTCGACAATTTTGCTTAGTGGCGTAACTTAGCGTGTGAGGGAGACTTTCATCGTCATGCCGAAGTCCTGGGTGACGGTGGGATAGGAGGATGAGGAAAGCAAGGGAGAGGATCGCTGGCGGTCGTAATATATGCTCATCGTGATATAGCGCGACATAGTGTAGTCGATCTGGGCGGATGTCTTGATGGCCAGCTGGCCGCTGGTGGCCTCGCAAAGTCCCGTCTGTATATCGCGACGGATGGCTGCCTGATTGCGCAGAGAGAAGTCGAAACGGAGATTCAGGTCGTGTGCGAATGTCTTTTTGGTGCTCGACGACTTTGAAGAGGAGGAAGAGGCGTTGCTCTGAGTACCGGACGCCGTCTTGGAGGAAGCCCCTTTCTTGTTGCTGCTGCGGTTGGCCTTAGCTGCCTTGCGCGAAGCCTTGCCGCCAAAGAGTGAGGAGAGACGGAAGTCGTTAATCTTCCAGCCCCAGCCGATAACGAAGTCCTTACTGCTGGTTTCATTAATCTGAGCTGACGTGATGGACAGCGTGGAGACACGGGTGGTCTTATATTCTGCCTTGAGCGTCATATTGTTGTTGAACGTCAGATTGATGCCGATGAGGGGAGAGAAAGTCTCGTTGATGGATACGGTGGAGATGTCGTACATGGAAGAGGCATTGTAGACCCCTGCCGTGGCCGTGCCGGCATAACCCATATCCTCACCGGCAATACTCTGGATGTAGTTGTTGTAGGAATTGTAGGAACCGATGCTGTAGATGCTCTTGTAGGCATGGGTGAGAGTGACACTCTTGAAATTGTCGCGCACCCAGGGCAGATTACCCAGACCCTTGTAGGATATACTCCAGTTGGGAAGCATCCGGAGAAGGGTGGGGAAAATGTCGGTGCTGGCACTGCTGGCATCGCGACCCTGATAGGCAGCGAGGAATGCCGGTATCATGACATCGGCAGAGTAGCGGCTGACGGGAGTCTTGGAGGGGTCGTACATGCCGCTGTGACCGGGCATGCCGGAGGGGTATGTGGTGCCCATATATTTGGACTGTACACGCTGCTGCATCACATCAAGATTGTTGAGGAAGCGATCAAAGACCTTGCTGTGGTAGTTGTTGTCGGCATTGCCTATCGAGGAGAATGCTGTGGAGATGGTGATGGTGGTCATGTTGAACGAACCGGAATACGTTGGCATCTTGCCCGGGAACATGTACTGTATGCTCTTGCTATCGTTGCGCGTGTGCGACATATTAAGGTCTATTTTCAGGTCGGTGAAGGGTTCGAGCGTGGCCTTGATTTGCACATCTTGAGTGGTGGCAGAGGTGGCAGGCGAGGAGAGCGTAGTGTCGGTCATGAGCCATCCGCGCTCGCGGGCAGTATCGATATAGCTGTCATCCACAAGTCCAAGGCCGAAGCCGATACCGGGAGTGAAGCCGAAGTCGGTGCTGCGTTGTCCGAGTATGGCACCGATGGACTCGCGGAAACCGGGCACGTTGAGGTTGTATGTATTACGATAGGACACAGAGACATTGCGCAGCATCATGAGGAAGCGTGCACCGGCCTCTGCCCATTTGAACCATTTCTCCTCCTCACGCGGCTTCTTGGCAACGACATTGAGACGTATCTTGCCGGTATCAGCCTCGGAGGTACGGATGGCTATCTTGTTCTCGTCTATCTTCTTGAAACGTACCTTCACCTCGCGTCCCTTCAGGTCGAGGGCCTTCACGATGAGGCGCTTTGACTTCTGACCGTGGCTGACCTCCATCACAGTGTCAGGTAGAAGGGCGACTTCCTGGACAAAGCCGCGCTTGGACGACGTCTTGCTCTGATTACGTGCGGGAGTGGCGGTCTTCGGCTGTGAAGCCTGATTGCGGCGGAGGATGGAATCGACGGGAATGCCGGTCTTCTTGCTCTCCTCCTCGGCAGCCACGCGCGCCTGTTCCTCTGCTATCTTACGCGTCTTCTTGAGGTCCTTCTCCTGTTTCTTGATGGTCTTCTTCTTGTTGGCATCGTTCTTTACGTTGGATGCGGAGAACTTCTTGTTCACCTCCTTGAGGAAGTCGGAGTGGTTGTAGAGTGTCTCCATCGCAAACTTGCCGTTGACATTGATGTTGCGCTGCGTGTTGATGGTGTGACCCATATTATTGCCGTTGATATCCTCGATGCCGCGACGCCAGGAGTAGTTGCTGGTGTAGGTGCCGTCAGCGGTAATCCAGTCGAAGATCGGCAACTTGTTGATGGGCAGTTTATAGGAGAGAGACACCTGCTGGCTGTAGTTGAGCGGGCGACCGAATTTGGCAAGAGATATCTTGACACTGTCCTTCCAGCGCTCGTAGTCGTCGGGGTAGAGGTCGGGGTTGATGGCCCGGATATTCTGGGCACCCTCGATTTCCGCCTGAGTTCCGCTCTGCCATGAGAAATGGAGGGCCTTGAAGATGTCCCATTTGAGAGAGAAAGAACGGTTCCACAGGAATGTGGAGGAGAACGTGACGGGAATACTGGCGGGATTCTCAAGGTCAGAGAGGTCGCGTTCCTGCAGTTCGTAGTAGCTGCGTGTGATGTCGGTGGCAAAGGTGATGTTCTGTGGGCAAAAAGCGAGGTTCTGGTCCTTGATAATCTGCATCCACTTGGATTTCGACTTTATGTTCTTGAAAGGTTCCCAGCTCTTCCAGTTGGGTGTCCATGAGTAGTTGAGTCCGCCTTTCCAGTTGCGGTCGTATTCATAGACGGTGGTCTCACCGTTGCGCTCGGTGGACGACTGTGCGTAGTTGAAGGTGAAGTTGGCTGGGTCGTAGGGCATGGGATGCTTGCGAGACTTGATGTTGATCTTAGCACCGGAGATGGATAGATTCTTCGTCACCTCGCGGCGTGTGACAAGACTCGTGAGAGAGTCTTTCTCGCTCTGTGTCTGGAGTGCATCGAGAGCATCGGAGAGCAGCATGTCGGTATCGAGCATGTTGTACTTGGGACGGACGATGGTCTTGCCGTAGGAATAATAGAAGGGGAAGGTGACTTTTGCCTTCTCGGGTAGCAGACGGCCAAGGTCGAGAGAAGCGGTGAACTGATACTCGTAGGTATTGTCGTCAGTGCGCTCCTGCACGCTTTGCTCCAGTGCACCGAAACCTGCGGTGACAATGCGTCCCGTGGCGGAGAACGAACCGATGTCGGACAGCTGCACATTGAGAGCACCGCGAGCTGCCCAACCGCCCTCGTTGGTAAATTCCTGCAGGCGGAGCTCGTTGACCCACACCTCGATGTTCTTTACTGTGCGTCCCCTGTTGCGTATACCAATCATGATGGTCTTCACTTCGCCTAGTGTGGGATTGCCCATCACCGTAATCTTGTTGTTAGGATGGTCGGGGTCGTAACTCTCGCAACGACGCGTGAAGTCGGCCTGACCGAGACTCTTGAGGCGGTTACGCTCCTTCTTGGCATCGATGAGGCGCAGAAGGTCGAAGTCGAACATGTTGGCCTCGGGCCAAACCTTGACGCGGTCGGCCACATTATAGTTGTCGTATTTTACACCTCGGGGAACCCACGACGGAGTGAGCTCAAGAGGCACTTCGTATTCGTAGTAGTTGGACTGATAGTCGGTGCCGAGACGCAGGAATACCGTCATTTCGCCGCTCTGAAGAGCAGTCTCGTCGTTTTCAAGGGCGTTGGCGTGACAGAACATCTGCAGATGGCGGTACTTGCGCATGTCGTACTTGCAGTTTTTGTAGATGGCCTTTGCGTCTCCGGCATCCAGACTCGTGATAATAAAGGACAGCGACTGCTCATTGTTCTCTACGAGCTGGCTCTGGGACGGGTCGGTTACGCGTGAGATGCCGGGAGGCAAAACATAGTTAACTGGTGTCTTGTCGCCGTTTTCGTCGATATTTACGGAATAGACAGTCATATTGCCCGACTGCCCGGTAGGAGTTTCGGGGTAGAGCTGGCCGCTGTACTGGCGCCAGTCGCCGTGCACGAGATCGAGGGTGCCCATACGCAATATGACGGAATGGGAGAATCCGGAGAGATACATACGCATGAAACGCACAGAAGAGAAGTCGCTGAAACCGTTGAAGTTCTTGCGGTCTTCGTCGCGGATGGGTACGCGCATCAGATACCAGCGTATGGTTTCTGTCTGGCCGTTGCGCAGACGCTCCGTGGCGTTGCGCACGTCGGTGACGTATTTGCTGGCACCCATCATCAGTGTGGACGGTTTGATGTCAATGACATATTCGGCATAGCGCTCCGTCTCGTTGAGCGTGTAGTCTACGTTGAGGTCCTCCACATCGGGAGTGGTCTTCCACGATGTCTCGTAGCTCTCTGGAGAACTGTCGGCATCGGGTGAGTTGCCCTGCGGCAGGTTGACGTTCTTGTAGCGGTCGAGGATGCCTAGGCGCATCTGGTCGTAGTCAGTGCCACGGTAGTAGTGATAGTTGTCGGAAGCGGGGTCTGTCTCCAGACGGGCTATGACATCTGCATTGTCCAGGCGGGGCAGCTGCTCCTGGAGGAAGGTCTTGTAGTTGCCGAATTCGCGCTCCTCCTCGTCGTTTAAACCATTGAGGCCGACATCCTGAAGGGCACGCGCTCCAGAAGTGTTGTTGAAGGCGTAGGTCACAGAGTTGGTGTTGGGAACGAAACCCCATTGGCTTTGCGTGAGGTATGCCATGGAACCGTCGGTGGGCATGCCGCTTTCGTAGAATTTCTTGCCGTCCTTCAGGATATCTTCAGAAATCTCACCTAAGTTGATATAGAGTTTGCCGCCGTACTCGTCGGAGGGGAGGGGACCGTCATAGGTCTTGCCGCGCTCGTAGAAGAAAGGATCCATGAGCCAGAACTCGATGTACTCTATATTCTGTGTCTCGAAGTCGGTGTTCTCAATGGCGCGCATCATACCGCCCCAGTTATCCTCAGGATTGAGCAGATTGTCGTGACTGTCGGTTTCGCGAGTGAGGTTGTAGGCACCACGCTCCGAGGGGTAGTAGGCAAGGTTGAGGGCGGGAATGGTGCTGGCGGAGGAATAGGACGTCTGCGTCTTGTTGGGGTAGAGCTCGCGTTCGTATATCTCGCGGACATAGTGGTTGGAGAGCGAGTCGTCGTTGATGTAGCTAGGTGCCAGGGTGGAACCGCGGCGGGTGAAGAGCGGGTCGACGGTGTACCATGCGAGGCGGGCACGATGCTGTCCGTAGCGCCAGCGTTCGCTCTCGTCTGGGTCACCGCTGTACGCAACGTCGGCAGAGTAAGTGGAAAGCGGCGTGGAGGAAAGCTGCCAGTGGGTGGGCTCCAGCAGCGAGGTTTTCTTCTTGGCATCTTCGAAGTCATCAATGTAAGCAGCCTCACCTTGTACGGTTTTAGACTGCATGGCCACCAATTGTGCCACTTCGCCATCGAAGGTAATCTGAGAAGGCGCGGTGGCATGGATGAATGGTATCTTGTTTACGAGATTTGTGAGCCATTGGGCCTCGTGTTTCCATGAGATATGTCCGCCCCAGAGGAGGTTCTTCAGCGGTTCGTTGCCAATGGTCACCTTCGTGGTGAGAGGTTGCTCGGAAAGATACTGTAAAGTGGCACCGATTGTGAGGTTTTTATTTACCTCGTAGTCCATATTCAGGCCCAGCACCGTCTTGCGTTGCATACCGTATGTGTCGTTGCTTTCCACGGAGGCATTGACAGGAGTTCCGGCATCGAGGATGTTTTGGTTGATAATGGTGACGCGACCCATATTATAGTCGACAGTATAGTCCTCATTCTCAACGAGTGTCACGCCACCGGCCCTCACGATGACAGAACCTGGTGCTACGTTGGTGACACCGAGGTCTATCTCACCTGCGGCCGAACCGGAATAACGTCCGATTAGCATGAACTTATTCTTCTCTGCCACCTGCTTAGCTGCTACACGTGTGGTGTCGTAGAGCTCTCGATAAGTGAAGGCTGCAATACTGTCGGGGGTGACACCGCGCTCCGTCATGAAATCTTCCAGCTGGTCGCCAAAGGGTTCCTCTACGGTGAAATAGATGCGTCCCTTCTGTATGGTATAGCCCTCAATGAAGTCGAAACGTCCATCCGGGCGGTATTTGTTGTTCTGGTCGATACGGTCCAGTCCGAGAGCACGTAGCAGGGGTGTATCTTTCGTCTTCGAGTTGGGAAGATAGGTGATATACGTGCCGGAGGTGCTGAGATACTTGATGTCCATCTTGAACTTTTCGCGTGTCACGCTGCTGGCTCCGAGGGAATACACGTTCTTCATCATCAGTCGCCAGACCGGTGATGAGGGAGTGGTGGCAGACCCTTTTATGAGTTTCACTATGAGCGTCTGCGTGTTCTCCTTCTGGTCGCTGCTGAATTCACCTACCTGATGAGTGGCCCCGTTGAGAGTGTACTCGTAAGCCACGGCAAGGATGTCGTCGGGCTGCAGGGTGCTGTTGAGCGATATCGTACCGAGAGCTGTGTTTATCGCATATTCAGAGGAAGAGAGAAGACGGGCAGACTGCAGTTTCTCATAGTCGGTGCCGCCTTTGTAACCGGCGACTTCCAAGGTGGCTGCAGCCGTGGAGATATCCCTCACACCAGCGAGACTGCTCACTGTGGCGTAGGTGTTCCCTGAATAGTTGTCCGGGTATGTGCTTCCTTTGGTGCCTGCGGGGTGTTCATCGAGATTTTCACCCAGGCTGGCCATTGCCACGATATTACGTGTGTTTTGCGTGGCTCCGGTCTTGTTTGTCACCCATATCTCAATACGCTTTATTGTGATGCCGCTGTGTACGGTGGGTATAGTAGTCATCCATGTGCCGTAGTTTTCACGCATGTAGTGAGAGAGGTAGAAGTGGCGGTTGAGCTCGTAATCCGAGCCCTGTATCTCAAAACCGTTAGTTGATGCACCACCTTGAGTTGAAACACTCTTCGAGGCCGATTTCTTCTGTGAGATGACCGTCTGCAGTTTCAATTTGCCGAATTGCAGATCGGTGCGGAGTCCAAATAACGAGGAGAGGCCGGGAATAAGAGAGTTGTTGGAAGGGAATGTGACGTTGCCGCCCTCAATGAGTTTGATGATTTCGTCTTCCTTGCCCTCGTATTTCAGTTTCAGATTCTGTGCGTCGTAGTCGAATGTGGCATCGGTGTTGTAGTTGAGTTTCATTGCCAGTTTGTCACCCACCTTGCCGTTCAGGGTGAAGTTTATTTTCTGGTCGAAGTCGAGTCCCGTGGTGCTACGTCTATTTACAGCAATGGACGGGTTGTCAACGTGTTTCATGTTGACTCCCAGCTTGAGCTCTGCCGACCCTTGGGTCTTTATCTGCACGCCACCAGGACCGAAAATCTTCTCTGCGGGGCCGATGTTGAATTTTATGTTAGTGAAGTCAAACTTCGACTTCCCCGAAGTGGCAAATGCTTCGGCATTGCGCTGACGGTAGTATGACATCATGGAGCGATGCAGGCTCCATTTACGGTATTCGTCAGGAGACATCAGTGTGGGAGCTGTGAGATAGCTCGTGGCCGTCATTGTAGTGGGGCCGGTTTGTGAGAAGGGAATGCCGATGTTGCCGCGTATAGTGGTATCGTTGGCTGCTGTTGTACTGGCTGTGGTACCCTGACTTGTCGCAGTCATGTTGCGATTGCGCAGTCGGGTGCCGATTTCGAACGAATCGCTCTTTTCGTCGTATATCACCTCGCGTATGATGGCCTCGGCCTCGGGAAGCTTTGTCCTTTCCACTTTGAGATCGCTGCGGGGTTCGCCCGTAGTGACGGTATCACGCCTTTGGGCTATGAGGCTCAAAGGCAGAGAAAAGAATATTGCGAGTATGTATACGCGTGCGTTCACTGGAGGAAAAACGCACACGCAGCGTGTTTTATTGTGCTCTACAGCATCTTTAACGCCAATTTAATGACGCGTTCCACAGGCGCTTCTGGTTCCTCAGAGAGAATTTTCTGCACCACTTTGCGTACGGGTGCTGGTGAGAAACCAAGCATGGTGAGTGCGGAAGAGGCTTCTTCCATTACCACGTTGGATGTCGTATTGTTGACGATGAAATCGGTGTTTTTACCTTCTGACTGCGGGTATGCAAGTGTTGTCACCTTGTCTTGCAATTCCACGATGATTCGCTGTGCAGCCTTGGGACCTATACCTTTTACTCTCTTGAGCATTTTGTCGTTACCGGAAAGAATGATATCTGCCAGTTCCTGTGTGGAGAGGGCAGAGAGTATCACACGTGCGGTAGCGGCTCCTATGCCGCTCACGGTCTGAAGCAGGAGAAAAATCTCGCGTTCGGCTTTAGTGGCAAATCCCCACAATTGGTATGCGTCTTCGCGTATGCTTTCGGAGATATACAGCTTGACGGTGCCTTCCTTGCCTTGTAATGCGCTGAAGGTATTGAGGGTGATTCCTACGCCATAACCCACGCCATGGCATTCAATGACAGCCTCTGCGGGCTGTAAATCTGTCAATTCTCCTTTTAAATATTCTATCATCGTGATGTGTTTATTTGCCTACTGACTGCAAAGATACAACTTTTTACTAAAAAGAAAGAGCGAAATACGCGTAAAGTGCGAAAAATGTTGTACTTTTGCACAAATTTTATTGAAGTGTGCAAAAAAAGATGAAAATCGTAGTATTAGCAAAGCAGGTGCCTGACACACGAAATGTGGGCCCCGATGCCATGACACCGGAAGGCACAGTGAATCGTAGTGCACTGCCTGCTATTTTCAATCCAGAAGACTTGAACGCTCTGGAACAGGCCCTGCGCCTGAAGGAGCAGAACCCCGGTACGACGGTGACGGTGCTCACAATGGGTCCCGACCGTGCAGCCGAAGTGGTGAAAGAAGCAATGTATAGAGGTGCGGACGGCGGATATTTGTTGACAGACAGAGCTTTTGCCGGTGCAGACACATTGGCTACCTCGTATGCTCTTTCTACAGCAATACGTCATTTCGCCCCTGATGTGGATCTTATCGTGGGCGGACGTCAGGCTATCGACGGAGATACCGCACAGGTGGGCCCGCAGGTGGCAGAAAAACTTGGACTTAATCAGATTACATATACTGAGGAAGTGTTGGCTTGCGACGGTAAGACGATATGTGTTGTACGCCATATTGACGGTGGTGTGGAGACGGTGGAGACAGCTCTTCCCTGTGTGTTGACGGTGAACGGCAGTGCTGCTGCCTGCAGACCGCGCAACGCAAAGCGTGTGATGGCCTACAAAAAGACTGAGGTACCCAAACTGACATGCGCAGATGTCAACGCAGACCTTTCGCAGTGTGGTCTGGCCGGCAGCCCCACAAAGGTGAAGAATGTGGAGAACATTGTGTTTAAGGCAAAGGAGAGTAAGTCGCTCACAGGTAGTGATGAGGATATTAACGGCCTGATACAGGAATTGATGGCATCTCACACTATTGGTTGAAAATGAAGATTTATGAATAGCGTATTTGTATATTGCGAACTCGAAGGTCAGGAAGTGACCGAAGTGAGTCAGGAGTTGTTGACCAAAGGTCGCAAACTCGCCAATACATTGGGTGTGAAGCTCGAGGCCATTGCTGCCGGTGACGGCATCAAGGGTAAGGTGGAGAAGCAGATATTACCTTACGGTGTAGATGTCCTGCATCTTTTTGATGCCAAGGGACTCTCACCTTATACATCAAAGCCTCATACGGCCATTCTCGTGAACCTTTTTAAGAAGGAGCAGCCTCAGATTTGTCTCATGGGTGCCGATGTGGTGGGTCGCGATTTGGGCCCGCGTGTGTCAAGCGCACTGAAGAGCGGTCTTACTGCTGACTGTACAGCCCTTGAGATAGGTCCTCACGAGGACAAAAAGACCGGTAAGACGTATGACCAGTTGTTATATCAGATCCGTCCGGCATTCGGAGGTAACATCGTGGCTACTATCGTCAATCCCGAAAATCGCCCCCAGATGGCTACCGTGCGCAGTGGCGTGATGAAAGCGGAGGTGCTCGATCCCAACTATCAGGGTGAGGTCATTATAGAAAAGGTAAGCGACTACGTGCCTCAGACAGAATACGTGACACGTGTGATAGAGCGTCATGTGCAGGCTTCGAAGAACAATCTTAAGGGAGCTCCTATCATTGTGGCCGGTGGCTATGGTGTAGGTTCCAAGGAAGGATTCCAGTTGCTCTACGACCTGGCTAAGGTGCTCCATGCAGAGGTGGGTGCCAGCCGTGCTGCAGTTGACGCAGGTTTCTGCGACCACGACATGCAGATTGGCCAGACTGGTGTGACGGTGCGCCCCAAGGTGTATATAGCCTGTGGCATCTCCGGTGCCATACAGCATGTGGCCGGTATGAAGGAGAGCGGTATTATCATCTCTGTCAATCCTGACGAGAACGCTCCAATCAATCAGATTGCCGACTATGTGATAAACGGAACGGTGGAAGAAGTTCTGCCCAAGATGATTAAGTATTACAAACAGAATTCCAAGTAAAAGTCATGGCAAACTATTATAACGACAACGAAAAGATAAGGTTTGAGGTGGAGCAGAACGAGCTCATGCCTCGCATCGTGAGTCTTAAGGAGAGGGAGTTTGCAGACAAGGGTCAGTATGATTATGCTCCCGAGGACTATGCTGACGCAATGGACTCTTATCAGAGAGTGCTTGATATTGTTGGTGAGGTGACAGCGGAGGTGATAGCGCCCAATGCAGAGGCTGTGGATGCCGAAGGTCCCCATTGTGAGGGAGGTCGCGTGCGCTATGCTGAGAAGACGGTTGAGAACCTTGACACTATGGTTAAGGCTGGTCTCAACGGTATGACGATGCCGCGTCGCTATGGCGGTCTCAATCTGCCCGTGACAGTATATACGGCTGCCAACGAGATGGTTTCTACGGGTGATGCAAGTTTTGAGAATATATGGAGTTTGCAGGACTGTATCGAGACGCTCTACTGCTTCGGCAACGAGGAGCAGCGTCAGAAATACATTCCCCGTGTGTGTGCGGGAGAGACGATGTCCATGGACCTCACGGAACCGGATGCCGGCAGTGACCTCCAGAGTGTGATGCTCAAGGCCACTTACGACGAAGAGAATCAGTGCTGGCGTTTGAATGGTTCGAAGCGTTTCATCACTAACGGTGATTCTGATATCCATCTGGTGCTGGCCCGTTCGGAGGCCGGTACGAGAGACGGTCGCGGTTTGTCTATGTTCATCTACGACAAGAGAGACGGCGGAGTGGATGTGCGACGCATTGAGAATAAGTTGGGTATACACGGAAGCCCGACGTGTGAACTGGTGTACAAGAATGCAAAGTGTGAACTCTGTGGTGACCGCAAACTGGGTCTGATACGTTATGTGATGAGCCTGATGAACGGTGCCCGTCTGGGTATTGCCGCACAGAGTGTGGGTCTTTCGGAGGCTGCATACCGTGAAGCTGTGGCCTATGCAAAGGACCGTAAGCAGTTCGGCAAGGCTATCATTGAGTTCCCTGCTGTAAAGGAGATGTTGGACAATATCCAGGCTCGTCTGGATGCAGGTCGTGCTTTGCTGTATGAGACTGCCCGCTATGTAGACATCTACAAAGCATTGGAGGATATCGGCCGTGAGCGCAAACTGGAAGCCGAGGAGCGCGCAGAACTGAAACGCTATTCCCGCTTGGCCGATGCCTTTACCCCGTTGGCTAAGGGTATGAACTCCGAATATGCTAACCAGAACGGCTATGACTGTATTCAGGTGCATGGAGGTTCTGGCTTTATGCTAGAGTACGCATGTCAGCGCATCTACCGTGATGCCCGTATCACCAGTATTTATGAGGGTACGACGCAGTTACAGACTGTGGCTGCCATCCGTTATGTCACCAACGGTTTCTATGCTCAGGTGATGGAAGAGATGATGGTTGAGACATCCGCAGCCAATCAGTATTCTGCTCAGGTGGAGCGTATAAAAGGTATGATGGAGAAGTTTATCTCTGCAACGGCTGCCGTACGTGAGAAGGAGAACCAAGAACTGCTTGATTTCTCAGCCCGCCACCTATATGAGATGGCTGCTGACATTATCATGAGTCACCTTATGTTGCAGCATGCAGCCAAAGCTCCCGAACTCTTCGAGCATACAATGAACAACTACCTCAACATGGCCGAGGCCGAGGTTGCAAAGCATTCAGTGCTGGTGAATCGCTTTATCGGCTAAGCACCAATTTCTTCCGGTTTTTGATAATAATCTGGCCGCCTTTCGGGGTGGCCAGTTTTCGTCCGGAGAGGTCATATATGGTATCATCCTGTTCTGCTGTTTCTGCAGCGCTGCGCATCGTAGCAACACCGCTGGGATCGTCGGGCAGGAATACAGCTGTAAATTTCTGGGGGGCGATGGGGTAAAGGTCGTTGCCGCTCACGATGCCGTCCTCTGTCTGAGCGCTTTCGGTAGTAGTCCATAGACGGATTTCTTCCGTTTTGTCGGTGACGGGTATTTCGTCTCCTTCCTCGTTTAGAAATCCGGCGAAGCGATAGCCATCGTCGGGCTTGGCCCACACGTAGCATGAGGAGCGTCCTTCCGTGCCGGCAATCACCCAGCGGGTCTCAATGCGGTCACCGTAGTCCTCATCGGAGAGGGGCAGTCGCCAATCACCGGTGGCATACACTTGGCCTCCGGCAGTGGCGGTGATAATGACATAATACCAATAGAAAAGGATATTGTGTAACATGACGTGTTGTGTTTTTAAGGTTTATTCTTTATATCCTCCTGAGAGAATGTTAATAAAGAAGTTGCCGCAGGCCACAATATGACGCACGCCCAAAGTCGTCTCCTCTGTCTCAAATTTGCCTAGACACTTATCCTTCAGTCCCTTTGTAACGGACACTAGATTGAGGTGGGGCACGACTTCGTCCTTAGTGAAATAGTAGAGTTTGATGTCTGCCTTGGGTGTCCAATCCCGGGTGAGATTGCACATGCCTAGTGACTTCTGCAGTTTTTGGGAGATGTCAGAGTTGGGATCCAGGGCATCTTCCGAGAGCATCTGGTGCATAGTGTTGCCGCAGCTGTTGATGATGGTGTTGCTGATGTCTTCACTGTCGTAGTCGTGGGATCGTATCATGTCCAAAACACCGGCCTTAAGAAAAGCCTCCGAGAAATAGTCCTCGGCCTTCGTTTCTCCAAAGATTTCCGGAAAACCAGCTAATTGTCCCAAAAGAAGTAGGGGCATTACAGCAGGCACATCAACCTTGTCGACATAGTAGTAATGTGACAGGGTGGCTAACGGATCATAGAGACCGGCACAGGCATTGGTGCGCACCCAGTGGATGGTGTTGCGTTGCTCCTCGGTGAGTTTGGGTGATGTCTCCACGTATTTCTGACAGGCCAGGATGATGGATGCGCCTTGCGAACTGCCTATACCATATGTTGGCAGCGGTTCTGTATAGCAGTCCATCCGGTGCAGGTCGCCCAATAGTTCATGGGCGGCAAAGAGCATGCCCACACTCTCTTCGGCCATCGGCTCTGCGGCGCAATAGGGATGGTCTAGGTGCTCCGTGATGCCGTAGCCCAAATAGTCGGGCTCAACCATTATGGGGCGGTTGGACGAGAGATAATTGGAATAGGAGTCAATCGGTGTATCTGAGGTGGGCCATTGTGTGCGTTTGCACATGGTGTAGTGGGTGGAGAAGAGGAAGTGGTCGGCAGTGCACTCGCCGCCTTCGTCCTTTGTTGGCACGGCCAGATAGCCTGACAACCATATTTCTTCGCCTTTGGGGTTGGTGGAGCGATAGGCGATATTGTAGTTGGAGTAGCCCGAAGATCGCTCCATCTTCGTGATGCGATAGTTGTATTCCTTCGGATGTAAAACGGGCACAAATACCCAATCGTTGTAGTTTGACGGCGTGTGTGCCGCCGTCAGCTTTTCTTTGCCTTCACCGTCCACTTCCACATTGAGGTAACGTGTGTCCAAGGCGAAGCGGTAGCGGAATTTGAAGGCCTTCTCCGTTGTTGTACTGGGCATCACATAAGTGGTGTTGCCCTTGCCGGTGAAGGCGACCTTCCATCCTCCACCGCTATTGGTCAGTTGCATCACCGCGTCGTCGCAGTAAATGACATATAGCTTCTCGGCATCGCTGTAGCGTATGGTGTCGTTGGTTACAACACGCCAGCTAGAGGCTTCGGCCTCGTTTTTCGTGGTTGTGCCGTCCTTCATCAGATAGCTGCCTGTGGCCGCGTTGCGTAACACATATTCTGCGCCCGGCGCCGCGGCGAGATTGTTATCCTCTTGGGCATTGGCCGATGTGGTGACAGATACGGTGCAACAGAACAGAATAAAGATTTTAAGCGGTTTCGTCATTTTTGTCTGTAGTGTGGCGGTTATTTGTAATTGCCAAGAATCATGCGTGCCATAAATTCTACGGCTGCGGGTATGTGAGACATACCTATACCAGGGTTGTGTATGACACACTCGCCCTGACAGCGGTCCTTCAACCCCTTATAAGCAGCAATGGTGTTGAGGTAAGGCACGACATCATCGTCCGTGTTGTGGAAAAACCAGATATCGGCTTTCGGACTCCAATCGCGTGTCAGATCACTGCATCCCATTGCTTTAAGCAGGTGTTGCGTGAGGTCGGAATTAACATCTTTGGCTTCCTCTGAGAGTAAGCCCTGCATGGTGTCGCCGCAAGCTTTTTTGATGGCCTCGTTGAGCTCTTCAATAGTGTAGTCGGTGGAGCGCACTTTATCCACGATACCAGCGGCATTGAAGGCCTCGGAGAAGTAATCCTCCGCTTTGATATCACCGAAGATGTCCGGGTAGGCTGCCACCATCCCCATCACCAGCAGCGGTGCAGCTACAGGCATCGCCAACTTGTCTTGGAAGTAGTAATGCGATATGGTGGCCAGCGGGCAGTAGGGGCCGGCTCCGGCGCAGGTACGCACCCAGTGGATGGCGTTGCGTTGTGCTTCTGTGAGTTTGGGTGAATTCTCTACATGTCTTTGGCAGGCTAGGATGACAGCGCCGCCCTGAGAATAACCGATGCCGTAGGTGGGATAGGCGCCCGTCGAGCAGTCCATGGCATGCATGTCGCGCAGCATGTCGTGCACCGCGAGCATCAGGTCCACGCTTTCTTCGGCCATGATGTCGGGGGCGCAGTAGGGATGTTCTCGGTCTTTGGTGATGCCGTAGCCCAAATAATCAGGCTCAATCATTACGGGTTTGTTGCCGGAAAGACTGAACGTGAGCCCGTCGTACGGATCAAATTGCGAGGGCACTTCCGTGTTCTTGCATTGCGTGAGGTGAGCGGAGAAGAGCACGTGGTCTGCGTTGCACGCACCGCCTTCAGAAACGGTGGGCACTGCCACCCATCCCGAGAGCCACACTTCCTCGCCCAAAACATCGTGCGAGAGATAGGCGACAGAGTATTTCGTGTTGTCGCCCGATCGGTTCATTTTCATCAGACGGTAGCGATAGTCTTTCGGGTGTGTCGTCGGCACGAACTCCCAGTCGTTGTAACGTGATGCCGTGTGTGCCGCAGTCAGTTTTTCCCGGCCCTCGGCATCCACTTCTACGTTGAGGTAACGCGTGTCTAGCGCAAAGCGGTAACGGAACTTAAAGGCCTTTTCCGTTGTAGTGCTGGGCATCACATAAGTGGTGTTGCCCTTGCCGGTGAAAGCGACCTTCCATCCTCCGCCGCTGTTGGTCAGTTGCATCACGGCATCGTCGCTGTAAACGACGTAGAGTTTTTCTGCATCGCTGTAATGTACTGTATCATTGGTCACCACGCGCCAGTTGGAGGCTGTAGCCTCGTCTTTCGTGGTGGTTCCGTCTTTCATGAGATAGCTGCCTGTGACCACATTGCGTAGCACATACTGTGCACCGGGAACCACAGCGACGTTATCATCTCCCCATGAGGAGAGCGTGATGGCGAATGCGGAAAACAAAAGCAGGAAGTGTTTCATCAATGATGGAAAAGTCTTATGCCGGTAAAGGCCATTGCAATATTGTATTTGTCACATGTCATGATGACATGGTCGTCTCTTACTGAACCACCGGCCTGTGCGATATATTCCACACCGCTCTTGTGTGCTCTCTCGACATTGTCACCGAAGGGAAAGAAAGCGTCGCTGCCCAGACACACTCCCGTGTTCTTGGCCAGCCACTCACGTGTCTCTTCTTCTGTGAGGGGTTCAGGACGTGTGGTGAAGAACTGTTGCCATGCGCCGTCTTTCAGGACATCTTCTCTCTCGGGACCGATGTAAAGGTCGATGGTGTTGTCACGGTCTGCGCGACGGATGCCTTCCACAAAGGGCAGATTCATCACTTTGGGGTGCTGGCGCATCCACCAGATATCAGCCTTCTGTCCGGCCAGACGGGTACAGTGGATGCGGCTCTGCTGTCCGGCACCGATACCTATGGCCTGACCGTCCTTCACGTAGCACACGGAGTTGGACTGCGTGTATTTCAACGTGATAAGTGCGATGATGAGGTCGCGTTTCTTGTCCTCGGGGAATTTCTTGTTCTTGGTGGGGATGTTCTCGAAGAGTGCGGGGTCAGCGAGGTTCACCTCGTTGCGTCCCTGCTCAAATGTGATGCCGAACACCTGTTTGCGCTCTATGGGCTCGGGACGGTATGAGGGATCTATCTGGATGACATTGTAGGTGCCCTTTCTCTTGGCCTTCAGCACCTCCAGAGCTTTCGGACTGTAGCTTGGGGCAATTACACCGTCCGACACCTCGCGGTTGATGAGGCGTGCTGTGGCTTCGTCACACTCATCGCTCAATGCAATAAAGTCACCATAGGACGACATGCGGTCGGCACCGCGAGCTCTTGCATAGGCACATGCTATGGGAGTGAGGGGCAGGGGAGCGTCCTCCACCCAGTAGATTTTCTTGAGAGTGTCGGACAAGGGCAGGCCCACTGCAGCGCCTGCGGGGGAAACGTGCTTGAACGACGCTGCGGCAGGGAGACCAGTGGCTTCCTTCAGTTCCTTGACCAACTGCCATGAGTTGAGGGCGTCCAGAAAATTGATGTATCCGGGACGGCCGTTAAGCACTGTGAGTGGAAGTTCTCCTTCCGTCATAAAGATGCGAGATGGCTTCTGGTTGGGGTTGCAGCCATATTTAAGTTCCAGTTCTTTCATTGTTTTGTGATATTATTTGCGTTGCAAAAGTACGAAAAAAGAGTTGATGCAAAAAATAAATGCTCTCTTGAAATATGTAATTCAGAAAAAATCGTTACTTTTGCACCTGTATTTGTTATGAAACGAATAAAGAAAAAAATATTTTTGAGCGGATACGTTTTCATTGTGCTCTTTTTGGGCTTGGTGAAAATGTGTACAAACCATATCAATAAAGGTGCCTCTGACGACGAAGTTGTAGCGGAAGTGACAGAGGACAATGTCATTATAGCGGAGCCGGAGGAAATTCAGGAGCCCCTGCAGACGGTAGAGGCAGAGCCGGTCAAGGAATCTGTGCCTCAAGCCAGAAGAGCACGTACGTCCCGTTCTAATCCGCATCCTATCCGTTCGGTGGTGTCATACGCCATAAGTTTTCCTGATAAGGAGGATGTCCATATGGACGCAGCTCTTTATTGGGGTGTGAAACCCATTGAGAACAGGGATTCTGCAGAACAGATGAAGGACGGGTTGGTGTATGCCGGTTCGGATCCGTTCTATGTGTTAGACCCTCGCATGAAGTCGTCTATTCCGTATCTGGTGCCCCGTGCTCATGAGCTCTTGCGTGAGATAGGACACGCTTTCATGGACTCATTGTCACTCAAGGGTGTACCGATGCACAGAATCATAGTAAGCAGCATGTTGCGTACGGAAGAGGATGTGCGCAAACTGCGTCAGGTGAATTACAATGCCAGCCCCCAGTCGTGTCATCGTTACGGTACGACCTTTGACATCTGTTACAATCGCTATGATGCCGTAAACCGTCCGGTGCGTGACGATACTCTAAAATACGTTCTTTCCGAAGTGCTGCGTGATAAGCGCATGGAGGGACGCTGCTATGTCAAATACGAGGTGAAGCAGGGTTGCTTCCACGTCACTTGCCGTTGAACGATGGAGCAATACGGTCTGATAGGATATCCTCTGGGGCATAGTTTCTCCCGTCGTTTTTTCAATGAGGAGTTCTTCCCGGAGCATCATATCGAGGCGGAGTATCTGAATTTTGAGATAGAGAAGGCAGAGTTGTTGCTTGATGTAGTGAAAGAGCATCCGATGCTTCGCGGTCTCAACTGCACCATTCCCCACAAACAGGCAATCATCCCTCTCTTGGACTCGATATCACCGGAGGCTGAGGAAATAGGCGCTGTGAATGTGATACGCATCCGTGAAGGGCATATGAAAGGCTTCAACAGCGACATTATCGGTTTCATGGACAGTATCCGTCCTTTGCTCAAATCCCATCACAGGCGTGCTCTCGTTCTTGGCAGCGGTGGTGCGTCTAAAGCCATATGGGCGGGTTTGACGCGTCTCGGCATAGAACCTACACAGGTGAGCCGTCGCAGCGGAGGAAATGCTCTGACCTACGGAGATTTGACTCAGGAGGCGATGGCGGAGCATGAAGTTATAGTGAACTGCAGTCCTGTGGGTATGTTCCCGCACGTGGACGAGTGTCCCGACATACCTTATGATATGCTCACCACTCGTCATCTGCTGTATGATTTGGTGTATAATCCCACAGAGACGCTCTTTATGAAAAAAGGAAGCTCAGCAGGTGCGACGGTGAAAAACGGACTGGAGATGCTACGTTTGCAGGCTTTGGCTTCGTGGAATTTTTGGAATACGGACGACGATGAATAAGTTTGGAGGAGACGATATCGATGCCGTCATTATGGGCGGTATCACATTCAAGAGTAAGACTTCCGGGAAAAACACCCAGAGTCAGGAGGGCAAGGTGAAGACCAAAGCCAGGAAGAAGCAGTATATCACAGGCGCTCACGGCAGTGCCTCTGCTCATAAAAAGGCTGATATCCGTCGCGCCCGTGCCAATCGTCACAAGGGAGCCCAGTAAAGAGCTCCCTTGTGTGATTTATCTTACGTTTACTATCTTCCCGTTTACTACGTAGAGACCCTTCGGGAGTCCTTCCAGCGATGTTGTGCCTCGACGTACGATTTGTCCGTTGATGGAATAAACGTTTCCAGAGGCCTCATTGTCCGTATTTGCGGCTTTGAGAGAGGCAACTGCAGTGGGGTAGGTATTGTTGTTTGCGTTGCCGTAGACATTGGTCTGATGGAGCTTCACTCGATAAGGCCATTGCTCTGCGGTGCTTTCTTCGCTCCAGGAGAGCCAGTCGCGTGTCCAGTAGGCTGTGGGTGCTCCGCTTACTACAAGCCACAGATACGTGCATCCGGAAGGGCAGTCGAAGGCCACATACTTACAGGGAACTTCGTATGTGGCAGAAGCGATATCACCGTAGACACGTTCACCGTTGCTCTTGAGGGCAACAAAACCGAACTTCCATCCGGCCTTTGTCACGTTGTAGGCGGTGTATCCGTCCTTACCGGCTTCACCTATGAGTTCGGCATATACGGTCTTTGCTCCTGAAGGCACGTTGAGACGTATGGCATTGTTGCCGAAATTCTCAATGCAGTCGCTCGCGTTGGGGCTCCAGAATCCTTCTGCATCCTCTGTGAGTGCTGTCTGGTTGCGGAAATTGATGCGTGAAGCACCGTAGTCGCGTATCGGATCCATGTCGAATGTAGTCATGCGTGCACCGTATTCCCACATCTCGTTGTTCAGTTGGTCGAGTTTCTCCTCATCGCTTCCCGTCATCGTGAGGCGCATGTATGCCTGCAGGGGGTCTTCGGGGCTTTGCGACTTGTTCCAGAGAGTGCCCAGGAATCCCATTCCGTGCTTGTGGCAGAAGTAATCCTGTATGAAGTAGTTGTTGTATCTGAGGTCTACGCTGAGCGGATGACGGTGCAAACCGTTGATTGTGCCGCCAAACCAGTCGTTGCCCTGTCCGGAGTCCCACACGAACTGCATATGCGGATAGAACTTGTAGGCCTGCCACTGTGCGCACATTTCCCAAAAGACATTCAGTGTGGACGCACCCCAGTTGTACATCCAACCGTTCCAGTTGCCGTTGTCGCAATGCGTCTGATATTGGAAGCAGTGACCGATTTCGTGTGCCACAGTCTGTCCGCTGCGTGACGTGTGTGCACCATTGGAGAGCGTGAGTAGACCGATTTGGTTGTCGATGCCGCTTCCGCTGGCTTCCCAGGTTGTGGTGTAGCGCAGACGTATTATCATCTTGTATGTGTCGGTCTTCGATGTGCCTTTATTTATTGTGATGAATTCCAGCTCGTTGGCATATAGCTCGAATATCTTGTCCGCATTCTCAAGGATGCCGGGCACGGCAGACGGTGCATCTTTTCCATAGCCGGCTTCCCAGAACAATATCCAATGCTTCGACTGCATACTGCGCTCGTAGCACCACTGGTTTGTTGCCACCTGCAACTGTTCGTCCGTACCGCAGGCATTTGTGCTGCAGTATATCTTCTTGTCCACAGCTGAGATGCGTGAATTGAGGGCTTTTACGGCAGCGTTGAGCTGTGTTGCCGTGAGAGTGTAGTCCGTGAGTTTCTGCTTTGCGGTGTTGATGCCGCTCACGAGGCTGGCGTGACTTGAAGCCTTGCGCGTGACACCTTCCCACCAGTCCCTCACTTTCTCTGCATAGTCGATACGCGCCTGCAGGGCATCATAGAGTTTGCGCGAAGCTTTTGCATCAACGATAGCGGCCTCGAGTGCCCTTCTTGCAGAGAGCAGGGCCTCGTCATCGCTGCCGTCAAGAGCCGTCTGTGCGGCGGTGATGGCGGTGGAGAGCGCTTCTGCCACGGTATTCTGCACACCCTTCGTGAGATATTCCTGTGCTTCGCTCACGAGGTGTTGCACTTCTTCTGCAATCACTTCGGATGTCACCATACCGATATACTGCAGCGTGAAATTGTCCACGCAGAGGTAGTTGCCGGTGGGATTTTCCGTCTTCAGACCGATTTCGATGTCTTCCCCGTCCTCCACGACGGCAAACTTCAATTCGTATTGCTTTATCGATGCGACAGTCTCTTTTGTGTTTCCGGCAAAGAGGAATGCACCTGTCTGCGGTTCGCCCTTGTTGGATATGCTGCCGCTGCCGCTCTGCTGAATATGCAGCGCTGCAGCCGTCAGTTTGTAGTAGCCGCGAGGTAGGTCACAGATGGTTTGAGATGCAGATGCTTCTCCTATTCTGTCTCCTATATTCACCCACGTTTCGGCATAATACGTACCGTCTTTCTTTGTGAATACGTTGTTGCTCTGCAGGGACAGGTTGCGAATCTCCCATCCGTTTGTGCCGTTTGTTTCAAACGAGGGATTGACGATATAGCTCGTCTGGTCGATAGGATTTTCCTCGGAAGCATTTCTCTGGCGATACAGCTCGCAGGCATCCAGCAGATTATAGTATGCCGTGATGACATCCTCGTCGCTTGCTTCCGTATCGTTGAAGGTGGCTTGAGTGGCATCCCACACGGCCTTCAGTTCCTCTGCTCCGTTGCCGCTGCCGTCACCGTAGAGCGTTTTGGCGCGAGCCGTCACGGTCCTCTTCGACACCGTCATCTTTGTGGTGGTAATCTTTATGTTGTCAATAAGGATGTTGGCAGAATTTGTCGAACCGCCGCCTGCTGCCTTATAGCCTATTTGTATCTTACCCTTGGTCTGTTTCGTCAGCTTGACATTGATGCAGTCCACCGTCCACACCTTCGAGGGGTAGGATGTCAGTTCGGAGGTTACGGCTGTGCCCGTGCCGGGTATCCAGGCGAGTCCGGAAGTGCCTCCGACGACTGTTCTCATATTGTATGTAGGCACGGAGATGGTGTATTCTCCTGCGGGAAGGGTTACTTCCTGATACAGGTAGAACGTTTGTCCCCATCCCGTTGATACTGCCAGTGCACCGCCTGTTGATTCCTCGTAACCGCTTGTGGGCATTGCGGTTCCGTTGATTCTTCCCTTGAAACCGTATTCATATACGCCCAGGATAGTGTAGTCGGCACTCAGATCCGACGTCCATCCTCTCACGTTGTTCAGTTCCTGAGCTACGGTAGTGGTCTCGCCCGACTTGTGGTCGAAATGGTTGTCGAACCCGTAATTCTTGAGGAATCGGCTCGTGATGTCTATCTCTGCGGCAGCCGTTGCGGATATAGCAATAGTTACAGCGATGAGACAGATAGTCTTTATGAGTACATTGTGCTTCATATTGTGTGTTTTTAATGTTTGTTTATCGTGGTTTTATCGTTGCGTCTCCACCATGACGGGTTCGCTCTCATGTCCGTAACGGTCGAGAGCGGTGACGGCGAAATGTAGTGAGAAAGCCCGTGCGGAGAGCATATCGTAGCGTATGTCTGTGGGGTGCGATTTGTCACTGTCGGCATATACAATCTTCACGATGTTAGAGGCATCGGTGATATCTATGGTGTCTCTGCCGGAGGCGTAGAGCACATACCTGCTGCCTCCCGTCACGGTGATGATGCCCTGTGTGCCGTCCCAGCTTGTGCTGATTAGATGGGGCTTTTCTGCTTCTCCTGCGGTCTCCATCGGAGGTAAAAGAGCAGGAGCTGTGTAATACTGGTTGCGAAGCCATGTGCGCAGACCTTTCACATTGTCGGCAAGGAAGCGCTCACGGAAATAGACAGCACCGCCCAGTCCCATGTGGCGCAGGAACGAGAGTTCGCGCGTAATCTCCTCCAACGGCCAGTTCTTTTCCTGTTGCGAAAGGAAGTATATTCCCATACCGGGAGCGATGATGCCTCTTTCGGGACTTCTTTCCTGCCAGTCGGCAGCAAAGGGGAAGAAGATGTCGCCCTTGAAATACATCATCGGGCAGAGCATATCCATCAGTCCCGTACGAAGCCACTTCACAGCCTCCTGTCCCACAGCCTCTGCCGACCATCCTTTCGCGCTCTGTCGTGCCAGGTCACCAGCCTTGCCTATGGGTGAGCAGGAGAAACGTACCCACGGTTTCAGTGTCTTGATGGCTTTGTTGCTTTCCTCTACGATTTGGGTGATGAGAGCGGGTTTCTGACGTTTCCTGGCGAAGTGTTCTGGGTAACGTATGTAGTCGAAATGTATACCGTCCACATCGTAGTTTGTTATGATTTCACGGCAGATATTAGCGATGTAGTAGGCTGTTTCCGCACGGGTGGGGTCCATGTAGTAGGCTCCTTCGTGGCGTATGAGACGCATAGCCCGCACGGTCTTTGCATTCTGTGTCTTGCCCATCGGCAGCGTCACCACCCAAGCATGCAGTTCCATGCCTCTCTTGTGGCATTCCTCGATGGCAAAGGTCAGAGGGTCGTAGCTCGGAGCCTTGCCTTCTGTTCCTGTGAAGCAGCCGTCCCAGGGTTCTATCTTTGAGGGATATATCACGGTGCCTCGTACGCGTGTCTGGAGAAATACTGTGTTGATGCCGTCCCTGCTCAGTTCATCGAGAATGCGACACAGGTCGGCTTTCTGCTTTTCTGCAACTGCGTTTCCGGAGCCGCGCGTTTTAGGCCAGTCGAGTCCCCAAAGTGTTGTGAGCCACACTCCTCTCACTTCGTGCTTCGGTGCGTTGAGTGAGAAGGGAAGAGCCGGCTCGACGTTCTGCGCACGGGCACAGAGCGAAAAAATGCTTAATAAGACGAGAATAATTCTTTTCACGTAGGCAAAGGTACAAAATTTTTCGTATCTTTGTGCCCGAATAGAAAAAATACGTCACAGAATAATGGCGAGTTTTATCATTTCTCTGGTAGTTTTGCTGGCTGGCTACTTCATCTACGGCACTTTTGTCGAAAAAGTGTTTGGCGTGGATGAGCGTCGTCCCATGCCTTGCGACACACTCCGTGACGGTGTGGATTTCACTCCGATGCCGACATGGAAAGTATATACGGTGCAATTCCTCAATATTGCAGGCACAGGTCCTATATTCGGTGCCCTGATGGGTATCCTCTACGGTCCTGCGGCATTCTTGTGGATAGTTTTCGGATGCTTGCTCGGAGGTGCGATGCACGACTATATGGCCGGCATGATAAGCATCCGTCGTGACGGTGCCTCTTTGCCTGAAATTATCGGTGATGAACTGGGTAGTTCCTGCCGTCTCGTGATGCGTGTGGTGACGCTCGTGCTGATGGTCTGTGTGGGTGCGTCTTTCATCATGATTCCTGCGGGACTGATGACGAATCTGATGGCATCGTTCACATCATCTGCCTTGCTCACATCAAATCTCTTCTGGACGGTGCTCATGTTCGCCTTCTATCTTTGCGTCACGGTCTTTTCCGTAAGCAAGATTATGGGCAACATCTATCCCGTCTTCGGGGTGGCTCTGCTGGTGATGGCGGTGCTCATCGGTGTCTGCATATTCACAGAGCCTGGTATGGTTCCGTCGATTTCAACAGCATTTTCCGACCATTATCCTGTGCGTGAAGGTGTGACACCTCTCTTTCCCGGGCTCTTCATCACCATTGCCTGCGGTGCAGTGAGCGGATTCCATGCCACACAGTCGCCAATGATGGGCCGCTGCCTGAAGAATGAGAAATACGGCCTGCGCTGCTTCTACGGCGCCATGGTTACAGAGGGCGTTGTGGCTCTGATATGGGCAGCAGCCTCTATAAAGTATGCCGGAAGTTATCAGCATCTCTACGATTTGATGTCTGCAGGAGGCACTCAGAAGGTCAATCCTGCCATTGTGGTTGATATGATGTGCCGCAACTGGCTCGGTACGGCCGGTCTGGTGCTTGCTGTGCTTGGTATAGTTGCTGCTCCCATCAGTACGGGTGGTAGTGCTTTTCGCGCTGCACGACTTATTTTGGCAGATTTCAGCGGTTACGGGCAGAAGACCATCCTGCGTCGTGTCTTGCTTTCCGTACCTCTTTTTCTGGTGGCTGTGATGATGCTGAATGTGTCCAGTTTCAAGGTGCTGTGGCTCTATGTCAGTTGGTTTAATCAGGTGCTGGCCACCTTTACGTTCTTCACCATCGCCCATTGGTTGCGTCATCGCACCGACGGCGGAGGACTATGGCCGAAGTATTCGTGGCTCATCGCCTTCGTTCCGGCTGTGTTTATGTGCAGTGTGAGTGCTTGCTTTATACTTATAGATTATGATAACGGTTTTGGCCTGCAGCCTCTGACGGGCTACCTGATAGGTGGCATCTTCACGCTTCTCACCACGACCTTGTTCCTTAAATATCAGTTTAAAAGATGATAACATTTACTGGTGCTCTTGTTCTGTTGTTCTTGGGCTATCTCTTTTACGGAGCCTTCGTAGAGCGTATTTTCGGAGTAAAAGCTGATGCCGCAATGCCCTGCGACACAAAATGCGACGGTGTGGACTACATGCCGCTGCCCACACGGAGGGTGTTCCTGATACAGTTCCTCAATATTGCGGGCACAGGCCCCATATTCGGAGCTATCATGGGCATACTCTTCGGCCCTATTGCCTACATATGGATTGTCTTCGGATGCATTTTTGCCGGAGCTGTGCACGACTACCTTTGCGGCATGATAAGTGTCCGTAAGGGCGGAGCCTCGTTGCCTGAAATCGTGGGCGATGAACTCGGTGATGCCATGCGGCAGGCTATGCGCGTGCTTTCCTTGGTGCTTCTCGTGGGGGTAGGCACGGTGTTTGTCATCACTCCTGCCGCTCTGCTCAACAGTCTTGTGCCGTCGCAGGGATGGTGGTTTTCTACGAACTTCTGGGTGACCATTATCTTTGCCTATTTTATTCTTGCCACACTTCTGCCTATCGACAAAGTTATCGGCCGTGCATACCCTGTATTCGGTTTGGCCTTGCTTCTGATGGCCGTCGGAGTAGGGGTTTGCATTTATGTGATGCCAGGTCACACGCCGGAAATCAATGAAGGATTTCTCGTCAACCATAATCCCGCCAACCACCACCCTCTCAGTGTGCCCATCTTCCCAATGGTTTGTGTGACGATAGCCTGTGGTGCCATCAGCGGATTCCATGCCACGCAGTCGCCTCTCATGTCGCGCTGCCTGAAGAACGAGCGCTACGGTCGTCCGGTATTCTACGGTGCAATGATTATGGAGGGTGTCGTAGCTATGATATGGGCTGCAGCTTCCATCAAATTCGCAGACACGTTGCCCGGACAGGGTTCGGCCTATTTCAAACTGATGTCAATGGGTAATCCAAGTGTGGTGGTTCGTACGATTTGCACCCATTGGCTTGGTACAGCGGGTGCCGTACTTGCCGTGCTGGGTGTTGTGGCAGCTCCCATCACCAGCGGTGACACTGCTTTCCGCAGCGCGCGTCTTATTGCGGCTGATTTCCTCCATATGAGGCAGCACACTTTCCTGCGCCGCATCATTCTTTCCCTGCCTCTCTTCGTGATAGCATCCTTTGTCATGATGATGGACTTCTACGCGCTGTGGCGCTATTTTGCGTGGACCAATCAGACGATGGCTATGATAATGCTGTGGACGGCCACCGTGTGGCTGTATCGTAAGGGGAAATGTTTTTGGATTGCACTTATCCCCGCTGTCTTCATGACGGTGGTGTCGGTGCTCTACATACTTGTTGCTCCTGAAGGATTCCATTTGAACATATTATAATAAATCACATACAACTAAAATTAATCTGCTATGAAAAAAGTTATTTTTGCATTGCTTCTGGTGTTGGCTTCTGTGAATGCTAACGCCCAGTTTGAGAAGGGTACTCAGTATGGCAATACCTACCTCTCCGGTCTCGGCATCGGTTACGGCGGTTCGGAGAAGTTCTACTTCGGACTGGGTGGCGACTACGGCTACTTCATTCAGAACTGCTGGATGCTGCGTGCCGGTCTGGGTTATCAGCACGAGGATGGCTACAATGCCTTCAAGCTCAACCTGGGTGCCCGCTATTATTTCAAGAAGTGCGGTGTGTTCACCGGTCTGGGTCTGCAGTACGAGCACAAGGGTGAGCCCTTCAACTGGTTCCAGTTTGTTCCCGAGGTGGGCTACTGCTTCTATCTGAACCACTATATCAGCCTCGAACCTTCTGTTTATGCCGACCTCTGCTGCAACGACTGGAGCAACGGCAGCCGCATCGGTTTGAAGCTTGGTGTTGCAGTTTACTGGTAAATTCCTGAGTTATGAAAAAAGTTCTTACAGCCATCATCCTTCTGGCAGTCACTGCCACAGTCCGTGCGAACCTTCGTTCCACGTTGGTAGTGTACAACACCAGCTACCAGCACATCACCGGCTTCGGTGCTGCTTGCTGCGACGGCGCGATGTGTCCGTATGGCACTGACACAAATCCCGTACGACTGCTCTACGGCCCGCAGTCTAAGATAGGGCTGAACATCATGCGCATGGAGATCTCGCCCAACTTTGAGGGTGATATCATTATTCCCGAGTGGGGCGGCTGGGACAGTCCCTACGACTGGAACGGCTCGCTGCCTTCGGCCAAGGTTGTCAAGGAGCGTGGAGGCATCGTCTTCGGCACGCCCTGGTCGCCTCCAGGCGACTATAAGACCAACGGCACTTCAAAGGGAGGCAATTCCGAGGAGCAGGGCTATCAGCGCGGCGAACTGCGTACCGACTGCTACGATAAGTTCTTCCCCTGGCTGAACACGTTCCTGGGATGGATGCACGACCACGGTGTTGACGTGGATGCTGTGACCGTCCAGAACGAACCCGACTGGTGGGTCGACTATTCCGGTTGTCTCTACACACCTGACCAGCAGCTGAATCTGGTGAAGAACTATGCACACATGCTGGATCGTGAGAAATTCCCCGGTGTGCGTCTTATCAGTGCCGAACCGTTGGGCTACGACCCCCAATATTCCAATGTGTTGCTTAATGACGCCGTGGCACGCGACCAGATTGACATCATTGCGGGCCATATCTACGGTTATCCGCCATTGGGTAACCTGAAGTCCGCTGCCACTCTCGCTGCCGAGTACGGCAAGGAGGTGTGGATGACGGAGCATTCGTGTACGGACAATATTGACCATCTGCCCAACTGGCACGAGCAGCTGATTTTCGCTGAGGAGGTCAATGAATGTCTGCTGGCAGGCTGCACAGGCTATATCTACTGGTATATGCGTGCCCACTGGGCTTTCGTCGGCACTGGCGAGGCACAGTACAATCCCGGCAACACTAAGAACAAGCTGTTGCCCCGTGCCTTTGTCATGTCCCATTTCTCGAAGAATCTCCCTGGTTCCACCCGGGTGAAGACATCACGTGACAAGACCTCCGGTGAGGGGGCTGCTGTGGAGTATTCAGCCTTCGTCAAGGGCGATTCGATTATCGTCATGGCTATCGATACGAGTGCGACGGCCTACGACCTCACCCTGAAACTTCCCGTTGAGGTGAAGAGCGGCACACATTGGCTGTCAACAGGCAATGAGACAGCCAATCTCTGTCAGAAGAATGCCATCGCCATCGATGAGCCCACAAAGACTGTCGTCGTCGAAATGCCGGCCCGCAGTCTGAATACTTACATCTTCATCATTGACAGTAGTACGGGCATAAATGCAGTTAAGAGTGAAGAGTTAAAAGTTAAGAGTGAGGGGCAATGTTACGACCTCAACGGCCGTCGTTTGAAAGCCAAACCCAAGAGCGGTTTCTACGTCCGCGACGGTAAGGTTTACAGGGCGCAGTAGAGTGAAGATGTCCGAAACGTTACGGCCTTACTAGCGGTTCCGGTATCGGAATAAACAGCGGGAAGCTGTCAGGATATTCCTGGAAGGGCGGCAAGACAAGCCGCTCTTCCTGTTTTTTGTAGGGCACCACAATGTCGTAGAGCGACAGCTCCACATCGGCATGCCCGTGTTGCAGTATGCCCAGTTCCCGTGCAGCAGTTTTCGACAGGTCGATAATAAAGCGGTTGGAGTAGGGGCCCCGGTCGTTCACCCTCACTACGACCTCCTTTCCGCTCCCCAGATGCCTCACGAGCAGCCGTGTGCCGAATGGGAAGCGCAGATGAGCGCATGTCATGCTGTCTTTGTGGTAGCGCTCTCCGTTGGCTGTTTTCCTGCCATGAAACTTGTCGGCGTAGTATGATGCTTTTCCCCGGATAGTCATTATCTGCTGTGCCTCTCCGATGGAGTGGAGCAGTGCACACAGTATGATGATAATTATCCGTTTCATGGTATCTTCTTCTGTTTTGCATGGCAAAGATACGAAAAAAAGTGGAGAGTAGACGAGTTGACGAGTAAACAAGTGGACAAGATGATACTTTTGTCTTTTGGCTGCACAAAATATTCCTGTCAAACTTGTCAAAGTTGTCCAAGTAAAGGAAAAGGCGCTGAAAAATCAGCACCTTTTCGCTCTTACTTCTTTCTTCTTACATCTTACATCTCTCCCGGTTCTCCAATCCTCTCCTTTATGACTTTCAGCATTGCCGGTGTCAGAGGACTCCGACGATGGTGGCCGCGTCTTTTCAGCCGCTTCTTCAGGGTAAGATGGTGTCCGAACTTTTGTTCCATTTCCTCGCGGAAAAGTTTGCGCCCCCAAGATTTGGAATACTCATCGCCGTAGTATTCGTCTGCAAGTGTACTGAGGTATTTCTTCATGACTCCACCTCCTTTCCCGGCACGCGATATTTTCCGAAGGCACACAGTTTCCATCCGCGCTCTTTCACCGACCTGTGTATTGTGCGCAGACTGAGGCTCTTGAACGGCTCGAATCCGTCCCTCACATCTCTCACGCTCACCGTTTCCCCTTCGTGCTCCTTTTCATACTGCTCAAAGGCTGCACTACGTTCCCTGTAGATGCTCTCTGCCACCGTCGCGCCGGCTCTCTGCTTGTAGGCCATGCGGATTTTCTCGCGGTGCGATTTGCTGTTGGCATTCAGTTCGGTTTGAATTGAGATGGCGCAGTCCATTGAACGTTTTATCCACCAGCGCACCACATCGAAGATCCTGTGCAGTGTCTCGTGGTATTTTGCGTCTCTTTCCTCTTCTGGAACCTCTGCCAGTCCGTTAGCGACATAGAGCAGATAGCACATTCCCTGTGCAATCTCGTTGGCCCTGGAACAGCAGTCGTCGGTTATTTCACCAATTCGCGCCAAATCTCTCTTAATCTCCTTGCCGAACGAGACAATTGTCGGTATGCGGAGCGCACGCCGTTCACGCTCTCTTTGCAGACTGATATTATACTCTTCAACGGTAGGAGCACTGCCGTCACCGTCTTTTGCGCCTTCATACACGCGCTCATCACTTTCTTTATCATTGTTTTGGTTTTCGTTTTGGTTTTCGTTAAATCGGTTGTCAAAATTACGTAGCCTGCTCGCTCCTTCGAGAAGTATGTGCAGCTGCTCATCCGTCCACGACGGGGATTTGTACGGCCCTTCGGTTTCCTCGTTTTTGGGTTCGCCCAGAATCGTCACGACACCTCGCGATAGTGTACCGTCCGAATCGCAATGGCTGAAAACCTTATACATCGGGTCCTCTGTGCCTCCGATGTTTGAGAATATCTTCATCGACTCAACAAAATAAATCTTGGAGGATGTTTCGTGAAGGAACGGCTCACCGACTCCATCGTAGCCTTTTTTGAGCATGTCGAGCAACACAGAGTAGTAGACTGTGCCTATCTTCTTTCCCAACTCACCGCACTCCGAGCACGACAGGTAGACTGCGCCGCCGCCGTTTATCTGCATCTGTTTGAGCAGTGCGATGGCCGTCGGGATGGAGTCGAAGATGCGTATCACCACTCTTGGTGGAGCCACCTCTTTCTGTTCCTTCTCGCTGAGCAGAGAGTAGTCGGCAGCCCTTTTCACTGCGGCATTTTTCTCTGCAATATCTTTGCTGAGGAAAAGCTCTTCCAGCGAACGCAGAACAATGCTCTTGCCGCGTCTCGAGCCGCCCAT
>JAEEZX010000060.1 GCA_016292045.1 Bacteroidaceae bacterium | reverse complement strand
GGACGGCAGCACCCTTGTGTGCACCCTTGCGCCGAAGTCCATGGCCAGCTATGTGGTGGGCACGGAGACCAACCTGGCCAAAATGCTCCTGAGCGAGGCCCGCGGGCTGGTCAACGTGGAGTCTGCTTCACTCAGCGAAGCACAGACTTCGGCACTCACAGCTGCCATTGATGCAAACACATACAGCACCTTGGTTGCTGCCGTGGCCGACGTAGAGAGCCAGAGCTACAGCGAGATTCTAAACCCCTCGTTTACGACCAATGCCGACGGCTGGACAGTGGCTAACGTAGCCGCCTCTGGCGATTTCAAGCAGGCTACGATACTCGGAAAGACGTGTTACAACAACTGGAGCAACAACTTCACCTCTATGGACATCCACCAGGACCTGACCGGGCTCCCTTCCGGTATCTATACGATTTCCGCCAAAAGCGTCTGCGGCAAAGGCAACATCCAAGACCAACATGTCTATGCCGAGACCTCTACCCACCTTGTAACCTCCCCCGTGAAAGCCGACGATGTGTGGGATGACGAACATTGCGAACATTGGGAGACTCAGACTACGGAGCAAATCTACGTTGCAGAGGGCGACTACCTGCGTGTTGGCTATGCTTCCACTAGCGGAGGTGGTACCAAAGGTTGGTTCTGTGTCACGGATTTCGTGCTGTCTCATGTGGGCGACCTCACGGAAGATTTCGACCTCACCGCCAATTTAAAGGATACCGGACTGGAGGCTGCCAAGACTGCTTATAACGAAAAGGCTGACGAGGCGGCTCCTATGACCGTTGATAGCCGCTACGGCGTATCGGAGCGTCTGGCTCTCACTACTATGCTCGCCCAGCACAAGAGTCTTCTGCCGACACTGTCGTCGCCAGCTCTGGTGCAAAATCTTCAGCGCGAACTTGAGGAGCAGATGGAAGCAGTTATCTCTTCCATCGCCTATGTTCCGCAGGAGGTCGGAGCAGGAGACTTTTTTCTCTATGACCTGACCGCAGGCAAGTTCTTTAATTATGATGCGTCGGACCCAAATCTTCCCGTACTTGCTAATACACCAGCCCGTATCCAGTTGACATCCAATGGTGAGGACACATATGCTATACGCCTTTTCGATGTCAATTATCTAAAGATAGGCATCTGGAACAACCGCTATATCTTTAACGATGCCAGCAATGAAAATAACACAAAATGGATGTTTACGCCCGTATACGGTAAGGAAAACACGTACATTATATCCACCGGTGAATACGCAGAGACGGGCACCTCTGGCACTTATTACATCAACGGCTACAATGCCACGACCAACGCAGCTGAAGCACACGAGTTTATCCTTGTGAATACGGGAGAGTATGTTAATCTGACGGATAATGCTACAGCTATGGTGGCCTGGCCCGTAATTACTGCCAATACCGACAAGGCACAACACAACAACGGTTATTACAAACGCTGGCTGCGCGACAGCAGTTGTCAGGCGGGCGATTATGCGGAAAACCAGAGCGCAATCAACAGCGATGCTCATTCGGGCTACGGCATCAGCTATTGGAGTGGTTCTGCTGTCCAGAATGTGAATCTCATCTATCAGACCATATCCGGCCTGCCCGCAGGAACCTACAGACTGGAAGCCTATGCTGCGGCCACTGTGTTTGGAGACGACAACACGAGCGGATGTTATGTGTTTGCCAACGGCAGAGAGATGGAAGTCACCACCGCCCGCTATGGACTCTATACTATTGAGTTCAGTTTGGACGGGAACGAAGACCTCACTTTGGGACTGAAGGCAGGCAAAGACAATGGCAACAACTGGTGTTATCTTTCCGACATGACGTTGACCTACGGTATTGACCGCACCACCACCGCCTACATGGGCGTAAATCCCGATGTGAAGTATGGCACGTTCTGCGCACCATTCGAAGTGAATGTTCCTTCCGGTGTTACGGCCTACAAGTGCATGGACGTGAGCGGCAGTGCGATCACACTGGACGAGGTGAATTCCTCCATTCCTGCCAACACTCCTGTCATTCTCTATGCCGAGGACGGTTATCCCAATACCGAGTATCGCGGCAGTCGTGTCGGTTCAGACGACATCGTGAACGCAGGTCTGCTCTATGGTAATGTGACTGATGCCGCTTTGGATATCACCGATACGGGTCATGAATACATTCTCCAGCGTCATGACGGTGTGACAGCATTCTACAAAATCGAAGGAAGCGGTTATAAGGTAGGTGCTAACCGCTGTTATCTGCAATTGCCATCGGAGTCTCTTGCCCGAATTGCATTTTATTTCCATGAGGAGGACGACCCCACCGCCGTTGCCGCACTTCCGTCGGCCGCAGCATCCTCTGCCTTGGGCGACGGCACTTATATTATCAACGGTCGTGTCGTTGTTGTGAAAAGCGGAGTGAAGTATTCCCTCAATGGGCAAATCATGAAATAATAAGATAAAACTATGAAGAAGAAATATATTGTGCCCGATTGTATCGTAATTAAGTTGAACACGGCAGGAAATTTAATGATAAATCTTTCTTATGTTGAATCAAAACGTGCCACAAACGAAACGATAGACGATGCCTATAGCGGAGGCGGCAGCAGTTACTCACGCGAATCCATCTCTGCTCCCGATGCTTGGGAAGAATGGTGATGCATAATCGTACTTTTTCATAACTGTTAAGATTAAATTGTTTGGTTGAGGGAGTCTCATAATATCATGGGGCTCCTGTTTTATTCAAATTAGTTCATCTTCAGCCCGGTTACTTCGGAGCAGCAGTCCGGTCGTTTCGGAACGGCGCTCCAGTCGTTTCGGACTTGGCTCGCCATTACACACGAATATTTGTTGCTATACACTCCAACACTTTTTCCTCTGCACACGAAAAAGTTTTCCTCTGCACTCCGGTAAAAACTCGCACACACACAAAATATTCGTGTCGCGAATGTCGCGGATGTCGCAAAAAATGTCGGCAATCATCACCAGCAAAATCAACACAGGTTAATGTAAACTCTTTCCAAGCACCTTCATAGCTCTTTCTAAGCCTCTTACAAGCATGTTCTCTCGACCAAAGTTCAGTATATGTCCAGTACTTCTCCAGTACTTGTCCAGTATATGTCCAGTGAAACACTGCACATATAGTGCGATAATACTGCAATAATAATGAATGAATACCGGACGACATTCGAGAGAACTACGGAGGAACGTCGAGGGAAGAGCGAAGAAACGACCTTGCTACAACGGCAGAGATCACACAAAATTCATGTGAATTTTGTGTCCATAAAACAAAAAACTCTTCACTTTTAACTCTTCACTCTTAACTTTTTATTATCTTTGCATACACAAACACTAACAAAACCATAAAACCATGAAACATATACTTGCATTGATAATGACATTGGCGGCGGTGATTGCCGCTGAGGGACAAAGCTTCGAGCAATACTTCGAAGAGGCTACGCTGCGACTTGACTACGTCATAGCCGGCGACATCAAAAAGACTGACATCTACTTCTCCGACATGCGCCGCCAACCCTTCTGGGCAGGACGCAGAGGACGACTGGCAGAGAAACCACTTTTGGGCAACGGTCAACTCACAATGCGCGACGCAGCAAGCGGTGAGGTTATATACGTCACCACCTTCTCCACCCTCTACCACGAATGGTTGCAGAGCGATGAGCCGCGCACACTGCGACGCGCTTTCGAGTCGAGCTACAACGTGCCATTCCCAAAACAACCCGTGGAAATCACAATAACGCTCACCGACAACCACCAGCGCGTGTCGGCCTCGCTGACACATCGCGTAGACCCCGCAGACATACTCATCCGCTCCGTAGCCCGTGCACGCTACCCCTATCAGTATATCTGGAAGGGTCATTGCATCACTCCGATGGTGCCCACGCCCGAGCGCGACAAGGACAGCATCAGCGGCGGCACAGGGCGCAACTACACCCAGATACCAATCTCTCCCCTGGAGGGCGTGGATATCGTGCATAACGTCGATCTGGCCATCGTGGCCGACGGATACACAGAGGCAGAGATGGGCAAGTTCTACCGCGACTGCCAAAGGGCCGTGGATGTGCTCTTTGCCCGCGAACCGTTCCGTTCGCTGAAATCGCGCTTTAATGTGGTTGCCGTAGCGCCTCCCAGCCACGACAGCGGTGTATCAGTGCCTCATCTACACGACTGGCGCGATGGCACCAGCGGTGCGCGCTACGACATGTTCTACATAGATCGCTACTTTGTAACCCAGGAGATACACCGCGTATTCGACCTCCTGGACGGTGTGCCTTTCGAGCACATCATGGTACTGGCCAACACATCAACCTACGGAGGCGGTGGCATCTACAACCATGTGACAACATCCACCAGCGATCATCCCACCTTCGCTCAGGTCTTCGTGCATGAATTCGGTCACAGCTATGCCGGTCTGGGTGATGAATATGCCTACAACACACCCACGCCCACCATCTGGTATCCGAAAGATACAGAACCCTGGGAACCGAACCTCACCACCAAGAAGAATTTCCGCAGCAAATGGCAGGACCTCATCGACGAGGGTGTAGAGGGTGTGGGTCTCTACGAGGGAGCCGGTTATCAGACGAAGGACTGCTGGCGCCCGTGTGAGGACTGCAGAATGCGCACGAATGCCGCACCTGACTTCTGTCCCGTCTGCGACCGTGCCATCCGCCGCATCACCGATTTCTACACAGCAGAGTGAGGGCTCTGTCCTCCGCACGCCGCATCAGCACTTCCTCCTCCGGTGTCTTGTCCTTGAGGCCGACGAGGTGGAGGATGCCGTGGATTATGACGCGATGCAGTTCGCGACTGTAGTCCTCACCCAGTTGCTCCGCATTGCTGCGTATGGTGTCGAGCGAGAGGAAGAGGTCGCCCGAGAGAATATTGTCCACAGAATAGTCGAAACCGATATGGTCGGTGTAGTAGTCGTGGTGGAGGAATTCGCGGTTGACCTCCAGTATGCGCTCGTCGCTGCAGAAGATATAGTTCACCTCACCGACAGTGCGTCCGTAGGTGGACGCCACGCGTTCTATCCACTTCCTCACGGCAGCGGCATCGATGGCAGGCATCGCCACACCTTCTGTATTAAAGCTTATCACACCCATCGGAACATGCGGCGCCAGCGATAGTGGCGGGGATTGTAGAGACCCGGGTGGTCCTTGTCGGTGGAGAGCCAGATGAAGATAGGTTTGCCCACGATGTGGTCCTCGGGCACAAAGCCCCAGTAGCGCGAGTCGGCAGAGTTGTGACGGTTGTCGCCCATCATCCAGTAGTAGTCCATATGGAAGGTGTAGGATGTGGCGGGGGCACCGTCGATGAGTATCTCGCCCTCGTCAGTGACGCTGAGGGAATGACCTTCGTAGGCACGTATCACGCGCTCGTAGATTGGCAGGTTGTCCAGCGTGAGGTCGATGCTCTCACCCTTCTTGGGAATCCACAGAGGACCGTAGTTGTCGCGAGTCCAGGTCTTGCGGAGATTGAGTGGGAAGAGTTCGTCGGTGGTCTTGTCGACGATGAAATCTATGCGTCCCACGAGGTCCTTGCGTTTCTCCAGCGCCTTGACAGCCTCCGATGTGAGAGGTATGATGTCCTGCGGCGCTGCGTTGTCGGGATTCATGCCCTGCCCGTAGAGGTCGTCATAGGAGAGCGATGTCTCGGAGACTATAGGGTCGTCCTTGTCGGGACGCATGAGCCACTCCACGTTGTAGTCGAACTGCACATCCTTGGGTTGCTCCGTCTTCTTGCCGTCGATATAGATGACGCAGTCGCGTATCTCGAACGTCTGCCCGGGCAGACCGACACAGCGCTTCACATAGTTCTCGCGACGGTCGACAGGACGGGAGTCGATATCTCCGAACTCCTGCGGATTGCGCTGCAGGAACTCGCGTCCGAGAGAGTAGTAGTTCTCATAAATACGATAGCGCTGCAGGGATGTGAGGGAATCCATCTCTGGTTCGGCACCCATCTCCCTTGTGATTTGCGCCCCGTAGAGATAGCAGAGCATAGTGAAGTCGGCTGCTGCGTAGCGGGGAGAGGTGAGGATGGTGTCGCCCGAAGGATAGTTGAACACCACGATATCGCCGCGCTTCACAGGATGCGGTGTGACGCGCTTGTAGTCCCAGCGTATCCACTCCAGATAGCTCTTACCGCCCCAGGGCAGCGTGTGCTGGCAGAGAGGCATGTGGAGAGGCGTCTGAGGCACGCGGGGACCGTAGCTCATCTTGGAGACGAAGAGGTAGTCGCCCACGAGCAGGCTCTTCTCGAGGGAAGAGGACGGAATGGTGTAGTTCTGGAAGAAGTAGATGTTGATGAAATACACCGCTGTCAGTGCAAAGACGATGGCATCCGTCCACGACATTACAAAGCGCAGGACGGGATTCTCAAGGTCTTTCCACCAGCCCCAGTTTATCTTGCGGGTGATGTAGGCATCAAAGATGAACGGGATGACCACAACGCCCCACCACGACTTAATCCATACGAGGAACGCGATGTAGAGCAGGATGATGACAGCACACTTCAGCTTGTCCTTCCATGTGAGTGCCGGTTGTATTTTCTTCATTGTCGGGAGAAATGATGTTTTTTCTTAGAATTTGAAAAGGTCGGACATAGTGAGCAGACCCTCGTGAGTGGCTGTGTATTCGGCAGCCAGCACGGCACCCAGAGCAAAGCCGCGACGGGAGTGGGCATCGTGGGTGATAGTGATGCAGTCGGCATCGGAATCATAGCGCACGGTGTGTATGCCGGGCACCTCGCCGCGACGTATGTGGTCGATGCGCAGGAACTGGGGGGCGGTGGTGTCCTCTGCCCATGAGTTCTTGCGATCCAGCTCGGCAACAATCTCCTCACCCAGCGTGATAGCTGTGCCGGAAGGATGGTCGAGCTTGTGCACGTGATGGGTTTCCTCCAGTTCGACGTCGTACTGCGGGAACTGGTTCATGATGCGGGCCAAGTAGCGGTTGACAGCACGGAAGATGGTGACACCGAGGCTGAAATTACTGCTCCAGAAGAGCGTCTTACCCTCCTCCTGACACATGCGCTTCATATCCTCGCCATGCTCCTTGAGCCATCCTGTGGAACCGCTCACCACCTTCACTCCCTGTGCAAAGGCCTTGAGATAGTTGTCGTAAGCCACCTGGGGAGCTGTGAACTCAATAGCCACCTGGGCCGAACGGAAGGCGTCGCTGTCGAAGTCCTCCTGATTGTCTATATCGATGATGGATACTATCTCGTGGCCGCGAGACTTAGCTATTTCCTCTATCATACGGCCCATCTTGCCGTAACCGATTAATGCGAATTTCATTGTTTTTTCTTTTTTATTTCAAATATATATATGTATGCGCAGAAAAGCAGGATGAGAAGGGTGTTGACGCCCAGACGCAGGAAAAGGCTCCAGGTCTCCGGTTCATAGGTCATCGCTGCGTAGAAGAGGGCCGTCATCGCCACATAGAAGAAGATGGAACCCATGGGATAGTCGATAGGATTCTTGCGCTGACCAACAACGTAGGAGAGCAGCATCGAAGTGCCGTAGCCGGCCACACCTCCCCACGCACATGCCATATAGCTGTAGCGGGGAATGAAGATGAGGTTGACGGCAATGAGCACTACACAACCGGCCAGCGAGAACCACGCTCCGTAGATGGTCTTGTCGATGAGTTTGTACCAGAAGGAGAGATTGAAATACACTCCCATCATTATCTCAGCCACCATCACTATGGGTATCACACGGAGTCCTTCCCAGTAGTCGGAACCGATGAGATATTTCAGTATGTCGAGATAACCCATCACACAAAGGAAAGCCAGCAATGTGAAGATGATGAAATACTTCATACCGAAAGCGTACATCACCTTTGAGTCCTTGTCCTTTGAGGCAGCAAACACCATCGGTTCGTAGGCATAGCGGAAAGCCTGCGTAATCATCGCCATTATCATCGCCACCTTGACGCAGGCTCCGTAGATGCCGAGATCCTTCGTGGTGCCGCCTGCCAGCGGGAATACTATCTTGTCGAACGACTGATTGAGGATGCCTGCCACACCGAGTATAAGCAGCGGCCACGAATAAGACAGCATGCGACGCAGCATACTGGTGTCCAAATGCCAGCGGATGCGCAGCAGGTCGGGAATGAAGAAGAAGGTGATGATGCCCGTGCACACAAGATTGAGCAGGAACACCCACAATACATCGCGATAGCCGAGCACGATGAAGAAGAGCAGATTGAGCCCTATATTCATCGCTATGAAGAGCAGTTTGAGCGAAGCGAAGCGCACAGCCCTTTTCTGATATCGCAGATGACAGAAAGGAAGTGACTGCAGAGCGTCGAGAGCCACCACGCAGGCCATCAGCTGGAGATACTCCGGATGGTCGGCATATCCCAGGGCGCTGCTAATCGAATCCGATAAACCGAACACCAAAAGCAGAAATACAGCCGTCAGCACAGCAATCACGGAGAACGACGTGGAGAATACGGAATCGTGGTCTTCATCCTCCTTATTTATGAAGCGGAAGAAGGTGGTCTCCATACCGAATGTCAGTATGACGAGCAGCAGAGCCGTGAAGGCATAGAGATTGGTGACAACACCGTAACCTCCGCTCGCTGCGGAAATAACATTCGTGTAGAGAGGCACGAGCAGATAGTTGAGAAAACGCCCCACTATGCTCGAAACACCATAGATTGCTGTGTCCTTAAAAAGAGATTTCAACGATGCCATATTCCCTTTAACATAAAGAATCCGCCCAGAAGAACAAACGGGATGGAGAGCAGCTGACCCATATTCATCAGCATACCGCTCTCAAAAGCCACCTGATTCTCCTTGGTATATTCGATGAAGATGCGACTGAAGAAGATGAGGAAGATGCACAGGCCGAAGAAGAAACCCGTCCCCACCCTCTCGGGCCACTTGCGATAGCACCACCAGTGGATGAGGAAGAAGATGCCGTAGCATATAGCCTCGTAGAGCTGACCTGGATGACGGGGAAGCATATCCACACGCTCAAAGATGAAAGCCCAGGGAACATCCGTGGGACGGCCTATTATCTCGCTGTTCATCAGATTGCCAAGACGTATGAACATCGCCGTGATGGGTGTCACGATGGCCACGTTGTCGAGCACATGGAGATAGGTGAGCCCCACCTTGCGGGCAAAGAAGTAGAGAGCCAGAATGATACCTATCGTGCCGCCGTGAGAGGCAAGTCCCTCATAGCCGGTGAAATGCCAGGAACCCGAGCCGTCTATCTTGACTGGAAGTATCATCTCAAGGGGATGAGCCAGGAAATATTCCGGTTCGTAGAAGAGGCAATGACCCAGACGGGCGCCCACCAGAATACCCACGAAACAGTAGAGGAACATAGGGTCGAACTGCTCGTCTGTGAGCTTCTGCTCACGAAATATGCGATGCATCAGGAAGTAGACACTCAGCAGACCGATGCACCAGCAGAGCGAATACCATCTGACGGCGAAGAATCCGATGTGGAACGCTACGACGTCGGGATTCCAATTTATGAACAAACTGCTAAACATTGAATCTGAAATGCATTATATCACCGTCCTGCACCACGTATTCCTTTCCCTCAACGCCCATCTTACCGGCTTCGCGCACAGCAGCCTCGCTGCCGTACTTGATATAGTCGTCGTACTTTATCACCTCGGCACGGATGAAACCCTTTTCGAAGTCGGTGTGTATGACTCCGGCACACTGGGGAGCCTTCCATCCCTTGCGGAATGTCCAGGCCTTCACCTCCATCTCACCGGCCGTGATGAAGGTCTGCAGCGTGAGAAGATGGTAGATGGCCTTGATGAGACGGTTGCAGCCGCTCTCCTTGAGACCCATATCCTCGAGGAACATCTGTTTCTCCTCGTAGGTGTCGAGTTCTGCTATATCAGCCTCCGTCTGCGCAGAGATAATCAGCATCTCGGCATCCTCGCCCTCGATGGCCTTCTCCACAGCGCGTGTGTAGTCGTTACCTGTGGAAGCCGACTTGTCGTCCACGTTGCAGACGTAGAGAACGGGTTTTGCTGTGAGCAGGAAAAGTCCCTTGGCAGCATTCTGTTCGTCCTCCGTCTCAAACTGTACGGTGCGGGCGCTGTTACCGGCCTCGATGGCCTTCTTGTAGGCCTCGATGACATCCAGTTCTATCTTTGCTTGCTTGTCACCGCCCACACGAGCAGCCTTCTCCACACGCTTGAGTCGGTTTTCGAGTGTCTCAAGGTCCTTTATCTGGAGCTCCATATCGATGATTTCCTTGTCGCGCACAGGATCCACCGAACCGTCCACATGCACAATATTACCGTCGTCGAAACAGCGCAGCACATGAATTATGGCATCACACTCGCGTATGTTGGCAAGAAACTGGTTGCCCAGACCTTCTCCCTTGGATGCACCTTTCACAAGACCTGCGATATCCACTATGTCGCACACAGCGGGAACGATACGTCCCGGGTGCACTATTTCCGCCAGTTTGGTGAGTCGCTCATCGGGCACACTCACTTGTCCCATCTGCGCATCGATGGTGCAGAAAGGGAAATTGGCTGCCTGCGCCTTTGCGCTCGAGAGACAATTGAAAAGAGTAGACTTTCCCACATTCGGAAGTCCCACAATACCTGCTTTCATCTATCTTTATTCCTTTATTTATATTCTACTTATTTATCAATCAAATTTTATTTCTCCATCCTTAATGCTGAATTCCGGATGTGTCACCAGTCGCAGGAGCTCCACCTGTTCGTATTCTCCCAAAACCCACAATATCTCGTTTTCAGCAAAGACGTGTTGCGCTCCTATGCGTTCGAGGTCGCCGTCTTTATCCTCAATACCTATCACACTGCAATGGAAATCGTTTCTTATTCCGCTCTCCATGAGTTTTTTGCCTATGAGCGTTGAATTGGGTGCTATGACAAGTTTCTGCAGGACAAGCGGTTCGCGCGACTCCATATACTCCGTTCCGGAGGCCTCCGTCATAACCATAGTTCTCACCTTTTCGATGGATTCATCGTCGCCCACCACTTCCATCACATCGCCCGGGAACAGGCGGTTCTTACCGTCGGGAATGTTGATACGCAGTCGTCCTCTCACAATGGCTGCCACCACCACCTGCATCTTATTGCCTATGTTGAGCGATGCGAGCGACTTACCCGCCCACGCACTGTTTTCAGGTATGGTAAGCGATGTGAGATGAAGATCGCTGCCTTTGAGCATACGACCGTAGCCGGGAAGCTCTTTCTTCATATCCCTGCGATGCAGATTCTGGAAGAAGGTGCGCTCCAGACGTATACTTATGTATTTCAGGTCACGACTCAGTATGATGAGTATGATGGCAATGTTTGCAAGGCCGTAGTTCCAATACCAGCGAAGAGGGCTGTGCACATCAATAAGCCTCAAGACAGAAATCATCACGATGTGGTATCTTATGAGGAAAAGCACTATGACCATAATACGCGTGCGCCAGTTCTTATGCCAGAAATACACCATATCCACATTATGGTTTTTCCTCATCATAATAGCACGCATGAACGGGCTCGCTACCACCAGCGATATCACTATGCTAATCACATTTGTCCACCAGAGATCCAGGAAACTGTGGAAAATGGGTTTGAACAATGACACTACAAGATACATCACTGCGTAGGCAAGCACAAAATACGATACCGTCTGATACGTCAGTACCGCCAGAAGATGCTTCCATCGCTGGGAATCCTCACTGAGGTTTATTTTCTTCTTTTCCTCAATGGTGGATGAAACTTTCTGAAGCTTCGATACATCCAGTTTACGGAACAGCTTCTCCAACTGTTCGGATACAGGCACAGAAGCCTTTATCATATAGGGTGTGGTGAAAGTGGTGATGATACTCACAGCCACCACTATCGGGTAGAGGAAACCGCTCGTCACATCAAGACTTTCTCCCAGAGCTGCGAGGATGAAGGCAAATTCACCTATCTGCGACATACTGAAACCGCTCGATATGGCATCCTTCAAACTGCTTCCCGTCACAAAGAAACTCAAACTGCCGAGCGTCATCTGTCCGATGAGTATTGCCACCGTGATAGCAAGAATGGCCGGCCAATGTTCTATAAGCACGTTTGGAGAAACCATCATACCCACACTCACGAAGAATACCGATCCGAAGAGGTCCTTCACAGGTCCGATGGTATGCTCAATATCCTCCGCTTCCATTGTTTCCGAGAGAATACTTCCCATCATGAAAGCTCCGAAAGCAGGAGAATAACCTGCCTTTGAGGAAAGCACCACAAGGAAGAAACAAAACGCACTCGATACGATAAGAAGCGTTTCCTTATTTATATACTTCTTGTTTTTCTTCAGGAAAAGCGGCAAGATGTATATTCCCACGAGGAACCAAAGCAGTAGCACACTGCCCAGTTGCGTGAGAGAATTGAGAAGAGCTCCTCCTTCGAATTTTCTTGTGGCAGCCATCGCACTCAACACCACCATAAGAAGTATTCCGAGTATGTCTTCAAGGATGAGTACGGAAAGCACATTCGAAGCAAACTTCTTATGCCTCATTCCCATATCGTCGAAGGCCTTGTAGATGATTGTTGTGGACGACATAGCAAGCATTCCGCCCAGGAAAAGCTGGTCCATATCTCCCCATCCGAACAAGTCGCCTACAAAACTTCCAACACCCATCATACTGCCCATCACCATGCAGGCACATATGATAGGACTTATTCCCATCTTCACTATCTTCTTGAATGAAAATTCAAGACCGAGTGAGAACATCAGGAAGATAACACCTATCTGACCCCAGTCCTCTATGCTGTCCATATTACCTATGGAAGGCATATACAACATGTTTGGACCTGTGAGGAAACCTGCCACAATATATCCGAGGACAAGCGGTTGTTTGAGTCGCTTGAAGATTATTGTGGTGATACCCGCTACAATAAGAATGTAGGCAAGATCGGTGACTATAACAGGAAGTTCACTCATTTACTTCTTTTTTCTGTTAAAGTCCTAGACTTGCGCTTATTTCAAGCATCTTCTTTATTGGAGAAAGAGCCCGCTTGCTTATTTCCTTATCTACATTTATTTCAGGAGTCTCGTTCTTGAGACAGTTATATACCTTCTCAAGAGTAACCAGTTTCATATAGTTGCACTCGTTGCAGGCACAGGTGCTGTCATCTGGAGGTGCGGGAATGAATGTTTTCTGAGGAGCCTTCTTCTGCATCTCATGAAGTATGCCGCTTTCTGTTGCTACGATGAAGGTATCTGCAGAGTCTTCAATACTGTATTTCAAAAGAGCAGCCGTACTGCCTACTTTATCTGCCAGCTTCACCACAGCACCTCTGCACTCGGGATGCACCAGAACTTTTGCCTTTGGATATTGCTTCTTCAAAGCCACAATCTTCTCCACAGAGAATTTCTCATGAACGTGACAAGCACCGTTCCAGAGCACCATTTCCCTGCCTGTGATACTGTTTATGTATCCTCCGAGATTATGATCAGGACCGAATATTATAGGAGTTTCCTTTGGGAAATATTCCACTATCTGGCGTGCGTTGCTGGATGTCACAACCACATCTGTCAAAGCCTTTATATCTGCAGAAGTATTTACGTATGATATTACGGTATGACCGGGATGTGCTTTCACAAAGGCTTCGAATTCCTTTGCAGGACAACTTTCAGCCAAGGAGCACGTAGCTGTAGCATCCGGAATGAGAACCTTCTTCTCAGGGCAGAGTATCTTACATGTTTCACCCATGAAGTTCACTCCGCACATCACAATGATGTCTGCAGTAGTCTGGGCTGCCTTCTGAGCCAATGCCAGAGAATCACCTACAAAGTCGGCTATATCCTGTATTGCTCCGTCTACATAGTAGTGGGCAAGTATCACAGCATTCTTTTCTTTCGCCAACTGCTTTATCTGCTCCTTTATATCCATAATCAAATTATATTTTATTTTTTTTAAATTTAAATAGAATGTAATGCTAATAATGATGGGCTGTAGAGAGTGTAAATAATTGTTTTAAGTATTTAATTATTAGTAATTTTCCTTTGTCTATAATTGTGTATAAGTTGTTTTAGTTATCGTTTATATCCACTCTCATCTCTGGTGTGTTGAAACTGTGTTGAGGTTTTATGTAAGTATATACGTTTTGGCTGTTTACATTTATTACGGTTATCAACACTTATCTACAACTTGTTTACAACACAGATGCCAAATCACCATTCCGGCTGTCACACTTACGTTCATAGAGTGCTTTGTGCCGAACTGAGGTATTTCCATACATCCGTCGGAGGCATTCACCACTTCCTGTTGCACACCTTTCACCTCGTTGCCAAGGATGATGGCTATCTTCTCTTTGGTGTTTACCTTATACTCTATATTCTGCAAAAGCGTGCTTCCTTCGCATTGCTCCACACTCCATATCTCATAACCTCTTCCCTTCAGTTCCTTCACTGCATCGATAGTATGCTGGAAATACTTCCAACTTACAGTATCCTCTGCTCCGAGAGCTGTCTTGTGTATTTCAGGATGAGGAGGTGTGGCTGTGATTTCACACAGGTATACAGCCTCCAGTGCCATAGCGTCTGCTGTTCGCATCACACTGCCTACGTTGTATAGGGAACGAACTCTGTCAAGCACCACAACGATGGGCACTTTCTCACTCCTGCGGAATTCCTCGGGTGAGAGACGGTTCATCTCTATGACGCTGAGTTTACGCACTTACTTCTCTTTACAGTGATTCAAGCATTCTCTTCAGCACTACAGTAGCAGAAATCTCTCTGTTTGCGGCTTCTGGAATGACGAGCGACGTAGGTGCCTCAATGACATCGTCGGTCACAATCATATTTCTTCTCACAGGCAGACAATGGAGGAAGAAGGCATCGTTTGTTACGGCCATCTGACGGCTGCTTACCGTCCAGTCCATCCAATCGTGATAATCCTCCAGCACCTTTCCGTATTGATCAGGAAGCGTCACACCTGGGCAGCTCCAGTTCTTGGCATATACGAAGTCTGCACCTTCGAAAGCCTTCATCTGGTCGTATTCCACTCTGGCATCGCCTACGAACTCAGGATCCAGTTCATAGCCCTTGGGATGTGTCACCACAAAATCCACATCGGCTGCTCTCATCCATTCAGCAAAGCTGTTGGGAACGGCCTGCGGAAGAGCTCTGGGATGAGGAGCCCAGGTCATCACCACCTTCGGACGCTCTTTCCTTTTGTATTCCTCGATGGTGATAAGGTCGGCAAAAGCCTGCAGAGGATGCACCGTTGCGCTCTCCATGAAGAATACGGGACGACCGCTGTATTTGATGAACTGCTGAAGAATTTTCTCCTCGTAGTCGTCCTTGCGGTTTTCAAAGCGGGCAAAACTTCTCACACCTATTATGTCGCAGTAAGAACCCATCACAGGAATTGCTTCCAGGAGATGTTCGCTCTTGTCGCCGTCCATGATGACGCCTCGCTCTGTCTCCAGTTTCCAGGCTCCCTGATTCACATCGAGCACTATCACGTTCATACCCAGGTTCATAGCTGCTTTCTGGGTGGAGAGACGCGTGCGCAGGGAGTTGTTGAAGAATATGAGCATCGCTGTCTTGCGACGACCCAGATTCTCGTACTTATAGCGATCCTTCTTTATTTCAAAGGCTTCTTTCAGAGCTAAATCCAGAGGACCGATGTCACTCACATGTTGAAATACTTTCATATGCTTTATATATAGTTTACCGTGCAAAGATATAAAAAATAGTTTGGAGTTTAGGATTTAGTGCTGTGAGTTTTTTTCTTAATTAAAGAAAAATGCAGAAAAACCTTTTCTACCTATAATTTTTTACAATTTACAATTTACAATTTTACAAATTTAATCACTCCCCTAAAGGGGGAGTTGGAGGGGGCTTTTCTTCTCTTTCTCTTCCTCTTATCAGAATACATGTAGACTACGAGCAGATATAGAGTAAATAACGAGCAGTTAACGAGTTTTCTCGCAGTCTGCTCGTAGTCCACTCGTTAACTATTCGTTAACTGCTCGTTAACTGAACGCATTCTGAGAAGTCTCTGAAAGGACTCTTACTGATACAAAACGAGGAAAAAATAAAGCGACTTATTAAAAAAAAGTTAGTTAAAATAAATTATGTAAAGTTGCGGCTATGTGGCACTTTTTGTGAATTTTCTTTAAAAAGAAAAAAAGACTCAAGGATCTTTAAGTCTTCTCTCAACTATTTTTCGTATCTTTGCGCCCGGTATGGGTAAAAGATTGTCAATACTTATGCTGCTGTCATTGCTGCTAACTGGATGGGTTAGGGCTGCGGATGACGAAAACAAATACGACTGGCAAAATCTGCCCAGAGAATACGAACTCAAACTCACGAGATACAGATACCCGAATCCTGAAATATACGAGGGCGACACAATATGGGTGTATCTCCTGCCGGAAGTGCCCGTATATCCTCCGATGAAGTTTTCCAATCCGAAGCAGAAGCGCAAGTACGACCGTCTGGTGTATAACGTGAAGAAGGTGCTGCCGCTTGCACAGCTGGCCAACAAAATGCTTCAGGAGACATACGAGACACTCGAGACGCTTCCCACAAAGAAGGAAAAAGATGCCCACCTGAAAGCGGTGGAGCGCGACATAAAGAAGCAGTTCACTCCGCAGATGAAGAAACTGTCGCTGACGCAGGGAAAACTGCTCATCAAACTCATCGACAGAGAGTGCAACCAGAGTTCGTTCCAGATACTGAAGGCCTTTCTCGGACCTTTCAGGGCAAACTTCTACCAGGTGTTTGCATGGACCTTCGGAGCATCTCTGAAGAAAGAATACAAACCCGACGACGAGGACGCCATGATAGAGCGCATCGTCATTGAACTGGAATCAGGACAACTATGATACTATATGATTCTCCTATATTCGGACCGGTGAAGAGCCGCAGACTCGGAGTGAGTCTGGGCATCAACCTCCTGCCGAAGGACGGGAAGTGGTGCTCGTTCGACTGCATATACTGCGAATGCGGACTCAACAGCGAGAGTCATGCCACAGCATCTCTGCCCACAAAGGAACAGGTGGTGGAGCGACTCATAGAAAAGCTCAGGGAGATGAAGGCGGAGGGCGTTTGTCCCGACGTGCTGACATTTGCGGGCAACGGCGAACCGACCCTGCATCCCGACTTCACCGACATAGTGAAGGCTGTGAGGGAAGTGAGGGACGAGTGGTGCCCATCGGCAAAGATAAGCATCCTGAGCAACAGCACCAGAGTGCACATCCCCCAGGTGCGCGAAGCTCTGCTGCTCTTCGACAACCCCATCATGAAACTGGACACAGTGTCGGCATCGTATATCAGCGATATCGACAGACCTGTGGGCCAATATGATGTGAAGCGCACAATAGAGGGATTGAAGGCGATGAAGGGGAAATGCATCATTCAGACGATGTTCATGAAGAGCACAGACGGCAGGGCCGACGACCTCTCTGAGGAATATGTGGGGCCGTATCTGCAGCAGTTGAAAGAGATAGCGCCTCGCAGCGTGATGATATATACGATAGACAGAGCAACGCCCGTGAAGACCTTGGAGAAGGCATCCCACGAGGAACTCGACGCAATAGCGGCCCGCATCCGTGAGCTCGGTCTTGAGTGTTCAGTAAGTTACTAAAAATAGAAAATAAATATATGGGTGGTTTTTTCGGAACAGTAAGTACAAAACCTTGTGTCCTTGACCTTTTCTACGGCACAGACTATCAGTCTCACCTGGGAACGCGGCGCGGCGGTATGGCAACATACAGCGCAGACGGCGGTTTTATCCGCAGCATCCACAACCTGGAGAACAAGTATTTCCGTTCCTGCTTTGAGGATGAGCTGGACAAGTTCAAGGGAAACAGCGGTATCGGTGTGATAAGCGATCAGGATGCACAACCGATGCTGATGAATTCCCATCTGGGACGCTTCGCACTTGTGACGGTATCAAAGATAAACAATCTCGAACAGCTTGCCGACCAGCTCTTGCAGGAGAATATGCATCTCTCGGAGTTTTCTTCCGGCCGCATCAATCCCACTGAACTGGTGGCTCTGCTCATCATCAAGGGCAAGACCTTCGTGGACGGCATAGAGAATGTGTTCCGCAACATCAAGGGCAGCTGTTCTATGTTGCTGCTCACGGAGAACGGCGTGATAGCCGCTCGCGACAGTTGGGGACGCACTCCCATCGTGGTGGGAGAAAAGGAAGGAGCGATGGCTGTAGCAAGCGAGAGTTCGGCATTCCCGAACCTCGACTTCAAAATAAAGCATTTCCTCGGTCCGGGTGAGATAGTGCGCATCAGTGCCGACAGTATGGAGACGCTCAGGAAGCCAAACCGCAAGATGCAGATATGTTCCTTCCTGTGGGTCTACTACGGATTCCCCACGAGTCAGTATGAAGGACGCAACGTGGAGGCTGTGCGCAACGAGTGCGGCAGGAAGATGGGTGCGGAGGATCCTACGGAAGTGGATTGCGCATGCGGAATTCCCGACAGCGGAGTAGGTATGGCGGTGGGATACGCTGAGGGACATCATTGCCCCTACGCCCGTGCTATTGCCAAGTATACTCCCACCTGGCCCCGTTCGTTCACTCCCTCCAATCAGGAGCGCCGCAATCTTGTGGCAAAGATGAAACTCATTGCCAACAGCAGCATCCTGAAAGACAAGAAGATGCTCTTCTGCGACGACAGTATCGTGCGAGGCACACAGCTCAGAGACAACATACGCGACCTCTTCACTCTCGGAGCCAAGGAGGTGCACATGCGTATAGCCTGCCCGCCTCTGATTTACGGTTGTCCGTTCATCGCATTCACGGCCTCCAAGAGCGATATGGAACTCATCACACGCCGCGTGATAGAGAAGTTCGAGGGCGATGCTTCCGCCAAACTGAAGGAATACGCCACAACGGGTTCTCCCGAGTACAACCAGATGGTGGAGGAGATACGCAGGCAGCTCGGACTCACCTCGCTGAAGTTCTCCAAGCTGGAGACGCTCATCGAGGCCATCGGACTCACGAAGGACCAGGTGTGCACACATTGCTTTGACGGCAGTTCGGCATTCACCCTTGAGGATCATAATCAGGAAACACTTTTCAGCGAGAAATGATGCGTCGCAAAGCTATATTCCTATTCACCCTGTTCGTTCTCATCTCATCGGGAGCGAGAGCGCAGCAGCAGGTGTATTTCGGTGATTCGATGTATGTCACCACGATGGCACCCCTGGTGGTGACTCCGCATGGGGAAGACCCCGCGCTCTATATTCTCAAGCAGGTGGCAGCAAAGGCGAAGGAAAACGCCAAGACGCTGGAGTTTGAGGCCACTGTGAGGGATGTGATGGGTTGCAGAGATATGAACATCCTGCTGAACGCCCTTCCGAAAGCTATGAAATTCTTCATGAAGATAGCGATGAAGATTTCTGGAATGTGGCCGCTGATTGACTATTTCACGGGCAACAAGGAAGTGAGCGTCATCACGGAATGTGATTTGTTCTTCAGCAGAAAGAAAATAGAAATCGAGCGTCAGCAGGTGATGGACGCAAGTCCTGATCTGAACGAGAAACAGGTGAACGCCCTCTTCAAGGTGACAACATTCAATCCCTTTACTGCGCTCTACGGAGACGACCGTCGCTGGCATCCTAAGGAGGCTAAGGGATTCGGTTTCAAGGTGGTGGGTGCGCTGGAAGAAGACGGCGAGGTGATAGACGTGCTGGCCGGACAGAAAGACCGCACGAAGGTGACGATATTCGTGGTGGAAGACTCGTGGGGCATCAAACGTGTGGAATACACACATCCGATGGGAACGGGTATTCTGGAAGCCAGGAACGTGGGTCACGATGTGTATCTGCCCGTTTCCTACAAGTTGCGCCCCAACTATACAGGTCTGCCGGCAGACAGCCTCCAGAAACTCATCCGCAAGGAATTGGAAAGCGGAGAGAAAATAAAGCGCAGGGGTCGTAGTATAATGAAGCGTGTGGACAAGCAGCTGGACAAGAATCCGGAAGCGAGTCCCGGCCTGACGTTCTCCTACAGAGTGAACTACCGTAATGTGAAGAAATAAGGAGTGACACCAGCATCAGTTCATAACAGGATACGTGCCGTGCTGTTCGACCTCGACGGAACGCTCATCGACACAGAGGACCAGTATACGGCCATCTGGGGGAAAATCGGGAAGAAGTATCATCCCGAGATGCCGGATTTCGCTCATCGTATCAAGGGTATGACTCTGCAGCGCATCCTCGACGCATATTTCCCCGACGAGGAAACGAGGAAGGTGGTGGTTCCGGAACTATATGAGCACGAGGGGCAGATGGATTTCACGTTCTATCCCGGAGCGCTCGCTTTCATATCGGATTTGAGACGATGCGGTGTGAAATGTGCCGTGGTGACGAGCAGCAACCGCAAGAAGATGGAAACGCTCCGCAGACAGATAGCGGATTTCGACGCGTTGTTCGACGCCGTACTCACAGCGGAGGACTTCAAGGCAAGTAAGCCGGATCCCGACTGCTTCCTCACAGCGGCAGCGAAGCTTTCCTGCAGCAAGGCAGAATGTGTTGTCTTCGAGGATGCTCCCAACGGCCTCGAAGCCGGAAGGCGCAGCGGTATGTTTACAGTCGGTGTGCAGACAACGCTCACAAAGGAGCAGATAACTCCACTTTGCGACTATGTGCTGCAGTCCTACGAAGGATTCACGCTGGCAGAACTGGAGAGAATAACTGACAAATCACCTGAGAGCTATGGGAAGAAATAAGTTTTCCGAACGCGAGATAAACACCATCCGCAAGATGTTGGCACGCAAGATGTCAGGCACGCGTTTCCAGCAGAAGATGGTGCGTCATGAGTTGCGCACGAAATTCGAATTCAACATCTCGGATTTCGGCAAACAAGGTGAGGCTTTCGGACCGGAACAGCTGGACGAGAGTATAGAGAGAGGACACATACAGATATTGGACGAGGAGACGATAAAGGCGATGAAGTTCAAGAGAGCCCGTTTGAGGATGACGTTCCGCCCGGCTACGGAGAACGACTCCTACTTCATTGCACATGGTTTCCACATGGCGATGCACTACAAGCATTCGGAAGAGGAGATTGCACGTTTTGCGGAGCTCATCTGCACGCGCGACGATGTTCTCTATTGTGCCGGGAACACTCTCATCGCAGAATACAACGGAGAGATGGCCGGTATGCTTACAGCCTACGACGGGCGCTACTATCATGAGATGCGCGAGCGCACGATGAAGCTCATAAAGGAGTATTTCGATACGGAGTTTCCTGATATGGAGGACGAGGCTGTGGAGGGAGAATACTATATCGACAGTCTTGCCGTCTGGCCTCAGTATCGTGGAATAGGACTCGGAACCGCCCTCTTGGAGCGAGGTATTGCCGAGGGACTTCGTCTTGGTCTCAATGTGACATTGACAGTAGACCCCAAAAACAAGAACGCCCAGAGTCTGTACGCCTCACTCGGTTTCGAACGCGACGGCGAACTCTTCATTTTCGGAAAGAATTATTGGAAAATGACATACCATAAAAGTTAAAAGTTAAAAGTTAAAAGTTAATAGTTAAAAGTTTAAAATGCCATGAAACACTTACTTTCCCTGGTTTTATGCCTGTCGTTTCTCACAGCATCCGCTGAGGTGCGTCTCACGGTTCGTGCAGACGAGGTAAAATGTGCCGTCAGTCCCACTCTCTACGGATTGATGACAGAGGAAATCAACTTTTGCTACGAGGGCGGACTCTACAGTCAGCTGCTCCGCGACCCTCAGATGCGCGAGCGCGAGGGCGATCCCCGTCAGCGCAACAGAAGAAACGCCCCTTTGCGTTTCTGGCAATGGAACGATTCCATCAAGACGTGGACCAATCAGGGTTTCTGGGGCATTGCCGTGCGTCCCTCCACGGAATATCGCGGCAAGATGAAGACTGACGGAAAGGCTGTGATGAGTGTGGGTCTCCGTTCTACTGTGGACGGTACGGTATACGCTCAGGCTATCGTGTCTGCCTCCGATGCCGGATGGCTGGATTTCACCCTTAATACGGCCGCAAACATAAAGGAGACGAAGGATGTGGAATTCTTCTTGCAGTTTACGGGTGATACACGTTGCGGCCTCAACTATGTGTCGCTGACACCTGTGAGCAAGAAGCAGGTGACGGTGAAGAGCGACCTCTATCGCACCGACCTCATGGATATGCTCCGTGAGATGCATCCCAAATTCCTGCGCTTCCCTGGCGGCAACTATCTCGAAGGCAACCGTTTCAGCGAGCGTTTCTGGTGGCAGCGCACTCTGGGTCCTGTGGAACTGCGTCCCGGACATCATTGTCCCTGGGGATATTGGTCCACTGATGGAATGGGACTGCTGGAATTCCTCTGCTGGTGTGAAGAGATGGGTGCAGAGCCCATTCTGGGTGTCTTTGCCGGTTACACTCTTCAGGGCGACTACGTAACGGGTAAGGCCTTGAACGGTTTCATCGAGGAGGCTCTCGACGAGATAGAATATGTCATTGGTGACGTTTCCACAGAATGGGGCGCACGTCGTGCTCAGGACGGTCATCCAGCTCCCTTCAAACTGACCTACGTGGAGATAGGCAACGAGGACTTCTTCGACCGCAGCGGCAGTTATGCAGAGCGTTATACGATGTTCTACGAGGCCATCAAGGCCAAGTATCCCCAATTGGAGATTATCTGCACCGACTCTCCCGACAAGATGAGGCGTCTTGCCCGCGACTGGAAGGTGGAAGACCGTATGAAGCTCGACATCATCGACGAGCACTACTATCGCGGCTACAAGGATATGCTCCGTCAGTGCGGTATGTACGATAAGTACGACAGAAAGGGTCCCAAGGTGTTCTGCGGAGAATGGGCCACCCGTGAAGGCGATCCCACCACAAATATGAAGGCCGCTCTTGCCGACGCAGCCTGGATGATTGGTATGGAGCGCAACAGCGATATCGTCATCGCTCATTGCTATGCTCCCCTCTTCGTGAACGTAAATCCCGGTGGAATGCAGTGGAAGAGCGACCTCATCGGTTATGATGCACTCAACAGTTACGGTTCTCCCAGCTACTACGCCCAGTGTATGTTTGCAGGCAACCTCGGCACTGAGGTGGTGAAGATGGAGTGCGACAACATGCCTCGTATGCAGGTGGAGAAAGACACTCTCGACCAGCTCTACTATACCGCCACTCGCGACAAAGCTACGGACAAGGTATTCGTTAAGATGGTGAATGCCGGTGAGACGAGTATCGACGTGACGCTGAGCACTATCGGCAAGAAGGTGTCCGGTAAGGCTCTCCAAACCACTCTCGTGGCTGATAGCATGAATGCTACCAACAGTATCACCAATCCCCGTGCCATCGTGCCTCTGACGAAGAAGGTGAAGGGTTCCGGCAAGATGAAGATAAAGCTCCCTGCCCGCAGTATCGAGGTAATAGAATTGCAATAAAGGCTCACTTCCGTTGAAAGTCATTGTGGCCTTCGATTCCTTCAAGGGCTGTCTCACGGCTGCGGAAGCCTGTGAGACGGCCCGTGAAGCTATTCTATCCGTGCGTCCCGGGGCGGAAGTCGTCACTATGCCCCTGAGCGACGGTGGAGAGGGAATGGTGGAGGCCCTACATCATCTACCGCACGTAAGGCGCGTGTGTGCACGTGTGCACGACCCTCTGATGCGGGAGTGCGAGGCGGAATATCTTGTGAGCGACGATGCTACGGCCTATATGGAGGTGGCTGCGGCTTGTGGTCTCACTCTGGTGGAACCGGATAAGCGCAATCCCATGACGGCCAGTTCCCGTGGTGTAGGAGAGATGATAATTGATGCCGCAAAAAGAGGATGCCGAAGGATTGTGATAGGTCTTGGAGGAAGCGCAACCTGCGACGGAGGCCGGGGTCTTGTGGAGGCGCTGGAAGAATATGGTTACGACTTTCACTTCCCCACCCTGCAGATTGAGACGGCTTGCGATGTGCAGAATCCTCTTTACGGTGAGAACGGAGCGGCCTGTGTGTTTGCTCCCCAGAAAGGAGCCACAGAGCAGCAGGTGGAGATTCTGGACCGTCAGCTTCGGGATTTTGCCCTTGAGACGGAACGCAGAGGACTCGCAACTCCCGCAGATGCAGATTTTCCCGGAGCCGGAGCTGCGGGAGGTTTGGGCTATGCCCTGATGACGTATATGGGTGCCAGGATGCGTTCCGGAATAGAGATGATGCTCGAACTGCTGCATTTCGATGAGGCACTGAAGGATGCTGACGTGGTGTTTACGGGCGAAGGCAGGAGCGACCGTCAGACGCTGATGGGCAAGGTGGCTTACGGAGTGCTGTCTGCTTCCAGCAGAAGAGGCGTGCCCGTGCATCTTGTTTCAGGTGCGGTAGAAGACGAAGCCTCGCTTCTGGAGGCAGGGTTCTCTTCTGTGCGCAGTATCAACGATGGTGACCCTCGCCCACTTTCGGTATTAATGCAAAAGGAAGTAGCAAAAGAGCATCTGAGGGAGGTAATAAATAATTTTTTTTGGAAGTTTAAATAAAAATCACTACCTTTGCGGAGTATTTGCCGTTTTGTGCGGCATTTAGATGATGAAAAATCTGAAATAATGGCAAAGAAAGAAAGAAACTCATTCAGCGGTTCTATGGGCTTTGTGCTCGCAGCAGCAGGTTCGGCAGTAGGACTTGGTAACATTTGGCGCTTCCCCTATCTGGCAGCGCGCGACGGAGGCGGCTTGTTTCTCCTCATCTACATTGTGCTGGCCGTGACGTTCGGCTTCACTCTGCTCATCACAGAGGTGGCCATCGGACGCCGTTCTCAGCAGGGACCTCTCACGGCATACGGCTATTTCCACAAGAAATGGGCGTTTCTGGGATGGTTCTCGTTCATTGTGCCCTATATCATCTATCCCTACTATTGTGTCATCGGAGGATGGGTGCTGAAGTATTTTGCCACATACCTCTCATTCAATGGCAAGGAGGCTGTAGCTGACGGTTTCTTCACAGGTTTCATTACGTCGCAATGGGAACCCATCATACTCACTGCTATATTTGCCATCATGTGTTTCTACATTGTCTATCGCGGTGTGGAAAAAGGTATCGAGAAATACTCCCGCATCATCATGCCGGCTCTTGTCATCATGGTGGTCTTCATCTGCGGCTACTCGATGTTCATCAGCCACACTGATGCCAATGGTGTGACACGTACCGGTCTTGACGGTGCTGCCGTCTACTTCCTCCCCAATTTCGAGGGGCTCACCCTGCGCCGTTTCCTGATGATAGCTCTCGATGCAATGGGACAGCTCTTCTATTCTCTGTCAATAGCGATGGGTATCATGGTGGCCTACGGTTCGTATATGAAGCGTTCTGTGAACTTGGGTCAGGCTGTCGACAGAATCGAGATATTCGACACACTGATAGCCGTTCTTGCAGGTTTGATGATTATACCCGCTGTCTATGTGTTCATGGGTACGGAGGGTATGAAGGCAGGTCCAGGCCTTATGTTTATCGCCCTTCCGAATGTGTTCGACAGCCTCGGTGTGTTCGGCACAGTGATAGGTATGGTGTTCTTCCTCATGGTGCTGTTTGCAGCCATCACGAGTGCCGTCTCTATCCTCGAGGCCATCGTTGCCAGTGTGAAGGATAAGTTCGGCTGGACTCGCAAGAAGTCGGTACTGATAATGGCAGGCACAGGATTCATCTGGTCCGTAGTAGTTTGTCTGGGTTACAATATATGGTATTTCGAATACCCTCTTCCCAACGGTGCCATCGGTCAGATTCTCGACATCTTCGACTACGTCAGCAACAACGTTCTCATGCCCGTACTCGCCATCCTCACCTGCATCCTCATCGGTTGGGTGGTATCGCCCCGTCTGCTTGTTGGCGAGATGCGTCTCAACGGCTACAAGTTCACTCGCAAGGGATTATATTTCGTCATGCTGAAGTTTGTGGTACCTGTGATGCTGACCGTTCTGCTGCTCACAGCCTTCATCCAGTTCTAAGACATTCTGCGGAAATAAAATATAAGGGGCATCGATTTCTCGGTGCCCCTCTCTTTTTGTTGTTCGTGAAATATCAATAAGCCTTGATACGGTAGATGAGACCCAGTTCGATGCGGTTGCGGTTGTAGTTCTCAAGTGCCGGGTGGTCGTACTGTGTGGTGCGTCCGATATACGACAGCGAGATACGTGCGTCCTGCGTCAAGTCCGGAATCCACTGTATAGCTACCTGGTATCCGTAGTTGATGCGGTTGCCTAGGATGGTGGCCAGACCCTCTGAGGAGGAAGCGCGCTCGTAGCGTACTCCTGCGGTCAGATTCCAATGAGGTGTGGGCTGATAGAATCCGTCAAGCATCAGGGTGTGGTACTGTGTATTATTTGCGAGCACGTTGATAGGGACACCGAGCGTGCTGGTGAGCACATTCGACAGGTCGGCAGACAAGATTTGATGGTGGTCCACATCTTCCCAAGCACCGTAGTAATCCAGTATCAGCTGCCACTTCTTGAAATTCAGTTTGGTACCCGTCATCAGAAGGTGTCCGAAGTTTTTCTTCACCTCGCTCATCAGGGTGTACGACCACAGCGTCTGTAGCTTACCCTTGAAGAAACTGCCGCTCCAGCACAGCGTGGGAGCCACGGGGAAGTGAGAAGGCTTAATGAACGGATTGGCAGAATAGTAGTTGACCACGCGATCGTTGTCCGTGTTGTAGATGCCGAGTATCAGCGTGTGGTTCTTCGTCACGTTGTAGCATCCGTGCACACCCAGATGGAAGCCGTCGATACCTGTCAGCCAGTCGCAGAACTGCAACACCTGTATCGGGTTGTCGTCATACTGGTATCCACCGAGTGCGCAACCCAGTTTACCGGCAGAAAGGTCGAATTTATCGTTAAACTTGTAGCGTATCACCATCATGTCGATGTTGTTGCTGAAGTTGTCGCTCTGCTGGTATCCGGGACGGTTCAGGCGGTAGCGGAAGCGATAGCTCCAGTGCTTGTTGAGTGTTCCCAGCATCTCGAAGCGCAACTGCTTGCCCACGAACGAAGCACCTTTGTCTGGTCCGTCGATGCGCTCCTCCAGTGCCACATGGGTGTTGAGGTAGATGCTGATGGCATCGTGTTTCTTTTCCAGTTTGAGCACACGCTCCGTCAGTGAGAGTGTTGTCTCGTTCTCATTCCCCAAACCCATCAAGGTGCCTTGTGCCGATGCGTTCGTCACTACGGATAAGCTGAATGCAGAGAGAGCAAAAATGCGAAACCTGCTGATGATATTTTTCATACTGTTTGTAAAGTTAAAAATGGTTATTTTTTATTTAAAAAGCTATAATTGCGTCCACTTTCATTGAGTTTCATCAAAAAGTGAGAGCAAATATAATAAAAATAGTTGAAATTCGGGTAAAAATTATTACCTTTGCGCACAGAATATTAATCTAATTGTATATATTGAGAATTATGCGTAACGAATGGCGTGGTTTTAAGGGAACCAAATGGACCGAAGAGGTCAACATGAGAGATTTCATCCAGTGTAATTATACGGCTTACGACGGAGACGAGTCATTTTTGGCAGGTCCTACTGAGGCAACCAACAAGTTGTGGGGTCGTCTGCAGGAGCTCCAGAAACAGGAGCGTGCCAAAGGCGGTGTGCTCGACATGGAGACGGAGATTGTCTCCAGTATGACGGCCTATGGTCCTGGCTATATCGATGAAAGTATGAAAGATCTGGAGAAGATTGTAGGTCTGCAGACCGACAAGCCCCTGAAGCGCGCCTTCATGCCCTATGGTGGTATCAAGATGGCAGAGCAGGCTTGCACCACCTATGGTTACCAGCCCTCAGAGAAGCTCCACGAGATATTCACAAAATACTGCAAGACGCACAACGAAGGTGTATTCGACGCTTACACAGACGAGATGAAGCGCGTGCGCCACAACCATATCCTCACTGGTCTGCCCGACACCTACGGTCGCGGCCGTATCGTGGGCGACTACCGTCGTGTGGCTCTCTACGGTATCGACTTCCTTATTGAGCAGAAGGAGATTGACAAATACAACTGCGGTAAGCGCCAGATGAGCGAGGATATCATCCGTCTGCGTGAGGAGATTTCCATGCAGATCAAGGCCCTCAAGGAGATGAAGAAGATGGCTGAGATTTATGGTTACGATATCTCCCAGCCCGCCAAGAACGCACGTGAGGCTGTGCAGTGGCTCTACTTCGGCTATCTGGCTGCTATTAAGACGCAGAACGGTGCCGCAATGTCCGTAGGTCGCGTATCAACATTCCTCGACATCTATATCACACGTGATATGCAGGAGGGCACTCTCACCGAGCAGGAGGCTCAGGAGCTCATCGACCACCTGGTGATGAAGTTCCGCATGGTGAAATTTGCCCGTATTCCTTCCTATAACGAGATATTCAGCGGTGACCCCGTATGGGCAACCCTTGAGGTGGCAGGCATCGGTCAGGACGGTCGCCACATGGTGACAAAGAACTGCTACCGCTTCCTTAACACTCTCATCAACATGGGTCCCTCTCCCGAGCCCAACCTCACGGTACTCTACTCTCCCCGTCTGCCCGAGAACTTCAAGCGCTACGCAGCATGGATTTCGGTGAAGACGAGTTCTATCCAATATGAGAACGACGAAGTGATGCGTCCTATCTGGGGAGACGACTACAGCATCTGTTGCTGTGTATCGGCTACGCAGACGGGTAAGGAGATGCAGTTCTTCGGTGCCCGTGCCAACATGGCCAAGACGCTGCTCTACGCCATCAACGGCGGTGTGGATGCCAAGACTCGCGAGCAGTGCGGCCCCAAATTCCGTCCCATCACCAGCGAATACCTCACATGGGAAGAACTGGAGCCCCGTTTCCGCGACACGCTCGATTGGTTGGCTGATATCTATGTCAACACGCTCAACCTCATCCACTACATGCACGATAAATACTTTTACGAGGCAGCCGAGATGGCTCTCATCGACTCTGATGTCCGCCGCACCTTCGCTACCGGTATCGCAGGTTTCTCCCACGTGGTGGACAGTATCTGCGCTGTGAAGTATGCTAAGGTGAAGATTATCCGCGATGAGAACGGTTTCAACTATGACTATGTCACCGAGGGCGATTTCCCACGTTACGGCAATGACGATGACCGTGCCGACGAGGTTGCTGTATGGGTGCTCAAGACCTTCCTTGCTAAAATCAAGCGTCACCACACCTATCGTAACTCCGAGCCCACGACATCAATCCTCACCATTACATCCAACGTGGTTTACGGAAAATACACGGGCAACCTGCCTGACGGACGTCGTGCCGGTGCTCCTCTCTCTCCCGGTGCCAACCCCAGCTACGGTGCAGAGAAGAACGGTCTTCTGGCTTCGCTCAACTCAGTGGCTAAGATTCCCTACGAGTATGCTCTCGACGGCATCTCAAATACACAGACGATAGCTCCTTCTGCTCTGGGTCACAATGACGAGGAGCGCGCGCAGACACTTGTACGCGTGATGGACGGCTACTTCACCAAGGGCGCTCACCATTTGAATGTGAACGTATTCGGTGTTGATAAGTTGCTTGATGCTATGGAGCATCCCGAGAAGCCCGAGTATGCCAACTTTACCATTCGTGTCAGCGGCTATGCTGTGAAGTTCATAGACCTCACACACGAGCAGCAATTGGACGTAATCGCCCGTCAGGCTCATGAGCGCCTCTGATACTAAAGCTTATATTCATTCGACCGAATCCTTTGGCTCCGTTGACGGGCCGGGGATTCGGTTCCTGATATTTCTGCAGGGATGCGGAATGCGCTGCCGCTATTGCCATAATCCGGACACGTGGAAGAACAGTGAATCCGGAACTCCCGCTACCGTAGGCGAATTGCTTGATAAAGCTGAGCGTTATCGCGATTATTGGGCTGCGGAGGGCGGTATTACGGTGTCGGGCGGAGAGGCGCTCCTGCAGATAGATTTCCTCATCGATCTCTTCGAGGAGGCACACCGTCGTGGCATCAATACCTGCCTCGACACAGCGGCTCAACCCTTCACTCGCGAGGAGCCCTTCTTCTCCAAGTTCGAGCGTTTGATGCAGAGCACCGACCTCGTGCTGCTCGACATCAAACACTTCTCCTCAGAGCGCCACCGCTGGCTCACAGGTCATGGCAACGAGGCCATCCTCGACTGTGCCCGATATCTATCCGATATAGGCCAACCAATGTGGGTGCGCCATGTGCTGGTGCCCGGCATTACTGACGATGAGGAGCATCTGCGCTCCCTGCGCAAGTTTATCGATACGCTGGGTAATGTGAAGAAAGTGGAGGTGCTCCCCTATCACACTCTCGGCATTTTCAAGTGGGAGCAACTGGGCATACCCTATACCCTCACCGATGTCCCCACACCCACTGCAGAGCAGACGCAGCGGGCGGAGGAGATACTGGTGAAATAAAGTAAATCAGCGATTGTTGATGTAGTAGTTCGCGGCACGGCTCATAAGCGTCTCGCTGTCTGCGTCGCGCTCCATTATCTGCCAGTCTCTGCGCCAGTCTTCGCGCCTCTCCACAGCGATAATATCCTTTGTGAGCCACTTCACCTTTTGCCTTTCGTTGTTCTGTATCAGCGTGTTCTTGTCGGGGCTGCCGCTGTTTGCCACGATGGCTCCCGACGTACCCGTAACAATGGTGAAAACGAGGTGTGAGGGGCTGATAATGAACTCACCGTTGTACTTGCCTGTAGGGTAAGCATCCTTAATGTCCTTCAGCTGCTTCTTCACGTCGGTCAGTTCGTCCATCCATCCTATGATGCGCCATCTGCCCAGCAGAGGATTCTCTGCGTTCACCTCACCTGTGTTCGTCAGTGCCTCCACCACGGGGCGTGCAGCCTCTGAGTAGCGGTTTGCTTCGTAGAACTCCAGGCACCAGTCGTTCTCTGGGAAGTACATGTGGTTCTTTGTCTCGCTCCACCATTTCTCCGTGAAGCGCTCGGCATTGCTGTCGTATATCAGTGTGCGGTGGTCGCCCTCGAAGCGGGGTTCGGGACCGGTGTAGTTGAATGTCTCGTTGTCTGGGTGTGTCACGTTGAACACCATCAGGCCGTTGTTCTGCTGTACGAGTGCGAGCATGAGGGTGATGCTGTCGGTGCATATCTTATACTGGTCGAACGGTGACTTCACCTCCCCCACTTTTCCCTTCAGTGTCATCAGTTTGTAGATACCACGCGGATTCTCCGTCTGTGCATACCCCACCGCTGCTACAAGAATAAGCAGCAGTGCAATGATTTGTTTCTTCATAACAGAAAAATTAATGTATCCGACTCAGGAATCACAGGTCGTACTCCAACATCACGAACGAATAGGGAGCCAACTCGAGCGAGGTCTTCTTGGCAGCCTTGATGGTCTCTTTCTTGGGAGCAATGGGCTGCTGCTCGTAATTGTTCTCGTCCCCGGGCTGTCCGCAAAGCACGGTCTTCACAGCATTCTTCTTCAGGCTGAAGCGGCTCAGGTTGAGGTTGGCCTTCTTTGTCTCGTCTGTGGCGTTGCAGAGCTTCACATAGAGCTTGCGATTCTTCACATTCAGCACGACAGACTGTCCGTAGTGCACATTCTCCATAGGCTGCACGGCATCGGGAGCGTCGCCCTCGAACTTCACGCAGTCACCGTAGTAGTACTGACCTGAGGACCGTCCGAACATCTGCTGCACGTAGTAGCTGCAAGTCGGATACAGGCGCTCGTTGTCGAAATAGATGAGGTCGGGGTTCCAACTGGTATTGTTGCGACGGGCAAGCAGCGGTGCGTAGGATGTCATGCAAACCACATCGCCGTTGCGCTCCACATGGAGCAGGTAGAGACCCTCTGCCAGAGCATCCAGGAGCTTCTTGTCTTTGGCAGCATATTCACCCAGATACACTTTCGTCTTGCGGTCGCGGGGATAGCTGTCATACTGGCGCTTGTTGAGGAAGAATTTGTTGGGTTCGTAGTAGTGCTCGTCGATGATGGGCATACCCAGTTCTGTGGCCAGTTTCCAACCGTTCTCCAGGTCGGAGTTGCCGGGATGTGAACCGGGACCGGCCGTACCCACGATGACAATCTCGGGATGAGCCTTGGTGACACGCTCATATATATAGCGGAAACGCTCGGCAAATTCGGGAGTAATCTTCTCCTCGTTGCCCAGACCCAGATACTTCAGGTTGAAGGGAGCGGGATGACCGGCATCGGCACGCATCTTAGCCCATTTCGAGGTAGCGGGATCACCGTTGGCCCATTCTATCAGGTCGAGAGCCTCGCTCACCCATTCGTCCATCTCCGACATAGGTACTACGTCCTGAGCATGTCCGCGCATATTCCAGCCACCGTTGGCACCTTGGCAACTGACACCGCAGGGCAGGATGGGCAGAGGTTGCATCTGCAGGTCTTCGCAGAGTTGGAAATACTCATAGTAACCGAGTCCCATAGACTGGTGGTAGCCCCATGTGTTCTTCAGGCCCTTACGCTCCTCTTTCGGACCGATGGTGGTCTTCCAGCGATAGGTATTCCACATGCCGTCACCGCCTCCGTGTATCACACAACCGCCCGGGAAGCGCATGAATTTGGGCTGGAGGTCAGCCAGCGCCTGCACCATATCCTTGCGGAGGCCGTGACCTTTATAGGTGTCCTCTGGCATCAGCGACACCATATCTACATCCAGATCGCCCGGTTGAATGCATAGAATCTGCAGGGCAGCCTTCTCGCAGCCGGCATCGGGAGTGAGTACAGTCTCAAAGCGGTGCCAGTCCTTGCTGTCCACATCGATATAGGCCTCAGCCAGCAGTTTGGGGTCTTTGCCCCAGCCCTGCGGCTCCACCAGTGCAATACGTACCAGTTTGGCATCGCCTCCCGTATTGCGCATGAAGATGGAGAAGTTGTATTTGGCACCGGCTTTCACGGAGATACCGTCAAAACCGTCGTTTTGCAGACCGAATCCCTTCCAACCCTTATAGTCGTAGTACTCCTTCACACGCTCTGTGTGCAGACGCATATAGGTGGGATTGTTGGGGTGTATGCCGTTGTCCATGCGGATTTCCGGATACCCCAGAGAATGTCCCGGACGGATGCTCTTCCATGCTGTGGAGGGTCCCCAGCCGTCGCGTTCCGAGGGACTGAACTCAAACGAACCGTTCTGCACGAGTTCTGCGTAGAGTCCGCCATCGGCAGCGTAACTGATATCTTCAAAGAAGATTCCGATGAGTTCATCACTGATAGCCTTGCCTCCGGCAGGGGCCTTCATTGTCTTCTGGGCGCTGATGCCCATTGATGCTGCAAAAAGAGTAGCAGCAAAAAGGTATTGTCTGTGTTTCATAATGCTACATGATATTATTTCGCACACAAAAATAGTGATTTTTTGCGAAAGCGCCAAAAACTCCCAACACCAAACCCTCAATTCTCGATGAATTTTCGTACTTTTGCATCAAAAATAATGAAATGAATCAACTGTACACAGTCGGACTGCTCATAGTCTCCAACGTTTTCATGACATTCGCGTGGTATGGACATCTTAAGATGCAACAACTCAAGGTGTTTTCCGACACCACACCCCTCTTCATCGTGATACTCTTCTCGTGGCTTTTGGCTATGCCGGAGTATATGTGCCAGGTGCCGGCCAACAGAATCGGTTTTGCTGGCAACGGAGGCCCCTATTCCCTGATGCAGCTGAAGGTGATACAGGAGGTTATCTCGCTTTCCATATTCACCGTATTTGTCACCGTCTTCTTTCAGGGTGAGTCGCTCCACTGGAATCATGCAGCAGCGTTCCTCTGCCTGGTGATGGCTGTCTATTTTGTCTTCCTTAAGTAAGCGGAAAGGTAATATATGAAAAATCCCTCCTTGTGGCTGGCACAGGGAGGGATTCTTTTTTCTCTCAGACGAAGCGCTTACTTAGCGGGCTCTACTATCTTCCAGATCAATGCTGCAACAGCGGCGCCTACGAAAGGACCTACGATGAAGACCCAGAGGTTGGCCAGTGCCGTACCTCCCTGGAACACAGCAGGAGCTATGGAACGGGCGGGGTTCACGGATGTACCTGTGTAGCGGATGCATACGAGGTGAACCAGCACAAGGCTCAGACCAATAGCCAGACCTGCGAAGTTGTTGGTTGCACCGTTGGTCTTGGATGTGGCACCCAGCACTACGAGAACGAATACGCAGGTGAAGATAATCTCTGCGAGCAGACCGCCCATCAGGGATACTCCCGACTGCAGGTCGTTGGCACCCGTACCTACGATGCCCTCGCATGACGAGGTGAGCAGATAGAGCAGTGCGCTGCCGATGAAGGCACCTATCACCTGGAAAATCATGTACATGGCGCAGTCCTTAGCACCTATGCGACCGGTGAGGAAGCAGCCGAGAGTGATGGCGGGATTGATGTGGCAACCCGACACACCACCAACGGTGTAGGCCATAGCTACAACAGCAAGACCGAAAGCAAATGCTGTGCCGACCACAGCAGGGATGTTGCTGATAGGATTACAACCAAGACTTACGGCTACACCGCAGCCCATCAATACGAGCACCATTGTGCCTACCATTTCTGCAAGATACTTTTTCATAATGCTTAAGATTTTTATGAGTTAGTAAAACAGTACACTTTTTCACTTTTAACAACGCAAAATTAGCAAAAAAATGTGCATTCCGGGCAAGAAAAATGTGTTTTTTGGAGGAAAACGGCACTTTTTTGCTATCTTTGTGTACGAAACGATGAAGAAGATAGGTTTACTTTCCGATACCCACGGATGGTGGGACGAGCGCTACGGCAAACATTTTGCCGAGTGTGACGAGATATGGCATGCAGGTGATATAGGCAGTATGGATGTGGTGGAGCGCTTGCAGGCGATAGCACCGCTGCGGGCTGTCTACGGTAATATCGACGGAGGCGACATCCGACGTATCTTCACGGAGAAATACCGCTTCCGCTGTGAGGAGGTGGAGGTGTTGATGACCCACATAGGAGGCTATCCAGGCCGCTACGACGCACGCATACGCCCCACCCTGTTCACTCATCCCCCACAGCTCTTTATCTCGGGCCATTCACACATACTCAAGGTGATGTACGACAAACAACTTGGCTGCCTGCATATCAATCCAGGAGCTGCGGGCATACAGGGATTCCAGACGGTGAGAACGCTCGTGCGCTTCGTCATCGACGGAAAGGAAATCAAGGACCTGGAGGTGATAGAACTCAGGCCAGCAGGCGCTTAACCATTGCGCTGATGGCTTTGCCGTCAGCCTTGCCTGCCAATTGCTTGGTGGCAATGCCCATCACTTTACCCATCTCGCGTGCAGAGGTGACACCCAATTGTGCTATGATGTCGCGAAGGGCAGCTTCCAGTTCTGCCTCACTGAGCTGCTTGGGCAGATACTCCTCAAGCACTTTCACTTGTGCCATTTCAGCGTCGGCCAGGTCTGCCCTGCCCTGCTGTGAGAATATCTCTGCCGACTCACGACCCTGTTTTGCAAGTTTCTGCAGTATCTTAAGTGCATCAGCATCAGAGAGTTCGTCATTGGCTCCAGGAGCCGTCTTGGCCTCGAGGAATACCTTCTTCACGTTGCGCAGCGTATCGCGACGCACGGCATCCTTGGCCTTCATAGCCTCTTTGATGCCTTCTGATATTTCGTCAAATAACATATTTTATCTCTAAACTCTAAACTCTAAACTTTCAACTATCTCTCCTGGAGTTAAGTTTCTCTCCATACATCAGATCGCCGGCGTCACCAAGACCCGGCACTATATAAAAATGGTCGTTAAGTCCGGGATCTATGGCAGCGGTGATGAATGTAACATCGTCTTCGGGGAATATCTTGCGCAGATGGTCCACACCGCTCTTGGCAGAAATCACGGAAACCATGATGAGGCGCTTTGGTGTACCCTTTGTGAGGAAAGCCTTGTAGGCCAGTTCCATACTCTCACCGGTGGCCAGCATGGGATCTACGATGATGAGTGTCTTACCCTCGAGCGACGGTGTGGCGAGATACTCTATATTCACACCTATATTCGTACCTTCCCTGTTGAGATAGTAGCGATAGGCAGAGACGAAGGCGTTTCCTGCATTGTCGAAGAAGTCGAGGAAACCCTCGTGCAGAGGCAGCCCGGCACGGAACACGGTACCGAGAACGATGTCCTCAGCCACGCGCTGCACCTCACAATCTGTGATGGGAGTCTTGATGACCTCAGTCTTATACTCAAGGAGGCGGCTCACCTCATAAGCCTCTATATGGCCAATGCGGCGTATGTTCTCACGGAAACGGAGACGGTCGTTCTGGATGGTGACATCGCGTATCTCAGAGAGAAACTGCGATAGGATGGTGGGTTTGGAAGAAAGATTGATGACTTTCATGGTAGTACTTTATTATTTGTTTTGTTTCTTTTGTGCGTTCATGAGCGAGTCCTGATAGTCCAACTGCTGCTGTAGCAGAATTGCCTCCTGCAATTGCTCCTCAAAAGTCTTCACACGGTCGAGGCGCTCCAGTCTCTTCTTGGTCTCTTCGCGCTTGCGCTGCTCCTTCGTACCCTTGCGGCCGATTAGTTTTTTTATACCGTCGGATAGCGACATCGACCCCGGTGCATTCAGTTCGAGACTGTTGCCCAGAGAGGCCTTGAGAGCTTTCTCGAGGTCTGTCTCCTTGTCAGCATAGATATTCACCTCCTTCATCTGGATGACGGATTCTCCCGGTTGCAGTTGTACGGTGTCTTCCGTAGCGATACTGACGTATACGGAATCCTTGTATATATGCACTCGGATAGAATCAATCTTCACGGTGTCTCCCTTGGCTGCGTCATCCGGTTTGGCAGGTACGTTGTCCTGTGCACCTAAGGGTAGGCAGAAAAATAGTGCGAGAAGAACAAGTTTCATCATAGTAATATGTCCTTTTGTGTTGGTTATCTGTTGTTTAGTGGGCCTCAAGCCAGTTACTCCCCCACCCCGCATCCGCGATGAGAGGCACCTTGAGAGTGACGGCAGCCTGCATCTCCTCGATGACGAGAGCCTGCAGCGTCTCCTTCTCTTCTGGGATGACTGAGAAGTTGAGTTCGTCGTGCACCTGCAGTATCATGCGGCTCCTGATGCCCTCCTTCTTCATGCGCTCGGCCACACGTATCATGGCCACCTTGATGATGTCGGCAGCACTGCCCTGAATCGGGGCATTGATGGCATTGCGCTCGGCATAGCCTCTCACCACTGCGTTGCCGCTCACGATATCGGGCAGATGACACCTGCGGTGGAAGATGGTCTCGGCATAGAGACGTTCCCTGCAGAGGTTTATACTTTCATCCATATAGTCCCTCACACGGGGATACGTGCGGAAATAGCCGTCAATGAGACTCTTTGCCTCGCTGCGGCTGCATCCCAGGCGCTGTGCCAGTCCGAAGGCTGAGATGCCGTATATGATACCGAAATTGGCTGTCTTGGCACTGCGTCGCTCATCGGAAGTGACGTCGTCGATGTTTTTATGGAATATCTTGGCTGCTGTGGCAGCATGGATGTCCTGTCCGCTGAGAAAAGCCCCGACGAGGTTCTCGTCGCCCGAGAGATGGGCCATGATGCGCAGTTCTATCTGCGAATAGTCTGCGGAGAAGAAGAGTTCGCCCTCGTCGGGAATGAATGCCTTGCGCACCTCCTTGCCCTCTGCATCCCTCACAGGTATGTTCTGCAGGTTGGGATTGGATGAGGACAGGCGTCCCGTGGCGGTGACAGCCTGATTGAAGGTGGTGTGTATGTGACCCGTCTCCTTGTTGATGAGCAGCGGCAGAGCATCGATATATGTGCCCAGAAGCTTCTTCAGGCTGCGGTGCTGCAGTATCTTGTCCACTATGGGATGAGTGCCCCGGAGGCTTTCCAACACCTCTTCAGAGGTGACATACTGTCCCGTCTTGGTCTTCTTGGGTTTCTCCATGAGGTGCAGATGGTCGAAAAGCACCTCCCCTACCTGACGCGGTGACGACACATTGAAGCCCTGCATACCGGACAGCTCGTGTATTTCCTGCTCAAGGGTGTTCATGCGTTCCGTATAGTGTCGCGAGGTCTCTTTCAGACCTTCCGTATCAATGCGTGCTCCCACGCGTTCCATATCGAGAAGCACGGGTGCGAGGGGCATCTCTATGGTGCGGAAGAGTTCCCAGAGGTTCTCCTCGCGCAGTTCCTTCTCCAGACGCTTACGCAGCCCCATGAGGTCTTCTCCCTGCTGTATCGTGGCCAGGCTGTGCGTCATCTCGGGATGAAGGAGATAGTGTGCCAGCATGGTGTCGAAACAGGGTTTGTCGGGCCACTGGCGACCGTTCTCCCGGAATATGCTCTTGAGGTCATGTCCCACCACTTCCTCGTCAGTCTCGATAAGCGCTTCTGCCGGTGTCGTGACCGCAGCAGTTGTTTCTTCCTGTGTGAAGTCGGAGAAGAGATCCAGCTGTGCCGTATCCGTTACAGCCTTCTTGGGCTTGGCTGCGGCAGCAGGAACAGGTGCGGCACTTGCACGCTTCTTCAGGAGGAACCCGAATTCCAGCGACTCAAAGAGCTGCCGCAAGGCATTCTCGTCAGCGTCTTTCCGCTCCAAGAGGTTCATATCGAGAGTGATGGGAACATCGAGAGCGATGGTGGCAAGCCAGTAGCTGTCGCGTATCTGCTGCTTGTTATCCGTGATTTTCTTCTGCAGGGCCCCTTTGAGTTCGTCGGTATGGTTGAGAAGGTTCTCCACACCTCCAAATTGCTGTATGAGATTCATTGCGGTCTTCTCCCCCACTCCCGGGCAGCCCGGTATATTGTCTGAGGCATCACCCATCAGTCCCAGTATGTCTATTACCTGACGTGGATTCTCTATCCCCCACTTTTCGCATACCTCCTTGGGTCCCATCAGGGTCCAGTCGCTCTTGCCCACAGGCGGGCGCAGCATGGAGACACGTTCCGTCACCAGTTGCCCGTAGTCCTTGTCGGGCGTTATCATCACTGTGTCTATACCCAGCCCGTCTGCCTGGTGCGACAAGGCTCCTATGACGTCGTCTGCCTCATACCTGGGCACCTCCAGAACCGGAATGCGGTAAGCCTCCAGTATCTGTTTGATGACGGGCACTGCGAAGGTGATGGCCTCGGGTGTCTGCTCTCTCTGGGCCTTATAGCTCGGGAACGCCTCGTGACGGAACGTACCCCCGTGAGGGTCGAATGCCACACCGATGTGTGTGGGCTGTTGCTTGCGAAGTATTTCCTCCAACGTGTTGACAAACCCCAAAACGGCACTGGTGTTTTGCCCTTTCGAGTTGATGCGTGGAGCATTTATGAAGGCATAGTATGCCCGATAAATGAGTGCATATCCGTCTAAAAGAAACAACTTCATGCTGCAAAAATACAATAAAATCCTCACTTAGACAAAAAAACTTGTCGACCTAACCCGTAAGCTCTGACCTTTTTTATATCTTTGTGCCGAAATTTGTGGATTTTTGACATCGTTAGAAACCATACAGCAGTCCATTAAGGATGAAATGGAGCAGTTCAATGCTCTGTTCACCTCTTCCCTGTCCACCGGCAACGGAATGCTCAAGACTGCGTTGGACTATATCATCCAGCGCAGGGGAAAGCAGATGAGGCCCATGCTCGTGATGCTTGCGGCCAAGTCGTGCGGCAAGGTCAACCTCAAGTGCATGCATGCAGCATGTGCTCTCGAACTGCTTCACACCGCCTCTCTTGTTCACGACGACGTGGTGGATGAAAGTTCGATGCGTCGCGGTCGCAAGTCGCTGAATGCCTATCTGAGCAACCAGGCTGCCGTCCTTGTAGGCGACTTCCTTCTCTCAAAGGCGCTCGAGCATGCTGTGATGACACGTAGCCAGAGAGCCGTGAAGGTGGTGGCGCAACTGGGTCAGACACTGGCTCAGGGCGAACTCGAGCAACTGGACAATCTCGATTCCGAGGAGATAACCGAAGCTGCCTACTATGACATCATACGCAAGAAGACGGCATCGCTCTTTTCTGCCTGTGCAGAATTGGGTGCGCTCTTGAGCGGAGGCGACAAGGGTGACATAGCCCGCTTTAAGGGACTGGGCACTCTGGCCGGCATCTGTTTCCAGCTCCGTGACGACATCCTCGACTACATTGCGGACGACAAGGACGGGAATGGAGCTTTGGGTAAACCCGTCGGTCAGGATATGCGTGAGGGCAAGCTCACTCTTCCTGTGATACATCTTGCGCACTCGCGACCCGAACTTCGCGACACTATATTATCTATAAGGAAGGGTAGGGCAACGGACGGGCAGATTGCCGACATCGTACGTATGGTGATCGAGGGAGACGGCATCGTGTATGCTGAGAAGACGATGGACGACTTCTGCAACATGACTCAGGGCCTTCTTGAGGGAATTCGCGTGAAAGAGATGCTAATTCCCCTGAAAGAGTACATATCTTTCGTAGCTGGCAGAAAATGGTAATACAAGAAAAACGCCGCTATCTCTTTGATTTTAAAGAAATAGCAGCGTTTGCGCTTGTTTGAGAATGGCCTGAAATCAGAAAAAATTCACTTCCCGACCAATTATACGGCTCAGAAGGAGGTTAGAGAGGCGACTTGTACCCAGTCTGAAGTACTCGTTGCTCAACCACTCCTTGCCCAACACCTCTTTGACGATGGTGTAGTAGGAGAGTGCATCCTCCACCGTGTTGAGACCGCCTGCGGGTTTGAAACCGATACGTATACCTGTCTTCTCGTAATACTCCTTGATGGCCTGACACATCACGTATGCAGCTTCGGGTGTTGCCACAGACTGTTCCTTGCCCGTACTTGTCTTGATGAAATCCGCACCCGCATACATCGCCAGAAGCGATGCTTTCTTCACATTTCCGGCACTGCCCAGGAGGCTTGTTTCGAGTATCACCTTCATCCTGTTGTCACCGCACACGGCCTTCAGTTCCGAGATTTCATCGCACACCGTCTCGTAGTCATCGTGCAGGAAACGGCCCACACTCATCACGGTATCTATCTCTGTTGCACCGTCCTTGCATGCCAGCGCTGTTTCCGCCACTTTAACTTCAATAAGTGCTTGAGAGGAGGGGAAACTGCCGCTCACGCAGGCTATCTCCACACCGTCCACCTGCAGCGTATCCCTCACGATGGATGCGTAGCAGGGATATACGCAAATGGTGGCCACATGGGGCAGTTCGTGATACTCCTCGTCAAACCTGTTCACCTTTTCCGTGAGGGCCATGATGGTTTCTTCGGAATCCGTTGTCTTTAGCGATGTTAACTCGATGCAGCTAAAGAGGAATTTCATCACCTCAGGCGTGTCATTTTCCGATAGATTCTTGAGAATATTGCCTACGGCTTTCTTCACCTGAGCGTCGTCGAGCGAGGTGTCATACTTGGCAAGTGCCTGTGCATACTTGTTTTCTTCCATATATGTCTATTGTTTAAGATAATCAAATATTTTGTCCGTTTTTGCTTGACCTATTATTGAAGCGATTTCATCGCGAGAGGCCTTCTTTATGCGGGCAATACTGTGGAAATGACCCAGCAGCATGTCCTTGGTCTTAGCACCTATTCCCGGTATACTGTCCAGTTCGCTCGCCACCTGTCTTTTGCTCCTCTTGCTGCGATGGAAACTTATGGCAAATCTGTGCACTTCATCCTGTATCTGTGTGAGCAGACGGAACAGGGCAGAGTCGGTCTTCATCTGTATCGTGGACGGGGGAAATCCGAACAGCAGTTCGTGCGTTCTGTGCCTGTTGTCCTTGGCCAGACCCGCTATGGGAATATTCAGATGCAACTCGTCTTCCACCACCTCTCTCACGGATGTCATCTGACCGATTCCACCATCAGTTATTATGAGGTCGGGTAGGGGAGTGCCCTCCTCCGTCATACGCGTATAGCGACGCCTTATCACCTCTTGCATCGAGGCGTAATCGTCCGGTCCTTCCACAGTTTTTATATTATAGGTCCTGTAGTCCTTTTTGCAGGGTTTAGCCTTTCTGAACACCACACATCCGGCCACAGGATCCGTACCGCTTATATTTGAGTTGTCGAAGCATTCTATGTGCATCGGCAGCCGTTCCAGATTGAGCGCACTCTGCAGTTCCTTCAGCACTCTCGTCTGTTTTTGCTCGGGATTGAGCTTGTCCGATTGCTGCAGACGGTCCTTTTTATACTGCAGTACGTTCAGTTTTGACAGCTCAAGCAGCTTCTTCTTATCGCCCTTCTGGGGTATGGTTATTGTGATGTCAGGGGAGAATTGTTCCACGTGGAACGGTACAACTATTTCCCGACTGTTGCTATTGAATCTGCACCTCATTTCCGTGATACCGAAAAGCAGGAGCTCTTCGGGAGATTCGTCCAGTTTCTTCGCATATTCGAAGGTAAAGGCCTGAGTGATGCACCCGTGCGCCACATGCAGGTAATTGATGTAGCACACCCTGTCGTTGTCCTCGATATTGAACACGTCGATATTGTGTATCGTTGAGGACACCACTTCCGATTTTGATCGGTAGTTCTGCAGCGTCTCGTATTTCTTGCGCACGCACTCCGCTTCCTCAAAACGCATATCTGAGGCCAATTGCTGCATTTCATCGAGCAGCTGATGCTCCAGCAGCGACGTGTTGCCTGCAAGTATCTCCTTGGCTTGCGAAATGAATTTCATGTATTCATCGTGCGACTGCATACCCACACACGGCCCCATGCAGTTCTTGATGTGGTACTCAAGGCAGAGCTTATGTTTGCCGTTTTTGATGGTTTCTTCGCTGATATGCTCCTGGCATCTGCGTATGGGGAACAGTTGTTTGATGATATCCAGCAGCGCATAGAGCGTAGGCACGTGGCTGTAGGGACCGTAGTACGTTCCCGTTTTCCGATTGATTCTGCGTGTTTGGAAGATACGGGGGAAATACTCGTTGGTGACGCAGATGCTGGGATACGTCTTGCCGTCTTTCAGCAGTATGTTGTATCTGGGGGTCCACTGCTTGATGAGATTGTTCTCTAGCAGCAGTGCGTCTTCCTCGGTGTTTACGACAATGTATTTTATGTCGTGTATCTTGGATACCAGTATTGCCGTCTTGCGCGAATCGTGCTCACGGTGGAAATAGCTGGACACACGTCGCTTCAGGTTCTTTGCCTTGCCTACATATATTATAGTACCGGTCTCATCCAGATACTGGTAGCATCCGGGCCTCTCGGGCAGCGATGCCACGATGCCCTTCAGCCTTTCCAGCCGTGCCTTATTCTCTTCTGAAGTCATCCGGTAATGATATGTCTGTTCGGGTGGGATGGGGTGAGGCCTATATCACCATCAGGGTGGTAACGTCAACCAATCCCTCAAACATGTCGCGGCCATGCAAACCTTCGTCAGTGATTTCAATGATGAAGTTCATGTAAATCTTCTTGGGGTTGAAATGCTTCACCAGTTTCCATGTGGCTTTTGCAGTACCTCCTGTGGCCAGCAGGTCGTCGTGGATCAGCACCACGTCGTTCTCGTCGATGGAGTCCAGATGCATCTCCACAGTGTCCACACCATACTCCTTGGAGAATGATTCCTTGACCACCGTTGCAGGCAGCTTTCCCGGTTTTCTTGCCAACACGACTCCTGCCTTCAATCTGTCTGCCAAAGCGGCTGCCATGATAAAGCCTCGACTTTCTATACCTACAATTTTCGTGATACCCTTGTCCTTGTATAATTCATACAGTTCGTCCAGCATGATTTGCATGCACTCTGCGCTCTTATACAGCGTTGTCACGTCACGGAAGTTGATGCCTTTTTTGGGGAAGTCGGGAATACATCTCAGGTTTTCCAAAAGTTTCTTGTTGTTCATAGGGCTTGATATTTTATGATATTAAATTATGCAGGTCAAACAAGATGTTTCACGTGGAACATTATCGTCCGAGCAGCACCAGAAGTGCGTTTATATCCGATGGCGACACACCCGGAATACGTGATGCCTGACCCAGTGATGTGGGGCGCAGGCGCTCCAGTTTCTGTCGGGCCTCTGTGGACAGCGACTGCAGCTTGGAGTAGTCGAAATGCCCCTCTATACGTATGTTTTCCAGGCGGTGCATCTTCTCGGCAAACTCGCGTTCCCGCTGTATATATCCTTCGTATTTGATGAGCACTTCCGTAGCCTCCAAGATCTCCTCGCGTTTGTTGGTTATGCCGTCCAGTTGTGCCTTCAGTTGTGGTATGACAGCAGCGAGATTGGTGAGGTTGAGCTGTGGGCGTGCCAGTAGGGTAGAGAGGCGGCAACCTCTTTCCAGGGGAGTCGTGCCCAGCTGTTCCAGATGGGGATTGATGCGGTCCATCTTCACAGAGAAATCCTGTGTGAACTGCAGCAGCCTGTCGATATCATCCTTCTTCTTCATCCACTGCCTGTAGCGCTCCTCTGTGGCTGCTCCGATGCTGTAGGCCCTTTCTGTCAGGCGCCTGTCGGCATCGTCCTGACGCAGCAGGATGCGGTACTCTGCCCTCGAGGTGAACATGCGGTAAGGCTCGTCCACACCCTTGGTCACAAGGTCGTCTATCAGCACTCCTATATATGCCTCGTCTCTTGCCAGAGTGAATGTTCTCCCCTCCTCTCCGCTGCCGTATGAGGCGCACTTGAGCGCCGCATTCAGACCTGCCACAAGACCCTGTCCTGCGGCCTCTTCATATCCCGTCGTGCCGTTCACCTGACCTGCCAGGAACAGTCCCTCCACCAGTTTGGACTCCAGTGTGTGGCGCAGTTGTGTGGGGTCGAAATAGTCGTACTCTATGGCATACCCCGGGCGGTACACCCTCAGGTCCCTGAAGGCCGGAATCTCGTGCAGCGCCTCTATCTGTGCGTCGACGGGAAGCGACGAGGAGAACCCGTTCAGGTAGTATTCGTTGGTGTCCGTACCTTCCGGTTCCAGAAAGAGCAGATGCTGGTCCTTGTCCGCAAAGGTGACGAGCTTTGTCTCTATGCTGGGGCAGTAGCGGGGCCCTATGCTCTGTATCTGTCCGTTGAAGAGGGGAGAGTCGGGCAGGGCGCTCTTCAGCCTCTCGTGAACGCGTGGGTTTGTGGCGGTAATCCAGCAGGGCAACTGCGGCAACTGACGTGCCTCTCCCATGAATGAGAACTTATGGAATCCCGTGTCTCCGTCCTGCCGTTCCATCTCGTCGAAATGCACAGTCCTGCCGTCGATGCGCACCGGTGTGCCGGTCTTCATGCGACCCTGTGTGAGGCCGTGCCTGGCGATGCTCTCCGTGAGGTACAGTGCTGCCGGTTCTGCGCAGCGTCCCCCCTGTATCTTGGTGCGACCGATGTGCATCAGTCCGTTGAGGAAGGTGCCTGCCGTGAGTATCACGCACGGGGCCTTGAAGGTGACATCGAGCAGTGTGCGCACTCCGCTCACATGCTTCACCCCGCCATCCTGCTCCTCCACCAGCAGTTCCACCACCTGGTCCTGCCAGATGTCCAGATTGTCCTGGTTCTCCAGAACCTCGCGCCATTTCCATATGAACTTACCCCTGTCGCACTGGCTTCTGGGGCTCCACATGGCGGGACCTTTGGAGAGGTTGAGCATGCGAAACTGTATAGCTGTGCTGTCAGCCACCATGCCCATATGCCCTCCCATGGCATCTATCTCCCTCACTATCTGTCCTTTGGCAATGCCGCCCACGGCAGGGTTGCATGACATCTGAGCGATTTTGTTCATGTCCATAGTGATGAGACACGTATGTGCCCCAAGTCTGGCTGCCGCTGTGGCAGCTTCCGCACCGGCATGACCGGCTCCAATCACTATGACCTCGTAGGAGAATGTCATCCAAATCGTCTCAACTGGGTACAAAATTAGTCATTATTTGAAAAAAAACCAAAAAAACCGCCTTCTCACAAACGCCAACTCTCATTTTTTTTATACATTTGCGTGCGGAAATACCTAAAATCAGTGATAATACCATTACAGTTTCAACAATAATTAACAACAAACAATATTCAATCAAAAACAAAGAAATCCTATGTGGTTAATCAACTCATCAATTGGTAGGAAAGTAGTGATGTCCGTCACGGGCATGGCTCTTATCCTGTTCTTGACCTTCCATGCGTCAATGAACGTGGTGGCTCTCATCAGTGCCGAGGGCTACAATTGGATCTGTGAGATGCTGGGAGCTAACTGGTATGCTGTAGCGGCAACCGTTGGCCTGGCTGCCCTGGTCGTGCTTCACTTCGTCTTTGCAGCAGTGCTCACTCTGCAGAACGACCGTGCCCGCGGCAAGGACAAGTACGCTGTGACCGACAAGCCGGAAAAGGTGGAGTGGGCTTCGCAGAACATGTTTGTCCTCGGTGTCATTGTCATCCTGGGCATGTGCCTCCACCTCTACAACTTCTGGTGGAACATGATGGCAGCAGAGCTCATCGAGGGCGAAGCAGCCCAGAATGCAGCAAACGGTGTTTATTGGATTATCAACACCTTCCAGTGCCCTGTCTACACATGCATCTACCTCGTGTGGCTGTGTGCCCTGTGGTTCCACCTCACCCACGGTTTCTGGTCTGCCATGCAGACTATGGGTTGGAGCGGTAAGCTGTGGTTCTGCCGCTGGCGTGCCATCGGTCTTGTCTACAGCACCGTCATCATCCTGATGTTCGCTGCTGTGGCCGTTGCCTTCTGCTGCGGTTATGTTCCTTGCGACTACGCAGGGACATGTCCTTCCCAGAGTTGTTCAAGCTGTGTTTGTCTGTAACCAATAAAAAAGTTCAATACTATGGCAAAGACTATAGATTCAAGAATCCCCGAGGGACCCGTTGCTGAGAAATGGACCAACTACAAGGCTCATCAGCGTCTCGTTAACCCCAAGAACAAACTGAAGCTCGATGTCATCGTGGTGGGCACAGGTCTGGCTGGTGCCAGTGCAGCCTCTTCGTTGGCAGAGATGGGTTTCAATGTATATAACTTCTGCATTCAGGACTCTCCCCGTCGTGCGCACTCCATTGCCGCTCAGGGTGGTATCAATGCAGCCAAGAACTATCAGAACGACGGCGACTCCGTATACCGCCTCTTCTACGACACAGTGAAGGGCGGTGACTACCGTGCCCGTGAGGCCAATGTGTACCGTCTTGCTGAGGTGAGCAACAACATCATCGACCAGTGCGTGGCACAGGGTGTTCCCTTCGCACGTGAGTACGGTGGCATGCTGGCAAACCGCTCCTTTGGCGGTGCTCAGGTGAGCCGCACCTTCTATGCTAAGGGTCAGACCGGTCAGCAGCTCCTGCTGGGTGCTTACTCTAGCCTCTCCAAGGAGGTGCAGCGCGGTAAGGTGAAGCTCTACACCCGCTACGAGATGGAGGACGTGGTTATCGTTGACGGCCGTGCACGCGGTATCATCGTCAAGAACCTCGTCACAGGCAAGCTGGAGCGTTTCTCTGCCAATGCAGTGGTGATCGCTACTGGCGGTTACGGAAATGCCTACTTCCTCTCCACAAACGCCATGGGTTGCAACTGCACAGCTGCCATCCAGTGCTACCGTAAGGGTGCCTACATGGCCAACCCCTCCTACGTGCAGATTCACCCCACCTGTATCCCCGTGCACGGTGACAAGCAGTCCAAGCTGACCCTCATGTCAGAGTCTCTGCGCAACGACGGCCGTATCTGGGTGCCCAAGAAGCTTGAGGATGCCAAGAAGCTGCAGGAAGGCACCCTGCAGGGCTGGGAGATTCCCGAGGAGGATCGCGACTACTATCTGGAGCGTCGTTATCCCGCCTTCGGCAACCTTGTGCCCCGCGACGTGGCATCACGTGCTGCCAAGGAGCGCTGCGACAAGGGCTTTGGTGTGAACAATACAGGTCTGGCCGTGTTCCTCGATTTCTCTGAGAGCATCCAGCGTCTGGGCATCAACGAGATACGTCAGCGCTACGGCAACCTCTTCGATATGTACGAGGAGATTACTGACGTGAATCCCGGTGAACTGGCAAAGACCGTCAACGGTGTAGAATACTATAAGCCCATGATGATATTCCCCGCCATCCACTACACGATGGGCGGTATCTGGGTCGACTACGAACTGCAGACATCCATCCCCGGCCTCTTCGCCATAGGTGAGTGCAACTTCTCAGATCACGGTGCAAACCGCCTTGGTGCATCTGCCCTCATGCAGGGTCTGGCTGACGGTTATTTCGTACTGCCTTACACCATTCAGAACTATCTCGCAGACCAGGACATCTGGCCTCGTCTCTCTACCGACCTGCCCGAATTCGAGGCTACGGAGAAGGCTGTCAGCGATGAGATAGACCGTCTGATGAACATCAAGGGTAAGCGCTCTGTTGACTCCATCCACAAGGAGCTCGGCCACATCATGTGGGAGCACGTGGGCATGGGTCGCACCAAGGAAGGCCTCGAGGAGGGTCTCAAGCTCCTGAAGAACCTTCGCAAGGAGTTCAACACCAACCTCTTCATCCCCGGCACCAAGGAAGGCCTCAATGTGGAGCTTGATAAGGCTATCCATCTGAGAGACTTCATCCTCATGGGTGAACTGGTGGCACAGGATGCCCTCCATCGTGAGGAGAGCTGTGGCGGCCACTTCCGTGAGGAGCACCAGACAGAGGAAGGTGAGGCAAAGCGTGATGACAAGAACTTCTTCTATGTCGGTTGCTGGGAGTACCAGAAGGACGACGAGACGAAGCCCGAACTCATCAAGGAGCCCCTCAACTACGAGATTATCAAGGTGCAGCAGCGAAATTACAAAAAATAGTTGACAAAATAGTTACCTTACTCGTCAACTTGTTTACTTGTCAACTTAAAAAACAAAACTATGGCAAAGAATTTGACTGTAACGATTAAGTTCTGGAAGCAGAACGGCCCCAAAGAGAAGGGTCATTTCGATACTCACGTGTTGAAGAACATTCCGGACGATACCAGTTTCCTGGAGGCTCTTGACATCATGAACGAGGAACTCATCAACGAGGGTAAGGAACCCTTCGTTTTCGACCACGACTGCCGTGAGGGCATCTGCGGTATGTGTTCCCTCTATATCAACGGTACGCCTCATGGCAAGACAGAGCGCGGTGCCACCACCTGCCAGCTCTATATGCGCAAGTTCAAGGACGGTGAGACCATCACCGTAGAGCCCTGGCGCTCTGCAGGCTTCCCCGTCATCAAGGACTGTATGGTGGACCGTAATGCCTTCGATAAGATTATCCAGGCAGGCGGCTACACCTCCGTACGTGCCGGACAGGCTCAGGATGCAAACGCTATCCTCATCTCCAAGGAGGCTGCAGACGAGGCAATGGACTGCGCTACATGCATCGGTTGCGGTGCCTGCGTAGCAGCTTGTAAGAACGGTTCAGCCATGCTCTTCGTGAGCTCCAAGGTGAGCCAGCTCGCCCTCCTTCCCCAGGGACAGGTGGAGGCAGCCAAGCGTGCCAAGGCCATGGTGGCCAAGATGGACGAACTGGGCTTCGGCAACTGCACCAACACACGTGCCTGCGAGGCTGTATGCCCCAAGTGCGAGAGCATCAGCAACATCGCACGCCTCAACCGTGAATTCATCTGCGCAAAACTGGCAGACTAACCCGTATTCTTTCATCTGCCCTCCTCGTGGGGGCAGACGCAATAAACGATGAAAGTCACTCTTCTTGGCACTGGCACCAGTTGCGGCACACCCGTGGTTGGTTGCCAGTGCTTTGTTTGCAGGAGCACAGACCCTCGCGACCATCACCTGCGCAGCAGTGCCCTGATACAGACCCCCTCCACCAACCTCCTCGTGGACTGCGGTCCCGACTTCCGTCAGCAGATGCTCTCCGTCAACTTCCACGGGGACTGGCCTCCCGAGAAGAGCAACTGGCCCCGGGCAGACCTGGGACGCATCGACGGGGTGCTCATCACGCATGAGCACTACGACCATGTGGGGGGTATCGACGACCTGCGACCGCTCAGTTATGCCCACGAGATACCGCTCTATGCCAATGCCTACTCCTGTAAGCACATGCGCGAGCGCATCCCCTACTGCTTTGCTGAGCACGCCTATCCCGGTGTGCCCCGCTTGCGCCTCGTGGAGACGGCTCCGGGTGATAAATTTATGGTGGGCGACATACCTGTCACTGCCATAGAGGTGATGCACGGCAAACTGCCCATACTGGGCTTCCGCATAGGCGACCTGGGTTATATCACTGACATGAAGTCAGCATCCGAGGACCAGCTCTCCGTGATGCATGGTGTCAAGACACTCATCATCAACGGTCTTCGCCACCGTCCCCACCACAGCCACCAGACCATAGAGCAGGCCTGCCGCATAGCCCGCTGGATAGGGCCCCAGCCCACCTACCTCATACACATGTGCCACGACATAGGTCTCTACGACTACGAGGAGTCGTGGCTCCCCGAGGGCATCCATCTGGCCTACGACGGCCTTTCATTCGAGATATAGCCATGATAGCTACCGTCAGCGATAATATGCAGGAGATGTTCCCTGTTGTGGACGAACAGGGGTGCATCACAGGTGCCGCCACCCGTGGCGAGTGCCACGACGGCAAGTCGATGCTCCTGCATCCCGTGGTGCATCTCCACATCTTCAACAGTCAGGGTGACATATATCTCCAGAAGCGTCCCGAATGGAAGGACATACAGCCCGGACGCTGGGATACGGCCGTAGGCGGTCACGTAGCCCTTGGTGAGAACGTGGAGATGGCACTCCGTCGCGAGACGCTTGAGGAAATGGGTATCGACCTCCGTGGGCTCTCTCCCGAGCGGCTCGACACCTATATCTTCACGAGCGCACGCGAGCGCGAACTGGTCTATGCCCATCGCCTCACGTGGGATGACCCGCTTCATCCCAGTGCAGAGACCTCGGGAGGCCGCTTCTGGTCGCGTGAGGAACTGCTCGCCACCATGGGCAAGGACGTCTTCACGCCCAATTTCGAGAGCGAATACCGTCGCCTCTTCCTTTCCCCTTCTTCTGACAATACATCCCCGTTATGATATACAGATATTGCGGTGCCAGCGGCATACAGCTCCCGGTACTTTCTCTCGGCCTGTGGCACAATTTCGGCAGTGTGGACGATTTCTCTGTTGCCCGGCAGATGCTCCTCAAGGCATTCGACAGCGGTATATGCCATTTCGACCTTGCCAACAACTACGGTCCCGAACCCGGCACGGCTGAGGAGAACTTCGGTAAGATACTCCGTCAGCAGCTCCAGGGCCATCGCGATGAGATACTGGTGTCCACCAAGGCCGGTCACGATATGTGGCCGGGTGTCTATGGCACGGGTTCCTCGCGTAAGAACATCATTGCTTCCTGCGACCAGAGCCTGCGTCGCATGGGTCTCGACTATGTGGATATCTTCTACAGTCACCGCTACGACGGTGTCACACCTGTTGAGGAGACCATGCAGGCCCTTGTGGACCTCGTGCGCAGCGGTAAGGCGCTCTACGTGGGTATATCCAAGTATCCCCTTGAGCAGCAGCGTCGCTGCTATGAGTACCTGCGCGAGCACGACACCCCCTGCCTCGTGAGTCAGTACCGTGCCTCCATGTTCAACACCCTTGCCCGTCCCAATCTCGACCTGGCCTCACGCGAGGGCAGCGGTTTCATCTGCTTCTCCCCCCTGGCGCAGGGTCTGCTCACGGGTAAGTATCTCAACGGCATCCCTGAGGACAGCCGTGCGGCAAAGGCTACGGGTTTCCTGCAGCGCACACAGGTCACGGAGCCCCGCATTGAGGCCTCGCGCCTCCTTTCTGCCATTGCAGAGGAGCGTGGACAGTCGCTGCCGCAGATGGCCATACAGTGGCTGCTCCACGACGAGAGGGTCACCAGCGTCATCCTGGGCACCTCCTCAGTGCACCAGTTGGAGGACAATCTCCTCAGCATCGAGGGTCCGGACTTCACTTCCGACCAGCTCTCCCGCATCGAGGCCATAATATCCCGCGATGGCCTCACCCTCTAAACTCTCAATTGTCAATTGTCAATTCTCAATTCTCAACAATGCACGTCGGCATTTTCAGCGGTTCCTTCAATCCTGTGCACAACGGCCATGTGGCTCTTGCGGAGTGGTTCGTGCACGAGCATGTGGTGGATGCCGTGTGGCTGATACGCAGTCCCCTCAATCCCCTCAAGGCTGCCACAGCTGTGCAGATGGCTCCTGATGCCGACCGTCTCGCTATGCTGCGCCTTGCCATAGAAGGACACGATGCCCTCAGCATATCCACTGTGGAGGATGATATGCCTCGTCCCAGCTATTCCTACCACACCCTCCAGCGCCTCCGTGAGCAGCACCCGGAGCATGAGTTCCATTTCATCATAGGCAGCGACAACTGGCAGCACTTCACCCGTTGGTACCGCTGGCAGGACATCCTGCGCGAATTCCGCCTCGTGGTCTATCCGCGTCCGGGTTATCCTGCGGAGGCTGGTCCCTCGGATTTTCCTGAAGCTCGGGGCATACGCATTGTCGATGCTCCCACCTACGATGTCTCCAGCACGGATGTGCGACGCCTCCTCTCAGGCACGCCTTCCGAGCGTGATGAGGCCTCCCGTCTCGTCTCCCCCCTTGTCATGCGCTATATTCAGGAGCACGGGCTCTATGCCATGCCCTCCTGAATCATGTCCAGCAGCGGGGCATCCGCTGCGCACCATTCCAGTTCCCTCATCTCCCCGGGTGTGCACCACTTGTAGGCGGCATGCTCCTTCATGGTGAATTGCGTCGTTTTTGCTGTGCACCAGTAGGCTGCCAGGGTGATACTGAAGTCGGGGTATGTGTGCGATGTTTCCCCGATGAAATCGCCCACTTCCACCTCATAGTCCATCTCCTCCAGCAGTTCACGTCTGAGTGCCTCCTCGTTGCTCTCTCCCTCTTCCACCTTGCCTCCCGGGAACTCCCAGTGCAGCGATGTGTAGGCATATCTGGTCACAGGTTTCTGCATGCACAGTATGCGCCCTTCGTGCTCCACCACGGCACACACCACCCGGTAGTGGGGCAGTATGCGGGGCCTGTTGCCCCCTGCCACGGCATCTGCCCACGGGCACACCGTCTTCTCATCCAGGTCCTCCTGGTCTCCCTTGCGTGTCCAGTACTGTCCCATACTAACTTGGTTTAATTGATAATTGACAAATTACAATTGACAATTAATTTTATTCAACTGTCTCTTTGAGTTTCTTAATTATTGAAGTAAGTAATTTGATGAGCTCTGCACAGTCCGAATTGACAGACTCATACTGTGTATCATCAAGGTAGTTTGTCGCATGAAGAAGGTCAAGCCAATACTCTGTTTCATCAGCCTCTTTTAAAGCTATATTTAACTTATTCAGAAAGTCCATACGCGACTGGGCATTTTTGCTTTCACGAGTATTTGCTCCGATGCTTGTCCCACATCGAAGTAATTGTTTCGACATGATATATTCGTTTTTCTGTTCCACCAGGAACTTATAGCATCCTACAATACGTATGGCAAAATTCCTGCTTTTGATTTGAATTGCCTTCGCCATAATTCTCAATTCTCAATTGTCAATTATCAATTCTCAATTGTCAATTATCAATTATCAATTATCAATTCTCAATTGTCAATTATCAATTGTCAATTCTCTAAAAGCTCGCTCTCACTCCCCCGAACACTGTTGCTCTTGGCATATAGTATCCGGCATAGGTCTGATAGCTCTGTGCCAGCAGGTTTTCACCCTTCACGAATAGCGTCATGCTCTGTGCGTTGGCCTTCGACAGTGTGACGTTGTAGTGCAGGTCGATATTCAGCAGGGTGAACTGCTCCTGCGGTGCGTCCTCGCCCGCTGCCAGGTAGAGTCCGTTGATATGCTGCAGCGACACCATGGCTCCCCATCTGGGGTGGGTATATGCTGCTGATACGAAGAGTTTGTGCTCCGGGGCTCCCTCCATGGGGTTGCTCTGGTGCAGGTACGAGTAGTTGGCCGCCACCTTCCAGCGGGGTGTGAACCTGTAGTGGCCGAACACCTCTATGCCGCAGTTCCTGAAGTCACCGCTGTTCACGTTCCTGGGCCTTCCTCCCGTGCGCACTGTCGTGATGAGGTTGTCACCGTCGATATAGAACACGTTGGCTCCCGCCTCGCCCTTGCCGGCAAAGCGCTGCGTGAAGGAGAGTTCATACTGTATCATCTTCTCTGGTTCCAGATCCGTGCTTGCGGGTGGGAACATATACATCTCCCTTATCGTGGGGGAGCGGAAACCCTTCGACACGGATGCCTTGATGTCCGACTGCCGTGTCACATGCACTGACACGCCTCCCTGCGGTATGCACTGCGAGCCCGTCACTGAGTGCCAGTCGTAGCGGGCACCGGCATCCAGCGTCACCCATCGTGCTATATCCTGTCTCAGGTCGAGATATACGCCCACCTCGTCCTGCGACTGCCATCGTGTGGGGTTGCCCTCGTCGTCCTTGGTGAGGTATGTCCTGTCGCCGTTCACCTTGTCCTCGTTCCATGCAGAGCCCCCGAAATGCTGCCAGTCCAGTCCCAGCGTCACGAGGCCTCCCTGCCACAGTTTGGCTGTCTCGTAGGCAGTGATTCCCCCGATGAAATCTTTGTGTTCGTACAGTGTGGTCCTTGGCCTGCCTCCCTCGTTGTAGCCGTCGTCCACGGTGTGACGACCCCAGTCATAATATCCTCTCACGCTGCCGCTCCACCTCTCGTATCTGTTGTCCACTGACAGCGATGCCAGACCTCTCGTCACGTCTGCCTTGCAGTCGATGAGGGGTGCGTCCTCGGGACCCGGATTCTCTGCATCGAAGTGGGTGAGGTTCACGTCGCCCCTCAGCTTCCAGTGGTCAGAGATGTCATAACCCAGTTTGAAGAAACCTCCGTACTGCTGGAATGCGGAGTTGGTGCGGTGACCGTCCGTGCGGCGGTACTGCACCCCGGCATTGCCAGAGAAGCGGCCCTTCCTCCACAGCCCCGAGGCCTCACCCTCGAAACTGCCGTACGAGCCTCCCTGCAGCATCACCTCTCTCGCCACGGTGTCCCGCACTGCCTGCCTGGTCACGATATTGAGCACACCTCCCATGGCTCCCGAACCGTACATCATGGATGCCGGTCCCTGTATCATCTCCACGCGTTCCGTCATCATCGTCTGATATGCGTCGGCAATGGGGTGCCCCATGAGTCCTGCGTACTGCGGTTGGCCGTCAATGAGCACCAGCAACTGTGCTCCGCCTCCCACGCCTCTCACCTTTATCGCACCTGCGCTGCCTGTTGATACGCTGTATCCCATCACACCTCTTGAGGTGAGAAACAGTCCCGGGGTCTGTTCCATCACTGTGGGCAGCACAGAGCTGCGATACTGCTCCGTGAGCGTCTCCCTGTCGATGCGGGTCACCGTGAAGGGCACGTTCCTGCTCTCTGCCTCCAGGCGTGTACCGGTCACCACGAGGGTGCTGAGGGTGTCTTCCGTTTCCGTCTCGGCTGCTGTTGCAGCGAGGCTTATGGGGAGCAGTGCGCACAGGATTCCCAGCCACTGAATTGTGTCTGTTTTCTTCATATTGTTTGTGTATGTGTTTTGCGCATAAAAATGCTTTTTTTTGACTCTCTGGGTGCAAAAATAGCGAATTATAACAAAAATTCACACTTTTTCGTGATATTTTTTTTCCAAATATCTTCATATCATACTTTTTTCGTACCTTTGTCGCGGGTAATATATTGAAATATATTGGGGATAAAGGGCAGTTGTCTTATGAGGTCACTGATAATCAGTACTGTAGAGGCAGGCTTATTGACGGGTTTCCCGTATACCCCCGCAACGAAATGCGGGGTGTCCCCCCGATATGGCCTGAAAATCCCGTTCCGATGACAGAGGAGGACGACATACAGCTGATTGCGGAAGGTGAAGTCCACTGGTTTCCTTTGAGGATTGCCAATTCCTCCCGGGCCCGCCAGAAACGCATAGAGAGCCTCTTTCAGGCAGAGGAATGCGTCGAGGCCACCTACGTTCCCATGGAGTACGTCAAGGTGTCTCCCACCAAGATGGCCTTTGTGCCCTCGCTGCTCAACTACATCTTTGTGCGCACCACGCTGCGTTCCCTCATGGACCTCAAGCATAGCAACAGTTGCTACGATCAGGTGCGCTACACGATGCATCCCGTCTACGACAAGAACTGCCGTAAGCTGCCCGAGAAGGGTATTCTCTACGTCCCCGACGCCATGATGAACGACTTCATGCGTGTTGTCTCTGCAGACAACGACAAGGTGATATTCCTGGATAATCTAGACTATGCCTGCAAGCCCAGCCAGCCGGTACAGATTGTGGAAGGTGAATTTGCAGGTATCACGGGTCGCATCAAGCGCATCAAGGGCAACACCTGTGTGGTGCTCCCTATCGGCAACATCCTTGCCGCCGCCATCACTGGCATCCCCCGCAAATTCCTCCGCTACCTCTCGGAAGAAGACCTCTGCGAAACAAAATAAAAGTTCACACGGAAATCACAGAAATCACAGAAAATATCAGAAAAATGTCGTCATGATGGCAAGATCTTTGATCTTCTCGGAGATAGTCTCTCGTGTCCCCTTGAGAACAAGCTCTCAGATGTCCACGAAATCCTTCTCCGGCTCTTTGAGCAGCCCTCATGCCTCCTGATTTTAGCTTGAGCAAAGTTAAAGCATTTTCAATTTTGCAGAATGAGGCATCATTAAGTGATTGAGGGGATTTGAGCGGCAGACGATGAAAGCTTGTTTTCAATCTCGCCAAAATGTCTGTTGACAATAAGAGCAAAGCTCTCGCCATGATTCAAACATTTTCCTCTAGGGAGTATTTTTTTTCGGAAAATGTTTTTCCGTGATTTCCGTGCTTTCTGTGTGATATTTATGAATTGAAAGATAATTAACCGACAGTTGGTAGTTCGCTTTTGGCTATTGGATATGACCTGTCTACTCGTCCACTAACAACTCGTCCATATAAACAACTATTTAGTTGAATAAAAAAAGCAAGTTTGGCTAAATAAAAAAACAAAAAAAAATGAAAAAGTTTTTCATTTTAGCAAGCCTTATCTTGCTTTTCACAAGCTGCACTAGCAGCAACGAACCTCAGGTTCCCCAACCCGCAGTTGCCACAGGCACGTCGCAGGTAACCGTCCGTGTGAACGATTTCTCTATGTCCATGGAGGAATTCGCCACCAAGTCCGCCACTTCCGTTGCCGAATATGCCGGTGTCAAGGCCATCACCCTGGCCTTCTACGGTTACAACGACGATGAAGTCTACAAGTTTACGCAGCTGCGTGCAGACGACACCACCTACGAGACCTTTGGTGAGTTCTCATGCGATCTCCCCATCGGCACCTACACCATGGTGGTGCTGGGCTATGGCAGCGAGAGTCCCATTACGCTCACCAGTCCCACCTCTGCCTCTTATACGGAGGACAAGGTGCGCGACACGTTCCGCAAGACGCAGACCGTCACGGTCACCGGTACCACACCTCTGGACCTCTCGGTATCTCTCTCGCGCTTCGTGTCCAAGATGGAGGTCATCTCCACGGACGCTCTCTCTGCCGGTGTCTCCTACCTGCGTTTCACCTTTGGTGCAGGCGGCATGAGCTTCAACCCCTCTGCGGGTCTGGCCACATCCGACACAGGTTTCTCTGTTGATATCCAGCCCAATCGTCCCGTTGGTGAGCCCATATGGCTTGGAGCCTATGTGTTCCTGACCACAGACGAGCAGACGATGGATATCACGATACAGGCTTTTGATGCAGAGAACAACATACTCTTCACTAAGACGGTGGAGAATGTTAGCTTCAAGCGCAACCGTGTCACAAAACTCACAGGTTCCGTCTTCACGACCTCAGCTTCATCAGCTTCCTTTTCCGTTGAGACAGACTGGCTCGACCCAACTAATATTGATTTTTAACTAATTAAATAAACTTACAGCCAAACTTGCTTTTTTTATAAACAAACAATATAATCTCACACAGAAATCACAGAAATCACTGAATTTGTTTATTTTGAGGAAAATATTTTCTCACAGCTAGGAAATACTTCCCTCTGGTTTTTGGCGAATTGCCAGCTTTTGTAAACAAGCTTCCATCGCAGGCTTCTCGCCAAAACCACCTGCTCTGCAGGCTCGCTGTGATAAAATCGAAAATCGTTCAATTCTTTCACGTAAAATTGCTCAGGCTTCTCGCCATTCGCATAAAATAAGAATCTATTGTCATGTGGCTAGTCCTGATGAGAATAATCATTTTACGCTAAAAACGGATGTTTGAAAGCGATTTTACGGCAAAGCCGATTTTAAATTTCGATATTGGCTATCATATTGTGATTGATGAGAGCCCAATGGCAACAGCGGGAGCTCGCTCACAGGCTTTGCCAAGGGGCTATCAGCACAAGAACGAAGTTCGTGCCAATTCGAAATATTTTCCTTTTCATAAATAGCACTAGGACATAAAAATTTTCCTCTGGGGAGTATTTTTTCGGAAAATGTTTTCCGTGATTTCAGTGCTTTCAGTGTGAAATTAAACCTTTTAAACTACTAAGCAATTAAACTACTTAAACCAACATAAAATGAAAACAGCTTTAATCACTGGAGTTACGGGTCAGGATGGCTCCTATTTGTCCGAATTTTTGCTCGACAAGGGCTATGATGTCCATGGCATCATCCGCAGGAGCAGCGTAGACTTCCGTGAGCGTATCGCCCATCTGGAGGGCAAGCCCCATTTCCACCTGCACTACGCAGACCTCGGTGACTCTATGTCCATTGTGAAGGTGGTGGATAAGGTGAAGCCCGATGAGATATACAACCTCGCTGCTCAGAGCCACGTACAGGTCAGCTTCGATTCACCCGAATTCACCGCTGATGTGGATGCCACGGGTGTGCTTCGTGTCCTGGAGGCTGTACGTGCCTGCCATCTCGAGAAGACCTGCCGCATCTATCAGGCCTCTACGTCCGAGCTCTATGGCAAGGTGGAGGAAGTGCCGCAGAACGAGAACACGCCCTTCCATCCCTACAGTCCTTATGCTGTTGCCAAGCTGTACGGTTACTGGATTGTGAAGGAATACCGCGAGGCGTACGACATGTTTTGCTGCTCAGGTATCCTGTTCAACCACGAGAGCGAGCGTCGTGGCGAAACCTTCGTCACGAGAAAGATAACGCTCGCTGCTGCCCGTATAGCCCAGGGTCAGCAGGACTGCCTCTATCTGGGTAATCTGGACTCGCTGCGCGACTGGGGTTATGCCAAGGACTATGTGGAGTGCATGTGGCTGATACTGCAGAACGACCAACCTGAGGACTTCGTCATTGCCACGGGTGTTCAGCACAGTGTGCGTGAGTTTGCCTACTATGCCTTCAAGCATGCCGGCATCGAATTGGAATTCCAAGGCGAAGGCCTCAACGAAGTCGGAATCATCAAGAGTATCGCCCCCCAATTGTCAACTGTCAATTCTCAATTGTCAACTGGAGATATCGTCGTCCGCGTTTCCCCCGACTTCTACCGTCCCACTGACGTAGTAAATCTTTGGGGAGATCCGACAAAGGCCAAGGCAAAACTTGGATGGAATCCTGCAAAAACATCATTTGAAGAGCTCGTCAAGATAATGGTCGAGCACGATATCGCGAAGATCGCTGCAGAAGGTGCTGCCGCCAAAGTCCGCACCAACCTTGCAGAATACCTCGAAAAAGGCATTGTGAAATAGTTAATAGATAAAAGTTAATAGATAATAGATAACAGATAATAGTTAATAGATAAATGTTGTGGCGACGCAGAGTGTAGTAGGCGAAAAGAGTTTGGCGTTCGGCAAACGGATAGCGAAATGCTATCGCTATCTGAGAGACAAGAAGAAAGAGACCGTGATGTCGAAGCAACTCCTGCGTTCCGGCACCAGTATCGGTGCTAACGTGCGAGAAGGTCTCTATGCGCAGAGCCGCAAGGACTTTATTAGTAAACTCAATATCGCCCTAAAGGAAGCCGGTGAAACGGACTACTGGCTTGATGTGATTCATTCTGCTGAGTACTTTACCGATGACGAGTTTAATTCATTAAAATCGGATAATGATGAGCTCCTTAAACTATTAACTTCCATTATCAAGACAACTAAGACAAAGGAAGAATAACTCTTATCTATTATTTATTATTTATTAACTATTATCTGTTATCTATTATCTATAAACTAATAATTCCTTACTGAGATTATCTCTCGCCTCTTACTTCCCATGGGTGTATATGAAGAACAAATTGTGCCAATCAAGATTTCACGGTTGGCAGAATATGTGTCCCAGAGGAAGCGCATTGCTTTGGAAGATGCCCTTGTGTACATATATTCCAATCCTATGTACGAGCGGCTCTATGATGAAGGGGCCAAGTGGTGGTATCTTAGCACCGGGGCTCTTTACGATGAGTTTGAGGCAGCGCGCAATGTGGAAAGTAGGAGTTTTACGCATGAGGAATTCGAGTTCTACGCCTACTGTCTGGAGAATTATGCTATCCGTAAGCAGATAAGCGGGATGCGCGCATGGGTTATATTTAAGGAGTCTGGTGCTAATGAGTATGTCATCGACAACTATGATTTGCTCCATACTCAGGGATTGGAATATGTGTTGGATGATATCCAGCGTTTTATAAATAAAAGAAAGAAATGAGACTTTATCACGGTTCAACGGTAGCTATAAGAAAACCCTCCCTCAGACCAGGTAGGTCGAATGCCGACTTTGGGAAAGGGTTCTATACGACCAGTGTCGAGGAGCAGGCTGTGCGTTGGGCGCATATCAAGCGTGAGAGGGAAGGTGCTGCGCGTGCTGTGGTTAGTGTCTATGAGTTTGACGAGGCTTTGCTGGACAACGCTGATTTAGATATACGTCGGTTCAATGGTGCTGATGAGGCTTGGTTGTATTTTGTTACAGATTGCCGTAAGTCACGCAAGCATGAGTACGACTTGGTACAAGGTCCTGTCGCCAACGATAAAGTTTTCACCACGGTAAACCTTTTCGAGAGCGGTGTCTTGAGTGCCGAGGCTGCAATATTGCAGCTTAGGGCTTATAGGACTTATGATCAATTATCTTTTCACACAGAACGTGTGATAGCGGCCCTCAAGTTCGTGGAAAGTTACAATGTCTGAAACGCCCCAGAAGCATACTATTAACGACCACAAATCTAACTAATCTAACGAATGATGATATTAGTTTTTCTTTCAGATGATAAGTTTAATTTTGTTGGATGAACTTCTGAAAGCTCGTTTTCAAGATTCATCAAATATAATTAAACCATTGTTTTCAACAAAGCAGTCTTATAAGACAGTCATCTGAAAGAAAATTATTCGTTCAATTCGTGTTATTCGTGTTCAAAGGAGGAAAAGAAGAATAACGTTTCATCCGAAATGAGTAATATAGTAAAGAAAGACCATACAGACCTGCTACCAGCCTTGATGAAGGAGGTAGAGGGCAAGATAGCTGTCATCCGTAATCAGGAGGTGATTGCCGATGCGGATGTAGCATTCCTTTATGGAGTTGAAACTCGTGAAATAAATCAGGCGGTAAAGAATAACCTGGATAAATTCCCGATGCACTACATGTTCGAGTTGAATGCCAGCGAGTTACGCGGTTTGCGGTCAAAAATTTTGACCACAAATGTGTCAGCGAAGAACCGCAATTCCACCAAAGTTTTCACCGAGCGTGGCCTTTATCCTTCAAACATCATCCTTCGTTCCGTCTTCCGATATATAATAAGGTGTCAGCTGTGACTTTATAAAATCCACCACCGGCGGGATTATTTAAGCGGCAGAGCCGCAATGGAAAGTGTAGCAAAAGTAATATGAGTTTTAAGTATTACGACCTTTTATCAAATCTGATTGTTGGTATAGTAGCATTCTTTGCCATCTGGAAGTTGTTATTCCCAGATTTAGATATCAGTGAATGGGTCGTTATACCGGCTGGCTACGTGGTAGGCTATTTCTTAAATGCTATAAGTAGCTTAATTGAACCATTCCTCTTTTGCACCATATGTGGTAAGCCTTCTGATAAGTTACTTACCCCTGTACCCGGTCAGAAATGGACAGGGATTAAGAAGGTTAAGTTCTACTTTGCAGAAGAAGCAGTTAAGTCTCTGAAGAAGGATACAGATGACGCTGAAGCCACAACCGACAAGATGTTTGGCTATGCCATGCGGATGGTAAGCTCTAATAATGATAATCGCGTATCAGATTTTAACGGCAATTATGCACTTTCACGAGTTGTTTTTACAACTGTGATATTTGTAGCAATTGTTGTTGAGTGTATGCTCTATGATGTTTGGTATTCATGGCTTTTGTCTATTGCTGTCTTGATTCTTTCTTGGAATCGTTTTAAAGAGAGCGCATATTATTATGCAAAAGAGGTATTAACAGAGTATCTTAAATTGAAGAAATAATTATGGCAAAAACAGCGGTTATGAAGGTATGGGATGTGGAGCTTGGTCTTGCTGTCCACATAGCTGCACCTAACGGGAAATACATTGTAATTGATTTAGGCTCTAAAGCAGGGGTAAGTCCATTACGCTCTTTGCTGCTAAAGACAGTAGGATATATGGTGATTACACATCCACATCACGATCACTTTAGTGACATACAAAACATTAATTATGGCTATCCGCAAGTTTTATGGAGAGTTAAAGATTTCTCTAGAGAGGAACTTGTGGCAAGTGCTCGCGAGGGAGAAAAAGATGATTTTGTTAAGTATTGTGACTTTACCGAGAGTTTTACAGGAGCATTAACTGAAGATGAGAAGCCTTCTTCGGGCAATCCATTTGATGGATTGTCTGCAAGAGTATTCTCTGCCTCTTTGCGCGACAAGTCAAATAAGAATAATTTTAGTGCTATCGTCGTTTTGCAGCTTGGCAATGCAAAAATTGTGGTTTGCGGGGATAATGAGAAAGCATCCTTTGAAAAATTAATGGCCAGGGAGTCCTTTAAGGAGGCAGTAAAGAATGCTTACGTCTTAGTCGCAGCTCATCACGGACGCGAGTCAGGATATTATGATGACTTCGTAACCTTGGTAAACCCTTATCTGACAGTTATATCTGACACATTAGAGGGTGAAACAAGTGTTACGGATAAGTATGATAATAAAACAAAAGGTTATCCTGTGTATAATAACTCTAATATGAAAAAGGAAACTCGCAAGTGCTTAACGACCCGGAAAGATGGGAACATTATGATTGAGTTTGGTGAGACAGATGATTCACGATACGGTGGAACATTATCAGCTTCGATTAATTGTACTTTCTAATAATACTCCATGGATAAAGAGTTAGAATATAAAGATGCGCTTGCTCCTTTTGAAGAAATAATAGAGCAGGTATATTCTCCTAAAGACCAGGATTTAT